>NZ_JADYVQ010000002.1:0-655989 GCF_020193895.1 Bradyrhizobium sp. NBAIM14 | reverse complement strand
GGCGCGATCTCGCCGTCGATCCAGTCCCAATCGACCTTGCCGGCGAGCTGAACCAGCTCGTGCTTCATATTGATGATTTGGTCCAGCCTGGCCCGGAACAGATCGCCCGATCCCGTCGTCCTGTGCTTCTTCGGTCGCATCGCCACCTCCGATGCGATGACGGAATCATGGTTGGCGATTCGACCGAATCCTGAAAATGAAATTGCAAGGTTCCGACGCCCGAAGCATCAAACCCCTGCAAACGCAAAACAGTCCACAACGACAAATGCGATTCTAGCTCAATCGCTTAGCCACTCTTCACGGACGACTACGGCCGGCGTGAAGTTCTCGGCATGGACATCGGTCCCTCGGAGGCCGAGACGTTCTGGACCGCGTTCTTGCTCAAGCTCGCTCGGCGCGGGCTTCGTGGCGTCAAGCTCGTGATCTCCGATGCGCATGAGGGCATCAAGGCCGCCGTCAGCAAGGTGCTCAACACCGCCTGGCAGCGCTGCCGCGTGGGATCGTTGAAAAAGTCCGAATTGACTGATTCCATTCTTGTCGGCGATTCGCGATCGGCGGAGCAAACGAGATGCTGGGGCGCAAGGAGCGGGATCAGCTTGAGCTCTTCATCACCGGCTCGCTCAAACAACTCGTCCCAGACGAGCACGTGCTGGCGCGGGTCGATCGTGTGCTCGACCTGACTTGGCTAAGGCAAGAGGTCACCGACTGTTACTGCGCGAATGACGGCCGGCCCGGCATCGATCCCGAAGCGGCGGTACGGCTGATGCTCGCCGGTCTGCTCAGCGGCATCGTGCACGATCGCAAGCTGATGCGTGAAGCTCAGGTCAACATCGCGATCCGCTGGTTTGTCGGTTATGGCCTGCATGAGCAACTACCGCACCATTCAAGCCTGACGCGCATTCGCCAGCGCTGGGGCGAAGAGCGGTTCCGTAGGATCTTCAAGCGCACGGTCGAGGCCTGCCTGAAGGCCAAGATCGCCACTGCGGAGGTGGTCCACATCGATGCGTCGCTGATCCGCGCCAATGTGAGTTGGGACAGCCTCACCGAGCAGCATGTGGTGGATGTCCTGAGCGAAAATCAAAACGAGGATGAAAGCGAGGCTGAGAAAACGGGCCGACAGAGTGGCAAGTACAAGAAGGTCTGCACGACCGACCCCGATGCGACGATGGCCACGAATGCCCGCAACCGGCGGCTGGAGCCCTCTTACAAGCAGCACACGGCCGTCGATGACAAGGTCGGAGTCATTTTGGACGTCGCGGTCACAACTGGACAAACGAACGAAGGCGAGATGATCGAGCCGCAAGTCGACGAGGTTGAAGCGATTACAGGCATTGACATCAAAACGGTCACCGCCGATGCCGGCTATGCCTACGCTAAAGTATACGGTGCTCTCGAACGGCGCGGCATCGATGCCCTGATCCCAGCTAAAGCTGAACCGATCAAGAGTCGCGTACCGCTCAGGCGCTTCCGGTACGACGCCAAGCACGACATCCTGAAGTGCCCGCGAGGACGTGTCTTGCGGCCCGCGCGACCCATCAAGCACGGCCGTTTCTTTTACTCAAAGGCAAAGGATTGTGCCCGGTGTCCGCTCAAGGGTGATTGCCTATCGAAGGGGCGAGTTAATAAGGCAGTTGTTGTAGGGAACGATTATCCGGCACTGCTCCGCGCCCGGCGCCGTCGCGAACGATGGAGCTGGCAGGATCGACGGCTCTATCAGCGTCATCGCTGGCGTTCAGAGGGCTTCCATGGCGAAGCCAAGACCTGGCATGGGCTGGCGCGCGCCATACGGCGTGGTCTACCGAACATGAAGATCCAGGCCTATCTGACGGCCGCCGCCATCAACCTCAAGCGGCTGGCAGCCGCTCTTGTTGCGCTTCTTTTGTGCTTGATCGCCTCCCTCGACGCGTCTCCGTCGGCATCGCGCGGAGTGCCGGGTTGATGTGAAGGCATGAATGGGCCGGTCGCTGCATCGAGCGGATTCGGTGAACCACTTGTTCAACGACGCCCGCGTCCACTTCATGCGCAACGTCCTGGCCCATGCCGGCAAGAGCGGAAGACGCGTCGTCTCCGCCTTCATCGCCACCGCCTTTGCCCAGGACGATGCCGAAGCGGCCAGGGCTCAGTGGCGCAAGGTCGCCGACCAGCTCCGTCCCAAACTGCCAAAGCTCGCCGCCTTCATGGATGAGGCCGAGCCAGACGTGCTCGCCTATATGAGCTTCCCGCCTCAGCACCGTGCCAAGCTGCATTCGACGGATGAGATGGACAAGCGATTTTTAAATGATCGCCCCGATGACTATGCGGAAATCGCGTCCATTCTTTTGTTCGGCCGCGGCGCGGGCCATTCTTCCGTCCCGGTCACCGATCTCGCAGCCGCCGCGCGCAGGGTCGGTCAAGGCTGGCCGCGTTTGCGGCCACCGCACGGCTTGGCCTTGACCGGCCCGAGCACGGCGGCATGCTGGCGTGGAACGGGACTGCATTCCTGGCTGGCACTGCCGTCAGCGGCGGTTATGGTTGTCCGGCGCGGGCGACCTCGTGGCGAAGCGTGACGCGTCGGCTGAAAGCGTCACCGGACTGCCTATTTTGTCCTGCCGAGCTGAGGCGCCCGCGCGCCAGGTTTTGGCCGCCGCGGTTTCCATTGCGACACCAATTGTTCGTAGTTTCGCTCCGCCTGGGCGGCAATCAACATCTCACGGTCGCGCAGCGCCTTGATGTTGTAGGCATAGGCTGGTCCGCAGCCGGCTGCCCTTCTGTTGCGGATGTCCAGCTTGAAGTTGCATTGCGCGGGTCTTGTTGGCGACCAGCGCCGGACGCGCCCACAGCTAATCTTCGCCCTTCGTCAACAAATGCCAGCAGAGCACCGTGAGCTTGCGAGCCACGGCCACCGCGGCGACCTGATGGCCACGCCGGGCGCGAATCCGCACGAAAAAAGCATGCAGTGGACCGGGCGCCTTGGCCGCGGCCCAGGCGGCCTCGACCAGCATGGCGCGCGCGTGACTGCGGCCGATCTTGCTGATGCGACCGTGATGGGCGGCTCCCAGTCCCGACTGCCGCACCCGCGGGTTCAGCCCGAAATAGCTCACCAGCTTCTGCGGGCTGTCGAACCGGCTGATGTCGCCGATCGCCGCCACGATGCCGGCGGCGACCGCCAGATTGACGCCGGTGATCGTCATCAATCTGTTGACCGCGAGGTCGTCGATGGCGTCCTGAGCGATCTCACGGTCGAGCAGAGCCAGGTCTTCCGCCAGCCGGTCAAGCTCACGGACATGCCGATCGATGGCCGCGCGCTCATCGTGCGGCAGCTGTTGGGCGGCCAACCACGCCCGGCCGCGGGCGTTGAAAAGATCGGCATGCGGGCACTTCGGGATTAGGTGCGCGTGCAGGATCGAATGCACCTCGTTCTTGAGCCGCGTGCGATGCCGCACGACCTGGTAGCGCCGCGCCACCAGCCGACGCTTGCGTTCGGTCTCCGCGTCAGGCGTCCAGATCTGCGGCAGGTACCCGGCCGCCTGCAGACTGGCGAGCGTGCCGGCATCGATCTTGTCGGTCTTAACGTGAGCCTGGGCGATCGCCTTCACCTGCAGCGGATTGGCGATAATCACCCGTGCCACGAACGGCGCCAGAACCCGCGACACCGCCATGCTGTTGGCAGTCGCTTCGAGCACCACCTCATCACTGGCCAGCAGGGTCTTGCCAAATCCCTCCAGCGCAGTCCGCGTCATATCGATGCGGCCCGCATGTCGGAGCCTGCCGTCCTCCCAAAACACCACCTCGCCGAAAGTTCGGTGGACGTCGATGCCAATCACCCGTCGCATTCGCACCTCCTGCCAGACATAATGACGGGAGCTGCGGGCGACACGACAACTACGGATTCGCGCTCCCAGCGCAACCGGGCGAGTCGCAGAGGCGGCCAGCTACTAACTCGAGCTCTCGGCTCATCGAATAACATCGGCCTGCCCGCACTTCGTGCTCCCGGTGCCTCTGTCCCGATGGTCGCACCATACGCCACGATGTAGAACACCGCAGCGGGAACGTTGGCACCGAGACATCTCATACCGGTTACCAATCCGATCGAGCGCCTCAACGGCGAGATCAAGCGGCGGACCGAGGTGGTTGGCATCTTCCCAAATGAAGACGCCATCGTTCGCCTGGTCGGCGCGATCCTTCTCGAGCAGAACGACGAGTGGGCGGTTCAGCGGGCCCGCTACATGACGCTGGAAACCATCGCGCCGTTGAGTAATGATCCAACCGTCAGCCTCCCGGCTATCGCCAGCTGACTAGTCCGGCTCTTGCCGGCGAACGCGGTATCCCACCGCCAGTTACACCACGCTCAGGGAGTACGTCATGCCAAGCTGATGATTGCTTGTGGGTGCAAGTCCCATCCGGCCAAAGCCGTAGCAGGCAAGCCGGGACCGAGTCTTGCGGGCGTCGCGGCAACGCTGGAGTCCGAAGTGTAGACAGGAGTCGTGCGGGGTGCGGGAATGAGCCTCGAAAGGTGGATGTTCGCGGAGGCCGAGTGTGTTCCCTAAGCACGAAGGCTGCATGAGCATCGTCGATACGCGAGACGATGCCGCTCCGTCGGGGTCGATGGCCGCATCACGCACGGAAGGCAATCATCGGAACATGAGAGGCCCGACCGGGTCCGCTGGATTGATCTCCAGCGGGGGACAGCGGCAAGGCACTGCCAGAGCCGTTGTCCGAGCTGAGGTCGGGAGTCGGACTGGTCCATACTACCTGTGAAGTCGTCGAAGGTAACGAGACGCATGGAGGGAAGGGACCAGCCCGAGGGGAGCCTGCGCGAGGAGGCCAAGGTCCGGACACAGAGCCGGGTTACCTTGCCGCCGAACCTCAAGCGGGTGAGCGCGGCAGCCAAGCAAGCTGTCCAAACCCGGTTCACGGCCCTGCTGCACCATGTCGATGACGACGCTCTTCTTCGGGCGTTTCGACGACAAAAGCGGCAGGCCAGCGCGGGGGTCGATGAGGTGACGGTGGCGAAGTACGAAGAGAGGCTGACGGATAACCTCCGCGACCTCTGCGGACGGGTCCACTCCGGTCGTTACCGGCCACAGCCGGTGCGGCGCGTCTACATCCCCAAAGCCGATGGCGGTAAGCGGCCTCTCGGCGTGCCGGCGCTAGAGGACAAGATTGTCCAAAGCGCGGTGGCCGAGGTGCTGAGCGCCGTCTACGAGGCCGACTTCCTCGGGTTCTCCTATGGCTTCCGGCCGGGGCGGAATCCTCACATGGTGCTTGACGCTCTGCATACGGCGATCATGAGCCAGCACGTGAACTGGGTGCTCGATGCCGACATACGCAGCTTCTTGGACGTGGCTTCATAATACCCCCTGGTTCATGCGGTTTGGTCGAAAAGGCCGGCTTGCGGGGCTAAGACCTTGATGCGGAGTCCTTTTTGCTTCCCGCGCACAACGTGCACGGCTTCGAGTTCGCCGCGCTTGACTCGCTGCAAGACGGTTTGGCGCGAGACCCCGAGCGCCCGCATAGCCTCGCGCATCGGCAGAAAGTCGTCGGACGTTTCACTGTTGAAGCGGGCCTTGAGTTCATCGGTCAGGCGAATGCGCCAGGGAGCGCCTGGCGTGAGCTGCTCGCCGGCGATAATGCCGTCGTTGAGCAAACGATGGATCGTCGAGGGAGCGACACCAAGCGCGGCGGCGGCTTGCTTGATGGTCAAAAGATCGGGCCGGCGGCTTGCGGTTTATCTTGGAAGCCTGGGATCTTCCAGTGCCGGCGTAAATTACCGACGCGGTTGCGGTCGAGCGGTGGCCGTAGGCCGTTGTGCGGCTCTGCCGGTTGAGGATGCCGGCGATCACGGCATCGGGATAATGCACTGCCAGTCGTCGCAGGAGCGCAACTGTATCCTCGTCGGTGCGGATCGTCGCTGGCCGCGATCGGGGCAGGCCGAGATCAATCTCGGTCAGCGCGCCGCCCTTCCAGCGCAGCGTCAAATGGGCGGCAAAGGCCTCGCGATCGACTTTGACGATGACCTCGTCGAGGAGCGTCCGCAGCAACTCTTTCCGGTCGCGCGGCGTCGTCGTGCTTGCGTTCCAGACGGAGACGAGATCAGGTCCGAGCGCGAGCAGGCGGTCACGCTCCTGTTGGCTGATCGTATGGGGGCGAGCAGCCTCACGACGCGCAAGATCGGCCTTGGCGGCCTCCAGCGCCTTCAGGCACGCTTCCCACTCTCGCTCGAGAACCGCGCGCGACGAGACGGTTATCGGGATCGACGGCGCGATAGCGCCGTTCTGCACGCCGGGCTTCGTAGCTGGCGCGTTCCGCGGCAAGTCGCCATTGCTTGAGCCCCGCCTCGCGATCCGCCTCAAGCCGTTCCGCGGCGGTGAGTGTCGCGGTCAGCTTTGCGGGTTCTAAGGCGGCGATGAACGCTTGGGTGATGGCGTGGTCGATTTGAACGCCGCCGATATTGAGGCAGTAGACGCCTCGGTTCTCGACCAGCACTTTGCCAGCACAGTGATAGCCTGGCGAAGCATTGCGTCCGCGATAGTGGGTGTGCAGGCGGCGGCCGCAATGGCCGCAACTGGCAAGACCTTGCAGGAGGGCGCCACCCTCTCTCACGGCACCGCCGCCCTTGTGCGGCTGAGGTCGCGTGTTCGCGGCGAGACGTTGCTGATTTGCTTCATAGGTCTGCCAATCGATGAAGCCTGGATGATGCTCGGGGATGAGAACCTGCCATTGGGAACGCGGCAAGAATCGAATCCGCTGCTTGCGCGCGCCAGTGCCATCGAGAATCGTCTCATGGCGCGTTTTGCCATAGACATAGGCGCCGGCATAGACGGGATTGGTCAAGACCTGGTGGATGGCGGTGTAACTGGCCTCGACCCAGCGGATCTCGGCGCGGGCGTGCAGCTGCAGCGGGAACGTGAGCCCCTCGGACCGAAACCAGAGCCAAACGCGACGTGCCGATCCCATCTCGGCAAAGCGCGCAAAAACATGGCGAATGGCGGTAACGACAGCCTCATCGGGATGGAAGCGGACCTCGCCATCAGTCTCGCCCCAGACGAAGCCGACCGGCAGACCGCGGCGCAGTTCGCCGCGCGCCGCCTTGTTGCGGATTCCACCGTTGAGGCGAGCCCGCAGCACGTGCAGTTCGGCTTCGCTCATCGTGCCTTTGAGCCCCAGCAAGAGACGGTCATTGAACATGGCCGGATGATAAATGCCGTCGGCATCGCCGATCAGCGTGTCGGTGAATCCGGCCAGATCAATCAGGCGGTACCATTCGGCGTTATTACGCGCGAGCCGCGAGACTTCGAGACCGAGCACCAGTCCGACGCGCGCGAGCGCCACTTCGGCGGTGAGGCGGGCAAAGCCCGAACGCGCCACCGTGCCCGAACCGGAGAGGCCAAGATCCTCGTCGATAACGATGATGCGGTCATCGGGCCAGCCGAGGTCGCGCGCTTTGCCGACAAGTGCATATTGCCGCTCGGTCGATTCGCGGTTGTGCTCGACCTGTGCGGCGCTGGATTGGCGCAGATAGACGACGGCCTGTCGAGAGAGATGAATTGACGTAATCTTGACGTGCTCATTCATCGCTTGCCTCCGTCGCCGGGCCGCTCTGAAGCAGGCGTGACATGAGGCGCGCCAGAAGCTCGATTGCCGCGATGCGGGCGGCTTCGTCGATTTGGTCCCACGCGACTGGCGCGCTTGGTGGAACCTCGGGCTGATCGAACAAGTCCAGGTTCAATTGCATGGCGGCTCTCCTTGCACGGCGCCGACTCGGCACCCCGGATGCAAAGAGCGTCGACCAGCTTGCGCAAGTGGAGCAAATCACCGAGCCTGCCGAGATCGTGGACAGCGTCATCGGCATCGATTGGCGGCGTGCCTCCAAGCGGCTCCACCTTCCAATCGGTCCAGCTCGCCGGAATCAACGACCGACTGCCATCCGGCAGAACCGTGAGGAGAAAGTGGATGCCGCGCCGCCTGATGGTACTGATGACGGCCAGCGTCCGACCTTCGAAAGCGTGACGCGTGCGCGTGATCGTTACCGAAGCCGGAATATCTTGGCGATGGGCAGTCTGTGGCCGCTTCCTTCGACTCGGTCGACCACGAGTGGCTGTTGCGGATGCTGGCGCACAGGATCGCCGATCCTCGCATCTTGCAGCTCATCGGGCTGTGGCTGCGAGCCGGCGTTCTTGAGAGCGGCGAGAAGCAAGAGACGGACAGGGGCACGCCGCAAGGGGCGGGCATCAGCCCGCTCCTGCCAACATCTTCCTGCACTACATCCTCGATCTCTGGACCCAGAAATGGCGTCATCGCCACGCACGCGGTCGTATCGTGATCGTGCGCTACGCGGACGACTTCGTCATGGGCTTCGAGAACAAGGCAGATGCGCGGGAAATGCTGTTGGCCCTCAAGGCGCGGCTGGCCAGCTTCGGCCTGACGCTCCATGAGGACAAGACGCGGCTGATCGAGTTTGGCCGGTTCGCGGCCCTCTCGCGTCAGCGGCGGGGCGAGCGGCGGCCAGAGACCTTCGCCTTCCTCGGCTTCACCCACTACTGCGGGCGGACCCGAGATGGCCGGTTCATCGTGAGGCACAAGACGGAAGGGAAACGCCTGACGCGCAAGCTGACGGCGTTGCGCCAGGAGGCCTGGCGGCTCATGCACGCGCCACTGGCCACGCAGCACGAGTAGTTCGCCGCCGTTCTGCGCGGGCACTATGGCTATTATGGCAGGCCGCACAATTATCCAGCGCTCAACGGCTTCTACCGCGAAGTGCGTCGGACCTGGCTGCGTTGTCTGAGACGGCGTAGCCAGAAAAGTCGGCGCATGGGCTGGCCGGAGTTCGAGACCCTGACGGCACGCTTCCGCCTGCCAACTCCACGCATCACTCGCACATGGGCGCAGGCGCGGATATGACGCGGGTTACCCTCGGGAAGAGCCGGGTGCGGGAAAGCCGCCTGCCCGGATCTGTGAGGGCAAAGCCAAATGGCCGAGCTACTCGACCACGATCCCGCGACCCGGCCCCAGAGCGCGTGATCTACACATGTGACGGTTTGAGTCGCACGGAACGGACCGTCTTCAGTGATCTATTCGTTGGCTTCTCCCCTTTAGCAGTCCCGGATTTCGCATTTTCGTGATCACGGGCGCCTCCGGTGGCATCGATGGGCGGTGATTCTGACAAACGCGGCTAAATCAGCAGATCCAAGTTCAAACCAGCGCGCACACTTGTGCCCCGTTCCCCCAGAGAACGCCGCAACGAAATCGCAACGAATTGGGTGAAACGACCGTGAACAAAACGGGACGGTAACCGCTGCCACCTCGATAAAAATCAATAACTTAGAAGATATTCACTGCGTTCGGGACGCAGGGGTCGCAGGTTCGAATCCTGCCACTCCGACCATTCTTCCAAAAGTCGACGTTTTCCAGAGTCTTGGCAGACCGGCTGCCGGCGCCTCAGGACGCCTTTTTGCAACGATTTCGGGATTGGGTCCACGGCCGATTAGGCGGGGCAGGGTGGCCTGTCGCGGTAGCATAGCTTGCCAGAAGCGAGCGCCGGCGGTTCCGACTTGCGGAGCTAGGTCAGGGGCCTACCGCCGCGCCATCAGCACACCCACCAAAAACGCCACCATCAGCGCCGGGCCGTGGTGCCTCGCCGGTTGCCCTCCAGTCATCCCGACGGCTAGATGAGTCCCAAGCTGATCGCGCGCCTGAGGCGCGATCGGCCAATAACAAAAACAGGGCTGGAAATCATGAACAATAAAATCATCGCGCTCGCTACGGCTTTTGGCTTCGCGGCCTGCGGGTCGGCATGGGCCGCGTGGCCCGACGACAAGCCGATCGAAGTCGTCGTCGGCTTTGCGCCCGGTGGCGGCACCGATGTCATGGCGCGCAAGCTCCTTCCCTTTGTCGAGCGTGTGCTGGGCGGCAAGGCGAAGTTCGTCGTCCTGAACAAGCCCGGCGCCGGCGGAGAGATCGCGTTTGCGTCGATCGCGCGCGCGGCGCCCGAGGGCTATTCGATCGGTGTCGTCAACGTGCCAGGCTACAACTTCCTGCCGATGACCCGCAAAACCCAATACACCACGGATGAAATCCGGCTGGTCGCTCGCGTCGTCGAAGATCCGAATGTCATGGTGGTGCCTGCCGATAGCAGATTCAGCAATCTGCCGGATGTCGTTGCCGCACTGCGCAACACGCCGGGCTCGGTGAGCTTCGGTCACAATGGTGCCGGCACGAACGGTCATCTGGCCATTCGCATGCTTGCGGCAGCCGCGAAAGTCGAGCCCAACGAGATCTCCTACAGAGGAACGGCCGCACAGCGGACCGATCTCCTGGGCGGGCATCTGGACGTCGGGATGGTCACTGTCAGCGAGATTCCCGAGTTGCATGGCACCAACAAGGGGCCACTTCGCGTCATCGCGATCCTGTCGAAGAAGCGCTTTCCATCGCTGCCGGGCGTTCCGACGGCAGAGGAGGCGGGCTTTCCGGTCATGACGACGGCGGAACGCGGCTTCGCGGTCCCCAAGGGCGTTCCGGACGACATCGTCAAGAAGCTGGAAGCCGGGATCGCCGAGGGCCTGCGCAGTCCAGAGTACCTGACGGGTTCGCCCGGGGATGAGCCGGTGATCGCCTTCATGCCTGGCGCGGAGTGGCAGAAACGCCTCGACGACATGTCCGAAGCCCTGCGTCCTTTTGCCGAGCAGATGCGGGCAAGCGAACAGAAGTGATTGGTCCTGCTCTGGCAGGCGGTTGCTAAGACTATTCGTCATGCTTCGGGCCGCTGCAAATCAAGGTCTCGATGGCCCGCGCCGCCTCATGTTTGCCACCCTCCAACGCAAACGGCGCGGCCGTGATCGACCGCGCCGCTGTGATCTTCTGATGTGAAGGGCCCTATTCTTCGTAGGGTGCGTAGGCTGATGTGCCCCAGCGAGGCCCGTCATAGCCGTAACCCGGGCCCGGGTAACCGTAGGTGTTGGTGGGGTGCCAATCGCCGATGCGCTGGCATTGGCCGATGCCGGCCATCAACTGGCCGCCGCTCATGGCGGGCCCGGCGGCGCCGACTGCTTCTCCAGCCGGTGGGGTGCACGGGCCGGGACCGCGTCCCGCAGCGAGGCTGGGGCTTACAGTTGCGAGCGGCAAAATCGCGGCCAGAGTTGCGGCGACGCTCACGAGTTTCGTACGTGTCATGGTTGTCTCCATGTTCGAGGCTTAACGGGGGACCAATCCCTCCTGCCGCGAGACGTTCCGCGCGGAACGGTCGCGTTTTCGCGAGCAAAAAAGGTTTCCTCGGGTTTCACGGAACGCCGCGATTTCCATTGACATGAGCGCGTCATCGCGAGCGCGCATTATCTGCGAGCGACCAGCACACCGACCAGAAAGGCCACCAGCAGCGACGGCAGCGGGGCGTCGCGCACCATGCCGCGGACGACGTCTTGCCAGTGCTGCTCCGGCACCAGTCTCGGCGATCGCACGTTGGGCGCGGGCTGGATACCCCAGTGTGATGCGAGCTCGGCGACCTCGCTTTGCGCGAGGCGCACGCCGTCGCGGACGCGATAGATCGCGGCCTCGGACCGCTCACGCGGTGCGAGCAGCATCAAGGTCTCGACCGCGGTGCGCAGCGTCATCTCGCCGTAGCCTTGCAGCCTGACCTGCTCCTCGGGATCGGACGTCATGCAAAATCCCTCACAGCGTCAAATTCTTCACAATGAGAAATGGCGCGCGATGGTGAAGGCCGCCGCCGTGCACAGAACCAGCGTGGGCCCGGCCACGTCGCGCGCGAGATCGGCGCGCGTCAGCTGCCTGCTCATGGTCTTGCTCCATGCTTTGCATGGAAATGGCCGCCGCCGCGCTTGGTTCCGTGCGCCGGCGCGAATCGGCAGGCCGACTATTTCCGCAGCAGCTCGCTCAAGGCCGCCGTCGCTTCGGCGCAGCGGATGTCGTCGATCTCCCGCGACAGGCTGAGCGCGCTCGATCTCAGCTCCTCGAGCTTCCAGCTGTCCGGATGCTGGTTTTCGAGCTGACCGAGACGCTTGTTCAGATCGTCTAATCTCGATTGAAGCTGCCCGATGCTGGCGGCCCCATTCACTTTCCAAACGCGTTGTGCGCGCATCGTCGTTCCCCTGATAGTCTCACGGCCTTGTGAGAGCGGTTCATGGCCGGAATGGGAGTTTGTTTTGTCCGGCTTCAGACGGCGGGGAACCGTTGCAGATCGGCAACGAAGTTCCTGTTTGGTGCTCACCCAGCGCCGCACGATGATACCCGCGGGCCCGGAATTTGATTGTGCCCTCAGTACGGGGCGCCGAGGCGGCCTGTGCGCGCGGGTGATAGGCTCTGGCCGGGCGCACTCGAAAAAGATGAGGAACGACGCGTGACGAGAACTGTGACCATTGCAGCCGGCCAGCTCGGACCGATCGCGAGGAGCGAGTCGAGGTCCGCGGTGGTGGCGCGACTGATGGCGTTGATGCGCGAGGCGCGGGCCTGCGGCTGCGACCTGATCGTCTATCCCGAGCTGGCGCTGACCACGTTCTTTCCGCGCTGGTACTTCGAGGACCAGGCCGAGATCGACAGCTTCTTCGAGCGCGAGATGCCGGGTGCCGAGACACAGGCGCTGTTCGATCTCGCCCGCCAGCTCGGCATCGGCTTCTGCCTCGGCTATGCCGAGCTGACGCTCGAGGCCGGGATCGTCAGGCGATACAACACGTCCATCCTCGTCGACAAGAGTGGCGCGATCGTCCTGAAATATCGCAAGGTGCATCTGCCCGGCCATGCCGAGCACGAACCGTGGCGCGAATTCCAGCATCTGGAGAAGCGCTATTTCGAGCCCGGTAGCGGCTTCGGCGTGGTCGATGCCTTCGGCGGCGTGATCGGCATGGCGATCTGCAACGACCGCCGCTGGAGCGAGACCTATCGCGTGATGGGCCTGCAGGGCGTCGAGATGGTGCTGATCGGCTACAACACGCCCGTGCACAATCCGCCCGCGCCGGAGCATGACGATCTCTCGCTGTTCCACAATCATCTGGTGATGCAGGCCGGTGCCTATCAGAACGGCACTTTCGTTGTCGGCGTCGCCAAGGCCGGTGTGGAGGAGGGCGTCGACCACATCGGCGGCAGCTGCATCATCGCGCCCTCGGGCGAGATCATTGCGGCCTGCACGACAAAGAGCGACGAGATCGCGCTGGCGCGCTGCGATCTCGATCTCTGCAAATCCTACAAGCGCACCACCTTCAATTTCGACGTGCACCGCCAACCGCGCGCCTACGGCATGATCGTCGAGCGGAGGGGCGTGACGATCATGGCGGATGGGACGCCGGTGCCGCGGAGGGGGTGACGCTCTCTCCTTCGTCATTGATTCCTTTCACGACCACGTGTGTTTATTCGGAAACGTTCATTCCCTATTATCCCGCAATGCAAAAAACCGCCCGCCGCTCTCGGCCTGCCGCCCGTCTGCCCGGCCGTCCCCGGGAATTCGACATGGACACCGCGCTCGACCGCGCCGTGCGTGTGTTTCGCGAGCGCGGCTATCATGCCACCTCGATCGGGGACCTCACTGCGGCGATGCGGCTCGCGACGGGAAGCATCTACAAGGCGTTTCGCGACAAGCATGCGGTGTTTCTCGCCGCCTTCGAGCGCTACACGGCCCTGCGCCAGCAGCAGACCCGCAGCGCGGCGGCGCGTGGTGCAAACGGCCGCGAGCAAATCCGCAACGTGCTGCTGTCCTATGTCGAGCATTCCCGGGGCAGCGAGGGGCGGCGCGGCTGCCTCGTGGTCGGCAGCGCGGTCGAACTGTCCGCGCTCGATCCGGTCGTGGGTGCCCGCGTCAGCACACAGCTCGCGAGCAACGAGAGCTTCATCGCCGGCCTCATCCGCGCCGGACAGGCCGATGGCTCGATCCCCCGCCATGTCGTAGCCGACGACACCGCGCGGCTGATGCTCTGCATCACGCAGGGAATGCGCGTCGTCGGCAAGGCGCGTCTGCCGCTCGACGCAGAGCGTCTCGTCGGCGCCGCAATGAAGCTGCTCGCCTGAATTTTTTGTCAGAAAAGGGAATGACCATTCCCTATACCTTACCTAACGGCCATTCCCTGCGCCTTACCTGGAGACCATGCGAATGACGATGAATGCCACGATCGAGACCGCGCCGGGGCCGGATGCGGTGTCGCAGCGCCTGACCTTCGTGCTTGCCGCGGCCTGTGGCATGGTCGCCGCCAACATCTATTATGCGCAGCCGCTGATCGCCCCAATCAGCGCCGCGCTCGGCCTGTCGCATGCAGCTAGCGGGCTGATCGTGACGATGACGCAGATCGGCTACGGCACCGGGCTGCTGCTGATCGTGCCGCTCGGCGATCTCGTCGAGAACCGCGCGCTGATCTGCTCGGTGATCATGCTCGGCGCCGCGGCGCTGCTCGCCGCGGCGTTCGCAACCCATGCGCTGCCGTTCCTGCTCGCCGCACTGTTCATCGGCCTCGGCTCGGTCGCGGTGCAGATCATCATCCCCTATGCAGCGCATCTGGCGCCCGAAGCCATCCGCGGCCGCGTCGTCGGCAACGTCTCGACCGGCCTGATGCTCGGCATCATGCTGGCGCGTCCGGTGTCGAGCTTCGTCACCGCCTTGCTGTCGTGGCACGCAGTGTTCTTCGCCTCCGCCGCGCTGATGATCGTGCTCGCAGCCGTGCTCTGGATGACGCTGCCGAAGCGCAAGCCGGTCACGCGGATGCATTACGGCCAATTGCTGCTGTCGATGCCGGACCTGGTGCGGGCCACGCCGCTGCTGCGGCGCCGCGCGCTGTACCAGGCGAGCCTGTTCGGCGCCTTCACCCTGTTCTGGACGGTGGCGCCACTCCAGCTCGCCGGCGAGTTCGGCTTCTCCCAGCGCGGCATCGCGCTGTTCGCGCTGGCCGGCGTCGCCGGCGTGTTCGCAGCACCGATCGCCGGGCGCCTCGCGGACCGCGGCCATAGCCGGATCGCGACGCTGGTCGCGATGCTGCTCACGGCCGCCGGCTTCCTGGTGACCTCCATCGGCGCGTCCGGCTCGATGCTGAACCTCGCCTGTCTGGTGGTGGCCGCGATTGCGATCGATATCGGCGTCCAGGGCAATGTGGTGCTGGGCTTCCGCGCCATCTTCGCGCTCGGGCACGAGCACCGCAGTCGCCTCAATGGTCTCTACATGGCGACGTTCTTCGCCGCCGGCGCGGTCGGCTCGGCGGTCGGAGCATGGGCGTTCGCACAGGGAGGCTGGATGCTCGCATCGGCCATTGGCCTTGCTTTGCCCGTCGCGGGGTTGCTCTACGCGCTGACCGAGTAGCGGCCGTCGCCCGAACGGTGCGACCGACCTCGCGATGACGCAATTTGCATCTCGCGGATTGGTTGCGGTTGTAGTACTTTCGTCGCAACGCACCTGGTTAACGGGCGGCAGGGGGATGCTGATGAAACGTGCGGGGCTGTTTGGCGCACGGCGGGTACGGCCATGGTCGTGGGGGGCGTTTCTGCTCGGGCTCGCCGTCGTCGCGGTTTCGGCCGTGGTTCAGGGCATCTGCGTCCTGCTCGGCGCAAAGTTCTATTTCGCAGCGTTCCTGCCCGGCCTGTTCGTGCTTGCGCTGATGGCGGGTACACCGGCGGCGGCATTCGCCGCGCTGCTCACCGTGCCGCTGGTGTGGTGGGCGTTCATCCCGCCGTTCTTCGAGCTCAATGCGCTGACCAGCGCGCATGCCGATTCCATCAACCTGTTCTGTCTTCTTGCCGTCCTCCTGATCGGCCTTGCCGATCTCTGCCGCGCGACGATGACAATCGTCAGAAGCGGCGGGCTGAAGCCTTCGGGCGAGAGCGCGGCAACGAATCCGCAATAGATCGCGCCGCGCGCGTTGCGCCCGAGCAACAGTCCGGCAACCATCCGCGAACTTGCCGCGCGCCGCTAACTTTTCGAAAAAGATTTGGCCGCAGTTTCTCCCGCGGGAATGACGAGGGAGTTTTCGGACATGAACGGTCACGCCATCCTTGAGAACGTGCGCCGCTACCGCGGCATCGCATCGCTCTATCGCCAGACCGCAGCGTTCCGCCCGGGCCAGAGCTGGTCGCTGCTGGAGCAGGCGAGCGAGTGGGAGGCGCGGGCGCTGTCGGAGCTGGAAGCCTATTTCGCCTCGCGCACGGACCACACCGCCCCGCTCGCGGCCTGATCGCCGGCCATCGGCGCGCCCTGAACCGGCTCGCCGAAGGCGCGACCGCCACGGGCAACTACGGAGTTGTCTCCGCATCCTTCTGTGCTAGCAACGGCCGAGAGATTCTTCTTCACGTCGGCCGGGGCACGCGATGACCACCTTCAACCGCATCTTCACGACGGAGCGCCTGCTCCAGATCATCGTGGTGCTGGCGGCGACGCTCGCCATGAAGCTGATGAGCTGAGCGAAGGCCGGCTATCGTCCGCCTAGCTCGGGCAAATCAGGCAGATAATTCGAGCCTTCCGAGCCGAGGAAATCGAACATCGCCTGCGCGGGCGGCAGCAGCACCTTGTCGCTGCGGCGGATCACGTACCATTGCCGCACGATCGGCAGGCCCGCGACGTCGAGCACGACGAGCCGGCCCTCGGCGAGCTCATGCGCCACGGTGTGAGCCGAGATGAAGGCGATGCCGAGCCCGGCGATGACCGCCTGCTTGATGGTCTCGTTGCTGCTCATCTCCATGCCGATGATCGGCTCGAGATCCGATTTCTGGAACATGCCCTCCATCAGCGTCCGCGTGCCCGAGCCGGGCTCGCGGGTGAGGAAGGTCTCGTGCACGAGATCGGTCAGGCTGAGGCCGGAATCCTTCTCCAGCCAATGGCCCTTGCGCGCGACGATGATGTGCGGGTTGCGCCCGAGCTGGCGGACGTCGACGGTGACGTCGGCCGGTGGCCGACCCATTACCGCGAAGTCGAGGTCGTAGCCGTGCATGGCCTCGCGGATCTCCTCGCGATTGCCGATGGTCAGCTTGATCTCGATCTTGGGGTAGCGCTTGGAGAACGCCGCGATCGCGTGCGGCACGAAATATTTCGCGGTCGAGACCGCGCCGAGATGCACGGTGCCGCCGGTCCGCCCCGCGAGCAGGTCGAGCGCGCCCTGGCAATCGGTAATCGCGGCTTCGACCCGTTCGGCCAGCGCCAGCACCTCCCTGCCGGCTTCCGTCAGCAGCATGCCGTCGCCGGTTCGCTGCACCAGGGGCAGGCCGGCCAGGTCCTGCAGCTGCCGCAGCTGCTGGGTCACGGCCGGCTGGGTCAGCCCGAGATGGCTCGACGCCGCCGTCACGCTGCCTTTGGCCGAGAGCGCCGCAAGCGAGCGCAGCTGCCGGATCGTCAGATGCCGGAGCTGGGCCGCTGCATGGCCGGCGCCATTATAAGAAAATTCTTTGAGGCTCATTATGATTAGAAATTTTCCTTATTAAGCCGCTCCTGTCAATCTCCTGAATGCCGGCACTGACCGTGACCTGCCTCCACCAGGAGGGAATGGTTGCGGCACCGGCAGGGGATGGACGCAGATGACCGGGCAACTCAGGCTGGACGACCACCTTCAACGGTATTCTGAGACCGCGCCGCATGCGTTGGCCGTGGCAGCCGCGGTCGATGCCATCGCGGCCGCGGCGATCGAGATTGCCGATCTCATCGCCAGCGGCGATCTCGCCGACGCCTCGGGCCTGACCACCGGGCGCAACAGCGACGGCGATCTCCAACGCGACCTCGACGTCCAGGCGGACGCGATCCTGCGCCGCTGCCTCGGCCGGCTGCCGATCGCGGCGCTGGCGTCGGAGGAGATGCGTGAGGCCCAGATCGTCGATCGTCAGGGGCGAATCTGCATCGCGATCGATCCGCTCGACGGCTCCTCCAACATCGACATCAACATGACCGTCGGCACGATCTTCTCGATCCTGCCGGCCCCCGATGATCTCTCACTCGCCTTTCAGCAGCGGGGCTCGGCGCAGCTCGCGGCGGGCTTCGTCACCTACGGCCCGCAGACCTCGCTGGTGCTGACGCTCGGCGACGGCGTCGACATCTTCACGCTCGACCGCAAGGCGGGCTGCTTCCGCTTCGCGCGCAGCGGCGTGCAGATCGCCGAAGCCTGCGAGGAGTTCGCGATCAACGCCTCGAACCGCCGGCATTGGGATCCGCCGGTGCGCGCCTTCATCGACGAATGCCTCGCCGGCGTCGACGGGCACGCCAACCACGATTTCAACATGCGCTGGATCGGGTCGCTGGTCGCGGAGGCCTATCGCATCCTCACCCGTGGCGGCGTGTTTCTCTACCCTTCCGATGCGCGGCCCGGCTACGGCGACGGCCGCCTTCGCCTGACCTACGAAGCACACCCGATGGCGATGATCATCGAGCAGGCCGGCGGCTCGGCCTCGACCGGGCGCGAGCGCATCCTCGATCTATCGGCGCAGAGCCTGCACCAGCGCGTGCCGCTGATCATGGGCTCGAGCAACGAGGTGCGGCGCGTCGAGGAGCTGCATTGCGATCCGCTGCTGGTTGCCAGCGTCTCGGCGCCGCTGTTCGCGCGGCGCGGATTCTTCCGGCTCTGAGCGAGGCGTCCGATGTCCAGGAAGCATCCGATCATCTCCATCACCGGCTCCTCCGGCGCCGGCACCACCTCCGTCAAGAAGACCTTCGAGCAGATCTTTTTCCGCGAGAAGGTCAACGCCGTCTACATCGAGGGCGACGCCTTCCACCGCTACGACCGTGCCGAGATGCGTGCGCAGATGGCGAAGGAGGCCGAGCGCGGCAACAAGCACTTCAGCCATTTCAGCCCCCAGACCAATTTGTTCGAGGAGCTGGAACGCGCCTTCCGCGACTACGGCGAGACCGGCACCGCGGTGACGCGGCACTACGTCCACGACGCCGAGGAATCGGCGCTGCATGGCGCGGCACCAGGCACCTTCACCGACTGGAAGCAGCTGCCGGAGGATTCGGACCTGCTGTTCTACGAGGGCCTGCACGGCGCCGTAGTCACCGATAAGGTGAACGTCGCGCGCTATGCCGACCTCAAAATCGGCGTCGTGCCCGTCATCAACCTCGAATGGATCCAGAAGCTGCACCGCGACCGCAGCGCACGCGGCTATTCGACCGAGGCGGTCACCGACACCATCCTGCGGCGGATGCCCGACTACATCCACTACATCTGCCCGCAATTCACCGAGACCGACATCAACTTTCAGCGCGTCCCGACCGTGGACACCTCCAATCCATTCATCGCGCGCTGGATCCCGACGCCGGACGAATCGATGGTGGTGATCCGCTTCAAGAATCCGCGCGGTATCGACTTCCCCTATCTGCTCTCGATGCTGCCGCAGAGCTGGATGTCGCGCGCCAACTCGATCGTCTGCCCCGGCGCGAAGCTGGACCTGGCCATGCAGCTGATCCTGACGCCGCTGATCATGCAGCTGATCGAGCGCAAGCGCAGCCTGAAGTGAACAGGGAGAGACTCCGATGAACATCTCCGTCCATGCCGAAGCTGACCTCAATGCGGTCACGCATAACGATCTCGCCAATGCCGTCCGCTTCCTCGCGGTCGATGCCATCGAGGCAGCGCAGTCAGGCCATCCCGGGCTACCCATGGGCATGGCCGACGTCGCGACTGTGCTGTTCTCGCGCTTCCTGAAGTTCGACTCGGCGCATCCGAACTGGCCGGACCGCGACCGCTTCGTGCTGTCGGCGGGGCACGGCTCGATGCTGCTCTATGCGCTGCTGCATCTCACCGGCGGCGATATCAGCCTCGACGACATCAAGGCCTTTCGCCAGTGGGGCTCGAAGACGCCGGGCCACCCCGAATATGGCCACACGGCTGGTGTCGAGACCACGACGGGACCGCTGGGCCAGGGCATTGCGACCGCGGTCGGCATGGCGCTCGCCGAGCGGATGGCGAATGCGCGGCATGGCGATGGGCTCGTCGATCACTTCACCTATGTTATCGCAGGCGATGGCTGCCTGATGGAAGGCCTCAGCCATGAGGCGATCTCGCTGGCCGGTCATCTCGGGCTCGGCCGGCTGATCGTGCTGTTCGACGACAACGGCATCTCCATCGACGGTCCGACCTCGCTGGCGACATCGGACGACCAGCTCGCGCGCTTCGCTGCCTGCGGCTGGTCGGTGCGCCGCGTCGACGGACATGATCCCGAAGCGGTGGCGCAGGCGATAGCGGAGGAGCGGGAGACCGCGAAGCCGTCGCTGATCGCCTGTCGCACAATCATCGGCTATGGCGCGCCTGATAGACAGGGCACCGAGAAAGTGCATGGCGCGCCGCTCGGCACCGAGCAGACGGCAGCGGCGCGGCGGACGCTGGGTTGGGACTATCAGCCTTTCGTGGTGCCGATCCCGGTGCTCAAGGCTTGGCGGATGATCGGGCAGCGCGGGCAGGTCGATCGCCTCGCTTGGCTCGATCGTTACGAAGGTGCGACGCCGGAGCAGCGCGACCTGTTCGTCGAGGGCAAAGCCGCGGCTCTGCCCGCCTCCTATGCGCTGGCCGCGGCGAAATTGCGTGAGCACTTTGCATCCGAGCGGCCGAAGCTGGCGACGCGGCAGGCCTCGCAACAGGTGCTCGAGGGAATCGCAGGAACAATTCCCGGCCTGGTCGGCGGCTCCGCGGACCTCACCCATTCGAACCTGACGCATGCCAAGGCGCAGGCGCCGGTCAAGAGCGGTGCGTTCGCCGGCGACTACATCCACTATGGCATCCGCGAGCACGGCATGGCCGCAGCGATGAACGGCCTGGCGCTGCATGGCGGCTTCATCCCCTATGGCGGCACGTTCCTGGCGTTCTCCGACTACAGCCGGCCGGCGATCCGACTTGCAGCCTTGATGCGGCTGCGCGTCATCCACGTGATGACGCACGATTCCATCGGCCTTGGTGAGGACGGACCGACGCACCAGCCGGTCGAGCATCTCGCGGCACTGCGCGTGATCCCCAATCTACTGGTGTTCCGCCCCGCCGATGCCGTGGAGACGCTGGAGGCCTGGGATTGCGCGCTCGCGGCGGAGCATCGCCCCTCAGTGCTATGCCTGTCGCGGCAGGCCTTGCCGACATTCCGCAGCGATGGGCGCGGCAGAAACCGCGTCGCGAACGGTGCCTATCTCGTCGTCTCGCCGGACGGCCGCCGTGACGTGACGCTCATCGCAACCGGCTCGGAAGTCTCGATCGCGCTGGAAGCGGCCCGCCTGCTCGCGACCGAGCACGTTCGCGCCGCCGTGGTCTCGGCTCCGTGTTTCGCACTGTTCGAGGAGCAGCCGGAGGATTACCGCGCCTCGGTGCTCGGCACCGCGCCGCGTGTCGGTGTCGAGGCCGCTGTCGCCGGCGACTGGCATCGCTGGATCGGCGCCGACGGTGAATTCGTCGGCATGCGCGGTTTCGGCGCCTCGGCGCCAGCGCCGGTGCTGTACCGTGAATTCGGCATCACACCGCAAAGCATTGCGGAAGCGGCTCGCCGGGCGATGGCCCGCAAGAGCCAATAAGGAGGACGAATCTTGGCCCGTATCACCCTTCGCCAATTGCTCGATCACGCTGCCAGCCACGGCTACGCCGTGCCGGCGTTCAACATCAACAACATGGAGCAGGGCATCGCGATCATGCAGGCGGCGGCCGCGGTCGATGCGCCGGTCATCATCCAGGCCTCGCGCGGCGCGCGCAGCTATGCCGGCGATCTCATGCTTTCGCACATGATCGACGCGCTGGAGCGGACCTATCCCGACATTCCGCTCTGCATGCACCAGGACCACGGCAATGACGAAGCGACCTGCGCCTCGGCCATCGCCCATGGCTTCACCTCCGTCATGATGGATGGCTCGCTCAAAGCCGACGCCAAGACGGCGGCCGACTATGACTATAACGTCGCGATCACGCGCCGCGTCGTCGATCTCGCTCATTGGGTCGGCGCGTCCGTCGAAGGCGAGCTCGGCGTGCTCGGTTCGCTCGAGCACGGTGGCGGCGAGCAGGAGGATGGTCACGGCGTCGAGGGCAAGGTCGGCCACGACCAGCTCTTGACCGATCCGGACCAGGCCGTCGACTTCGTCCGTGCAACCAAGGTCGATGCGCTCGCGATCGCGATGGGCACCTCGCACGGCGCCTACAAGTTCAGCCGCAAGCCGGATGGCGATATCCTGGCGATGCGGGTGGTGGAGGAGATCCACTGCCGGCTGCCGAACACGCATCTGGTCATGCACGGCTCGTCCTCGGTGCCGCAGCCGCTGCAGGACATGTTCAACCAGTTCGGCGGCGAGATGCCGCAGACCTGGGGCGTGCCGGTCGAGGAGATCGTTCGCGGCATCCGAAGCGGCGTGCGCAAGGTCAATATCGACACCGATTGCCGGCTGGCGATGACCGCGGTGTTCCGGAAGGTGGCGGCGGAAGCGCGCTCCGAATTCGATCCGCGCAAGTTCCTGAAGCCGGCGATGGACGCAATGCGCGAATTGTGCCGCGAGCGGTTCGAGCAGTTCGGTACCGCAGGCCACGCCAGCAAGATCAAGGTCATTCCAATGAGCGAGATGGCGCGGCGCTATCGCGCCGGCGAGCTCGATCCGCGCATCGACGCCCGCGAGCCGGTTGCGGCCTAGCCAATCAGAAAGAGCAGAGAAAAGAGCAGGAGAGAGACATGAACGCACATGCAGGCACGGTCCGCGGCAAAGAGCGCTATCGCTCCGGCGTGATGGAGTACAAGCGCATGGGCTATTGGGAGCCCGATTACACGCCGAAGGACACCGACGTCATCGCGCTGTTCCGCGTGACGCCGCAGGAGGGCGTCGACCCGATCGAGGCCTCTGCTGCGGTTGCCGGCGAATCCTCGACCGCGACCTGGACGGTGGTGTGGACCGATCGCCTGACGGCGGCCGAGAAGTATCGTGCCAAGTGCTATCGCGTCGATCCCGTTCCGGGCTCACCTGGCTCGTATTTCGCCTACATCGCCTATGATCTCGACCTGTTCGAGCCGGGCTCGATCGCCAACCTCTCGGCCTCGATCATCGGCAACGTGTTCGGCTTCAAGCCGCTGAAGGCGCTGCGCCTCGAGGACATGCGCTTTCCCGTCGCCTATGTGAAGACGTTCCAGGGACCGGCGACCGGCATCGTGGTGGAGCGCGAGCGGCTCGACAAGTTCGGCCGGCCGCTGCTCGGCGCGACGGTGAAGCCGAAGCTCGGTCTGTCCGGCCGCAATTACGGCCGTGTGGTCTATGAGGCGCTGAAGGGCGGGCTCGACTTCACCAAGGACGACGAGAACATCAACTCGCAGCCCTTCATGCATTGGCGTGATCGCTTCCTCTATTGCATGGAGGCGGTGAACCGCGCGCAGGCCGCCTCCGGCGAGGTGAAAGGGACCTACCTGAACGTCACCGCGGCCACCATGGAGGACATGTACGAGCGTGCGGAGTTCGCCAAGGAGCTCGGCTCGGTGATCGTGATGATCGACCTCGTGATCGGCTACACTGCGATCCAGTCCATGGCCAAGTGGGCGCGGCGCAACGACATGATCCTGCATCTGCATCGCGCCGGCCACTCCACCTATACGCGGCAGAAGAGCCATGGCGTGTCATTCCGCGTCATCGCGAAATGGATGCGCCTCGCCGGTGTCGACCACATCCACGCCGGCACGGTGGTGGGCAAGCTCGAAGGCGATCCCAACACCACACGCGGCTACTACGATGTCTGCCGCGAAGACTTCAACCCGACCAAGCTCGAGCATGGCCTGTTCTTCGACCAGTCCTGGGCGAGCCTCAACAAGATGATGCCGGTGGCCTCCGGCGGCATCCATGCCGGGCAGATGCACCAGCTGCTCGACCTGTTAGGCGAGGACGTCGTGCTGCAGTTCGGCGGCGGCACCATCGGCCATCCCATGGGCATTGCGGCCGGCGCGACCGCCAACCGCGTGGCGCTGGAAGCGATGATCCTCGCCCGCAACGAGGGCCGCGACTATGTCCACGAGGGCCCGGAAATCTTGGCCAAGGCGGCCCAGACCTGCACGCCGCTGAAGGCCGCGCTCGAGGTCTGGAAGGATGTCACTTTCAACTATCAATCCACCGACACGCCGGACTTCGTGCCGACCGCGCTGGAAACCGTCTGAGGAGATTTGAGATGAAGATCACCCAGGGCTGCTTCTCGTACCTGCCGGATCTGACCGACGAGCAGATCACCAGCCAGGTGCAGTATTGCCTCGCCAATGGCTGGGCGGTGAACATCGAGTTCACCGACGATCCGCATCCCCGAAACACCTATTGGGAGATGTGGGGCCTGCCGATGTTCGATCTCCAGGACGCCGCCGGCGTGATGATGGAGCTGGCCGAGTGCCGCAGGGTCTACGGCGACCGCTATATCCGCATCAGCGGCTTCGATGCCAGCCACGGCTGGGAGTCGGTGCGGATCTCCTTCTTCGTCAACCGGCCGAAGCAAGAGACGGAGTTCGAGCTGGTGCGGCAGGAGGTCGGCGGCCGTGCGGTCCGCTACACCACCGTGCGCAAGCCGGTTGCGCACGCGCCAGCTTGAGTCATCCGCTTCCGCGCGGAGCTCTCCCTGCTCCGCATCCTGGCGGACCACTGCTTCGCCGCCTCGCTCGCGGCGAAGCTCTTTTCTTCGAGGGTAGCCATGCTCGATGTCCCCCACGCAACCACGACCGAACACAGCGAGACCCATTTCGATCTCCGCAAGGAGGCTGAAGCCGCCGGAATCACCGAGACGCTTCAACAGCTCGATCAGGAGCTGATCGGACTCAAGCCGGTCAAGAACCGCGTGCGCCAGATCGCCTCGCTGCTGCTGATCGAGCGCATCCGGCAGCGTGCCGGCCTCGCTTCCGCGCCGCCGACGCTGCACATGTCGTTCACCGGCAATCCTGGAACAGGCAAGACCACCGTCGCGCTGCGCATGGCCAGGATCCTGCACGGGCTCGGCTTCGTGCGGCGCGGGCAGGTGATCTCGGTGACGCGCGACGATCTCGTCGGCCAGTATATCGGCCACACCGCGCCGAAGACCAAGGAGATCCTGAAAAAGGCGATGGGCGGCGTACTGTTCATCGACGAGGCCTATTACCTGCATCGTCCCGACAACGAGCGCGACTATGGCCAGGAATCGATCGAGATCCTGCTCCAGGTGATGGAGAACCAGCGCGAGGACCTCGTCGTGATCCTCGCCGGCTATGGCGAGCGGATGACAAAATTCTTCGCCTCCAATCCCGGCTTCCGGTCGCGGATCGCCCACCACATCGAATTCCCTGACTATGCAGAGGCCGAGCTGCTCGTTATCGCCGAGCTGATGCTGAAGGAGTGCGGCTACCGCTTCTCGGCTGCGGCGCGCGAGGCGTTCGAGAAATACATCGCGCTGCGCCGGACCCAGCCGTTCTTCTCCAATGCGCGCTCGATCCGCAACGCCGTCGACCGCATCCGCCTGCGGCAGGCCGATCGGCTGGTGTCCGATCTCGATCGCATGCTCGATGTCGCCGACCTCGAAACCATCGATGCCATGGACGTCTTGGCGAGCCGAGTCTTCAGCGGCGGTGCGGATGCGCGGAGTGCAGTGCCATGACGAAGGAGATCATGATCGCTCCCTCGATCCTCGCCGCGGATTTCGCGCGTCTCGGCGAGGAGGTCGCCGCGATCGACGCCGCTGGGGCCGACTGGATCCATTGCGACGTCATGGACGGACACTTCGTGCCGAACATCAGTTTCGGTGCCGACGTCATCAAGGCGGTCCGTCCCTATTCGAAGAAGCCGTTCGACGTGCATTTGATGATCGCGCCGACAGATCCCTATCTCGAGGCGTTCGCAAAGGCCGGAGCGGACATCATCACGGTGCACGCCGAAGCGGGGGCGCATCTCGACCGCTCGCTCCAGGCGATCCGCTCGCTCGGCAGCAAGGCTGGCGTCAGCCTTTGTCCGTCGACCCCGGAAGCGGTGATCGAGTATGTGCTCGATCGTATCGATCTCGTGCTGGTGATGACGGTCAATCCGGGCTTTGGCGGCCAATCCTTCATCGCATCGCAGATCGACAAGATCAGGCGGATCAGGACCATGATCGGCGGGCGGCCGATCCGGCTCGAGGTCGACGGCGGTGTCACGTGCGACAATGCCGCGGCCGTGGCTGCAGTGGGTGCCGACACGCTGGTCGCGGGCTCCGCCGTGTTTCGCGGCAAGAGCGCTGGCGAATATGCCGCCAATATCGCGGCTATTCGCATCGCCGCGGAGACCGGCCGGGTTCCGAAGCTGCAAGATAGTTCCGCGCCCGCGAAGCGGGCCGAAGAAAGTGCGCTCATCCGGTAGATTACGGATCAGCCCACCGCCGTGGCTCCGGTGTGTCAAGGCGCGCCACTTTCTCCGGATCTCTACGGAGCATGCCTTCCAAATCGATCGGCTCATTCAGGCCGGGGTAACCAACGCACCGGAGAAGGACAATCGATTAACGACCGCGCAATGCCAAGCGTCTCAATCTGTGGTTTAGGGACGCTATGAGAGCGCGGATGCGTAACGACGGAAACTGCGGCATGAAGCCCGCACGCGGCGCAAAGTGATGGCATGAGCATGCATCGCCTGTTCGCCGAGCAGCTCCGCTGCGCCACCGATGCCACCGGACAGGTCGATCTCGTCAAGCTGGGCAAGTTCGTCAACGCGGCTTACGAGGCCGGTGATCGCGAGCGTCAGCGGATGATCGAAGTACGCGCGCAAACGCGCGACGAGGTCGAGCAGGATCTGCTGCGGACCCGCGAGTTCCTCGACACAATCATCGAAAACATTCCGATCGCCGTCTTCGCGAAATGTGCGGAGAGTTCGCGCTACATCCTGCTCAACCGCGCCGGAGAAGGGCCGCGACCGGGTCGTCAATTCACGCAAGATGCTGATCACGGATGGCAACGGGGATCCGCAATATCTGGTCGGCGTGATCGAGGATGTCACGGAGCGTGTCACCACCCGGCAGCGGATCAGCCATCTTGCGCATCATGATGCGCTCACGGACCTGCCGAACCGCAGCGCCTTCAACGCGGCGCTCGACGAACGGCTGGAGCGGGCGCAGGAGGCATCGACCAGTTTCGCTGTGCTGAGCCTCGATCTCGACCGCTTCAAGGAGGTCAACGACGTGTTCGGTCACCCCGTCGGCGACATGCTGATGCGGGCGGCCGCCGACCGGCTTGCCGCGGAAGCCGAAGGCGCCTTCGTCGCCCGCATCGGCGGCGACGAGTTCATGATCCTGGTGCCCGACAACGCCAGCCGTGAGGACGTTCTGGCGCTGGCCGAACGCCTGGTCGAGACGATCGGCAAGGAGCTCGAGGTCGACGACTATCTCTCCCACGTGGGCCTCAGCGTCGGCATCGCGTTCTATCCCGACGATGGCGTGAACGCGGCGACGCTGCTCGCCAACGCCGACTCGGCTCTCTACCGCGCCAAGCGCGAGGGCAGGAGCCGGGTCCGCTGCTTCGAATCCGAGATGGACCAGGAGCTGCGCGATCGCAGGCTGTTGCAGCACGACCTGCGGCAGGCGCTGGAGCACAACCAGCTCCTCGTCTATTTCCAGCCGCAGGCGCGGGTGGATGGCGAGGTCATCGGCTTCGAGGCGCTGCTGCGATGGAATCACCCGACGCGGGGCTTCGTGCCGCCGGACCAGTTCATTCCGCTCGCCGAGGAGAACGGGCTGATCGTCGAGATCGGTGAATGGGTGCTGCGCGAGGCGTGCCGTGAGGCGGCATCCTGGCCGCGGCCGTTGCAGGTCGCGGTCAATCTGTCGCCGGTCCAGTTTCAGGCGGGCGATCTCGAGCGCTCGATCCACCAGATCCTGTTGGAGACGGGGCTGACGCCGACGCGGCTCGAGGTCGAGATCACCGAGGGCGTGCTGATCGGCGATTTCACCCGCGCGCTCAACCTGCTGCGGCGGCTGAAGGCGCTCGGCATCCGCATCGCCATGGATGATTTCGGCACCGGCTATTCCTCGCTGTCGTATCTGCAGTCGTTCCCGTTCGACAAGATCAAGATCGATCGCAGTTTCATCTCCAACCTGGAGGCGACGCCGCAATCGGCCGAGATTGTCCGCGCCGTCCTGAGCCTGGCGCACGCGCTGAAGATCCCGGTCATTGCCGAGGGGGTGGAGACGGAAGCCCAACGTGCCTTCTTGGCCCGCGAGGCCTGCGAGGAGATGCAAGGCTATCTCGTCGGCCGTCCCGACTTGATCGAGCGCTACCTCGACCTGGTGGGCCTCGCCGTGGAGCGCCGCCTCTACGCCTAGCATTGGGCACAGAGTTCCGAGCGGACGTTTGGAACTAAAATCCTTACCGGCACTTCTCGAAAATTAACTTGGTTCAGGCGCGTTGAGCGCGCAGCAAATGTTTTGCATAAACGCCATCGGCCTGACGCAAATCAGGGCAATAAGCCGGTGAACGCGAGGGAGGGTCTCATGGAGAACGTACGTCGCTACCGGGCGCTGGCGTCCCTCTGCCGTCAGCAGGCGGCCTACCGGCCGCTCCAGAACTGGGAACTCCTCGGCCAGGCCGAACATTTCGAACATCTTGCCGAAATCGAGCTCAAGGCGCATTTCGACGCGTGCAATGTGCATCGCGACAAGGATGCCGCCGCGCCGGCGACTTGGGAGGCTCCCGTCGCGGCGTGACGGCGCCAGGCCGGCTCATCAATGCGACATCAGCGTCGGGACCGTCATGGCTTCCAGCATGGCGCGGGTGACGCCCCCGAGAAAGCGTTCCTGCAACCGCGAATGGCCGTAGCCGCCCATCACCAGGAGATCGAGACTCTCGTCGGCCGCCAGCGACAGGATCGTCGGCTGAATGTCGGCGCGCGTGGCGGTCAGGCTGACTGTGCGGGTCGATAATCCGCGCCGGCCCAGATGTCTGGCCAGACCGCTCGCTGAGGCTTCGCCGGAGACCGCCTCGGTCTCGTTCACCGTGATGATCACGATCTCGGCGGCGCGCGCCAGGAACGTCGTTGCGTCGCGCACGGCGCGGGCAGCGAGGCGGCTACCATCCCAGCAGATGCCGATCCGGTTCGCCTTGAAGGCTCCGCGGAAAGTGTAGGGCAGGAACAGCACCGGGCCGCCCGCGCGGAACAGGATCTCGCTCGGCATGTCGTTGTCGAACGAGCCTTGCGCCGGATCGGGCTGGAGCACGACGCTGAGGTCGTGCAGCCGTGCCATCTCGCCGAGCGAGCCGGCGGCATCTGCCGGGATCGCGCCGAGTGCGTGGCAGGTATAGGCGATGCCGGCGTTCGCCGCCTCGCTCTTGAATACCGCGAGCGCCGCCTCGGCCCGCTCCACGGCGCGCTCGCGCTCCAGCTCGAACACGGCCGCCACCGCCGCGCCGCCTTCCATGACGTAAGCCGTACTGGTGGCGACATAGCCGACCGCGACCGCGTCGAGATGCGCGTTGAGCTTCGCCGCGAGCGAGACCGAGCCCTCGATCGCGGGACGCATGGGACGTTCGGTGGGGATGTGGACGAGAATGTCTTTGTACATGGCGCGCCTCCGCTGAGCATCATCCGATGGTCGCAGTTTTTCACTGCGCGAAGGCGGCGCGTTGAGCTGTATCAAACGTCCGGATTGCCTGCTGCGACCGCTCATCCATTCTTTGCCGAGATTTAATCGGACGGACGGGACGCCGTAAGGTGGCAGCGACCATGTTGCGGGCAAGGCGACACCTGCTCAACATGGACATTTCGACATGAACGATCGCGTCAATTCCGACATCACCACGTCTCGCAAGATCTTGCGGCCGCGGCGGCTCGCGCTGCTCGGCACCGTGGCCGCGCTGGGCGTGGCCGCCCTGGCAGTTGCGCCAGGCGCCTCGCCGTACGGCATCAACTCCTTGATTGCGCCGGCTCAGGCGGCCGAAGCCGCCGCGACGCCGCCCGGCTTCGGCGATCTCGTCAGCAGGGTCAAACCCGCTGTGATCTCGGTGCGGGTCAAAATCGATCAGGACAACGACAAGAGCGCGATGCTGCAGCAGAACCGGATGGATTCGGACGAGGACACGCCGTTCGACCAGTTCTCGCGACAGTTCGGTTTCCGCTTTCCGGGCGGCGCGAACGGCATGCCGCGCCAGCGCCACCAGATGATCACGGGCGAAGGCTCCGGCTTTTTCATCTCCGCCGACGGCTACGCCGTGACCAACAATCACGTCGTCGATCGCGCCGAGTCCGTGCAGGTGACGATGGACGACGGCACGACCTACACCGCGAAAGTGGTCGGCACCGATCCGAAGACAGATCTCGCGCTGATCAAGGTCGACGGCAAGAAGGACTTTCCGTTCGTCAAGTTCTCCGACCAGAAGCCGCGCATTGGCGACTGGGTGGTCGCGGTCGGCAATCCCTTCGGTCTTGGCGGCACCGTGACCGCCGGCATCGTCTCGGCCAGCGGCCGCGACATCGGCAACGGTCCCTATGACGACTTCATCCAGATCGACGCGCCGATCAACAAGGGTAATTCCGGCGGCCCGGCCTTCGACATGAACGGCAACGTGATCGGCGTGAACACTGCGATCTTCTCGCCCTCGGGCGGCTCGGTCGGAATCGGCTTCGATATCCCGGCCTCGACCGCCAAGCTCGTCGTCGCGCAATTGAAGGACAAGGGCGCGGTCACCCGGGGCTGGCTCGGCGTGCAGGTGCAGCCGGTGACATCGGATATCGCCGACAGCCTCGGGCTCAAGGAGGCGCGCGGCGCGATCGTCGACAATCCGCAGGATGGCAGCCCGGCGGCGAAGGCCGGCATCCAGGCGGGCGATGTCATCACCGCCGTCAACGGCACCACGATCAAGGACTCCCGCGACCTCGCCCGCACCATCGCCGGCTTGACGCCGGGCACGTCCGTGAAGCTCGATGTCTTCCGCAAGGGCGACAGCAAGACGGTGACGCTGGCGCTCGGCGAGTTGCCGAACGAGCGGCAGGCCAAGGGCAATGGCAGTGGCAATGCCGACGAGGGCAGCGGACAGCCGGGTGCCGGCACGCCGCGCCTCGGCCTCAGCCTGGCGCCCGCCGGTGACGTTCAGGGCGCAGGCCAGAACGGCGTCGTCGTCACCGAGGTTGATCCGCAAGGCCCGGCCGCGCAACGCGGCATCCGGACCGGCGACGTCATCCTCAATGTCGGCGGCAAGGCTGTCAGCAATGTCGGCGAGGTGCGCTCCGAGCTGGCGCAGGCCAAATCGTCGGGCAAGCGCAGCGTGCTGCTTCAGGTCAGAAGCGCGGAGGCCACCCGCTTCGTTGCGGTGCCACTCGCATAACGTCAACTCGACCCTTACCAATCCAGGAAGGCGGCCTTCGGGCCGCCTTTTGCACACACGTCACGTCCGCACCAGGCCGGTCACATTCTCGTTAACGGCAGGGATGATGACCTGGTGCGTCCGAAAAAGCCGTGTTCGCTGATCACACTCGCAGGGCGCCTCGGTGCTCTGCGCCAATGTCGCCGCTGAGAGGGGTTGCAAGCGTGGAACTTCGAGCCTCCCGGCGCTTTGTGGAACTCGCCGGTGGTTCGCAAGTGATCGGTGCCGACATGGATCGATTGAAGCTCTCGCTCAGGAGTGCGCTGCTCGTGGCGCCATTGGTGCTCTCGGGGGGAAACGCGCTCGGGCGCGACGACGGCCGCTACGCGAATTCTCCTCTGAAGCCATGGTTCGACAGTTTGCGCAGCCATCTCGGTCCGTGCTGCTCGGACGCGGACGGTTTCGCCCTTGCCGATCTCGACTGGGAGTCGCACAACGGGCGCTACCGTGTCCGCATCGACGGACAGTGGATCGATGTGCCGGATGAGGCCGTCATCACCGAGCCCAACCGGGCCGGCCGCACGATGGTGTGGCCGGTCAAGACTGCGTTCGGGATTTCGATCCGCTGCTTCATGCCGGGGAGCATGATCTGAGGCGGGTCAGCGCGACCGCTTGGATTTGCGCTTCGATGATTTCTTGTTCGACGATTTCTTGGACGACGTCCCGGACGTTTTCTTGGATGCTTTCTTGGACGTCTTCTTGGCGCTCTTGCGCTTCGAAGCCTTCTTCGGGACCTTCTTGCCCTTCTTGCGTGCCTTCGACAGTCCGATCGCGATGGCCTGCTTGCGGTTCTTGACGCGGCCGCCGCGCCCGCCACGGCCGCTCTTCGCGGTGCCCTTCTTGTAACGCCGCATCTCGGTGGCGACATCGCTTCCCGAGCTGCGTGAGTAGCGGCGCTTTTTTGCCTTGCGTGCCATGCATATTCTCCCTCGGCGGGGAGAACCATTCTGCACAGCCATGGTTCCGGGAGCGTGGAACGGCGCAGGCCTAAAGCGCGATGCGATGCTCTAGAAGGAGTTTGCCAGCTCGATCTCCGCTTCCAGCACCTGGATGCGCCGGGCGGCCTCGCTGAAGGACAGATCCCGCGCATATTGGCCGGGCTGGTAGGCCTCTTCGCTGAGCCGCTTCAGCTTGAGACCCTGCGCCCGCGTCATCTGCTCGCCCAGGAAAAATCTGGCGTCGTATTTACCTTGAACCTGCATCTGGCGTCTCCGTCCTGAAATCGTGACTTGACTATATGTTCTTATTTTGTTCTAACAAGGCATGGACAACAGAATTAATGAAATTCGACGTAAAATCAGAGCCTTGAGGCTCGAGATGGCCGACGTCGAGGCGTCGGTGCGCGACCTCGTCGAGCGCGATCACGACTGCACGGAAAGGGCCCTGGCGCAGATGGACCTGCGCCGGAAAATCACTCTCTTGATTGCCGAATGGAAGGCGGCCGGCGGCAGCGACGTACTGCCGAACGTTCGCGATCGGGTGCGGCTTCGTGCCGTGAAGACAGGCGGCAATTCCGCGCGCGCAGCCGAGCGCCGCTGAGATCCTTGGCGCCGGATACTGAAGGCCGAGTGCCGAACCAAAGATAGAAGACAAAGGGCTCCGCAATGCGGAGCCCTTCATGATTCCAGGGAGCGCCTATTTGGTGTCGGTCATGCCGCCCTTGTTGGTCATGGTGCCGCCCTGATCAGAGCCGGGACCGGCGCCGCCTTGGCCGGACGGATCAGCGCCCGTGGAGGACTTGGTGTTGGCGCCGGTGGTCTGTGCCGACGACATCGAGGATCCATGCTTAGCCTTGTGCGATTTGGCTTGGGCGGCAAACGGCCGCGGCGGCAAGGCCGGTTGCCAATATTACGGCGAGAGCGAGCTTGGTCGTCTCATGCGGGGAAACCCCCTGAGTTAAATTGACGCAGGCAGCAAACCGCGCGTCGCGGCAGGAGTTCCCGGCGAAGTATCTTTCCGTACGTCACGCACGCTTCAAGTTTGCTTGTCCTCGGCCAGGATGAACACGGCGCCGGTGAGCGTCGCGCCGATCGCAAAGGTCGTCACCAAGGTGAGGGCGAAGACCATCGCGGCCTGGCTTCCGCCATTGTTCAGCAGGTTGGCGACGGCTGGATTGGACAGGACGAGCGTGAGGCTGAAAATGAGGCCTAGCGCTGCGCCCATCATTGCATGCGTCATCAGCTTGATAAGGCCGCTGGCAGAGATCAGCTCAGACGACTTCTTGGTGCGCATGGGACGGCATCCCGAACTTGCCACGCCAACGCGCATGTTATCGCCGGGTTCCGTTCCGCTGAAGGAATTGTTACCGCCCGTTTCATCCGGCGTTCATGCCGGGCTTGCCAAGATGGGCGCCAGCAAAACGGGAACATCGATATGGGTAAGGTCGTCTTTCTTTACCGCTCGCTGGCCTATCGCAACGCGGCCGCGGACATCCTGCGCAAGGCGCGCAAGCTTCCGCTTGGCGCGGAGCGAAGCGCGGCCCGCCGCTACGCGAGGGCGCTGCGCGATCTCGCCCGAACGGAAGCTTGGCTCGAAGGGCGGGTCGCGCGCGAACCACGCACGGCGCAGCGCATGAGCAGCGCAGCGTCAGGTTAACCGGATGCGCGTTGCAATTCGGCAGCGCCGGCGGTGTCGAACTTGCTTGGTGCAGCCGCCGCGGTCTTGCGTGTCAACGGCACCTCAAGACGGCACAGCAGGCCCTCGGCGCGCCAATCGAACTGCGCCTGTCCGCCAAGCTGGGACTCGATGCTCGCAAGCAGGCTTCGCGTGCCGAAGCCGCGCGATTTCGGGGTCTTGACCAGGGGACCGCCGGATTCCTCCCAGCTCAGCGTGAGCAGCTCCTCGTCGACCTGCCAATCGATCGCGAGCCGCCCCGCTCGCGTGGATAGCGCGCCGTACTTTGCCGAGTTGGTGAAGAGCTCGTGCAGTGCGAGCGCCAGCGTCTGGGCCGTCGCCGGCAGCAACTGAACTTCGGGCCCTGCCAATTTGATCTGGTCGCCCAGCGAGTAGGGCGCAAGCTCCTCGTCGATCAGCCTGGAGAGCTCGGCGCCTTGCCAGCTCGACAGCGACAGGATGGTGTGCACGCGCGCCAGCGCATTGATGCGCCCCTCGACGGCGTTGACATAGGCCTTGACCTCGTCGGCCCGGGTGAGGCGCACGATCGACTGCGCCAGCGCCAGCGCGTTCTTCGCGCGATGATCGACTTCCCGCGCCAGCAGGTTCTGCCGCTCCTCGGCGCGCTTGCGCTCGGTGATGTCGACGGTCACGCCGCTGACGCGCACCACGCGCCCGCTCTCGTCCGTGGTTGCGGCCGCCGTGCCGACGCACCAGCGCACCTCGCCGTCGGGCCGGATGATGCGGAACTCCGTCTCATAGGCGCGTGTGCCCTTGTTGAACTCGGCGATCGCCTTGCGCAACTGGTCGACGTCGTCGGGGTGCAGCAGGGCCTGAACGTTGGCCGGATTGATCTCGAAATTGTCGGGGTTGACGCCGAAGATATTGTATTGCCCCTCGTCCCACATCCAATCGCCGCTGATCCAGTCCCAGTCCCAGGACCCCATCTTGCCAGCCGCGATCGCCATGCTGCGCCGCTGCTCGCTCTCGCGCAGCTTCGCGGTGGAAGCCTCCAGTTCCGCGGTGCGGGCGCGGACGCGATCCTCGAGCTCGTGGTTCAGCCGTTCGAGCTCGCGCGTCTTGCGGTAGAGCTCGGCAAACACCTTGATCTTGGCGCGCAGTACCTCCGGCACGACCGGAACCGGCACGTAATCGACCGCGCCCATCTCGTAGCCGCGCAGCCGGTCGATGTCGCTGACCTGGATCGCCGAGATGAAGATCATGGCGGTCTTCTGGAAACGCGGATGCTCGCGGATCATCGCGGCGAGCTCGAAGCCGTCGAGCTCGGGCATGCAGACGTCGACCAGGATCACCGCGATCTCGGTCTTGAGCAGCACCTCCAGCGCCTCGCGGCCCGAGGAGGCGATCACGAGGTTCTCGCCGAGATCCTTCAGGATCACCTCGTAGGCGAGCAGCTTGGCCGGCTGATCGTCGACGAGCAGGATGTTGACCTTTTCCTGATCCATACGCGGGTCCAACTCAGCGATGCAGCCACATGCGGATCGCAAGCAGCAATTGGTCGGTGTTGACCGGTTTGGCGAGGTAGTCGGACGCGCCGGCTTCGAGGCATTTCTCCCGGTCGCCCTTCATCGCCTTCGCGGTCAACGCGATGATCGGCAGACGGGCGAAGGCCGGGTTCTCGCGGATCACGCCGATGGTCTGATAGCCATCCATCTGCGGCATCATGATGTCCATCAGCACGATCGCGATCTCCGGATTGGATTCGACCAGTGTCACCGCCTCGCTGCCGGTCGTGGCCGTCAGCACCTTCATGCCGCGTCGTTCCAGCACGCTCGAGAGCGCGAAGATATTGCGGGCATCGTCGTCGACGAGCAGGGCGGTCTTGCCGATCAGGTCCTCGTCGGAACTGTTCAGCTTCTCCAGCATGCGCTGCTTCTCGATCGGCAGCTCCGTGATCACGCGGTGCAGGAACAACGCGGTCTCGTCGAGCAGGCGCTCGGGCGATTCCACGCCCTTGACCACGATGCTGCGTGCCATGGTGTGAAGCTCGGCATCCTCCTCGGCGGAAAGCTCGCGGCCGGTGAACACCACGACGGGGATGTTCGACAACGCCTCGTCGTTGCGGATCTGATCGAGCACCTCGAAGCCGCTCATGTCGGGCAGCCTGAGGTCGAGCACCACGCAATCGCAGGGTTGCTCGCGCAACGTCGTGAGCGCACCGGCCCCGGTATCCGTGGCCAGGATCTCGATGTCGTCGTGGTGCAGCAGCTCGCGGATCGAGAGCCGCTCGGCCTCGTTGTCCTCGACGATCAAGAGTCGCTTGCGCCGCGGCCGCGCATATTCCTTGATCTGCGTCAGCGCGGCCGAGACGCCCTCGGTCGTCGTCGGCTTGTTGACGAAGGAGAAGGCGCCGCGCGCCAGCGCATGCTGGCGGTCCTCGTCGAGCGTGATGATCTGAACCGGGATGTGGCGGGTGAGCGGATTGTGCTTGAGCTGGCTCAACACGGTCCAGCCCAGCATGTCGGGCAGGAACACGTCGAGGGAGACGGCCGTCGGCTGGTATTGCTTGGCGAGCTCGAGGGCCTCGGCGCCGCGCGCGGCGACCAGGACCTTGAAGCCCTTGTCGCGGGCCAGATCGACCAGCACGCGGGCATAATGCGGGTCGTCCTCGACGATCAGGAGAATGGTGTCGCCGGGCTCGAGGTTGAGGCGGTCGTCGGGCAGCTGCTCGATAACGCGCTGCTGGTCAGGCGCGGCAGGCTGCAGCGCCGGCGGCTGGCCGTATTGCTGTGACGCCGGCGCCCGCGGCGCGAGGGTCGGGCCGGAATATTTCAAGGGCAGATAAAGCGTGAAGGTCGAGCCCTTGCCCGGCGCGCTGCGCAGGTGGATCTCGCCGCCGAGCAGGCTGGCAAGCTCGCGGCTGATCGCAAGGCCGAGACCGGTGCCGCCATATTTGCGGCTGGTGCCGGCATCGGCCTGCTGGAACGCCTCGAAGATCAGCTTCTGCTTCTCCAGGGGAATGCCGATGCCGGTGTCGGACACTTCGAAGGCGATCACGGCCGGCGCCGAGTTCAGCACCGGATGATCCGACCCCCAGCCGCCGATTGCGCCGGCGACTTTCAGGCGCACTTCGCCGTCGGCGGTGAACTTGAAGGCGTTGGAGAGCAGATTCTTCAGAACCTGTTGCAGCCGCTTGGAGTCGGTCACGATGCTGCGCGGCAGGTTCGGATCGACGTCGATCTTGAACGACAGGTTGCGGTTGTCCGCCTCGTGCCGGAACGGCCGGCCGACGGTCTCGAGCAGGTTCGCGGTCAGGATTTCCTCGGCGTCGACCGTCACGGTGCCGGACTCGATCTTGGAGAGATCGAGAATGTCGCTGATGAGGTTGAGCAGGTCGGTGCCGGCACCATGGATGGTGCGGGCGAACTCGACCTGCTTGGCCGAGAGGTTGCCATCGGGATTGTCGCTGAGCTGCTGTCCGAGGATCAGGATCGAGTTCAGCGGCGTACGCAGCTCGTGGCTCATATTGGCGAGGAATTCGGACTTGTACTTCGACGTCAGCGCGAGCTCGGTCGCCTTCTCCTCGAGCGCGCGGCGGGCCTGCTCGATTTCCTGGTTCTTGCGTTCGACCTCGACGTTGCGCTCGGCGAGCTGCTGCGCCTTCTGCTCGAGCTGGTCGTTGGTCTGCTGCAATTCGCGCTGCTGGGTCTGCAGCTCGCCGGCGAGCTGCTGCGACTGCTTGAGCAGGCCTTCGGTCTGCATCGTGGCTTCGATCGAATTGAGCACGATGCCGATGGAGTCGGTGAGCTGCTCCAGGAACGTCATCTGCGAGGTCGTGAAGGAGACCAGCGAGGCGAGCTCGATCACGGCCTTGACCTGGCCTTCGAACAGGACCGGGAGCACGACGAGGTTCTTCGGGGCGACGCGGAACAGCGCCGAGTTGATCGGCACCACGTCCGAGGGAATGTCGGAGACGACGCGCGGCCGCTTGTCGAAGGCGCATTGGCCGATCAGGCCTTCGCCGAACTGCAGCACCGGCTGATAGGGGTAGACGCCGTCGCTGGCGTAGGAGGCGAGCAGCAGGAGCTGGGGATCGTTCTCGTTCTCGACCTGGTAGATCACGCCCGTATGGGCGTTCACCAGCGGCGACAATTCGGTGAGCAGCAATCGGCCGACCGTGGTGAGATCGCGCTGTCCCTGGAGCATGTTGGTGAACTTGGCGAGGTTGGTCTTGAGCCAGTCCTGCTCGGTATTCACGTCCGTCGTGAGACGGAGGTTGGTGATCATCGTGTTGATGTTGTCCTTCAGCTCCGCCACTTCGCCGCGGGCGTCGACCTGGATCGACCGCGTCAGGTCGCCCTTGGTCACCGCAGTTGCGACTTCCGCGATCGCGCGCACCTGCGAGGTCAGGTTGGCCGCGAGCAGGTTGACGTTGCCGGTGAGATCCTTCCAGGTGCCGGCAGCGCCGGGCACGTTGGCCTGGCCGCCGAGCCGGCCTTCGACGCCGACCTCGCGCGCCACCGACGTCACCTGATCGGCGAAGGTCGCGAGCGTCTCGGTCATGTTGTTGATGGTGTCGGCGAGCGCCGCGACCTCGCCCTTCGACTTCACCGTGAGGTTCTGCTTCAGATCGCCGTTGGCGACCGCGGTCACCACCTTGACGATGCCGCGCACCTGCTCGGTCAGGTTCGCCGCCATGAAGTTGACGGTGTCGGTGAGATCCTTCCAGGTGCCGGCGACGCCGGGCACCTGGGCCTGGCCGCCCAGCTTTCCTTCCGTGCCCACCTCGCGTGCGACGCGCGTCACTTCGCCGGCGAAGGCGTTGAGCTGGTCCACCATGGTGTTGATGGTGTTCTTCAGCTCCAGGATTTCGCCCTTCACATCCACGGTGATCTTGCGCGAGAGGTCGCCGCGCGCGACCGCCGTGGTGACTTCGGCGATGTTGCGGACCTGGGTGGTGAGGTTCGCAGCCAACAGGTTGACGTTGTCCGTGAGATCCTTCCAGGTGCCGCCGACGCCGGGCACCACGGCCTGACCGCCGAGCCGGCCCTCGGTGCCGACCTCGCGCGCCACGCGCGTGACTTCGGCGGCGAAGGAGCGGAGCTGCTCGACCATGGTGTTCAGCGTGTCCTTCAGGAGAAGGATCTCGCCGCGTACGTCCACCGTGATCTTCTTCGACAGGTCGCCGCCGGCGATCGCGGTTGCGACCTCGGCGATGTTGCGGACCTGCGCCGTCAGGTTGGAGGCCATGAAGTTGACGTTGTCGGTGAGGTCCTTCCAGGTGCCGGCGACGCCGGGCACCTCGGCCTGGCCGCCGAGCTTGCCTTCGGTGCCGACCTCTCGCGCCACGCGCGTGACTTCGCCGGCAAAGCCGTTGAGCTGGTCCACCATGGTGTTGATGGTGTTCTTCAGCTCGAGGATTTCGCCCTTCACGTCGACGGTGATCTTGCGCGAGAGGTCGCCGCGCGCCACCGCGGTCGTCACCTCGGCGATGTTGCGGACCTGGGCGGTGAGGTTACCCGCCATCGAGTTGACGCTGTCGGTGAGATCCTTCCAGGTGCCGGCGACGCCGGGCACGTTGGCCTGACCGCCGAGGCGGCCTTCGGTGCCGACCTCGCGCGCCACGCGCGTCACCTCGCCCGCGAAGCGGTTGAGCTGGTCGACCATGGTGTTCAGCGTGTCCTTGAGCTGAAGGATCTCGCCGCGCACGTCCACGGTGATCTTGCGCGACAGGTCGCCGCCGGCGATGGCGGTGGCAACTTCCGCGATGTTGCGGACCTGCGCGGTGAGGTTGCCCGCCATCGAGTTCACGGAGTCGGTCAGGTCCTTCCACGTGCCGGCGACGCCGGGCACGTCGGCCTGGCCGCCGAGCTTGCCGTCGGTGCCGACCTCGCGCGCCACGCGCGTGACTTCGCCGGCGAAGGCGTTGAGCTGGTCGACCATGGTGTTGAGCGTTTCCTTCAGCTGAAGGATTTCGCCCGAGACGTTCACCGTGATCTTCTTGGACAAGTCGCCCTTCGCCACCGCGGTTGCGACCTCGGCGATGTTGCGGACCTGGCCGGTGAGGTTCGAGGCCATCGAGTTGACGCTGTCGGTGAGGTCCTTCCACGTGCCGCCGACGCCGCGCACCACCGCCTGACCGCCGAGCTTGCCTTCGGTGCCGACCTCGCGCGCCACGCGCGTGACTTCGCCGGCGAAGGCGTTGAGCTGGTCCACCATCGTGTTGATGGTGTCCTTCAACTCGAGGATCTCGCCGCGCACGTCCACGGTGATCTTCTTCGAGAGGTCGCCGCCGGCGACCGCGGTGGTCACCTCGGCGATGTTGCGGACCTGCGCGGTCAGGTTCGAGGCCATCGAGTTGACGCTCTCGGTGAGGTCCTTCCAGGTGCCGGCGACGCCGAGCACGTTGGCCTGGCCGCCGAGCCGGCCCTCGGTGCCGACCTCGCGGGCGACGCGCGTCACTTCGCCGGCGAAGGCGTTGAGCTGGTCGACCATGGTGTTGAGCGTTTCCTTCAGCTGAAGGATCTCGCCCGAGACGTTCACCGTGATCTTCTTCGACAAGTCACCGCTCGCGATGGCGGTCGCGACGTCGGCGATGTTGCGGACCTGCGCGGTCAGGTTGGAGGCCATGAAGTTGACGTTGTCGGTGAGGTCCTTCCAGGTGCCGGCGACGCCCGGCACCTGGGCCTGGCCGCCGAGCTTGCCCTCGGTGCCCACCTCGCGCGCGACGCGCGTGACTTCCGAGGCGAACGAGTTGAGCTGGTCCACCATGGTGTTGATGGTGTCCTTCAGCTCCAGGATCTCGCCGCGCACGTCCACGGTGATCTTGCGCGAGAGGTCGCCGCGCGCCACGGCGGTGGTGACGTTGGCGATGTTGCGGACCTGTGCGGTCAGGTTGCCGCACATCGCGTTGACGGAGTCGGTCAGGTCCTTCCAGGTGCCGGCGACGCCGGGCACGATGGCCTGGCCGCCGAGCTTGCCGTCGGTGCCGACCTCGCGCGCCACGCGCGTCACTTCGGAGGCGAAGGAGCGCAGCTGGTCCACCATCGTATTGATGGCTTCCTTGAGCTGGAGGATCTCGCCGCGGACGTCGACCGTGATCTTCTTGGAGAGGTCGCCGTTGGCGACCGCGATCGTCACCTCGGCGATGTTGCGAACCTGGTTGGTCAGGTTGTTCGCCATCGAGTTGACGCTCTCGGTGAGGTCCTTCCAGACGCCGGTCACCTCCGGCACCTGGGCCTGGCCGCCGAGCTTGCCTTCGGTGCCGACCTCGCGCGCCACGCGCGTCACCTCCGAGGTGAACACGCCGAGCTGCTTGATCATGGTGTTGACGATCGTCGCCGACTGCAAGAACTCGCCGCGGAGCGGACGGCCATCGACGTCGAGCTTGACGGTCTGAAGCAGGTCGCCTTGCGCCACAGCGGCGACCGCACGCGTCACCTCGCGGGTCGGCCACAACAGGTCGTCGATCAGCGTGTTGACGGAGCCTTCCATGTCGGCCCAGGAGCCGGAGGCGAGGCCGAATTTCACGCGCTGGCGGGTCTTGCCTTCGCGTCCCACCACCTGGCCCACCAGCTCGAGCTGCTGTGCCATGCGCTGGTTCGCGGCGATAATTTCGTTAAAAGTGTCGGCGATCTTGCCGTCGATACCGAGATAGTCGCCGCTCATGCGCACCGAAAAGTCACCGCTGCGCATCGCTTGGAGGGCGAGCAGCAGTTCCGCTCGGGAATCTGACTCGGACGTACCGTTGATTTTTGGCTTTGGGACGCGACGACCGGAGCGTGATGCAGTTCCGGAATCGAGGTCGCTCATACTGTTTCCCCCGCAGGCGTCGGCCGAATCTGAGGCAAGACGCGTTCGACGAAATAAGAGCGTCAGCCAAATTCGAAATCAAGCGCCAACGTACGGCGCCAGGAATTGGAACCCGCTTTGCTCAGCCCAAGCACACTAACGGCGGTCCGGCCGGTTTGGTTCCATGGCCTCAGAAGGAAAAAGGCCCGCAAGTGCGGGTTGTCCACGCGTCCGTCGTCCGCAGCCCTCCTTCGGAACGGAGCGCCGAGCCTGACGGTTAGCCAGCGCAGACAGGGAGAACGGACATGAAGGCAGCAATTTTCGCCATCGCCATCACGGCGCTTGCCGCGGGGTCGGCTCTGGCGCAGGGCGGTGCGCCAAGTGGGCGCGGCTCGGTGACGGGCGACCCCGCCGCAAGCTCCGCCAACCCGCAGGCGGACACGCCGACCACCGGAGCGGCCACCCGCTCGAATCCAAGCGGAAGCGGCACGTCCTCGTCCGGCGGCAAGGACGACAACGGCGATGCGGGTCGCGACAAGATGCCGGAGAGCGACCGCACCGTGCGGCCGCAGAGCCAGCAACGTCCGAGCGACAAGTAGAGGTTATTTGTCCGCCATGGTGCGCTCGGCGTCCCTGACCTGCGCGCGCAGCAGCGGCAGTTGTTCGCGCGCGAACGCTGCGAGCGCCGCATTGTCGGGTGCCGTCAGATAGCGTTCGAGCAGGCTGATGATCGACTCATACTCGGGAATCTGCGCGGCATAGAAGCTTCTGACATAGGCCGGACCATCCGACATTTCGGGCTCGACGAGGCTCGCGCTCGAGGATGTTGCCCTGCCGAGCTGCAGTTCGGCGCCGATCGCCTGCTGGACCTCTTTCAGCCGCTTGTCGCGCTTAGCCGCTTCCTCGGCGCGCAGGGCGGCGAGGTTCTTGACCTCGGCGTTGCCCTTGAGGTCGGTGTTCTCGAGCAGCCCCTGTTGAAACCGGCTGAAATTGTAGGCACCGCTGATCACCTCGATCGCGGAGGGCGCCCGTGCGCCGGGCTTTCGTTCGCCAAGGCTGTCGGCAAGCGCCGAGGCGCTGATCAATGCCAGAATGATTGCGGCGACAACTCGCATCGATCTTCAATGACGAACCGCATGCGAAAGTTCCCCGACCATTACGATCCGGTAAGCGGGTTGCGGCGCAAGAGTTCCGTCCCCACGTCCTCTAGATGAAACAGTCTGACGTCTTCAGAGACAACGCCGACAATTGTCTTCAGCTTGCCGAGCGCGCTGACGGACAGCCCGCCCATAAGCGCTATTCGCGCATGGCCGACGCCTGGACGGCACTCGCCAACGAGCAGGATTGGCTCGACGGCGAAATTTCGCCCGTTCCCGTCCATGCAGCTCCAAAGCGGAACGGGTGAGCTCGTCTTCAAGAATCTGCATGTGAGACCGCTCACGGAAGGCGCACAACTGATTTGGGATCATCCGGGAACGTCGATCGCGGAGATTTCCAATTGCAGAAGGAGGTTTGGCGATGGCTCCGCGTCTGGCTCTTCTCTCCCTCATTCTCGCCTTTGGCGTCTCCGTCGCGTTCGCGACGGTGACCACGGTGCGACAGGTGCATCTCGAGAGCGCATCTCCCGTCCACGCCGTGCGCAGCTGATTGCCGCAGCGGAACATTTGACGCCGCTATGCGTAAGCGCTCCGACACATCAGCAGAAGCGAGAGCGCATCATGGCCCATTCCGACCAAGGCATCGTCAAGGACAAGCGGGGGGAGGTGCAGCCCCGCGACAAGGAACGTGCGCAATCCGTGCACAAGGCGGATCCGAAAGGCTCCCCCTCGCGTGAAGCGACGCGCGATCCCAAGCTGAACGACAACATCAAGACGCCGGGTTCCGGCGCCATGCCGGACGGCTCGAGCGACGCCACGGGCTAGCTCTCACCAGGAACGAATTTCCGCGGGAAGTGTCGACGGATTGCTTCCGGCAGTCATGCCCCCGGTGCGCCGGAAGCAATCTCCAAGGACGGCCCTGGCACCCACCGTGCCGGGGTCGTTTGCTTTTGGTGGGGGCTTTCCGTGCGTCATTCGGCGCCGCTCTCCGGATCCCCCTGAGTATGTCCTTCAGGCCCGCGGCCGAATACGCCGAAGCTGCTTGACTTCACGCCCGCAGCGGCATCGACGCCCACAGCGGCCAGTCCGAACTTCAGGAGTTCGCGGACTGCTGCTGCCCGCGTCGGCATGCGGTGCTTGAACCGGAAATCGTCAATGGCGGCCAACTCTTCCGGCGAGAGCATGACCTGAAGGCGCTCGGCGCGAAGGTCGTTCATGGCGATCACGCAAATTGAGTAGGTTGAGTAGCTTACTCAACGAACCAACTTGATGAGAGTTCCGTGAAAGCCGACGAAGTCTGCAAGTGAATAGGAAATCCAATAAAATCAATAATTTATTGAAACGCATGCCGCCGTAAGGCATTGTTCCCGTAAGGGAGAGAGACCATGACCGACGAAGTCAGGTTACCTCGCAAGCTTTCCGAAGAACGTGCAGCGCCCGAGCCGGTGCGGCCAAGCCAGCAGAAGATCATCGACGAGGTCGAGCGCTGGGCCAACAGCCCGGGCCTCCAGCCGCCGCAATCGCAGCCTTCGACGGGAGCGAAAGCGAGCTAGGGCATGATCCGGAAAAGTGTGAAGCGGTTTTCCGCAAAGATCATGCGTAAACAACAATCTAAAGCGCGATGACGTCCAAATCTCATCGCGCTTTAAGGCTTTGCGAAGCGAGAGCCCGTTGCCGACGGCGAATGGCCTGATCGGCGCGATTTGTGGGAGACATTGCGAAGCTTGCGCCTGAGCCACCAGGCCGACACGGACACGATGGCCCAGACCGTCAGCGCGGCGAAAAAAGCGAGCGCGACGCTTGCCCCGACGATCAAATGGAAGATAGCGGCGAACGCGGCGAGGCCGATGCTGCCGAGCGCGGCGCCGGCAGCATCGAGCGCCGCGGCCTTCTGTCCGCGACGCCGCCCGCTCAGGCCGGCCTTCTCCTTGGCGTGACGCTCGTGGCTTTCGATCAGCGTCGCGCTGGCGCAGAAGATGGCCGGAAGAGCAAGAAAGAGCCCGCCGACGGACGGGCCGAACTTCGAGCCGATAACGCCCGCCAGCACCGTCGCACCGCCGCCGAGCACGAAGCGAATGGCGTACTCGTACCACCGCGTCTGTTTCAGCGCCGATGTCGATAGCTTCACCAGCATCAGGCGGCACCTCCCAGGCCGGCGAGCAGGCCGAAGGCGACAACGAGCCATGCGGCAAAGGCGAGGATCGTGGCTGGAAGCGCGCCGAAACGGAACCTCATCAGGAGGTGGCAGACGACGACGCTGTAGCAGGCGAGCGCGACGGCGCCATAGATCATCGTCCAGCTCTGGGCCGCAGCATATTGCGGGCCGTGCTGGACCACTGCGATGGCGAGGGTGGCAAGCGCCACCGACGGTGCGGCGCCGAGCAGCCCGGCAAAGCTCTTCGGCCGCAGCATGTCACCGAGGATCGCGAAGACGGATACGATCAGGCCGCCGGCGACGAAGCGCACGAGATATTCAGTCATGGCTGTCCCCCGGCCTTGCGCTGCCGCTGCCGTGACTTCGCCATCGTGAACGGCCGGAACAGGCGCTCGACAACGATGCCCAGCATGAAACCTGCCACGACATCGCTGGCCCAGTGCGCGAGCAGCGCGACGCGCGTCAGGGACAGCGCCACCGCAAAGGAGCGCGCCAGGTTGCGCGGGACCGGCGGCAACAGGCCTGCGGCCGAGGCAAGGGCGCCCATATGCACGGCGTGACCTGAGGGAAATGCATCGTGCGCGCGTCCCGAAAAGGGAACACCGCGCCCATGGCCGCTCACCGTCAGCCGGTCGGGCCTCGTCTGATCGAACACGGATTTCAAGACATGCGGTAACACGGCCGTCGCCAGCGAACACGATCAGGACATGATCAGCAACGGGGCGCTGCTGCGGGTGCCGGAAGCGGGTGTAGAGCCATCCTGCTGCCGCGAGCGCAACCAGGACATGCTCGTCGGCGCCCCAGGTCATGGCCTGGGCGGCATGCTCGAGCCCCGAGTTGGTATTGTGCGCGATCTCGTTGGCGATCGCCGTATCGATCCGGGTGGGTTTGACTGTTACAAGGGCCATCGGTCCGTCGGCGACTGTTCCTCCGTGACAGTTTTGTAAAGCCTGGAAACAAAGAAGGTTCCTGGCTCAACCGGCAGGCACCGCCCAGCGGCAGCGCGATGACGTTCTCATCGCGCGCGAGAAGGGACGCCGGCAGGGCCGGCATCCCTCAGCAATGCGTTACTTGTTGGATTGGCCGACGCTCGGCGCCCGGCCGAGGTTCTTGGCCATCTCGAGGTGGTGCTTCAACGCCGGGAGCGTCTTGCCGGCCCAATCCTTGAGCTCGGCATTGTCGCCGCCCTTGGCGTAGCGCTCGAACAGCGACACGGCATCTTCATGCGCGCTGACCTGATAGGAATTGTAGTCCGAGCTGAAATCCCTGCCGCTCGCATTCTTGAGCTTGTCGATCTTGCTCTGATGCGAGCTGTCGAGCGCCGTCGGCAGCTTGGCCTGCACCTTGCCATTGCCGACCAGTCCCTTGAGCTCGTTGCTCGTCTGGGTGTGATCGGTGATCATCTGCTGCGCGAAGGCTTTCTCTTCCGCGTTGCCCTTCTGCTGGGCGAGCTTGCTCGATTCGATCTCAAACATGTCGCTGATCGCGACCTGCGTCACGAAGTCCGCGGTCGCAGGCGCAACGCCGAGCGCCGAATTCACGCCGGTCTTTTCGCCCAGCGACTGGGCGAGGGCAGGGCCTGCGAGAATCATGCAGGCAAGAGCGATGATTGTGCGTTTCATGGTCAAATCCTTCCGAAAAGGTCGCGTGGCCGCTTGCCGGCGACGTGCGGCGACCAACACGCCGCCGGGGCCGAGGTTCCTAACGGCTAATCCGCGCGATTCCGTCCGGTGCGCGGATTGATGGGATCTGTCGGCTTGCGTCGAAGCCGTTCGGGCAGGAACGGTTCGGCCGCCGTGGCGGTCGCGTCGGCCCGTACGTCCGCGTGGTGCTGCGCCTGCTCGTGGGAGGTGGGGTTGTCACTGATCCGGCGCTTGACGTCGAGACCGTCGACCGGATCGTTGACGCCGTGCCGGATGTCGCGGAAATCACTCATGGCTCGCCTCATTGCTTTCCTGGCAGGATCGATTCCAGCACCTGCCGCGCTGCTCCCTTGATCATCCCGCTCTCGTTCGGGTCGCCCTTCATCAGGGCGAGCGAGAAGTTCTTCGCCTGCTGCAAGGTGATGTGCGGCGGCAGCGGCGGCACCTCGGGATCGGTTTTCACTTCCAGCACGACGGGCATCTCGCTTGTCAGCGCCTGTTCCCAGGCCGAGCCGAGCAGCTGTGGGCTGTCGACGAAGATGCCGCGCAGGCCGACGAGCTCGGCGAAGCGCGAATAGGAGACGTCGGGAATGCGCTGTGACGCCTCGAACTTGGGATCACCGTTGATGATGCGTTGCTCCCAGGTGACCTGGTTGAGGTCCTCGTTGTTGAAGACGCAGACGATGAAGCGCGGGTCGTTCCAGTCGCGCCAGTACTTCGCCGCGGTGATCAGCTCGGCCATGTTGTTCATCTGCATGGCGCCGTCGCCGACGAGTGCAATCACGGGGCGGTCTGGATGGGCGTATTTGGCCGCGAGCGCGTAAGGCACCGCAGCGCCCATCGAGGCGAGCCCGCCGGAGAGCGAGGCCGTCATGCCGCGCCGCATCTTCAGGTCGCGGGCGAACCAGTTGGCGCAGGAGCCGGAATCGCTGGTGATGATGGCGCGGTCGGGCAGGCGCGGCGACAATTCCCAGGCGACGAGCTGCGGATTGACTGGCGCGGCGGGCTGATGCGCGCGGCCATCCAAAGTCTTCCACCACGTCGTAACGTCGTCCTGAATGCCCTGGCGCCAGGCGCCGTCGCTCTTGGGCTTCAGCCGCGGCAGCAATGCGCGCAGCGTCTCGGCGGCATCTCCGATGAGGCCGACTTCCATGGGAAAGCGGATCGACATCATGCCGGCGTCGATGTCGATCTGCACGCCACGCGCGCTGCCTTCCTTCGGCAGGAATTCGGCGTAAGGAAAGGCCGAGCCCACCATCAGCAGCGTGTCGCATTCCATCATCATGTTGTAGCTGGGCTCGGTGCCGAGCAGGCCGATCGAGCCGGTGACCCATGGCAGGTCGTCGGGCAGCGCGGCCTTGCCGAGCAGCGCCTTGGCGCAGCCGGCCGACAATCGGTCGGCGACCGCGATGACTTCGTCGGTTGCACCGAGCGCTCCGGCGCCGACGAGCATTGCGACCTTCTTGCCGGCATTGAGGATCTCCGCGGCGCGGTCGAGATCGGCATCACGAGGGACGACTTTAGGTGGGCTGTACCCGACGCCGGAATGCAGCGTGCCGTGCGCACGGGGCGGGTCCTCGTAATTCTCCTCCTGCAAGTCGTTGGGCAAGATGATGACGGTGGGAGTCCGCCGCGCCAGTGCGATCCGCACCGACCGATCAATCAGGTGCCGCACCTGCGCAGGCGAGGAGGCCTGCATGACATAGGCGCCGGCGACGTCCTTGAACATCGAGAGGAGGTCGAGTTCCTGCTGATTTTGACCGCCGAGGGCGTTGCGCGACTGCTGGCCGACGATCGCCAGCACCGGCTGGTGATCGAGCAGCGCATCGTACAGCCCGGTGACGAGATGCGAGGCGCCGGGACCGGAGGTCGCAATGCAGACGCCGAGCTGACCTGAGAATTTTGCGTAGGCGGTTGCCATGAATGCCGCCATTTCCTCGTGCCGCGCCTGCACGAAGCCGATGTTGCCGCCCGCCCGGTTCATCGCACCGAACACGCCGTTGATGCCGTCGCCCGGATAGCCAAAGATGTGGCGCACGCCCCATTGGTGCAGGCGCTGAATGATGAAGTCGGAGACGGTCTGGGACATTGCGGGCGGCTTTCTCTGTTGCGGCCTCGATAGCCTCAGAGAACCGGTTCTTTGTGGCGATGTTCCCAAGCATTTCCGGAACACGCGCCGGAACGATCACGCACCCCGTTCGGTTGATTCACAAATAGCCGAGTGGAGAATAACGATGCTCAATCAGAGCGAACTGGACCGTAACGAGATGGGCCGGCTGATCGGAAGCGACAAGGTCGAGGGAACCGCGGTCTACGGTGCTGATCGCAACAAGATCGGTTCAATCGAACGGGTCATGATCGACAAGATCAGCGGCAAGGTCTCATATGCGGTGCTTGGTTTCGGCGGCTTTCTCGGCCTCGGCAATGATCACTATCCGTTGCCCTGGCAGTCGCTGAAGTACGACACCGAGCTCGGCGGTTACGTGACTGCGATCACCGCCAAGGATCTCGAAGGCGCGCCGAAATACGGTGAGAAGACCGACTGGAACTGGAGCGACGACGCCGCCGTGCGCGGCATCAACTCCTATTACGGTGTTCCCTTCGCTTGAGCTTTGAGAGGCGCGGCGCCTCACTCACTCCGCCGCTTCTCTCCGCCCCGGGCCCGCATGCACATGCACCTGCTTGGCATGCAGCACCTCGCCGCATTCCGAGCACACCATTACGGGATCGAACAGCTTGCCGCAGCTCTTGTGCTCGTGCAGCAGCGGGCGGCCGCGCTCGTCGCCCATATGGGCGTCGCCCCAATGCACCATCGCCATGATGATCGGGTAGAGGTCGAGCCCCTTCTGGGTGAGGATGTATTCGTAACGCTTCGGTGCTTCGGAATAGGGGACGCGGCGCAGGATGCCGAAGCGGACCAGCTTCTTCAGCCGCTCCGAGAGCAGATGGCGTGTGATCTGCAGCGAGGACTGAAACGCCTCGAACCGCCGTACCCGCAGGAAGCACTCGCGCAGGATCAGCAGCGTCCAGCGGTCGCCAATCGCGGCGACGGTGCGCGCGAGCGAGCAGGGCTCTTCCTCCAGCGTGTCCCATTTCATGATGCGGTTCCTGCAAGTCGTCAGTCTGAAAAAGGAACTAAGTTGATCGATCAGAGAGATTTTCACTAGAAGCTAACATTCAGCCGCTCAGTTTGACAGTTCTATTTTTGAACTATAGCCTCCGGCACATAAATGCCGCGCGCTCGCAGCGCGGCCCATGGGAGGAGGCGGTCTTGTCCAAGCGAAACGCCACTGCGGCCGTCATCGGAGCCGGCGATTTCATCGGCGCCGAGATCGCCAAGAAGTTTGCCGCCGAAGGGTTCTCGATTTTCGCCGGCCGCCGCAATGGCGATAAGCTGGCGCCGCTGGTGCAAGAGATCGAAGCCGCCGGCGGCGAGATCCACGCCCGCTCACTCGACGCGCGGAAGGAAGACGAGGTCATCGCCTTCCTCAACGACGCCGACAAGCATGCACCGCTCGAAGTCTGCATCTTCAACGTCGGCGCCAACGTCAATTTCCCGATCCTCGACACCACCGAGCGCGTGTTTCGGAAAGTGTGGGAGATGGCCTGCTATTCCGGCTTCCTCGCGGGCCGTGAGGCGGCGCGGCTGATGCTGCCGCGCGGCGGCGGCAACATCTTTTTCACGGGTGCGACTGCAAGCCTGCGCGGCGGCAGCGGGTATGCCGCCTTCGCCAGCGCCAAGTTCGGCCTGCGCGCGGTCGCGCAGGCGATGGCGCGCGAGCTCGGGCCGAAGAACATCCACGTCGCCCATCTCATCATCGATTCCGGCGTGGACACCGAATGGGTGCGCCAGCGCCGGCTCGAGGCGCTCGGGCCGAATGCGCTCGATAATCCCGATCTCCTGATGCCGCCGTCATCGGTCGCGAGCGCCTATTGGCAGCTCTACCAGCAGCCGAAGAGCGCCTGGACCTTCGAGATGGAGATCCGCCCCTTCGGAGAGAAATGGTGACCGCCGCGAGAAAGTCCGGCTAGACTGAGCTCAACATCAAGCAAAACCGGGAGGACCTTCAGTGAAGACCGCGATCACCGAACTGTTCGGCATCGAGCACCCGATCATCCAGGGCGGCATGCATTTCGTCGGCTTCGCCGAGCTGGCCGCTGCCGTCTCCAATGCCGGCGGGCTCGGCATCATCACCGGTCTCACGCAGAAGACACCCGAGCTGCTCGCCAAGGAGATCGCGCGCTGCCGCGACATGACGGACAAGCCGTTCGGCGTCAACCTCACCTTCCTGCCGGCCTTCTCGGCGCCGCCTTATCCGGAATATATCGCGGCCATCGTCGAGGGCGGCATCAAGGCGGTGGAGACCGCGGGCCGCAGCCCGGAAGCCTACATGCCGGCGCTGAAGGCCGCCGGCATCAAGGTGATTCACAAATGCACATCGGTGCGCCACTCGCTGAAGGCCGAGCGCATCGGCTGCGACGCCGTCAGCGTCGACGGCTTTGAGTGCGGCGGCCATCCCGGCGAGGACGACATTCCCAACATGATCCTGCTGCCGCGTGCGGCGGAAGAGCTGAAGATCCCGTTCGTCGCCTCCGGCGGCATGGCCGATGGGCGCAGCCTGGTCGCGGCGCTCTCGCTGGGCGCGGCCGGTATGAACATGGGCACGCGCTTCATCGCCACCAAGGAAGCGCCGGTGCACCAGAACGTCAAGAACGCGCTGGTCGCAGCCACCGAGCTCGACACCCGCCTGATCATGCGGGCGTTGCGCAATACCGAGCGCGTCCTGAAGAACGCCAATGTCGACCGCCTGCTCGAGATCGAGCGCGAAAAGGGCGCCAAGCTCACGATCGACGACATCCACGACCAGGTCGCGGGCGTCTATCCCAAGATCATGCTGGACGGCCAGATGGATGCCGGCGCCTGGAGCTGCGGCATGGTCGCGGGCCTGATCCACGACATCCCGTCCTGCAAGGAGCTGATCGATCGCATCATGGGCGAGGCTGAAACCATCATCCGCAGCCGCCTGCTGGGGTTCCTGGACGGGACGGACGCTGCGCGAAAGGTCGCCTGACACCGTCAAACTTCTTAACCACGGCGGCATCTGACCGCTGGAATTACGCGCGGCGCCTCCTAGATAGGGGTAAATTGCCCCTTTCATAAATCGATTTCAGGAGGCGTCCGTGGTCCTGAAAAGCGTTCCCTTCGCAATTGCCTTCGCCCTCGTGGTCGCAGGGGCCGGTGTTGCGCGCGCCGACGACTACAAGCCCGGCGAATATCTTGGTCTCGATCTCTCCAAGGCGGTGCTGTCGCCGAAACGTCTCGGGCCGGAGACGCACTTCGCGCCGGTCGCGCTCGAAGCGCGTGGCGCGAACGAAGCGCAGGCGCGTGCTGAGCCGGTCGATGTGCCGAAGAAGGTTGCCGCCGAACGTGTTCGTGTGGCCGAGCCGAAGAGCGCGCATGCCAGAAGCGCACCGTCGCGCGGGGCGGCCCGCGCCAAGCTAGCACGCCGCGGCAACCCGCTCGATGCGCAGGCGATGGACACCCGCATCCAGACCTGGCCATGCCGCTCTGGCGGCATTTGCAACTGGAAGCGGTGATCACAGCCGTCATCCCCGCGTCGCAAAACCGTAGGCGCGGAGTCAAGAAACCGTAAGCTGGCAGTCAAGGAGCGCAGGCACCTTCCGTCGCGATTCGACGAAGGTCTCCTGAATGGCAACGCTCCGCGCCTCGGGCGCCTGGACCCGGCGGCAGTTCCTGGTCCGCTCCGCCTCCGGTCTCGCCATCGCCTCGCTCGCGAAGCCTCATGTGAGCCGCGCCGCCGATCGACCGCAGATCACAGGCGGCATCCAGTCCGGCGACGTCTCCGGCGGCTCCGCGGTGATCTGGGCGCGCGCCGACCGTCCCGCGCGGATGCAGGTGGAATGCTCCACGGTCGAGAGCTTCAAGACCGTCATCGCCTCGGCCTCGGGCGATGCGCTGCCCGCTGCCGATCTCACTGCAAAACTCCTGCTGGCGGATCTGCCGCCCGGGCAGGACATCTTCTACCGCGTCCGCTTCGACGACATCGCCACCGGACTCGTCGGCGAAAGCCGCGTCGGCCATTTCCGCACCGCGCCGGCAGCGCGCCAGTCGATCTCGTTTCTGTGGTCCGGTGACACCGCGGGCCAGGGCTGGGGCATCGACGTCTCCCGCGGCGGCTATCGCAGCTATCGCACCATGCTCGATAACAAATCGGATTTCTTCATCCACTGTGGCGATCACATCTATGCGGACTGCACGATCCCTTCCGAACAGAAGCTTCCGAACGGCGAGACCTGGCGCAACCTCGTCACCGAAGAGAAGTCGGAGGTGGCGCACACCCTGGCGCAGTTCCGCGGCAACTACAAATACAACCATCTCGACGAACACTTTCGCGCCTTCCATGCGCAGGTGCCCATGTTCGCGCAATGGGACGATCACGAGGTGACCAACGACTGGTCGCCGATCGGGACCTATGACGAGTCCGGACACGAGGACGACGGCACCCCGCGCCTGGTCGCGCGAGCCCGCCGGGCCTTCTTCGACTTCATGCCAATCCGCGACATCGGCGCGCGGCACGGCCGCGTCTATCGCAAGATCGCCTATGGCCCGCTGCTCGACGTCTTCATGATCGACATGCGCAGCTACCGCGACGAGAGCTGGAACAAGGGCGATGATCACCGCGGCTGGATCCTGGGCGCCGAGCAGCTCGCCTGGCTCAAGCGCGAGCTCGCCGCTTCGCGCGCGACCTGGAAGGTGATCGCGGCCGACTTGCCGATTGGCCTGATCAGCCTGGATGCCGTTGCGCTCGGCGATGGGCCGCCCGACCGGCGTGAGCACGAGATCGCCGATCTGCTCGCATTCATCACGCGCGCCGGTATCCGCAACATCGTCTGGCTCACCGCCGACATGCATTACACCGCCGCGCACTACTACGATCCGAACAAGGCGCAATTTAAGGATTTCGAGCCGTTCTGGGAGTTCGTCTCCGGCCCGCTGCATGCCGGCAGCTGGGGACCGGGCGAGCTCGACGACACCTTCGGCCCGGTCGCGATGTACCAGCATGGCTGCAGCGCTGCGCAAGGCGAGAATCTCGCGCCCTGCTTCGGCTTGCAGTTCTTCGGGCGGGTCGACATCGATGGCCACAGCGGCGTGATGACGGTGACCCTGAAGGACGTCGACAATCGCGACCTCTGGTCGGTCGACATCGTGCCGCAGCCGCAGGTGCAACCCGCGGTCGTGGCGCAGCATTGGTGAGGTTGCGGCGCGCCAGTCGTCATGCCCGGGCTTGTCCGGGGCATCCACGTTCTTCGTGCCGCGTGGCAATGCGTGGATGACCGGGACAAGCCGGCCATGACGATGGAGAGGCATTGCTAACCCGATCTTGATTGGCCGCTGTGCTCCTCCCGCGCTAGGGTGAGGGGTCCCGCCACTTCTTTTCCATCACCGAAAAGTCTGCTCACGCGGCATCGCCGCGCGATCCGGTGGGCTGAATTGCTCAGGAGCCTGTTGCATGGATCATCTGAAAACCCAGGGCATCAGCATGCCCAAGCTCGGCCTCGGCACCTTCCGCATGCAGGGCGATGCCTGCCGTGCCGCGGTCGAGAGCGCGATTTCGATCGGCTATCGCCACATCGACACGGCCGAGATGTACGCCAACGAGGAGGCGATCGGTGCGGCCATCGCCGCGTCCGGCGTGCCGCGCGGCGAGCTGCACGTCACCACGAAAGTCTGGCACGAGAACCTCAACCGCGATGCAATCCGCCGCGCTTTCGACGCCAGCCTTAGGAAGCTCCAGCTCCACCATGTTGACCTCTATCTCGTGCATTGGCCGTCGAAGGCCGCGAACTGGGGGGCGGTGTTCGAAACGCTGATGACGCTCAAGGAGGAGGGGCGCACGCGCGCCATCGGCGTTGCCAATTTCACCACCGCGCTGCTCAAGATCGCGGTGGAGGAGATCAGGGCGCCGATCGCCTGCAACCAGGTCGAATATCACGCCATGCTCGATCAATCGAAGGTGCTGGCCTATCTCCAGCCGCTGTCGATTCCGCTGGTTGCCTATTGTCCGCTGGCGCAAGGGCGTTTCGCGAGCGATCCGGTGCTGGCCGACATCGGCGCCCGGCACAATGCCACCGCCGCGCAGGTCGCGTTGAAATGGCTGCTCGACCAGGACGGCGTCGCCGCGATCCCCAAGGCCTCGCGTCGCGAGAGCCAGCAGGCCAATCTCGACGCGCTGAAGATCACGCTCGACGATGTCGACCGCGAGAAGATCGCGGCGCTGGCGAAGGACAGACGCTGCGTCAGTCCGGGCTTTGCGCCGGCTTGGGATTAGGCGCTCTTAACCCTCTCCCCCTGTGGGAGAGGGCGGCTCGCCGCAAAGCGGCGAGACGGGTGAGGGGTCCTCTCCGCGCATGAGTCTTTCACTTTCGGACTTGCTGACGCAACCCCGCATCCGGCGCAATAGCCGATGCGCATTATCGGCGTTCTCAAGAACGGCGGCCGAAGGCCGCCTATGCCACCTTCTCCCACAAGGGAAGAAGGAAAAGAACACAATAGAAATAGCCCCGTGAGGGGCCATTTCCTTGTCGCGTTGCGCATTAGTCCCAGTGGTGATGGCGATGGCTGCGCTTGATCACAACGACCTTGTCGCCGCGATGGTGGCGATGCCAGCCATGATGACGATGTCCGCGGAATTCGGCGCGGGCGCCGTACGGGCCGTGGTGATGATGATGATGATAACCGCCGCTGCGCTTGATCACCACCGTCTCCGCACTTGCGAGCGTTGGCGCCGCGATCACGAGCGCACCGAGAGCCGCAACCACATAACCAAGCTTCTTCATGATGTCCTCCTCCAAACGAATGCACATCTAAACCGCAGATTTGCGCGAACGTTCCGGAGGAGCGGGAAGAGAATTCTGAACGGATGTTCAGACGAAGGCGTGCTAGTCGCAGCGCTGCTGCGCGGGCGTCGGCGCACCGCTGGCGACGTATTTGCCGTTCCTGATCGTGTACTCGCCGCGCTCGCTGCGATTGTAGATCGCGCGCAGGCTGCCGTCCTTCTGCAACAGCAACCCGAACTCGCGGGCCTGATGCAGCGAGGGGAAGTACACCATGACATTGAGCAGGCCCTCGGCATTGACCGTGGCGGACACCACCTCGTTCTCGTCCCTGGCCTCGCCGAAATCGCGCCGGTACATCACACGGCCGTCTTTCCGGATTTCGTAAGTCAAGCGCGCGCCCTGGTCGCGGTCGGGCCTACCCGAGCAATCGACCGCCCAGGAGCCGAGCAGGCCCCATTGCTCCACGGTCACGGCCAGCGTCTCGGCACCAGCCGTGGGGGTGAACGCGACCCACAGCACCGCAGCCGCGATCCAGCGGCCCGAACAACGCATCATGTCCTGAAAAACCCCGCCTCGAACAATTCCAAAGTTTAGCATCCCGCGCGCGGCCCTGCCACGGCGGCTGCCGATCGCCCGCGAATTTGATCCGCGTCAATGAGGCGGGGCGGTTCGAAGATAAGATGGCGTTTCCCGAAGGCGAACGTGGATAGAGCAATGCTGAATCAAGTCATGGATTTTGCGGGCGAAGTACTGCCGGGGAGCTGTGCCGTACCGCCTTATTCCGAGGCCGCGTTTCTGAGCGAGCTGGGCGATCGGTTGCGGTCCTCACGCATGCGCTGCGATCTGTCGCGCCGGGAGCTCGCCCGGCGCTCGGGGATTTCCGAGCGCTACATCGCCCAGATCGAGGCCGGCAAAGGCAACGTCTCCATCGTCCTGTTGCTGCGGCTGGCTTCCGCGATTCACGGCAGTCAGCCACAGGCGGCGTGAGGAGACGTCCGGACTGGGCCTCAGGCTCGCTTCTCCACATTGGCGCTGCGGGCGGGCACGCCAAACTCCTTGCGGCAGACTTCGGCTAGCACGGCGACGCCATCGCGGATCTGCTGGTGCGTGGGGCTGGCAAAGCACAGCCGCAGCCGCGAGGTGGAATGGCCCTTGCTGGTCGACCATTCCGGCCCCGGATTGATCGAGACGCCGGCGGCGAGCGCGGCCTGATACAGCTTCAGCGTATCGACCTGGTCGGGCAGCTTCACCCAGAGGAAGATGCCGCCCTTGGGCTCCTCGAACTCAGCGGCGGTCCCGAACTGCTCGTTGAGCGCTTCCATGAGCGTGTCGAGCTTGGTGCGCAGCGCCTTGGTCAGGGCCGGCACGTGAGTTGAAAAATGCGGCTTGCAATAGGTGGCGAGCACCATCTGCTCCAGCGCACCGGAGCCAGCATCCGTCTTCAGCGACAGCATCCGCGACATCACCTCCCAGGGCGCCACGACGAAGCCGACGCGCAGCGCCGGCGCGATCGACTTGGAGAACGAGCCGATATGGATCACGCCGCCGCTCTCGCTCATCGCGTAGATCGCGGGCGGCCGCTGCCCCGACCAGATGAGGTCGGCATAGCAATCGTCCTCGAAGATCGGCACGCCATATTCGGTCGCGAGCCGCACCAGCTCGGTGCGGCGGCTCTCGGGCATGATACTGCCGGTCGGATTCTGCACCGTCGGGATCGTGTAGATGTATTTCGGCCGGATGCCGCGGCGCTTCAGGTCGGCCAGCGCGGAGGCCAGCAGATCCATGCGCATGCCGTCCTGGTCGAGGGGAATGCCGACGACGTTGACGCCGAGCCGCGCCAGCCGTGTCAGGGAGCCCTGATAGCTCTCCTGCTCGAAAATCACGGTGTCGCCGCGCGTCAGTAGGGTGGCGTTGACGAGGTCGAGCGCCTGCAGCGAGCCGGAGACGATCAGGAGGTCGTCGACCGTGCAGCTGATGCCGGCGTCGCGCTTGAGTTTCGTCACCAGGAATTCGCGCAACGGCAGGTAGCCCTGCGGACCATGCGCCAGACCGTAGGTGGCGAGCGAGCGGCCCTCGCGCCGCAGCACCGTGTCGGCCGCTTCGATCAGCTCGTCGAGCGGCACCTGTTCGGAATCGTTGTTGCCGCCGACGAAGCTGTATTTGGCAAGGCCCGTCCAACGCGCAGACGGGGCCGGCAGCCCTGCTGGAAACAGGGGCGCGAAATCGAAGCTGGACGTCATGGGAGCGTTCCTCGTTTTGTTCTTGTTGAGCGTCGGCTTTGCACCGGCCGCCTTACTTCTTGCCGGCCGTCCTGGTCGGACGGCCCTGACTGATGAAAGCGTAATGCGCGTTGGCGATGCCGCCAACCATTAAGGCTTCGACCACGGGTTCTGCGATCTCGCCCGTGGCGGCCCAGTCGACCAGAAAATTGGCGCCGGTCCCGCCGCGCACGTCGTCGGTCGGAATGAAGATCGAGACGGTGGCGAGCGGCCTCAACGCCACCGGCGTCTTCAGATAGCTCTCGACCTGCTTGCCTGCGGTGTCGAAATAGGCGATGCGTTTGATGACCAGCGGCTGGGTCTCGGAGGCGTTGTGTACGCTCAGCGTCACCGAGAAGTCGACACGCAGCTTGCCCTGGCTCATCGCGACGCTGGAATAGGCGGGCACGTAGAAACCGCCGGATACGGCGAGGTCCTCCTTCAGCGGCGTGGTGAGCGAATCGGCAAAGTTTTGTTCGATACTGACCTTGGATTGCGCGGCGGCGGGCACGGCAAAGGCGAGGGGAGCGAGCAGCATGGCTGCGAAGAGCCCATTCCGCATGTGACGAATTGCTCGCTTGTCGCACCGCAACCCACCTCTAGGGTGCGGCAAAACGGACCAATTTGGCATGCATGAGCTCATTCGCGATATCACACTCTCTATTCTGTTCGCCTGGATGCTGGGGCTTCTCGCCCATTTCTCCCGGCAACCGCTGATCCTGGCCTACCTTATCGCCGGCTTCTGCATAGGTCCATTCGGCGCCGGCTGGGTCCATTCGCAGGAATCGATCAGCGTCATCTCCGAGCTTGGCCTGATCTTCATGCTGTTCATGATCGGGCTCGAGATCGATCTGAAGAAGATCGTTCGGGCCGGGCGGGTGATCCTGTTCGCGGCGGGCAGCCAGCTGCTGGGCGGCTGTCTGCTCGGGCTTCTGTTCTTCGTCGGCATCGGCCTGTCGCTCGGCGGTGGGCATTTCGATGCGGTCTATCTCTGCGTCGCCTGCGCGCTGTCGAGCACGGTCATCATCGTCAAGGTGCTCTACGAGAAGCGCGAGCTCGATACGCTGCCGGGCCGCATCACGCTCGGCGTGCTGGTGCTCCAGGACATCTTTGCCATCCTGTTCCTGGCGGTGCAGCCGAGTCTCGCCAATCTGCAGGTCAGCGTCATCCTGCTCTCGATCGGCCGCGTCGCGGTGCTGGTCACGGCCGCGCTTCTGGTCAGCCGCTACGTGCTGCCGCGCGTCTTCCACCAGATCGCCCGGCGGCCCGAGCTGATCCTGCTCGGTGCGCTCGCCTGGTGCTTTCTCGTCGCCGAGACCGCCTATCAACTGTCGCTGTCGCGCGAGATGGGTGCGCTGATCGCCGGCGTCTCGCTCTCGACCTTCCCCTATGCGCTCGATGTCACCGCCAAGGTCACCACGCTGCGCGACTTCTTCATCACGCTGTTCTTCGTCGCGCTCGGCATGACCATTCCCGTGCCCGGCCTCTCGGTGATCAGCCTCGCCTTGATGATCGCGGCGTTCACGGTGGTGAGCCGCCTCGTCACCACCTTCACCCCGCTCTATCTGATGAAGCAGGGCCTGCGCGCCAGCCTGTTGCCGGCGCTCAACCTCGCGCAAATCTCCGAGTTCTCGCTGGTCGTGATCCAGACCGGCGTCGCGGACCGCCACATCGCAGCCGAGACGGCGAATGCGGCTTCGTTCGCCTTCGTGGTGCTGGCGGTGCTCTCGACCTTCGTGATGACCCGCAGCGACGAGATCACCCGCTGGGCGATCGGCCCCTTGAAGCGGATCGGCCTGCGCGATCTCGACCATGGCAACGGCCATGCCGAGGAGGGCCACGGGGGCGGCCATGGCGAGGCCCGCCGCATCGTCATCCTCGGCTTTTTCCGTGCGGCGAGTGCGCTGCTGGCCGAGATCGAACGGCAGGCACCGGTGCTGCTGGAGCAGATCACCGTGGTCGATTTCAACCCCAATGTGTACCAGACCCTGCTTTCACGTGGTCTGCACGTGATCTATGGCGACATCAGCAGCGCCGACACGCTGCTCCATGCCGGCGTCGGCAAGTCCGAGATGATCATCCTCAGCGTGCCGGATTCGCTGCTGAAGGGCGCCACCAACGAGAAGCTGGTCCGTCACGTCCGCGCGCTCAATCCGACCGCCCTGATCGTCGCCACGGCCGACCTGTTGGCCGACGTCGGCGCGCTCTACGAGGCCGGCGCCAGCTACGTCACCGTGACCCGGCTCAGCGATGCACATGAGCTGTTTACTGTGATCGAAGCCGCCCAGGCCGGCCTGCTCGCGGACAAGCGCGCCGAGCTCGATCAGCGCCTCGGCGAGCGCCGCGAGGTGCTGCCCTGACAGCGTAGGGCCGCCTTCCTTGCCCGCCTTCCTTGCGGGCAATCTGCGCCTATATCGCTGGTATGCCCGGTGCAAGCCTGAAACCCATCCGGCCGGCCCGCCCTCGGGCATATGTGGTTGCGCTGGGGAGACTAGCGCCCCGACCCAAGTCCGGCTAAGCCTCCCGGCCATAACCGATAGAGATTGGGAAATGCCCGATAGCGTTCAGGAAGTCTTGCAGGCCTTTGCTCGGGGTGAGCTCGTGGTCGTCACCGACGACGAGGACCGCGAGGGCGAGGGCGATCTGATCGTCGCCGCCTCGCTGTGCACCGCCGAGAAGATGGCCTTCATCATCCGCCATACCTCCGGCATCGTCTGTGCGCCTGTGACGACCGAGGACGCGCGCCGGCTGCGGCTCGATCCGATGGTCGCCCACAACGATTCCGCGCACACCACCGCGTTCACGGTCTCGATCGACTACAAGCCCGACGGCGGCACCGGCATCTCCGCCGAGGAGCGCGCCTCGTGCTGCCGCGCGCTCGCCAATCCCAATGTCGGCGCCAACGACTTCGCCCGGCCCGGCCACATCTTCCCGCTGATCGCCAAGGACGGCGGCGTGCTGCTTCGCTCCGGCCACACCGAGGCCGCGGTCGACCTCTGCAAGCTTTCCGGCCTGCCGCCGGTCGGCGTCATCAGCGAGCTCATGAACGACGACGGCAGCGTGATGAAGGGCGAGCAGGTCGCGCAATTCGCGGTCAGGCACAAGCTCAAGCACGTCACCATCGCGGACATGATCGCCTACCGCCAGGCGCGCGAGAAGCTGATCGAGCGGGTCTCGACCTTCGTCACCGACAGCCCGATCGGTCCCTTGCAGGGCTATGCCTACCGCTCGCCGTTCGATTCCATCGCCCACGTCGCCTTCGTCTATAACGGGGTCGGCGACGGCAAGAACGTGCTGACGCGCTTTCACAAGCCGAACATCGTCAAGGACACCTTCACCGGCCACAAGCGCATGGCCGCCGTGCTCGAGCATTTCAAGAAGACCGGCCGCGGCGTGCTGGTCTACCTGCGCGACGGCGCGGCCGGCGTGCCCGTTTCGCCGCTGCCGGACGAGACGTCGACGGAGGCCGACCGCAACCGCCAGTGGCGCGAGGTCGGCGTCGGCGCGCAGATCCTGCGCGACCTCGGCGTGACTTCGATCCGGCATCTCACCTCGTCGGTGCACGACTACAAGGGCCTATCGGGCTTCGGCATCGAGATCGTCGCCAACGAGCAGCTCGAAAGCTGACACGCATTGTCTTTCTCCCGGTCGCGCTGAAAGCGCCACCCCGGAACGACCAAGCCAGGATGCAATTGAACTTGTTGCCGCGGCGCTTTACTTTGTCGGGCAATTATCGACGGAACCAGACGCGAAAGGACGTTTCATGAGCGTGCGCCCTCAGGCCAAGGACAAGCCGGCTGCGGCTTCTTTCCAGTGGGACGATCCGTTCCTGCTCGACGAGCAGCTCACCGAAGACGAGCGCATGGTTCGCGACACCGCCCGCGCCTATGCGCAGGACAAGCTGCTGCCGCGCGTCTCCAAGGCCTATCTCGAAGAGAAGACCGACCGCGAGATCTTCAACGAGATGGGCGAGCTCGGCCTGATCGGCATCACGCTGCCGGAAGAATATGGCTGCGCCAATGCGAGCTACGTCGCCTATGGCCTCGTCGCGCGCGAGATCGAGCGGGTCGATTCCGGCTATCGCTCGATGAACTCGGTGCAGTCCTCGCTGGTGATGTACCCGATCTACGCCTATGGCGACGAGAACCAGCGCAAGAAGTACCTGCCCAAGCTCGCCAGCGGCGAGTGGGTCGGCTGCTTCGGCCTGACCGAGCCCGACGCCGGCTCCGATCCGGCCGGGATGAAGACGCGTGCCGAGAAGGTGTCGGACGGCTATCGCCTCACCGGCAGCAAGATGTGGATCTCGAACGCGCCGATCGCCGACGTCTTCGTGGTCTGGGCCAAGTCGGCCGCGCACGACAACCAGATCCGCGGCTTCGTGCTGGAGAAGGGCATGAAGGGCCTGTCCGCGCCGAAGATCGGCGGCAAGCTCTCGCTGCGCGCCTCCATCACCGGCGAGGTCGTGATGGACGGCGTCGTGGTCCCGGAGGACGCCCTGCTGCCCAACGTGTCCGGCCTCAAGGGCCCGTTCGGCTGCCTCAACCGCGCCCGCTACGGCATCTCCTGGGGTGCGCTTGGCGCCGCCGAGGACTGCATGCACCGCGCCCGTCAATACACGCTCGACCGCAAGCAGTTCGGCAAGCCGCTCGCCGCGACCCAGCTGGTGCAGAAGAAGCTCGCCGACATGGAGACCGAGATCGCCCTCGGCCTGCAGGGCTCGCTTCGCGTCGGCCGCCTGATGGACGAGGGCAAGTTCGCGCCCGAGATGATCTCGATCATGAAGCGCAACAATTGCGGCAAGGCCCTCGACATCGCCCGCACCGCCCGCGACATGCACGGCGGCAACGGCATCTCGATCGAGTATCACGTGATGCGCCACGTCCATAACCTCGAGACGGTCAACACCTACGAGGGCACCCACGACGTCCACGCCCTGATCCTGGGCCGCGCGATCACGGGCATTCAGGCGTTTTTCTAGTCACTGTGTTTTTCCGCCGCGGCTAGCTTGCTCAACTGTCATCGCCCGCGCAGGCGGGCGATCCAGTATCCCAGAGACTTCGCTTTTGTCACTGGCGCTGCGGCGTACTGGATACCCCGCCTTCGCGGGGTATGACGGCAGAGAGTGTGGCACAGGAAGTCCCATGTCCGACAACGACGACGTCCCGTTCAACCGCAACTTTCCGCTGAAGCCCGGCATCGTCGAGGAGGTCCGCCCCGGCGTGCGGCGCGTGCTCTGCAACAATCCGAGCCCGTTCACCTTCACGGGCACGGTCAGCTACATCGTCGGCAAGGGCAATGTCGCGATCATCGATCCCGGTCCAGACGATGCGGCGCATGCGGCGGCGCTGCTCGATGCCGTGCGCGGCGAGACCGTGACGCACATCTTCGTCACCCACACCCATCGCGACCATTCGCCGAACACCGCGCGGATCAAGCAGGCGACGGCGGCGCCGGTCTATGCCGAAGGCCCGCATCGCGCCTCGCGGCCGCGATTCGAGAGCGAGAAGCACAATCCGGAATCCGGCGCCGACCGCGATTTTGCCCCGGACGTCAATCTCGCGCACGGCGACGTCGTGGAAGGTGACGGCTGGCGGCTCGAAGCCGTCGCGACGCCCGGCCACACGGCCAACCATCTGGCATTCGCCTGGCCGGAGCGGAAGTTCAACTTCGTCGGCGATCACGTGATGGGCTGGTCGACCTCGATCGTGGCGCCGCCGGACGGCTCGATGATCGACTACATGGATTCGCTCGACCGGCTCGCCACCCGCGAGGAGGATCTCTATTTCTCGGGCCATGGCCCCGAGATTCCCGAGGGCCAGCGCTTCGTGCGCTTCCTGATCCGCCACCGCAAGGCACGCGAGGCCTCGATCCTGCACCGCCTCGCCAAGGGCGAGACCGACATCCCGACCATGGTCCGCGCGATCTATATCGGTATCGATCCGCGCCTGACGACAGCTGCCGGCTATTCCGTGCTGGCGCATTTGGAAGATCTGGTCGCCCGCGGCGTGGTGGCGACGGATGGCGATCCCGTGATCGGCGGGACCTATCGGATGGCCTAGGGGGCGAATAGCGAATGGGGAATAGCGAATGGGCGGCTCCATTCGCTATTCGCTACTCCCCATTCGCCAAGTCACTTCTTCACCGTCTTCGCCGGCGCCTTGGGCGGCGTCACCGGCGTCTTCTTCACCGGCTTGAGTGCATCGGCGTCGGCGGCGGTGTTGAGGTCGTCGATGAATGCCTTGACGCGTGCGGCGTTGCTGCCGAGGTCGCTGTCGAAATTGCGCGACGCAGAGCGGATATCGACGCGGGAATCATCGCCATCCGGCACGACCCTGATCGAAACGTCCTCGCGGAAACCCATGATCGGCGTGCGCGCCACCGCCTCGATGCGGCCGATGCGGCGCGGCGGCTGCGGTGCGCGCTCGTCGATCACGATCCATTTGCGCTTGTGGACGAGCTGAAGCGCGATCGCATAGGCGCGGTCGGCCGAGATCTCGAGCTCGACGGGCTCGATCTCGGGATAGAAATGGCGCTGCTGCTCCGCCGAATAGAGGCCGGCATAGACCGCGGTGTTGGTGCCCTCGCCGGTGCGCAGGCGCGCCAGCGCATCGAAGCGCGGCGGATCAATCGGATTGGTGGTGATGTCGTAGATCGACGGCAGCTTGCGATATTGAAAGGCCAGATAGGCGGGATAGGCGAGGATCGCCCCGTCGATCAGGAAGGCGAGCAGGATGCGCGCCATGCCGCGCGAGCCGTTCTGCCAGATTGCGGCAAAGCCGGCGAGCCCGAACAGGATCGAGAGGCCGGCGATCGCGAGCCCGCCGATGAACGTCGCCAGCGCCGGCTTGGGCTCCAGGAAATCGAAACGGACGACGATGATCGACACCACCACCGCCAGAACCGCGAACACGGCCAGATTGCGCGCCCAGCTCGCGAGGCTGGACACGGGCTCCGACTGGTAGGGAGCGGAAAACCTGCGGGCCATCGGGTGAGCTCTGCCGGGGTTGGCGATGCCGGCCGATTTGGCGCGACGATGCGCAGTTGAGACCACGGCGCGGGAGCAAATTCAAGGGTTCCGGCTACGCCCAAGCCGTCATGCCCGGGCTTGTCCCGGCCATCCACGTTCACTGCACCGTGGGGCAAGGCGTGGATGGCCGGGACAAGCCCGGCCATGACGTCGTGGAGGCTTCAACAAGTCGGACGCTGACGCCCCTCCAAGGAGGGGCGCACCCAGCCCGTCACGCCGCCGCGTTCGGGAACCGGTAATCCTTAAACTGGTCGCGCAGCGCCGTCTTCAGGATCTTGCCGGTGGCGGTGTGCGGAATGCCGTCGACGAAAGCGACGTCGTCGGGCATCCACCATTTGGCGATCTTGCCCTCCATGAACTTCAGGATGTCCTCGCGCGTGGCCTGCTGGCCCTGCTTGAGCTGCACGATCAGCAGCGGCCGCTCGTCCCATTTGGGGTGGAACACGCCGATCACGGCGGCTTCCGCCACGGCGGGGTGGCCGACCGCGAGGTTTTCGAGGTCGATCGAGGAGATCCACTCGCCGCCGGACTTGATCACGTCCTTGGAGCGGTCGGTGATCCGCATATAGCCGTCCTCGTCGATGGTCGAGACGTCGCCGGTGTCGAAGAAGCCGTCCTCGTCGAGGATGTTGCTATCGACGCGGTAATAGGCCTTGGCGACGGCGGGCCCGGAGACCTTGAGGCGGCCAAAGGTCTTGCCGTCCCAGGGCAGCTCCTTGCCGGCATCGTCGGTGATCTTCATCTGCACGGCGAACGGCGCATAACCCTGCATCTGCAGCACGTCGAGCCTGGCATCGCCGGTCGCATTCTGGAACGGCGGCTTCAGCGCCGCGACGGTTCCGATCGGGCTCATCTCGGTCATGCCCCAGGCGTGGCGGACGTTCGAACCCATGTCGAGGAAGGCCTTGATCATCGAGCGCGGCATCGCCGAGCCGCCGCAGATCACCATCTTCAGATCCGGCAGTTTGAGATTGTTGGCCGTCATGTGCTGGAGCAGCATCAGCCACACCGTCGGCACGCCGGCGGTGTGCGTCACCTTCTCGGTCGAGAGCAGTTCGTAGACCGAGGCGCCGTCGAGCTTGGCGCCCGGCATCACCAGCTTGGTGCCCTGCGAGGGCGCGGAGAAGGCGATGCCCCAGCTGTTGGCATGGAACAGCGGAACGACCGGCAGCATTGTCTCGGACGCACTGGTGCCGAGCGCGTCGACGTTATTGGCCATCAGCGCGTGCAGCACGTTGGAGCGATGCGAATACAGCACACCTTTGGGATCGCCGGTCGTGCCGGAGGTGTAGCACATCGCCGCCGCCGTGTTCTCGTCAAAGTCCTTCCATTTGAATTTGCCGTCGGCCTGCGCAATCCAGTCCTCGTAGGCGACCGCGTTCTTCAGCGTGGTCTCCGGCATGTGAGCCTTGTCGGTGAGCACGATGTAGCGCTCCACGCTGGGCAACTTGTCCGCGATCTTCTCCAGGATCGGAATGAAGGTGAGATCGGTCATCACGACGCGATCCTGCGCATGATTGATGATCCAGGCGATCTGTTCGGGGAAAAGGCGCGGATTGACGGTATGGCAGATGGCGCCGATCCCCATGATGCCGTACCAGACCTCCAGATGGCGCCAGGTGTTCCAGGCGATCGTTGCGACACGATCGCCGAGCTTGATGCCGTCGCGCTCCAGCATTTGCGACACTTTGAGCGCGCGCTTGTGGATCTCGGCGTAGTTGGTGCGATGGATCGGTCCCTCGACCGAGCGTGTGACCACCTCCTGCTTGCCATGAATCCTGGCGGCGTGTTCGATGATCCGGTGGCAGAGCAGGGGCCAATCTTGCATCAAACCAAGCATTCCGACGTTCCTCCGAGAAGTCGCTGGGCGCGTTATCGCTCTCAGCGTTGGGCCAAAGAATTGCCATGAGTTTTAGCCTGCCGGACTTTCGTCGCAAATGGTCTTGTCGCGGCTATATGTCCGCCGGGGCGGCAATGGTTACCGCTGCGGCGGGGCTGTTGCTGCTCGCCGAAAGGGCAGAGGCGCGGAAATATCCTGCGCCGCTCGATATCTTCAACCTTGGAGCACCGAAGCCCCGCGCAACCGTTCGCGCCGCCAGGATTCCGCTGCCGAAGCCGCGTCCCGAGGAGGCCCCCAAAGCGTCGGATGAGGGGGCGGCGCAGGCAGACGGCAAGCCGTCCCCCGACAAGCCAGGTGCGGACAAGCCCGCCGAGGCCGCGCCGCCGCCCGAGAAGCAGGCCTCGGCCTGCCGGCTGGCGCTGACCGAGGAGATCGCGATCGCGCCGTCCATTCCGGATATCCGCGGTCCCGGTGCCTGCGGCGGCGAGGATCTGGTGCGACTGGAGGCCATCGTGCTGCCGGACAAGCGCAAGGTGACGGTCAAGCCGGCGGCCATCCTCCGCTGCACCATGGCGTCCGCGCTCGCCGATTGGGTGCGCAAGGACATGGCGCCGCTGGCGACCAGCCTCGGCTCCGCCGTCAGCGAGCTCGACAATTTCGACAGCTTCGAGTGCCGCGGCCGCAACCGCGTGGCCGGCGCGATGCTGTCCGAGCACGGCAAGGCCAATGCCATCGACATCCGCGCCGTCAAGCTCGCCAATGGGCAGTCGATCGGCCTGACCGACCGCACCACCTCGCGCGAGGTGCGCGAGCGCGTGCTGCACTCGGTCTGCACTCGCTTTTCCACCGTGCTCGGCCCGGGTTCGGACTGGTACCACGAGGACCACATCCATCTCGATCTCGCGCAGCGACGCAACGACTACCGGATTTGCCAATGGAACGTGTGGGATCCGCTGCCTCAGGTCGCACCGCTGCTGCCGGCGCCGCGTCCCGAGGAGGCACCGCCGCGCGAGGTCGCGGCCAGGCCCGAGGCAAAGGAGGGCGCCGACGGCGGTGAGGCGGAAAAGCCTGCTGCACCTGCGGACAAGCCGGCGGCGGATGGCAACAAAGCCCGATCGCACCAGCCGGCAACAAAAAAGCGCCGGTGAAACCGGCGCCTTTGAAAGGCCTCGGGCAAGGCCTGCTTAGTAGGGTGAACTGGAACCACCCTGGAGCGCGAGGCGCGGCTTGTAGGGCGAATCGCCGTGCTTGGGCTCGAGCACCACGACGAGGGTGCCGAGCTTGACGCGATCATAGAGATCGATCGCGTCCTCGTTGGTCAGGCGGATGCAGCCTGACGAGATCGAGGCGCCGATATATTCCGGCTGGTTGGTGCCGTGGATGCGGAACAGCGTGTCCTTGCCCCCAGAATGGAGGTACAGCGCGCGGGAGCCCATCGGATTGTCCGGTCCGGGTGCGACATAGGTCGGCACGCCCAAGCGCGAGATTTCGCCGGGGGTGGGGTGCCAGGCCGGCCACTCGGTCTTGCTGGCCACCTTGGCGATGCCCGACCAGGCCATGGCCTCTTCGCCGACAGTGATGCCGTAGCGGATCGCTTTGCCGCCCTCCAGCACGTAATAGAGGTAATGGTTGTCGGAATCGACCACGATCGAGCCCGGCGCTTCCTTGCGGTGGAATTCGACAATGGCGCGGCGGAACGGTTCTGCGACCGCGGTATTCTCGTATTTCACCTTGGCAAGGAGTTCTTTGTCCTTGGGCTTGAACGCCTTGGTGTCCGTCGCCTCGTAACGCGTCGTGGCCTGCATGCAGCCCGACAGCATCAGGCCAGCGGCCAAAATCCCAAACATAATTTTCAGCGACGACATGGTTTGGTTCCAATCAAAACAATACCGTGCGGAAGGGACCTGAGCGTAGCGCCCAAGTTCCTCGACTCCGTTAAGCCCATTATGGTTGAAATCTGCCACAATTCCAGCGCCAAAGCCGTTTTCCAGGGCTGTAAGACCCCAGCTGTGGCTTTTCTGCCGCAAATTTGGGGGTGTCGTGCGGGTTTTTTTGGTAAGACGCGCCAGACTGTTCCTCCGGCGCCACAGTTGAGCCCTAGGGCCGCCGCAGATGCAAACGCTCCGTTAATGTTGTTGTCATCGTGAACCTGTCAGAATCGCGCTAAGGGCTGTCGTTCTGTCGTAGGATCTCTGGAGCTTTTGATGTTTTCGGTGTTCGTTCTCTCCGAGACCTCCCTCAAGAAGGCGGTTGTCGAGGATCTCACAGCGCTGCCGGAGAACGCAGTCTGGATTGACCTCGTCAACCCCTCGGCTGCCGAGGACAAGGCGGTCGAGCGGCTGGCGGGCATCGCCATCCCGACCCGGGAAGACATGCAGGAGATCGAGATCTCCAGTCGCCTCTATATGGAGAACGGCGCGCGCTACATGACCGCGACGCTGATGTGCCACTCCGATACCGACATGCCCCGGACCACCGCGGTGACCTTCATCCTTGGCGACCACCGCCTGGTGACGGTCCGCTACGACCTGCCCAAGCCCTTTGCGCTGGTCGAGGCCAAGCTCGCCCGCTCCTGCACGCCCTCGATCACCGGCGAGATGGTGCTGATGGAGCTCCTGGACGCCGTGATCGACCGCTGCGCCGACATTCTGGAGCGCTGCGGCGCCGAGATCGACCAGGTCTCCCACGAGATCTTCGAGCCGGAGAGCGAGCGCCACGGCCACGCCAAGCGATATTCCCAGATCCTGATCTCGATCGGCCGCAAGGGCGACTTGACCTCGAAGGTTCGCGAGAGCCTGGTGTCGATCGGCCGCGTCGTGACGTTCCTGTCCGCCGTGGTCGAGGGCGTGAAGTGGTCGAAGGACATGCGCGAGCAGCTCAAGACCATGCAGCGCGACGTCGCCTCGCTGACCGATCACGCCTCCTATCTCTCCAGCAAGATCACCTTCGTGCTCGACGCCATGCTCGGCGTCGTCAATCTCGAGCAGAACAACATCATCAAGCTGTTTTCGGTCATGGCCGTTGTCCTGATGCCGCCGACCCTGATCGCCTCGATCTACGGCATGAACTTCAAGGTGATGCCGGAACTCGAATGGGTGCACGGTTACCCGATGGCGCTGGTGATGATGCTGATCGCCGCCATCGTCCCCTACTGGATCTTCAAGTGGAAGAAGTGGCTGTAGGAATCGTGCGCGAGCAAAGATACCTACCGAGACCTTACGCCGCTCGCATAGACACGATCAATCGTGTCGCAGAATCGATCGGGATTGCGGCGACGCGGTGACGCGTGTGTCATGCCGCAATTCCTCCGGTAAAATTTGAGCGGTGGGCTGAACGTTTGCGCGAAACTTGTCTGCGATAAGCAGGGCGTAGCCGCGAGGAACAGCCATGGTTGAGAAACACATAACGTCGCCCCGCAACGTCATCGATCTGGCGAACTACCGTCAGGTTCTGGCGAGCGGCAAGGCGCCGTCGATGTCGGCACGCATGTGCCGGCACTGTGGTGCTCCGCTGCTCGATGGTGAGAACGACGACGACTGCTCGACTGCATTCAGCACGGCCGCTCCGCGGCCGCGCGAGCGCTCACGTCGGATTCGACTCGATTGAGGAACGGAAGGTAAGGGCGATCCAGGTCTTGCGGCGGCGTTGTCTGGATCGCCTTGCTTCCCTGAGCGGCCATTTCCCCTTCCGTCATTGCGAGGAGCCACCCGGTCCCGCCTCCGGCGGGCCGGATGACAGGCTCCGCGACGAAGCAATCCAGACTGTCTTTGCGGAGGCAGTCTGGATTGCTTCGCTTTCGCTCGCAATGACAGTGCCCGCCTACACGTGCTGGCCGCCGTTGATGTGGATCTCGGCGCCGTTGACGTAGGAGCTGGTGTCCGTGCACAGCACGTAGATGATCTTTGCCACTTCGTCGGGCGTGCCGAGGCGGTGCATCGGGATCTGCTGCTCGACGATCTTCTCGGTGCCCGGCGACAGGATCGAGGTGTCGATCTCGCCCGGGGCGATCGCGTTGACGCGGACGCCGATGCGGCCGAAGTCGGAGGCCATCTCGCGCGTCAGCGCTGCGAGCGCGGCCTTCGAGGTGGCGTAGGCCGCGCCTGCGAAGGGGTGCACGCGCGAGCCCGCGATCGAGGTGACGTTCACGACCGACCCCTTGGCGGCCTTCAATTCCTCGATCAGCCCCCGCGCCATCATGATCGGCGCGAAAAAGTTGACATGGAAAACGTGGGTCCAGGTATCGAGGTCGGTGTCGACCGAGCCCAACCGCGAGCCGCCGGCGCCCTTCGGCGAGATCGCGGCGTTGTTGACCAGCGCATGCAGCGTGCCGCCCTCGAGCCGGTTGCGGATCTCCGAGATCGCGCGCGCGGTGTCCTTGGGATCGCCGAGGTCGACCTGGATGTGGTCCTCCGGCCCTGCGTCCCAGGGGCAGTCCTCCGGGAAAGGATGCCGCGAGCAGGTGATGACGCGCCAGCCCGCCGAGGAGAAACGGATCACGGTGGCGTGGCCGATGCCGCGGCTGGCTCCGGTCAGGAGCAGCGTACGGCGCGGCGCATTGGACGAATGCGGCATGGACATCTTTCAGGTCGGCCCAAAGCTTACGGATACATTCGCGTCTTGGACCACGGTTGGCCGGCCGCGTCACGGCGAAATTCAATGCGGTCGTGCAGGCGGAACGGGCGGTCGTGCCAGAACTCGATCCGCACCGGCGTGATGCGCCAGCCGCTCCAGCCCGGCGGCCGCGGCACTTCGCCGATGACGTATTTGGCCGCGACCTTGGCGATGGCCTGCTCGAACGCGAACCGGCTCTCCAGCTCTTGCGATTGCTTGCTCGCCCAGGCGCCGATCTGGGCCTGCTTCGGTCGCGTCGCGAAATAGGCGTCGGCCTCCGCGTCGGTCACCGGCGTCACGTTGCCGCGGATGCGCACCTGACGGCGCAACGACTTCCAGTGAAAAAGTAACGCTGCCTTAGGATTTGCGGCGAGTTCGCGGCCCTTCTGGCTGGCGATATGGCTGTAGAAGACGAAACCCTCGGTATCGAAGCCCTTCATCAGCACCATGCGCACATCAGGCAGCCCGTCGGGATCGACCGTTGCGAGCGCCATGGCGTTCGGATCGTTCGGCTCGCTCTTGACCGCTTCGTTGAGCCAGGCCTCGAACAACGCAAATGGCTCGTCGGCAGCGGTGAAATCACCGGATGTTAAGGGTGTCTGGTGTTTCATCGAGGTCGTGTCGGTCATGTCCGGAGTCCGAGTTGCGTCCCGCGGCCCAAAACGCGTTGTTGTCCGCTACCGCCCTATATAGGGCATGGGGACGCGTTGGCCTATCGGCGATCCGGCCGTCCGGCTTCGTCATGACGATGATTCTGATCGGGCTTGGTGCCGGCGGCTGCAGCTTTTCCCGCAACGACGGCAGCGCCTATGCCAAGGCCGAGGACAGCGACCTCACCGGCTCGATCGCGCGGCCGGCGAAGGACGCTCCCCCGACCGAGACCGATCTCGCCTTCACCCGCAACGCCGCCTCTGACGTCCTCAGCAAGGGCGACAAGGATTCCAGCCAGCACTGGGAGAATCCGGAGACAGGGGCGCGCGGCTCGGTGACGCCCATCGCCCAGTCCTATGCCGCCGAGGACGGGCGCAAATGCCGCGACTTCCTGGCGAGCTACGTCAACGGCAATACCGAAAGCTGGCTCCAGGGCGCCGGCTGCCAAAGCGGTCGTGGCCGTTGGGAGATTCATACGCTAAAGCCGTGGCGGAGCTGAGCATGATCCGGAAACGTGGGAACCGGTTTTCCGATCAGACCATGCTCCAAAGATAGAGCTTCAGCTCGCGTTCCTAGTTGCAAAAATGCCACTCTCTTCCCACATCACCCGCAGGTGGGGCGGGGAGCCCTTTGAACAATTCGATTTCTTGAAGGAGACGTGACGAATGCGCGACCCCTATGAGGTCTTGGGGGTGCCGCGGAGCGCCAGCGCTGCCGCGATCAAAAGCGCCTATCGCAAGCTGGCCAAGAAGCACCATCCTGACAGCAACAAGGGTGATCCGAAGGCTGCCGAACGCTTCGCCGAGATCAACTCGGCCAACGAGATCCTCGGCGACGAGGACAAGCGCAAGCAGTTTGACCGGGGCGAGATCGACGCCGAGGGCAAGCCGCGCTTCCAGGGTTTTCCGGGCGGCGGCGGTCCTCGCGGCCGCGCGGGCCCTGGCGGGTTCGAAAGCTATACGTTCCGAAGCGGCGGTGCGGGCGGCCCGGGCGGCGGTGCGTTCGAGGACATCCTCAACAGCATGTTCGGCGGCGGGATGCGCGGCGCACGGCCCGGAGCCGGCGGCGGCGCCCAGTTCGAGTTCGACACTGGCGGCATCGGGCTCGATCTCGACGTCAACGTCGCCATGAGCGTCTCGCTGGAAGAGGCGGTCAAGGGCGGCGAGAAGCGTGTGCGGCTGCCGACTGGCAAGGAGCTCAACGTCAAGATTCCGGCCGGGGTCACCGAGGGCCAGCAGATCAGGCTGCGGGGGCAGGGAGAAAGTGCGCAGGGCCATCCGCCCGGCGATCTCCTGATCACCATCAACATTGCACCGCACCCGTTCTTCAAGGTCGAGGGCGCAGACCTCAGGATCGACCTGCCGGTCACGCTCTACGAGGCGGTGCTCGGCGGCAGGGTCCGCGTGCCGACCCTCGGCAATGCCGTGGAGCTCTCGGTCCCCAAGAACACGTCCAGCGGCCGGACCTTCCGCCTCAAGGGCAAGGGCCTGCCGAAAGCCGGCGGAACCGGGGATCTCTTCGTCATCATCAGGATTATGCTACCGGACGGGAACGACGCCGAGCTTGAAGCATTGATGGAGAAGTGGCGGGACCAACACCCCTACAATCCACGTAGCGGTGTCGGCTAAAGCATGTCCGGAAAAGTGTGGAGCGGTTTTCCGGAAAGATCATGCGCAAACAAAGAGCTAAAGCGCGAGCCATCGCGCTTTAGGGCGAGAGCGAACTGAAGGGGTTCTCCTAAAGGACCACGGCATCGTCCTGGAGATGATGCCCATCATACGCCTGAGGCGTGGTAGCGCTTCATGGTCTCGACGTGTCGGCTGTCCGGCGGGGCAGCCGATAAAAAGGTGCGGCCTCGAGAGGGGGACCAGCGCGGTACCAAAAACCCCAATCGAGGCCGCCCGCGTCGATCGGCGGATCGAACGCCACTCATAATCGCGTGAGCACCCGGTGCGATAATGAGACGTGTCGATGTCCTGATTCCAAATTTTCGATGACGGAATCTGGGCACTGGCCTTGCGCGGTTGTCTAGGTGCCGTTTTTCTCTGCTTGGTCGTAGACGGCCTGCGCCACCTTGGTCAGCCGTTCGCGATCGCTGCTGCCGCTGACGACGTAGCCGACGCCGCGCTCGGACCAGAACAACGCGCCGTCCTTGTCCGTCTTGGCGTAGCGCATTTGCGTTGCACCATTCTCGGTCTTGGCGCTGTAGATCGTGTACCGCTCGCCCGAGGCGCCCTCGTACATCAGGAACGACGCCGGACCGTTCGGTCCCGGTAGCAGCCGGCCGCCGACCAGCTTCAGCCCGCTCGCCTCCAGGTTCGGCGCGAACACGGTCCAGCCGCAGCGCCGGGTCAGCCAGGCCTGCAAGTGATCGCGCTCGTTGCCGCCGACCTCAACCGGGTGGCGGACCTCGACGACATAGAGGCGGTGGGCGTCGAGTGCGTCCGCCGTAAAGCTCCGGAAGGTCGAAGGCGCGTTGGCGGCGCCATGCGCCACCCAGCCGGCGGTGCCGCCGGCGACGAAGGCGACCAGCACGGCCGCGGCGGCGCCATAAAACCATTGCCGCGGGCGGCGCTCCAGCCTCTCGAGCTCGAGCCGTGCGGGCACCCGTTCATGGGCAATCGAATCGTAACGCGCGTGCAGCATCTCGGCCATGGTCCGCCAGGACTGCACCCGCTCGGCGTCCTCGGGGTGGGCGGCAAGAAAGGCCTCGACGTCGGCGCGTCGCTCGGCCGGCAACTCGCCGTCGACATAGGCGTGCAGTTCGTCCTCGGTTACTGGAATCTTGCGGTCGTTCATATCGGTCGTCTCTGGCTCTGCGGCCCAAAATGCCTTCTGCGAGTTAGCTTCGCGCAGCTCACTATCCGGCTGCGGGCGGAGATCGTTCGATGCATCGACCCGGCCATCATTTCACCCGCCTGAGCGCCGTACGCTCGCCCTCCAGCGAGGCTTTGACGTGGGCTCTTGCGCGCGCCAGGCGCGACATCACGGTGCCGATCGGGACACCCTGGATGTCGGCAACCTCGCGGTAGCTCATGCCTTCTAGCATCACCAGCAGCAGCACCGAACGCTGCTCCTCGACGAGAGTAGCCAGTGCCTTCTCGATGTCGCGTCCTTCGGCCTCGGTCCCGCTGGCATCGGGGTTGTTGTCCGTCAGCGGCATGAATTGCGGCCGCCTTGCCAGCGAGCGCCGCCGGTTCTTGTTGAGGTTGGTCAGGATCGTATAGAGCCAGCTCCTGACGTCGCCTCCGAGAAACAGCCGCTCCGAACGCAGCGCGCGTACCAACGTATCCTGGACCAGATCGTCGGCCGCATCCGCATCGCGTGTGAGCGCGCGGGCGTAGCGGCGCAACGCCGGGATCATGGCTTCCACACTCTGGCGAAACGCACTCATTGCGGTCCTGACATCCCTGGCGTTCGGCGCGCGCCTATAGCGATCATAACACCCAAGCGGAACGGCTATTCCGGCACTCGAAACAGCGTTAATGCTGCGGATTAGGGCTGTACCGCAGGGGAGGGCTGGTGTACCTCCAGACCTCAACGAGAGTTCGACGGGACGTGCAAAAATGGCGCAGAATTCGGGTCTGATGCAAGGAAAGCGCGGGGTCATCCTCGGCGTCGCCAACAACCGCTCGATCGCCTGGGGAATCGCCAAGGCATGCCACGCCGCGGGCGCCGAGCTCGCCTTCACCTATCAGGGCGATGCGCTGAAGAAGCGCGTCGAGCCGCTCGCCGCCGAGATCGGCGGCCTCGTGCTTGGCCATTGCGACGTCACCGATGCCGCAACCATCGATGCCGTCTTCGCGGTGCTGAAGGAGAAATGGGGCAAGATCGACTTCCTGGTGCATGCGATCGCCTATGGCGAGCAACTCGACGGCCGCTACGTCGACACCACGCAGGAGAATTTTTCGAAGTCGATGCTGATCTCCTGCTATTCGTTCACGGCGGTGGCGCAGCGCGCCGAGAAGCTGATGACGGATGGCGGCTCGCTGATCACGCTCTCCTATTACGGCGCCGAGAAGTGGATGCCGCATTACAACGTCATGGGCGTGGCCAAGGCGGCGCTGGAAGCCAGCGTGCGCTATCTCGCTGCCGATCTCGGCGAGAAGAACATTCGCGTCAACGCGATCTCGGCAGGTCCCATCAAGACGCTGGCGGCGTCCGGCATCGGCGACTTCCGCTATATCCTGAAGTGGAACGAGACCAACGCGCCGATGCGGCGCAACGTGTCCACCGAAGACGTCGGCGGCAGCGCGCTGTATTTCCTTTCCGACCTCTCGCGCGGCGTCACCGGCGAGGTGCACCACGTCGATTCCGGCTATCACGTGCTCGGCATGAAGCGGCCGGATGCGCCTGATATCTCGCTTGGCGGGAAGGACTAGCCTCTAACTGAAATGCCCAAGCCTACGATCTACTATCTTCGCCACGGCGAGACCGAGTGGAATGCGCTCGGCAGGCTTCAGGGCACCAGGGACATTCCGCTGAACGCGCGCGGCTGCAGCCAGGCCGTGCAGGCCGGCGGCATTCTCGCCGAACTGTTCAAGCGCGACGGGCGCGACAAGGCCGCGCTGGCTTACGTGTCGAGCCCGCTCGGCCGTGCGCGCCAGACCATGGAGCTCGCGCGCGGCAAGCTCGAATTGCCGCCTGCCGATTACGCGCTCGACGATCGTCTGCGCGAGATCGGCTACGGCACCTGGGAGGGGCTGACGCTGGCCGAGAGTGAGGCGAGGGATCCGGACATCTATGCAAGGCGCCTCGCCGACAAATGGACCGTGGGGCCTGCGGGCGGGGAGACCTACGCCGACGTGCAGATCCGCGTGCGCACCTGGTACGACCAGCTCCTGTCCGACACCGTCGCAGTGGCCCATGGCGGGACCTGCCGAGCTCTGATGGTGGCCTTGGGCCTCGAGACGCCCGCCAGCGCCGCCGAGCTCTATATCGAGCAGGGCGCCGTCTACGTGTTCCGCGACGGGCGGTTGGAGAAGTTTAGTTAGCCCGGAGCGCTGCCTCGCCCCCGCCGTCATGCCCGGGCTTGTCCCGGGCATCCACGGACTTTCGTGCTCGCAGCCACCAAGAACGTGGATGGCCGGGACAAGCCCGGCCATGAAGGCTTCGCCGATATTTGACCCCTATTTCAGGGCGAGTTAAGTCAGCATTGACTTACGAACCCGCGAGCAGCGATGTCCTTCAACACTTTCGGCCACATGTTCCGCGTCACAACCTTCGGCGAGAGCCATGGGGTGGCGATCGGCTGCGTGGTTGACGGCTGCCCGCCGATGATCCCGCTCACCGAGGCCGACATCCAGCGGGATCTCGACCGGCGCCGTCCCGGCCAGTCGCGCTTCACCACCCAGCGCCAGGAGCCGGACCAGGTGAAGATCCTATCCGGCGTGATGGCCCATCCCGAGACCGGCGCTCAGGTGACGACGGGCACGCCAATCGGCCTTCTGATCGAGAACACCGACCAGCGCTCGAAGGATTATTCCGAGATCAAGGACAAGTTTCGTCCCGGTCATGCCGACTTCACCTATGAGGCGAAGTACGGCCTGCGCGATTATCGCGGCGGCGGGCGCTCCTCGGCGCGCGAGACCGCGATGCGCGTTGCCGCAGGCGCCATCGCGCGGAAAGTGCTGCCGGATGTGAAGGTGCGAGGCGCCCTGGTGCAGATCGGCCCGCACAAGATCGACCGCGACAAGTGGGACTGGGACGAGGTCGCCAAGAATCCCTTCTTCTGTCCCGACAAGGACAAGGCCGCGTTCTTCGAGACCTATCTCGATGGCATCCGCAAAAGCGGCTCCTCGATCGGCGCCGTGATCGAGGTCGTCGCCGAGGGCGTGCCGGCAGGTCTCGGCGCGCCGATCTACGCCAAGCTCGATTCCGATCTGGCGGGCGCGATGATGACCATCAACGCGGTGAAGGGCGTCGAGATCGGCGCCGGTTTTGGCGCGGCGGAACTGACGGGCGAACAGAACGCCGACGAGATGCGCTCCGGCAATGACGGCACGCGCTTCCTCTCCAACCACGCCGGCGGCGTGCTGGGCGGTATCTCCACCGGGCAGCCCGTGGTGGTACGTTTCGCGGTGAAGCCGACCTCGTCGATCCTGCAGCCGCGTCTCACCGTCGATCGGCAAGGCACCGAGACCGAGATATTCACCAAGGGCCGCCACGATCCCTGCGTCGGCATCCGCGCCGTCCCCGTCGGCGAGGCCATGATGGCCTGCGTGCTGGCCGATCACTTCCTGCGCGATCGCGGACAGGTCGGGCGTTGAACTCGCGGTACTAGTCCACCGCGCAGCTTGACGGCCCTGCAACTTCGTCCGCAAATGCGGCCATGAACAGCTCCGAGCTTCAGCGCATCTCCAACTGGCTGATCGACGGCACTTGGGCGGCTCAGGAGTCGGCCGTAGGGATTGCCGATTTCTGTGAACGTCTGGTCGCGGCCGGCCTGCCACTGTGGCGGTTCGGCATCTTCATCCGCACGCTGCATCCCGAAGTCTTCGGCCGCAACTTCATCTGGCGGCAGGGCGAGGGAGTTGAAATCGGCAGCGTCGATTTTGAGATCCTGGACACGCCCCAATTCGCCCACAGCCCGCTTCGCGTGGTTTTCGAGCAGGGCATCGAGGTCAGGGGCCGCGCAGGCGACCCCGACAGCAAGCGATTTCCGTTCCTCGAGGACATGCACGCCGAAGGCGCGACCGATTATATCGCGGTGCCGGTGCCTTTTCTCGACGGCTCCATTCACGCGACGAGCTGGATCACGCGGCAGCCCGGCGGCTTCAGCGACGACGACATCGCAGCCATCCGAGCTCTCATAGCGCCTCTCGCACGCATCAGCGAGATCATCACTATGCGCCGCACCGCCGAGATGCTGCTCGACACCTATGTCGGTAATCGCGCCGGCGCGCGCATCCTCGGCGGCCAGATCCGCCGCGGTCACAACGACACCATGCAGGCGGCGATCTGGCTGTCGGACCTGCGCGGCTTCACCGCGCTGTCGGACCGGCTGCCGCCCGAGACGGTTGTCCAGATCCTCAATCATTATTTCGACTGCCAGGTCACGGCGATCCGAGACCATGGCGGCGAGGTGCTGAAGTTCATGGGCGACGGCCTGCTCGCCGTGTTCCCGATCGACGAATATGTCGGCGATGCCGCTCATGTCTGCGCGCAGGTGCTGGCGGCGGCGCGCGACTCGCGCGCCAGCGTCGAGGCGCTCGCCTTTCCGGTCGGCGAGGCCGTCGAGCGCTTCCGCTTCGGCGTCGCGCTGCATGTCGGCAACATCCTTTACGGCAATATCGGCGGCGGCAACCGCCTCGACTTCACCTGCATCGGCCCGGCGGTCAATCTCGCGGCAAGGCTGGAGAAGATCACGGGGCGCCTGGGGCGGACCGTCGTCGCCTCGGAAGGTTTTGCCAATGTCTGCCGCCATGATTGGCACCAGCTCGGCGAGTTTCCGATCGCAGGATTTTCCAAGGCGCAGCGCGTCTACGGGCTGGCGGAGGAGACGCCGGTGGTGATGGCGTGATGTGCACTGAGCTGAAGGACATTCATCGTCGCAGGATGAAGCCTATTCCTCCGGCTCCGTCGTGAACAATAGCGGATAGCCCTTGGCGCGGCCGGCGTCGGTGGCGCGCGTTGCCTTGGTTTCGGCGACGTCCTTGGTGAATACGGCCACCACGCAGGCGCCCAGCTTGTGCGCGGTGATCATCACCTTGTAGGCCTGATCCTCGGTCATGCGGAATTCGGCCTTCAGCACCATGGTAACGAATTCACGCGGCGTGTAGTCGTCGTTGATCAGGATGACCTTGTGGAGCTTCGGCCGCTCGACCTTGGTCCTGGTCCTGGTTTTCGGTTTGGTGACGGTGTCGTTCATCGTGTCCCGAAACGCCCTGGCTCGAATGAGCCACCAGCCAACACATCATACCGCAGGAGCGGGGAGCGCTCCAAGATATGCGGCCGCTCGCCACTATGCCGTCGCGGCTGGGCAGGAATGCACGACTTGCGCCCTGCGTGAGTTACGGAAGTGCGCGAACGAGCTGTAATGCGGCGATCAGAGCGCCCACCGACAGCACGACCGACGCAATCATGTAGGCGGCAGATGCCCATGTCTGGCCGCGCTCGATCAGATACCAGGCATCCAGTGAGAACGTCGAGAACGTCGTGTACCCGCCACAAATTCCGACCGTCAGAAAGATCCGCGCGGCCTGCGGCAGGTTCCATTTGGTCGCGAACAGCGCGGTAAAAATGCCGATCAGGAACGATCCGGTGACGTTGACGATCAGCGTGCCCCACGGAAAATCCGTACCGAACGCGCGGCCCGACCCGATCGCAACGAGATAGCGTATGACCGCGCCGAGCGCTCCGCCGCCGGCAACGGCGAGGATGTATTGAATGTTCAATGTCTCGTTCCCCACTTCGCCATTTGCTTCACTTGCCCTCGGTGGCCAGACCTTTGCCGACGGCGAGCAGCCCCACCAGCGAAACCAGCGCGAATCCAAGCCCGGCAAGAAACGTTCCCGCCGGTCCATAGGCGTCCCACAGCGCACCCGCGATCACGCTCGCAGCCAGCAAGGCAAGCCCGGTGAACAGGTTGAAATAGCCGAAGGCGGTGCCGCGCAGGCTTGGCGGGGCGGCATCGGCGACCATGGCCGAGAGCAGGCCCTGCGTCAGTCCCATATGGAGTCCCCACAGCACGACTCCGAGCGCGAGGCCCGCAAGGCTCGGGAGCAGCGCCAGCGCGAGGTCGGCCGCGGCGACGAAGACCAGGCCGAGCGCGAGCAGGCCGGTCCGGTTGATCCGGTCCGACAGCACGCCGGCCGGATAGGCCGACAGTGCATAGGCGACGTTCATCAGCACCAGTACAGCCGGCACCCACATCACGTCGAGCCCGATGTTCTGTGCGCGCAAGATTAGGAAGGCCTCGCTGAAGCGCGCGAGCGTGAACACGACGCCCACGGCGACGACGCGCCAATAGACCGCTCCGAGCTGGCGCATTGCGGCGAGATTGAGCGGATTTTCCGCACGTTTCCGGCTCGGATCGGGCTCCGGCTCCTTCACCGCGAACGCGATCAGCCCGAAGGACAGGAAGGCCGGCAGCACCGCCACCCAGAACACGAGGGTAAAATTGTCTGCCGTCCACCACATCAGGCCGATTGCCACGAGCGGGCCGAGGAAGGCGCCGATCGTGTCGAGCGATTGCCGCAGGCCAAAGCTCGCGCCGCGCAGGCCGACGGGGGCGATATCTGCGATCAGCGCATCGCGCGGCGCGCCGCGAATTCCCTTGCCGACGCGATCGATGAAGCGCGCCGCTACCAGCCATCCGACGCTGGGCGCGAGCGGGAACAGCGGCTTGGTGAAGGCGGCTAGCCCGTAGCCGAGCGCGGCGAGCAGCTTGCGGCGGCCGAGCCAGTCCGACAGCGCACCGGAGAAGATCTTGGTGATCGAGGCGGTCGCCTCGGCAATGCCCTCGATGAAGCCGACGGTGAGGGTGGAGGCGCCGAGCACGGTGACGAGATAGACCGGCAGCAGCGCGTGGATCATCTCGGAGGAGATGTCCATGAACATCGAGACAAAGCCGAGCACCCAGATCCCTCTGGGCAGTGTGGTACGTACGGCATTCGGTGTCGTCATCGTCACGTCTTCGTGGTCCCCTCGCATTCGCCTGCCGGCCGCCAGCAGGCAACAAAAAACCCGCCATCGGCGGGTGTGTCCATGCTCCCGCCAAAGGCAGAGGCCCAAGATTGCCTCTCCTCGAGCAGGAGTCATCAGCCCATGAGGTCATCGACCGCCGGGCGGTTGTCGGGGGACTCCATCCCCATCTGTGCGACCAACCTAGCATGGAAATCGTGCCGGACAAGTGGGCGGGGTCGCGTGCCTCCGCCGGCAGCTGGATTCCGGGCCCTCGCTTCGCGAGTCCCGGAACGACGGCTCTTGAGATCGCCCGTGTTCCCGACGCAAGCGCGGCAACATGGCGGCAGACTTGCGTAACGTGTGAATTCCTAACTCGAATGTGAAGCACAAGCGATCTTCGGCCTTTGCGGCAAGCCGATTGCATGTCACCATCGCGTCATACGACGGGAGACTGCGATGCGTTTGCTGTTCTCGATCGGGGCTGTGCTGGTGGCCGGCATGTTCGCCGGAGGGGACGTCGCGGGCATCGCGGCACCAGGACCCAAATTCGAATCGCCCAGAACTCAACCGCAGCGGCTTGCGGCCGACAAGGACGCGCAGAGCGTCGATGTCGAGCTGATCCTCGCGGTCGACGTGTCCTACTCGATGGACATGGACGAGCTCGCGATCCAGCGCGAGGGCTATGCACAGGCGATCCAGTCGAAGGAGTTCCTGCAGGCGCTGAAGCTCGGCCCGAACGGCCGCATCGCAGTGACCTATTTCGAGTGGGCCGCCTCCAGCGACCAGAAGATCATCATTCCCTGGCGGCTGATCGATGGTCCGGAGACGGCGGACGCGGTTGCCGCCGAGATCATGAAGACGCCGATCCGGCGCGCTTCGCGCACCTCGATTTCAGGCGCGATCAACTTCGCGATGCCGCTGTTCGACGAGGATCCCTATCGCGGCCTGCGCCGCGTCATCGACATTTCCGGCGACGGTCCGAACAACAATGGCGGCCCGGTCACGATGGCGCGTGACGCCGCGCTGGAGAAAGGCATCGTCATCAACGGCCTGCCGATCATGGTCAAGGAGCCGTCCTATTCGACCATGGATATCGACAATCTCGATCTTTATTACGAGGACTGCGTCATCGGAGGGCCGGGGTCCTTCGTCATCACGATCAAGGAGCGCGACAAGTTCAAGGAAGCGATCCGCACCAAGCTGCTGATGGAAATCGCCGGCCGCACCCCGGAGCGGCCCGTGATGCCGGTTGCCGACAAGGAGCCGCGCGTCAATTGCCTCATCGGCGAGAAGATCTGGTCCGATCGCTGGGGGCGGTGAGGGGGCGGTTTTTTCCGGTGGCATCACGCCAGTTCCGGCTGAGATCTTTTGCCCGCCCGGCCGACGCGCGCGCTTAACGGCTCGTTAACGGGTGCGTGGCCCTAATCGCATCGTTACTGTTCGTTCCCGCCGGCATCCTGACCTGCCCAAGCCAGCGAAAGCGGGTTTGTGAGGCCCGTCCGAGCAATCCAATGGCCATCGTCACATCGAGCACCAGCCAGATTTCGCCCGCCAACGAGCGGCTGTATCGCCAGAGCGCTCTGCTCGGTGACTGGAAGGGCAATTGGGTGGGCAACAACCAGCCCGTCGGTTTCAAGGTCGTCAACATCCGCGGGGCCCGGGCGCAAGTCGAGTACACCCACAACGGACGCACCGAGCGCGGCTTTGGCGAGGTTCAGGGCACGCTCATCACCTTCGGCGGCGTCACGGTCGGCACCAAGGACGGCAAGAACATGGTGATGCTGTTCTCGTTCGGGGGCGTCGGCAAGCAGACTGCAAATCTGCAAAAGCAGGACCCGCCCGCGTCCGACAGCCGCCTGATGGGAAGCTGGGGCGGCTATTCCAGCGAGAACGGCAAGAGCGCGAGCTTCAAGGTGCTGTCCGTCAATGGCAAGGAGGCCGAGGTCAGCGTCACCACCGACGGCGTCACCCGCAAGGGCACCGGCTTCGTCTACAAGAACGTCATCATGTTCGGACAGACGCAGATCGCAAGCGACGACGGGCAGAACGGCAAGATCATCTACCAGGTCGGCACCAAATCCTTCATGGTGCCGGTGACGAAATATCCGCCGGCGGATTCGTCGTCTTCGGTCGACAAGACCGCATAACCCTTTACGGCGCTGTTCCGCCGGGGTGAGCCAGCGCCTTCAATTCTCGGTCGACCTGCCGCAGCATTGCGCAGGCCTGTGCGAAGCCGCCGTCGGCGACGAATTGCCAGATCCGGTCGGACTGCTCCACCAGGTGCGGAATCGTCAGCGGCAAGCTGGCTGCCTCCTGCAGCGCCCCCTTCTCGTTGATCAGATAGCGCTCGTTCAGTGCGAACAGCACCTGCGCGACGCAGGCGAGCGATCTGTAGAGGCAGCCCGCGACATGGGTCCGCTCGTTGCGTGCGGCCGCGAGCTCGGCATTTTCGATACTGAACAGGACTTCCCATTGGAAGCGCCGGATCAGGGCGCTGCGCAGTGGCTCCGGATAGGGAAGCGCGATCGACTTGAGCCGGGCAATCAGGCCGGTCGGATCGTGCAGCGGCTGACAATATGCGATCTCGCCCATCCAGATCGCCGAGCAGAAGCCATGCGGATGGCCGGGCTGGTAGTCCATGGTGACCGCGCCGGCGCCGCAGGATTCCATGACGGCCTCGACCGCGTCGGCGTCGCGGTAGAGCAGGTCGACCTTGCGGCCTTCCACCGAAAGCCAGGCGCCACCGACGATCCTGGGCCCCCATTCTCCGACGGGCGTCACCGTCGTGGCGGCGGGATCGTCCGCGATCGTCTTCGCGGCGGCCAGCAACCGTCCGGTGTCCAGCGCTGACTTGAAATAGAGTCCGATATCGTAGTCCGAGGCCGCGTGCGCGCGGCCCCGCGCGCGAGAGCCGCCGAGCACAACAGCTTGAACGCCAGGTACATCGGCAACAACGGATGCTAGGCGGGTGAGCAGCGGATCGTCCGGCATCAGGTGCGGTTCCCCGAAAGACTTGCGGCCGCGAGGGCCGGCGCGGTCGCTCCGCTGGCATTGAGGATGGTCGAGGAGTATAGTTTTGCAGTGTTTCAGACGGTAGCCAGAATGTTCGACCTTGCACGCTCATGCGCTCTTGCAGCTCTCGCCGTGTTCTGCCTCGACGGAGCGCCGGTTCACGCGCAAGTGGCGCCGCTGCGATATTGGATTCCCGGCGGGCCTTTCGGCCTTGGCGGCGCTGCCGGCCTGAGCTCCGACAGCTATGGCAACTTTGCGGGCTTCAACGCCGGAGAGGCCGATTGGCGTACGAGCTCTGCGAACGGCTTCTTCATCGGTCGCGAACGCGGCAATCTCGGATTGAGCGGCTTCAACCAGGCGGGCTCGCTCGGCAATTTCAGCGCGCTTTCTTATGACAGCACGCAATTCGGCTATCAGATGAAGACCGGCGGCGGCATGCCCGTCACCTTTTTCGCCGGCTTCGACACGCTGAAATACGGCAACGGCATCGGCAGCTCGCTGGCGCCGCTCACCTCCACCGCCGCGCCCGGCTATGGCGGGTTTGCGGGTGTCGAATTCAAGCCGACCTCAAATCTCAGCCTGTCGTTCGGCGTCGGCTACACCCAGCAGGATTCGGGCCGCATGGACAGCGATATCAGATCGAACATGCTGCCCGGCGAATCGCCGGCGCTGAGCGGCCTGCGACGCTAAGATCGCATCACCAGCTCCGGTGGACGCCGCAGCGATTTCGGCAGGCTTGGGCCGGTGCCGAAGCGCATCACGATGTCGGGGCGTCGTTCGCCGAGGCCGAGCCGGGTCGCGAATTGCTGCCTCAGTGCTGCGACCTCGACCGGCTGGTTGACGAAGGAATATTTCAGTCCCAGTGCGGTCGCCTGCAAGCCGAAGCGCTGGCAGGCGCGGCCGACCGCGATCCAGTGCGAGGTGTCGCTGCGATCGGCAGCAAGCACGACGACACCGGCCGAGCTGTCGAGCTGCTCGCGGTATTTCTTGTTTTCTCCGCTTTCGGTGAAGAACAGCTTCAGAAGCGGCCGGGCTATCCAGGACGGCAGCGCAGGATTTCCCGATGCGGGCGCGAACAACCCGTCCATGGTCGCGACCGCCTCTGCCTCGTTGAAGCGGATCCAGTCGACGAGCTCGCGCATGAAGGCCTTGTCGCGCATCTGCGCCGAATTGCCTTCGAGCACATAGTCGGCGACCTCAGCCATCCCGGCACGCTCGGTGATCAGGATCGCAGCGACGCCGGGTTGCCGGCAGGCGTTCTCGAGCTGGCGCAGCATCTCGGGCGCGGCAGGCTTGCCGGCGAAGGCCGCGCGGGTGCATTGCCTGACGGGAATTGCATCGGCCAGGGCCGATGCGGCAGGAGCGGCCTCGTCGAGCGTGATCACGATGCGATCGCCGTCGACGACCGGATCGGCGCGCCAGCCCAGCGTGGCCGCGGCGAGGATGAGGTTTTCGGCGGCACAGCCGAGACTGACGAAGAGATGATGATCGTCGGGATCGACGGCCGGACAGCGCCGCGCGACGTCAGGCGCAATCGTGATGACATTGCCGCGGACGGCGAAGATCCACGGCTGGGTGTTGTGGCTGTTGGCCGCAAGCGTCGCAAACCGGACGAGCTCGCGATCCCTTAGGCCTGCTCGCAGCGGAGCCCGTGACGCGTTGATGGCCTCATCATAGGTCATCGCCGCCAGCGCGGCGGAAGGGCTGCCGATCACTGCCGCAGAAAGCCCGAGCGCGGTCGTGATGAATTGTCGCCGGTTGGCCACCCCTGTCCGCTCCGCTTCGATTGCGCGGGGCATTCTTAGCGCCGGCCGAGGGCGGAGCGATTGACCAACATCAAGGCTGCCGGCGACGAGTTTGCAGCCTACCGCACGAACCGCGCCACCAGCTCGACATGCGGCGTGTGGCGGAACTGGTCGACCGGTACCACGGACTCCAGCCGATAGCCGCCGTCGATCAAGAGCCGTGCGTCGCGGGCAAACGTCGCGGCGTTGCAGGACACGGCAATCACGACCGGCACCTTGCTCGCCGCAAGCTTCAGCGCCTGCGCCTGCGCGCCCTGGCGCGGCGGGTCGAATACCACGGCGTCGAAGTCCCGCAGCTCCTGCGGCACCAGCGGGCGGCGGAACAGATCGCGGGGCTCGCACTTGATCGGCTTCAGGCCAGGTGTTCGCGCAGCTTTCGCCAGCGCCGCGATGGCGCCGGCGTCGCTGTCATAGGCTGCAACGCGCGCCTTCTCCGCGAGCCTGAGCGCAAACGGACCGACGCCGCAGAAGAGGTCGAGCACCTCCTTGGCCTTGCCGATGCGCTCTGCGACGAGTGCCGCAAGCGTCTCTTCGCCCGCCACCGTCGCCTGCAGGAACGAGCCCGGCGGCAGCGTCACCTCGGCGCGGCCCATCCTCACCGTCGGCGGCAGGCGTTGCAGCACCAGCTCGCCATGCCGGGTCAGCCGCGCCAGGCGGTGCTGCTCGGCGACGCGCGACAGCGCCGTGACCAGCGCCGTCGGCAGCGGGCCCGAGCCGCGCACGTCGACATCGAGCCCGTTGGCGGTCGCGGTGACCTGGATGTCCAATGGCTTGGTCACCGGCATCTTGGACGTCAGCGGCTCGGCGAGTGCCCAGGCGGCATCGAGTGCGCCCTCGAGCGCGGGATCGAGGATCGGACAACGATGGATCGGGATGACGTCGTGCGAGCTCGCAGCCGAAAAGCCGACCTTGAGGATGTCGTGCGTGCCGAACCGGCCGTGCAGCGTGATGCGTCGACGCCCGGCGCCGTGGGCGTCGACCAGCGGCGCCACCTCGCAATCGATGCCGGCCTGCGCCAGCGTTTCGATCACCATGTTGCGCTTCCAGGCCCGATACGGCTCGTTCGCCCAATGCTGGATCGCGCAGCCGCCACACACGCCGAAATGCGGACAGAATGCTTCGACGCGTTCCGGGCTTGCGACCTCCACCGCCAGCAGCTTGCGGCGGTCGGGATGATGGCCCACGACGTGATCGACCTCGACGGTCTCGCCGCCGAGCGTATAGGGCACATAGATTGCTTCGCCGGCGTCGAGGCAGACGCCGTCGCCGCGATGGCCGACATGATCGATCGTGATGCGCTCAACCACGGCGCGCGCCCAGGAAGAATTCGATGTTGCCGTCGCCGCCCGTGATCGGCGAGGGGAATATGTCGATCTCGGTGCAGCCGAGCGAAGCCGCGAAGGCTGCGATGTCGTCGCAGATCTCCCGGTGCACGGCGGCATCGCGGATGATGCCCTTCTTGTTGTGCTTCCTGTCAGCCTCGAATTGCGGCTTGATCAGCGCCAGCAGGCTCATCGGTGCGGCTGCCAGCGACAGAGCTACCGGCAGCACTGATTTCAGCGAGATGAAGCTGACGTCGATGACGACGACATCGGGCCGCGCCGGCAGGCGCTTGCCCTCATAGCTGCGGATGTCGGTCTCCTCCATCGACACGATCTTGGGATGATCGCGCAGCGAGGGATGCAGCTGGCTTGTGCCGACATCGATGGCGAACACCAGGCTCGCGCCGTTCGCCAGCAGCACCTCGCTGAAGCCGCCGGTTGAGGCGCCGACGTCGAGGCAGACATGGTCCTCGATCTCGATCGGGTACCGCTCCAGAGCCCCGGCGAGCTTGACGCCGCCGCGGGAGACGTAAGGGTGCGCCGGCTCGGCCTGGATCACCGCGTCCTCGGCAATCGTCTCCGACGGCTTTGCGATTTGCTTGTCGTCGGCCGTGACGAGGCCGGCCTCGATCGCCGCGCGGGCCCGCGCCCGGCTCTCGAACAGGCCGCGCTCGACCAGCAATACATCCGCGCGCTTGCGGGCAGGGGGCATCGGATCTCCGACGGACGACTAAAAAGCTTATGTAGCGATCAATCGCGCGGCCGCCATCCGGACGCAAGTCTCGAACGCGGTGAGATCGTGCCAGACGTCGGTCGGCATAGTGGCCGGCGTCACCAGCGGGCAGCCGTGCAGCTCCAGCGCATGGATCATCATGAGGTTGTCGACGAGGCCGAAATCTTCGACCGTCAGCCCTTGGGCATCGACCAGCCGCCCGTTCTCGGAGGTGACCTCCATGAAGCGACTGAGGCGGTCGGCATAGGCGGCGCCATCGTTGGAATAAGCCAGGCAGAATTTGCGGCGGCCGGCCATGTAGCCGAGCTCGTAGACGGTGCCGGGATCGGCGCCGGCGCCGCGGAACGGCGTGAGGTTGGCGATGATGGCATCGGCCGCGTCCATCATCGCCTCGTTGCCGCAGAAAATCTGCCGCGAAGCGTCGCGCGCGGTGAGGTCGATCGCGTTGTCGAGGGGGTAGAGCCCGGTAAGCCCGTGCGCGGCGCAGATTTCGACCTTGCGCCGGCCGATCTCGACGGCATCCGGCAGGAACACGTCGGGGCCTGCCAGATAGATTTTCATGGAGTGAAGCCGAAGAATTTTGAATCGAGGTGCATGCCACGGTGCGAGCTATGCTCCCTCCCCCGCCTGCGGGGGAGGGTTGGGGAGAGGGTGTCTCCGCAAGTGAGAACCCCCAAGAGGCGAAAGCCCTCACCCGGATCGCTTCGCGAACCGACCTCTCCCGCAAGCGGGAGAGGTGAACCAGCTCAAGCCAGCTTGACCGTCTCGGTCTTCACATCCTTGCCGAGCGCCTCGAACACCTTGGCGACGATGCCCTTGGCGTCGAGGCCGGCGCGGGCGTACATGGCGGCCGGGGTGTCGTGATCCTGGAACACGTCGGGCAGCACCATCGAGCGGAACTTGACCATGCCGCTGTCGAGCACGCCCTGGTCGGTCAGGAACTGCGCGACATGCGAGCCGAAACCGCCGATCGAGCCTTCCTCGATCGTGATCAGGATCTCGTGGTCGCGCGCGAGCTTGAGCACCAGCTCGGTGTCGAGCGGCTTCATGAAGCGCGCATCGGCGATCGTGGTCGACAGGCCGTGGGCGGCGAGCTCGTCGGCCGCCTTCTCGCATTCGGCGAGGCGGGTGCCGAAGGAGAGCAGGGCGATCTTGCTGCCCTGGCGGATCATGCGACCCTTGCCGATCTCGAGCGGAATGCCGACCTCGGGCATCTCGATGCCGCGGCCTTCGCCGCGCGGATAGCGCAGCGAGCTCGGACGGTCGTCGATCGCAACCTGGGTCGCCACCATGTGCACCAGCTCGGCTTCATCCGCCGCCGCCATGATCACCATGTTGGGCAGGCAGCCGAGATAGGCGTTGTCGAACGAGCCGGCATGGGTCGCACCGTCGGCGCCGACGAGGCCGGCGCGATCGATGGCGAAGCGGACGGGCAGGCTCTGGATCGCGACGTCGTGGACGATCTGGTCGTAGCCGCGCTGCAGGAAGGTCGAGTAGATCGCGCAGAACGGCTTGTAGCCTTCGGTCGCAAGGCCCGCGGCAAAGGTCACCGCGTGCTGCTCGGCGATGCCGACGTCGAAGGTGCGGTCGGGGAAGGCCTTGTTGAAGATGTCGACGCCGGTGCCCGAGGGCATCGCCGCGGTGATGGCGACGATCTTGTCGTCCTTCTGGGCTTCCTTGACGAGGCTCTGGCCGAACACGTTCTGATAAGCCGGCGCGTTCGGCTTGGCCTTGGCCTGCGTGCCGGTCGCGACGTCGAACTTGACGACGGCGTGATACTTGTCGGCGGAGGCTTCCGCCGGGCCGTAGCCCTTGCCCTTCTGCGTCACGACGTGGACCAGGATCGGACCGGTCTCCATGTCGCGGACGTTCTTCAGCACGGGCAGGAGATGGTCGAGGTTGTGGCCGTCGATCGGGCCGACATAGTAGAAGCCGAGCTCCTCGAACAGCGTGCCGCCGTCCATCATGAAGCCGCGGGAATATTCCTCGACGCGATTGGCGCGGTTGGCGAGGATCTTGGGCAGGCGCTTGTTGATCTGCTTGGCCGCATCGCGCAGCGTGCGATAGGTCTTGCCGGAATAGAGGCGCGACAGATAAGCGCTCATGGCGCCGACCGGCGGCGCGATCGACATGTCGTTGTCGTTGAGAATGACGATCAGGCGCGAGTTCATCGCCCCCGCATTGTTCATGGCCTCATAGGCCATGCCGGCCGACATCGCGCCGTCACCGATCACGGCGATAACGTTGTTCTTGCCGCCGGAGAGGTCGCGCGCCACGGCCATGCCGAGGCCGGCGGAGATCGAGGTCGAGGAATGCGCCGCGCCGAACGGATCGTAGTCGCTCTCGCTGCGCTTGGTGAAGCCGGACAGGCCGCCGCCGGTGCGCAGCGTGCGGATGCGGTCGCGCCGGCCGGTGAGGATCTTGTGCGGATAGGCCTGGTGGCCGACGTCCCAGATCAGCCGGTCGCGCGGCGTATCGAAGACGTAATGGATCGCGGTGGTGAGTTCGACCACGCCGAGGCCCGCGCCGAAGTGACCGCCGGTCACCGAGACGGCATCGATGGTCTCCTGCCGCAGCTCGTCGGCAACCTGGCGAACCTGCTCGACCTTGAGCTTGCGCAGATCTTCCGGCGTCCGGATGGTGTCGAGAAGCGGCGTCTTACTGTATGCGTTCACGGCGATTTCCAATTTGTCAGCACCGGAAGGTCATTCCGGTGCGCGATGGGTTTGCACAATATCGGCGCAGCGCGAGTCCTATAACCGTCGGAGCCACCTGCACGGGGCAAGGCCCCGCCTTCAAGCTTAGGTAAGCTTAAGTGTGCTCCGGTTCAGTCTCTGTGATCCCTGTCACTTAGATCGGCTTCGTCCGTCCCAAGCCAATTTCATTAGCAGTTTGAAGCGCTTGTCGTCGGTAATCGGTGCCCACGCAAGGCTTACAAAAAGCCACACTCCGCGCAGCTTTACACCAAAGCTTAGGCCAAAGCCAACCCGCTGGGCCGATTAGGGGTATGCAGGTGCAACTCGCGGACCAGAAGTGGTTAACCTCGGTGCGGGGTAAGGGGTTCCGGCCTTGCTCGGTTCTTGGCAGGCTTTTTGGCCCGAGTATGGGCTTTTCTAGCTCTCAACGACCCGATTCGAAGGCAGGGGCGTATCCACCGCCAGGGAATCGCATGCCGGCCGGGAGCTGCGCACTGCGATAAGGACGCAGCGGCCACGCTTACCGCGAACACATTCTACGCGGACCTGCGTCGCGGTCTTGCGCCGCCCTGCGGGGGCAAAAGACTGAGCGGGAGAGCACTCTTATTACTGGACGTCGAGCGGGGCCGTGCCGGTGGCCTGGCCGCTGGCATCGGTGGTGATCTTGTCGACGCGCGCCTCGGCCTGGCGCAACAATTCCTCGCAGCGCCGCTTCAGGGCCTCGCCGCGCTCGTAGATCGTCACGGATTCCTCGAGCGGCACCTTGCCGTCCTCGAGCCGCTTCACGATCGTTTCGAGTTCCTCGATCGCGCGCTCGAAGGTGAGCCTGGAGACGTCGACTTGAGTGTTTTCGGCCATATCCGTTTCCGATTGCCCGATTCGCTTCACCTTTGAGAAAGCAGAGTTTTACGGGCGTAATGTGGCGGGTGGGTCAAGCGCCCATCAGGGCGCCGACATGCGCCGTAACAGATTCTTTCAGTCCCTGCAGGTCATAGCCGCCCTCGAGCACCGAAACAACGCGGCCGCCGGCGGTCTTGTCGGCGAGGTCCATCAGCTTGCGCGTCACCCAGGCATAGTCCTCCGCGCGCAGGTTGAGCGAAGCCAGGGGATCGCGATAATGCGCGTCGAAGCCGGCCGAGATGATCAAGAGCTCCGGGCTGAATTTCTCGAGCTGCGGCAGGATCAGATTCTCGAACGCGACGCGGAATTCCGGGCCGCCGTCCTCGGAGGCGAGCGGCGCATTGACGATGGTGTCGTGATCGCCGCGCTCGCTTTTGGCGCCGGTGCCCGGAAACAGCGGCATCTGGTGCGTCGAGCAGTACATCACGGTCGGGTCCGACCAGAAGATGTCCTGCGTGCCGTTGCCGTGATGCACGTCGAAGTCGACGATGGCCGCGCGCTTGATGCCGTATTTGCGCTGGGCGTGGCGCGCGGCGATCGCGACGTTGTCGAAGAAGCAGAAGCCCATCGGCTTGCCGATCTCGGCGTGATGTCCGGGCGGGCGGACCGCGACGAAGGCGTTGCGATGCTCGCCGGCCATCACCGCTTCGGTCGCCGCAACCGCGCCGCCGACGCCGCGCATCACCGCCTCCCACGTGCCGGGGGACATCGAGGTGTCGCCGTCGATGTAGACCTGACCGCTGGTGGGCGCGATGTGGCGCAGCTCGGTGACGTAATGCTCGTTGTGGCAGAGCGTGACGAGATCGAGATCGCCCTCAGGCGCCTCCTCGCGGGCCAGGAACTGGAAGCGCTCATGCGACAACGCTTCCTCCACCGCGCGCAGGCGATCCGGCCTCTCAGGGTGTCCCGGCGGCGTGACATGGTCGAGGCAGGCCTTGTGGGAAAGGAGAAGCGTGCTCATCAGGTCGGCCTCACGGAAAACGGGCTTTTGCCGTCGTTGGCGCATCCGGCGCCAAAACGCAATGCAAAATCCAATCTAAGCGCTTGGCCGGGAATGGCAAAGGGCTGCCCGCTTGATCCGGATCAATTCACCCGCAGGATGCGCCTGGGCGGCAGCGGACCGACCGGCCCGTGCGCCCGGAAGAACGCGAACAGCGCGTCCGCATCGTAACCGCCGTATTGTGGCGCGGTGCCCTGCTTGGCGACGGTAAACCCGTCTCCGCCGACGGCGAGGTAATCGTTGAGCGTGACGCGGTAGCCGCTTCCTGGCTCGATCGGCCTGCCGTTGAGTGTCATCTTCTCCAGGCTGACGCGCTCGCCGAACGGTTTTGAAGCATCCCAGGTATAGCTGAAGCCGTTCGACACCTGGAGAATCCGCGGCCGCTTCGGGTCCAGCCATTGCTGCTCGAGCAAGTCCTTGAGCTGGCTGCCCGTCAGGGTCATGGTGACGAGGCGGTTGCGGAACGGCTGGCTGGCGAAGACGTCGCCGAACGTGATCGCGCCGTTCTCCTTTGGAACGATGTCGGTGCGGATGCCGCCGGGATTGGTGAGCGCGATGACAGCGCTGCCATCCTTCGCATCGCGCGTTGCGAGCAATTGCGCGTCGGCGATGATATCGCCGAGCGCGCTTTCGCCGGCCTCGTTCGGCACGCGCGACAATGTCTGCGTCACCGAGCCGGCGGGCCGGTTGGCGATCGGCGCGGAGAGCTTGTCGTAGGCGTCGATCAACGCGGTCTGCTCGGGATCCCTGGCCAGCGAAGCATTGGCGACGATGACGTTCTCGGCCTTGGCGGCGACGATATCGCGAGTCACAGGATCGAGCTTGAGGTCGATCGCGGTGACGAGTGTGCCGTATTTGTCGCCGCTAGTGACGAGCCGCCCGTCGATATTGCAGATGTAGGCGCGGTGGGTGTGGCCGCTGACGACGACGTCGACGGCACGGTCGAATCTCCTGACGATGTCGACGATCGGCCCGGTGATGGCAGGGCATTCATTGTAGTCGCCGGCGGGCTCGCCGCCCTGGTGGATCAGCACCACGATCGCTTCGACGCCGCGCGCCTTCAGCTGCGGCACCAGCGCGTTCACCGTCTCGGCCTCGTCGCGGAATTCGAGCCCGGCGATGCCCGCTGGCGAGACGATGCCGGCGGTCTCCTTCAACGTCAGGCCGATGAAGCCGACGGGGATGCCGTCGAACTCCCTGATCTCGTAGGGCGGCAGCACGCTCTTGCCGGTCGCGGTCTCGACGGTGGAGGCCGCGAGATAACGGAATTTGGCGCCCGTGAAGGGATGCGGCCCCTGGCAGCCGTCGACGGGATGACAGCCGCCGTTCTGCATGCGCAGAAGCTCGGTGTTGCCCTCGTCGAATTCGTGATTGCCGACCGAGCTGATCGCAAGGCCCATCATCGAGAGCGCCTCGATCGAGGGCTCGTCGTGAAACATCGCCGACAGAAACGGGCTCGCGCCGATCAGGTCGCCTGCGGCGACGAAGATGGCGTTCTTGTGTCCTTCGCGCAGCTGCTTCAGCAGCGTCGCCATGTACTCGGCGCCGCCGGCCGCCACCGTCACCTTCTTGGACTTGTCCTCGGGGTCGTTGATGCGGATGCCGCCCGGCGGCGGCCGCAGATGGCCATGGAAATCGTTGATCGCGAGAATGCGCAGCTCGACGGGGGCTGCGCTCTGGGCCGCAGCGGGGAGGGTGCCGGTGAGAGCGAGGACGAAGCAAGCCAGGCGGAGAAGATGTCGCATGGAGTTAGACTATTCGTTCGGCGCGAAGATTTCACGAAGGTTGTTGTCGTCATTTTTGGGGCACGCGCAGCCCATCATCGCACGAGCCATGCCGCTCGATGAATGCCAGGTCCGCTACGTGCCGCAACAATTAGCTACAATGTTTCATTTGAAAAACCGCTGGTTGTGGGGCACGATCCGGCCCCGTTCCCTTCAGACAGACCGTCAGATTCATGATTGCCGCCCCCCGGATCGACGAATCCTCACCGTATTATCGCGGCTGGCGGGTCGTGCTGGCGTGCTTCCTGATGGCCTTCTTCATGTTCGGCTTCGGCCTCTACGGCCAAGGCGTCTATCTCGCCGAGTTGCAGCGCGCTCACGGCTGGCCGGGCACGCTGATCTCCGCGGCCAGCACCTTCTCGTTTCTCCTGACCTCCGTGCTCGTCATCTTCACCGATGACCTGCTCGAGCGCATCGGGCTGCGCGCGCTGATCCTGTGCGGCCTGTCGGCGCTCGGCGCTTCGACTGTGCTGCTGGCGCTGGTGCAGACGCCCTGGCAGCTCTATCTCGCCTATGCGCTGATGTCGGTTGGCTGGACCGGCATGGGCACGGTGGTGATCGCGACCGTGCTGAATTCCTGGTTCGAGCAGCGGCGCGGCCTCGCGCTCAGCCTTGCCTTCAACGGCGCGACTTGCGGCGGCATCATTCTCGTTCCGCTGTTGCTATCGCTGACCGGCAGCATCGGCTTCCGGTCTGCGATGCTGACGGCGACCCTCGCGATGATGGTGCTGGTGCTGCCGGCGGTCGTGACCTTCATCGGATGGCCCGCAGGGATGTCGCCTGCAGCCGGCGGACGTTCCTCCGGCTCCTCAGCGCCGGTTCGCTCGCGCAAGGCGGTGCTCGCCAACGCGGCGTTCTGGACCATGGTGCTGCCGATCGCGCTCGCGCTGCTGGCGCAGATGGGTTTCATCGTCCACCAGGTGACGTTTCTCGAGCCGCTGATCGGCCGCTCCGCCGCAGGGCTTGCCGTCACGATCATGGCGGCGATGGCGATCGTCGGGCGCCTCTCGCTCGGCCTGTTCGTCGACCGGCTCGATGCCCGGCTCGCCTGTGCGGTTTCGATGACGAGCCAGGCGGCTGCGCTGTTCGTGGCTCTGCAAAGCACGAGCCCGACCGTGCTGCTGGCCTGCTGCGCCGTCTACGGCTTCTCGATGGGGAACATGATCACGTTCCCGCCCTTGATCATCCAGCGCGAGATCGGTGCTTCGGCCTTCGCGACCGCGGTGGGCTTGGGCACCTCGATCAGCGGCATCGTCAGCGCCTTCGGCCCCGGTGTCGTCGGTCTCGTGCGGAGCGTTACGGGCAATTACACGACGGCGTTTGCGACCTGCGTGGTGCTCGATCTCGCCGCGGCGGGCGTGGTGCTGTGGCGGCCGGGGAGAAGGGCTCAGGTCGCAGCTTTGTAGCCCGGATGGAGCGCAGCGCAATCCGGGACCGCTGTATCCGCGGTGAGACTTTCCCGGATTTCGCTACGCTCCATCCGGGCTACGATGTCGCGTTTGCGGCGCTCACCTTACCCCAGCAGCGCCGCATCCGCCGCTGCGACCGATTCCGCGCTCTCGGTCACGGTGCGCTCGAGCGCGCCCGCCTGCACCGCGATGTTCTCGGCGAAGAAGCGCGCCAGCGCGACGTAGCGTGGCGCGTCGCCAAGGCCTTCGGCCTTGGCGGCGAGCGCCTCGGAGGCGAGCAGGCAGCCGCCGAGCGTGGAGCCGAATTGCTGCAGATAGGGCGTCGCCCCCGCAAGCGCGTCGTTCGGCGCGGAGGCAACGCGCTCCAGCAGCCATTTGCTGGTGCGCGTGAGCGCCTCCAGCGCCTCGCGCAGCTTGGTGCCGGTGGTGCCGAAGGCGGGATCGTTGGAGGCCTCCACCTGCTTGACGGTCGCCGAGAGCTCGTCGAGCAGCGCCCACACCGACGCGCCGCCATTGGCAGCTAACTTGCGCGTGACGAGATCGATCGCCTGGATGCCGTTGGTGCCCTCGTAGATCGCGGTGATGCGGGCATCGCGGTAGTGCTGGGCCGCGCCGGTCTCCTCGATGAAGCCCATGCCGCCATGCACCTGCACGCCGAGATAGGCGACCTCGTTGCCGATATCGGTGGAATAGGCCTTGGCCATCGGCGTCAGCAACGCCGCGCGTGCGGCGGCTTCAGCGCGCACCGTCGGATCCTTGGCGCGGGTCGAGACGTCGATCGCGACAGCCGTCGCATAGCAGATGGTGCGGGCGGCCGCGGTCTGGGCCCGCATCCGCATCAGCATGCGCTTGACGTCGGGATGCACGAAGATCGCATCCGAGCCGTCGCCTTTCTTGCCTACCGCGCGGCCTTGGCGGCGCTCCTGCGCATACGACAGGGCCTGCTGGTAGGCCCGGTCGGCAACGCCGACGCCCTCCAGGCCGACGCCGAGGCGGGCCTGGTTCATCATCGTGAACATGCAGCGCATGCCCTGGTTCTCTTCGCCGATCAGATAGCCGATGGCGCCGCCATGATCGCCCATGGTCATGGTGCACGTCGGCGAGGCATGCATGCCGAGCTTGTGCTCGACGCCGCTCGCATAGATGTCGTTGCGCGGCCCCAGCGAGCCGTCCGCGTTGACCATGAACTTCGGCACCAGGAACAGCGAGATCCCCTTGGTGCCGGCGGGTGCATCGGGCAGACGCGCGAGCACGAAATGCACGATGTTGTCGGTCATGTCGTGCTCGCCATACGTGATGAAGATCTTCGTCCCCTTGATGCGATAGGTGCCGTCCGCCTGCTTTTCGGCGCGGGTGCGCAGCGCGCCGACGTCGGAGCCGGCCTGCGGCTCGGTCAGCTGCATCGTCCCGGTCCATTCGCCGGAGACGAGCTTTTTGAGATAGATCTGCTTCAGCTCGTCGCTGCCGTGGGCGTCCAGCGCCTCGATCGCCGACGCCGTCAGCAGCGGGCAAAGGCCGAAGGCGACGTTGGCCGCGCTCCAGATCTCGGTGCAGGCGGCGTTGATGGCGAGCGGCAGGCCCTGGCCGCCGAAATCTTCCGGGCCGGACACCGCATTCCAGCCGCCCTCGGTCCAGCGCTTGTAGGCGTCAGGCCAGCCCGGCGCGGTCGTGACCTTGGCGCCCTCGAGCTTGATGCCGTGCTCGTCGCCGACCTTGTTGAGCGGCGCCAGCACGTCGGATGCGAACTTGCCGGCTTCCTCCAGCACGGCCGCGGCAATGTCGGCGTCGAAATCGCCGTAATGGCCGGCCTCCAGGGCGGCCTTGAGGCCCGCGCCATGGTTGAGCGACAGCAGCATGTCAGAAATCGGCGCGCGGTAGGTCATGGCTCACTCCCCGAGAACAAATATTGGCGCCGTATTCCCATGAAACGGGAGCGGTCTCAACTGCCGGGACGCCGGATGGGCTGGCCGGAACGGGCAGGGCCGTCGGAGCCCAGAATAGAGTGTCGGCCGCCGGGCCCTTTTTGCCCCTCCAGGCGGTTGAAATGCCGCGCCGCTCCCTATAGACCGGCTGCGACCGACGGGAATCTGCGGGTGCCGGTTCTGCCCGTTCCGTTCGTCGTCTGTTGGGGCGTAGCCAAGCGGTAAGGCAGCGGATTTTGATTCCGCCATTCGGAGGTTCGATCCCTCCCGCCCCAGCCAGATCTTCCGCCCAGCCTGAAATCACCCACGGACCCGGCCCGGCTGGGGAGCTGCTGCACAGCTCTGCGCTGCACAGGGCGTTTCTCGGCAAAGTTCCGCCGACCGGGCCTTCCCCATGCGAACCATGACCCGCCGCGACAAAGATGGCGACGTTGAGGGGCGAACGGTCTACGACGGTGAGGTCATCTCATGAGCGCCACCTAAAACGAGAACAACGTCATGCCGCACTTGGTGATCGAATATTCGGAAGGGGCGCTCGCTCGCGACGACGTAACAGGCTTGATGGAAGCGCTCTTTGAAGCCGCTTGGCGAACGGGTATCATGAAGGCGGAGGACGTCAAGGTGCGCGCGTGCGTCTACAACGATTTCCTGGTTGCCGGGAAGCGTGACAGCTTCGTGCATCTGTCTGTCTATTTGCTCGAAGGTCGATCGCCCGACCAGAAGGTCGAGCTGAGTACGAGCCTTCGACGGACGATGACAGAGCGATGCCCGGATGTGGCCAGCATAAGCGTGGATGTCCGTGACATGGACCCGGTCGCCTACAAGAAACGGCTAAAATGACGGGTGCTCGCCAAAAGACGGCAGCTTCTCAGACGAGCAGGGGCTGCGCGGCGAGGGACATCTCCTTGAGGAGAGGCAGGAAGCGATCGATCATCTCACCGGTCGTGATGCGATCGACATGAGCGCCGATATTTGCGGCCGCGATGACGGCGCCATCGTAGCGGCGAATTGGCACCGATATCGACCGAAAGCCCTCTTCGGCTTCCTGATCGACAAGGCTATACCCTTTGGTGCGGTCGGCAATGATCGTCGCAATCACTGCCGATTTGTCGACCAGCGTCGACTGGGTCAGAGCCGCCAGCTTCATGCCGTCGACCGTTCTCGTCAGCTCGTCGTTTGCCAATCTGCCCAGCAGAACGCGTCCCACCGACGTGCAGAAAGCCGGCAGCCGATATCCTATGTCCAGTCCGGTCGAAAATACCCGCGCCGGACTCGAGCGGGCGATGAAAACGACCTCTTCGCCATCCAGGACCGCAAGGGAGCAGACCTCCCTGGCCTTGCCGGCGACCTCGTCCATCAACGGCTGCATCACGGTGCTGATTTGGTTCGACGCCAAATAGGCCGAAGCCAAAAGCAGCACTCTGGGCGTTAGCGAAAACAACCGCTCGTTGCCCGCGACGAATCCGGATTTTACGAGGGTCATCAGAATCCGGCGCACCGTCGCCCGCGGAAGATTCGCGCTCTTGGAGAGGTCGCTGAGGGTCATTGGACGGCGATCGATACCGAACGACTGTATCACGCGAAGACCCCGATCCAGGGTCTCGATGAACTCGCTGCCCTCCCGCGCCTTTTCCTCTTCTTCCGTACGCTTCAGCCTCGGCATTCTATTGGGCGGTCCCTCTCAGTGGCCTCTCGAAAGCGAGAACCATCACAAATCCGCGCGCTAGGCGCCAGCCTTGTCTCCGGCTGTCACCAGGGATTTGAGGTCAAAGGAAGAGTCTGCGGCTTGCTCCGGTGCAGGGGAGATTCCCGCCGCAATCAGGCGTCGGGCTGCCATTTGCTCGCCTGGCCGGTTGACGCTGTCCACCGCGACCAATCGGCCCTGGCGATAGTAGAAGACCGAGAATCTTCCGTCGTCGACCGAACCTCGGACCGCCTGCCGATCATATCGTCCGGCCAGCCCGACGATCTGCAGCTTGACGTCATATTGGTCGGACCAGAACCTCGGCACATTCTCATAGGGCGCTCGAGCGCCGGCGATCGCCAGTCCAGCGGCCTTCGCTTGATCCTGGGCGTTTTGCACCGATTCCAATCTCACCCAGCTTTCGCAAAAGCGGTTGAAGTGGTTGGCGCAGTCACCGGCCGCGAAAATGTCCGATGTTTCGCATTGTCCGTGCGCGTCAACGACAATTCCATTCGTGCATCTAAGCCCCGCCGAGCGCGCGATCTCGTCATTGGCGACACCACCAATCCCCACCAGCACCAGGTCGGCGTGGACAACGGCACCGTTGCCCAGCACGACAGCGGAAACTTTTCGATCGTTTCCTTTGAAGGAAGCAACCGTTTCGTCGAGCATCACGTCGACGCCAGCCCGCAAATGCGTATCAAGAAGAAAGGTCGACAAGACCGGCGAGACGGCACGTTCAAGCAGGCGGCTGCTCGCTTCCACGACGGTGACCTTCTTGCCCAGCTTTGCCGCGGAGGCCGCAACTTCCAGCCCTATGAAGCCGCCGCCGACGATGACAATCTCCGCAGCATTGGCCAGACCTGCCTTCAGGTCGATCGCATCGGTCACCGAACGCAGATAGAAAATTCCATCGAAGTCCGCGCCCTCAACCGCGATGCGCCGCGCGCGCGAGCCTGTGGCGAAGAGGAGTTTTTCAAACTTCAAAGCGTTGCCGCCGGCCAGAGTGACCTGTCGCGCGTGCAAATCGAGCAGCGTGGCGCGCTGCCCAAGAACGAGATTGATCTGCTTGCCTTCGAAGAAAGTCTCGTCGCGCAAGATCAGATTTTGCTCGCTGATGCGCCCGAGAAGGAAGTCTTTGGATAGCGGCGGCCTCTGATAGGGCAGCCACTCTTCGTCGCACACAATGGTGATGGGCTGAGAATAGCCGGCGTCACGAGCCGTGAGAGCGGCTTGAACCCCGGCATATGATGCGCCGATGATGACCAGCCCTGTCATGATTGCCTCGCCGGCACATGGACCACCAGCTCGTCGAGAGGGGCGGGCACCTTCAACTGGCAACTCAGCCGACTGTTCGGCTTTCGCTCTCCCGAGACGGCGGACAGCAACTCGAGCTCTTCTTCGCTCGGCTGAGGGAGAGAGCTTGCTTGTTCTTCATCGACGTAGACGTGACAGGTCGCGCAATCGAGGCAGCCGCCGCATTCGCCGTCGATGCCGTGAATACCGTTGCGGACGGCCGCGAGCATCACGCTCACGTCGGGTCCGACCTCGATGGATTTTCCGCTGCCGTCCTGCTGGACAAATCTCACTCGCGGCATCCGACCTCCGTTTCCTAAGTTTGTTCGATCTGAGAACATAAGTTCGTTAAACGGTTACAGCAGTTCTGGCGGACCCTCAATCCCGACCTGTTGGCCGCCGCTGCGGTTCCATTAGGCAAGTTATGCGGAAATATTTTGCTTGCTTGCGCGTCACATTGGAGTCATTCTGAACGATATCGGACTAATGTTCGACTACCGAACGACAGGGCAGGATGCAATGAAGCTGACGACAGCGATCGTGGGAGTGGTGCTGACATCAGGCGCGGCGTTTGCCCAGCAGCAGGAGGCCAATGCTCCCTCGCTTGCCTTGATCAACGGCAAGATTCTCACCATGGACGGTCAGTCAAAGGTTGCGGAAGCGCTTGCCGTTCGCGACGGAAGAATCTTGGCCGTAGGAGACGCGGCGACGATCAAGGCGTTGGCCGGAAATCGCACCCGCACGATCGACTTGCAGGGCAAGACTGTCGTTCCCGGGCTGATCGACACGCACGCGCATTTCAAGGCTGCCGGTCTGTCCGACTACGTCGTCAACATGAGCGGCGCCAAGACTGTTGCGGATGCCCTCGCAAGCATCAAGCAGTTCGTGGCGAAGAAAAAGCCCGGCGAGTGGATCATCGGAAGCGCCTGGCATCCCCCGTCACAGCTCGCGGAAAAGCGTTACCTGACACGCCAGGAAATCGACGGCGTCGCGCCGAACAATCCGGTCTATCTCCGGACCGTTGGCCACTTCTCGATGGCCAATTCGATGGCGCTCGAGAAGGCTGGCGTAACCAAGGCCACGCCAAACCCAAGCGGCGGATCGTTTGAGCGCGACAGTGCCGGTGACCTGACCGGCGTTCTGGTCGAGACGGCGATCGATCAGGTCGAAAAGACCGTTCCGGAGTGGACGGCGGACGACGAGTTTCGCCAATTCAAGCTCGCGGAAGGTGTGCTGAACTCGTTCGGGATCACCAGCGCCGTAGAAGGGGCCACCTCGCCCAGGGACATCGCGGCCCTGCAGCGCGTGGCGCAGGCCGGTGAAGCAACGCTACGGGTCGGTCTCATGTGGCGCCCGGAACCCCCCGCCGAGAACGCGGCCTGGGAGGCCATCATGCGAGGCAACGGCGCCTCCTCCGGCTTTGGCGATGACTGGCTGAAGTTCGCCGGAATCAAGATCCTTTACGACGGCGGCATGACGCTCAAGACGGCGCTCATGCGCGAGGCCTATCCAGACTCGCATGATGGCTACCACGGCATTGCCCAGCAATCGCCGCAACGCCTCAAGGATCTGGTGTCCATTTGCAATCGCCACAATTGGCGCGTGGGTGTCCATGCCGTCGGCGACAAGGGCATCGACCACGTCCTTGATGCATTCGAAGCGGCCGACAAGGAGAAATCGATCAAGGATCGGCGTTTCGTCCTGATCCATGGAAGCTTGATAGTGCCCGAGCAAATGGAGCGCGCGAAACGCCTCGGTGTCAGAGTCGACCTCCAGAACGTTTTCATGTGGGACAAGGCGGCCACCGTCGAGCGCTTCCTGGGTGCGGCGGTCGCCAATCGGGCCGTGCCCACGAAAACTCTCATCGAGAAGGTGGGGCTGAACAGCCTCGGCGCAGGCACCGACTTCCCGGTGAACACGATCAATCCCTTCATCAACATCTACGTCATGGTAACCCGCAAGGATCTCGCCGGACGCGTTTATGGAGCGAACGAAGCCGTCAGCCGCGAGCAGGCGCTGCGCCTCTACACCAGCGCGGCATCGCACTATATGTTCGAAGAGAACGAGAAGGGGACGATCGAGGCCGGAAAACTCGCGGACCTGACCGTGTTGTCGGCGGACCTCATGACGGTCCCCGAGGAGCAGATCAAAGACATCAAAGCCGACCTGACGATCGTCGGCGGCAAGATCGTGTTTCAGCGTTAGTCCGCGTCCCGATAGCATGAGGACGCATCTCGAAGCCGAGAGAGGAGATCCAAGTCATGATGAGCCAAGAGCAGAACGACCTCATTACCCGCATCGGACCGAAGGCGCCTGCGGGAAAGCTGATGCGGATGTATTGGCAGCCTGCTGCGCTCGTCGACGAACTCGCGGAGGGGCGCCCCATCAAGGCCGTCAAGCTTCTCGGCGAGAACTTCGTTCTGTTCAAGGACGAAACGGGGCGCTATGGCCTGCTCGATCGCGACTGCCCGCATCGGGGCGCCGACCTTGCCTTCGGCCGGCTCGAGAACGGTGGCCTGCGCTGCGCCTTCCACGGGTGGCTGTTCGACGTCACGGGACAGTGTCTCGAGACGCCCGCCGAGCCTGCAAACTCCTCGCTCTGCAAAAATATCAAGCAGCGGTCCTACCCCGTCGTGGAGAAGGGTGGAATCCTGTGGGCGTATTTGGGTGAAGGCGAGCCGCCCGCGTTTCCGGAGATCGACTGCTTCGCGGCGCCGGACGAATACACCTTCGCCTTCAAGGGCCTGATCGAATGCAATTGGCTGCAAGCGCTGGAAGTCGGCATCGACCCGGCTCACGCATCGTTCCTTCACCGGTTCTTCGAGGATGAGGATACATCGGCGGCCTATGGCAAGCAGTTTCGCGGTGCGTCGGCCGACTCGGAGATGCCCATGACGAAGGTCCTGCGCGAGTACGACCGGCCGATCATCAACGTCGAGCACACCGAATACGGCCTGCGGCTCATCGCCTTGCGAGAAATCGACGAGCAGCGCACCCACGTTCGCGTCACCAACCAGCTATTCCCGCATGCGTTCGTCATTCCGATGAGCACGGAGATGACGATTACCCAGTGGCATGTGCCCGTCGACGACGTGAATTGCTATTGGTATGCGATTTTCACCAGCTACGCCGCGCCCGTCGACAAGGCGAAAATGCGCGCGCAGCGCCTCGAGCTTTACGAGTTGCCGGAATACCGCTCGCGGAAGAACAAGTCGAACGATTACGGCTTCGACCCGCACGAGCAGGCGACCGAGACTTACACCGGCATGGGCGCGGACATCAACGTCCACGACCAGTGGGCCGTCGAGTCGATGGGCGCTATTCAGGACCGGACGCGTGAGCATCTCGGGCAATCCGACAAGGCGATCATTCAGTACCGCCGGCTGCTTCGCCAGGAGATCGAGAAGGTGGCCTCCGGGGGCAAGCCGCTGTTGTTCCTCGACGCTGCCAGCGCGCGCAGCATCCAGGGGCCGGCCACAATGGACGGCATCGGTCCGACGAAGGGCTGGGAAACCTACTGGATGGAAGTGGACGTCAAGCGTCGTCGGGGCGCTCCCTGGGCCGCGCCGGTGCCCGCCGAGCTCGCCAAGAAGGTGCCTCACCTGACCGCCGCCGAATAAGCCAGGCCGCCCAGCTCAGCAAAGGAGATGTCGTTGAGTTTCGTCGAAAAGCACGGTCTCTGGTCGGCCGAACAGAAGGAGGCTGCCATCCGCATGCGGCGGATGGCGGAGGAGCAGGAGTTGCATACGATCCGGCTCTCCTTTCCGGACCAGCACGGCATCTTGCGCGGCAAGGCGCTGGTCGCTTCCGAGGCGCTCTCGTCGATCGAGAGCGGCTGCTCGATAACGACGACATTGCTCGCGAAAGATACCTCTCACCGCACGGTGTTTCCCGTCTTCACCGCCGGCGGCGGGTTCGGGATGCACGAGATGCAGGGGGGAGGCGACATCTTGATGGTCGCCGATCCCACCACCTTCAAGCTTCTCCCCTGGGCACCAAAAACCGGGTGGGTGCTTTGCGACCTCTACTTCTCCGACGGACGACCCGTGCCCTTCGCCTCCAGGGGCCTGTACCAATCCGTGCTGGGGCAGCTCAAGGACCGGGGCTATGATTTCAAAGCGGGCCTCGAGGTCGAATGCCACATCTTCAGAGTCGAGAATCCCCGACTGGCGCCTTGGGACGCCGGCAGTCCCGGCCAACCGGGTGAGCCTCCGGAGGTCAGCCTGCTTTCGCAGGGCTATCAGTACCTGACGGAGCAACGTTACGACCAGATGGAGCCTGCGCTCGAGCTGATCAGGCAAAACATCGTGGCGCTGGGCTTGCCGCTTCGGTCGATCGAGTTGGAATACGGGCCGAGCCAGTGCGAGTTCGTGTTCCAGCCCACCGTCGGCATTGAGCCGGCGGACACCATGGTGCTGTTTCGTACGGCAGTGAAGCAGATCTGCAACCGCCACGGCTATCACGCGACCTTCATGTGCCGGCCGCGGATACCGAACGTGATGTCATCGGGGTGGCACCTTCACCAATCGCTGGTCTCCCGAACAGACGGCGTCAACGCGTTCATGACCAGCGAACCGGCCGGCCTGTCGAACCTTGGCAAGCACTATATGGCCGGGCTGCTGGAGCATGCCAGGGCATCCGCGGTCTTCTCGACGCCGACGATCAATGGCTACAAGCGCTACCGTTCCTATTCGCTGGCTCCGGATCGGGCGATCTGGGGACGCGACAACAGGGGCGTCATGATCCGCGTGCTGGGCGGTCCCGACGATAAAGCCACCCGGCTCGAGAACAGGATCGGCGAGCCGGCTGCAAACCCCTATCTTTACATGGCGTCGCAGATTCTGGCCGGCCTCAACGGCATTGATCGCCAGCTCGATCCCGGTCCGTCGGCGGACACTCCCTACGAGACCAAGGCGAACCTCCTGCCGACCTCCTTGCGCGAGGCGGTGTTCGCGTTGCGCGATGACCCCTTCTTCCGCGAGGCTCTGGGAGAGAAATTCGTCGACTACTACGTTTTCATCAAGAACGCGGAAATCGAGCGCTTCCAATCGACGGTCACCGAGTGGGAGCAGCGAGAATATTTCGAAATGTTCTGAAACGGCATCACCGAAGCGGGAGAAAAGAGATATGAGCTTGAGGTTTGGACTTGTTGGGGCCGTCGCGATTGCCACTGCCTGGATGTCGCCGGCGCAGTGCGACACCATCAAGGTGGGTATCATCGGCACCATGTCCGGTCCGTATGCCTTGTTCGGCCAGAACTTCAAGTACGGCATTGACGCCTGGGTGGCCAAGCATGGATCGAAAGTGGGCGATCATCAGATCGAGTTTGTCTATCGCGACGAAGAATCGCCGAACCCCGCCAAGTCGAAATCATTGGCTCAGGAGTTGATCGTCAAGGAGAAGGTTCAGTACATCGCGGGACTGTACTTCACTCCGGACGCCCTGGCCGTCGCTCCGCTTCTCGAGGAAGCGAAGGTGCCTATGATCGTCATGAACGCCGCGACGTCCGCGATCGTGGAGAAGAGCCCCTACATCGTGCGGACGTCCTTTACGATGTGGCAGAACACGGTCCCCGCGGCAAAGGTGGCGAAGGCCAGAGCGGCCAAGAAGGTGGCGATCGCCGTCAGCGATTACGGCCCCGGCATCGATGCCGAAGCAGCCTTCAAAAAGACGTTCGAGGCAGATGGAGGCACCATCGTCCAATCGATCAGGATGCCGCTCAATACCACCGATTTCGGCCCGATCATGCAAAGGATCAAGGATTCCGGCGCTGACATGATCTTCACGTTCTTGCCGGCCGGTCCGCCGACCCTGGGGTTCGTCAAGGCCTATATCGACAACGGGCTGAAAGCGTCTGGCGTGAAGTTGTTGTCCACGGGTGATGTCGTGACCGAGCCCGATCTTCCGACTATCGGTGACAGCGGCGTAGGCATCCTGTCGACCTACCACTACGCGGTCTCGCACGACTCTCCAGAGAACAAAACCTTCCTGGCCGATCTGATCAAGGCCGGCGCCAAGCCTGACGACATCACCATGGCGTCGGTCGCGGCCTATGACGGTGCTCGGCTCATCTACAAGATGGTTGAGGCCACGAACGGTCAAAAGGATCCGGACAAAGCCCTTGCGGCCGTGAAGGGCATGAAATGGGTCAGTCCGCGCGGCCCCGTGTCGATCGACCCGGATACCCGGCATATTCGTCAGAACGTTTATCTGCGCGAAGTCGTGAAGCAGGACGGCAAGCTCCTCAACAAGGAACTGCAAACGTTCGATGCGCAGCCGGACTGGGGCCTGGCGAAGAACTAGGGCGGATCGCTCGCGATGTAAATCTCGCGAGCAATCTCTTCATCGTGTCGGATAAGGGCCCGGAATGAGTGGTCGGTCGCAGTCTATTCGCTTCGTCAACGGTCGCATCTATGGCGATGCCAGCGACCGGATGATACCCGGCTTGACGGACGCGCACATCCACCTGTTCGGGCTGGCTGCCGAGCGGCTCCAGATCCGAAAAGCCGCGGAAGCATTCAACTAATGGCGTGGACGGGTCTCAGCATCGGGCTAGATGCCCTCTCGTACGGCATGGTGCTTTTCATCATCTCCATCGGCCTATCCATCATGATGGGCCTGATGAGGGTAGTGAACCTCGCTCATGGCGCATTTGCGATGATCGGGGGATATCTCGCGTCTTTTGCGCTCAAGAACGCGGGAGTTGGATATCCACTCGCGATTGTCCTGGCGGTCCTCGGCACCATCGCGATCGCCTTTCCGCTCGAGTTTCTTCTCTACCGCCGGATTTATCGCAAGTCCGATGAGCTGACCCAGATATTGCTCACGATCGGCATCGCGTTCGTCATCATTGGCGTTGCCAACTACATTCTTGGCCCGACGACCAAATCCATTCCGCTGCCTCCGCTGCTGAGCGGTCCCGTCGATCTCGGCTTCCGAATGATCCCGGCTCATCGGATTTTCGTGACGATTTGCGGAGTGTGCACCGCGGGCTTGCTCTGGCTACTGATCGACCGCACCGAGTTCGGGATCCGGCTGCGTGCCGCGGTCGACAACGGTGACATGGCCGAGTCGCTCGGAATCAAAACGCAGATCCTTTTTTCCGCGACCTTCGCGCTTGCGGTCGGCCTGGCGGCGTTCGGGGGCGTGGTGGGCGCCGAACTGCTGCCCGTCGAACCTTTTTACGCGCTCAGATATATGGTGACGTTCCTTGTCGTTGTCTCGGTCGGCGGGGCAGGATCGATCCCGGGCGCCGTGGCGGCATCGATACTGCTTGGCCTTGCGGACACGACCGGCAAGTACCTTGCGCCCGAATATGGTGAGTTCTTCTTCTATCTTGCGGTCATCCTGGTCGTGTTTCTGTTCCCGAACGGCCTTTTGGGCAGGAGGCACTGACGTGACCGATCGAGCCATCGTCGATGGCGTGAGCCCGCCGCGTTTTTCCGTGCCGCTTGAGCTGCGCGCTGTCGCAATCACGCTGGCGCTCGGAGCGCTCGGTTACGCGCTTTTTCCGGATGACCTCGCGTTTCTGACGCGACTGATCAGCATCACGCTTCTGGTGCTGTCGCTCGATCTGGTCACGGGGTATTGCGGTGTCGCCACCCTGGGGCATGCGGCGATCTATGGTGTGAGCGCCTACGTCGTGGGTAACGCCTGCCTTGCCGGACATTCCGACCCCCTGCTGTTGTTGCTCGTGGGGGCGGTGGCCGGTGCCGTGATGGGGCTGGTCTCAGGCGTCCTTGTCACGAGGTTCAAGGGTCTCCCCCAGCTCGTGCTATCCATTGCCGTCGGACAGCTCGTCGCGGCGCTGGCCAACAAACTGTCCAGCCTGACGGGCGGAAGCGACGGATTGTCCGGCATTTCGCCTGGACGAATCTTCGGGGTCTATGCGTTCGACATGTATGGTCGCACCGGCTATGTGTTCTCCGTTGCGGTGCTTATGGTCGTGTTCGTGGTGCTGCTTCGAATCGTGCACTCTCCGTTCGGCCTGCTTTGTCAGGCAATCAAGGATGACAGCCTGCGAGCTCGGATGATCGGTGCCCGCGTGTATCCCCGGCTCGTGCTGATGTATGGCGTGTCGGGGGTTGTTGGCGGAATTGGTGGTGCTCTCAATGCCATCAATACGGGCGTCGTGGGACTGGATAGCATCGGATTTGAGCGGTCGGCTGAAGCTCTCGTCATGCTGGTCCTGGGTGGCGCAGGCAGTCTCTGGGGCGCGCTGATCGGATCCATCGTCTTCCAAGTGTTCGAGCACTACGTCTCGGCTGCGAATCCATTCCATTGGATGACCATGGTCGGTGCGTTGCTGATCGGGGTCGTTTTGTTCGCCCCGAAAGGCCTGGTGTCCCTTGGAGGCTTGCTTGCTGGTCTCACCGCCTCGGTGATGAGGAGGCGCCCGTGAGCCGGCCGCTGCTCGAACTGCGAAACGTTTCGATGTCCTTCGGCGGGATGCGGGTCAACGATGATATTTCCTTCAGTATCGGGAAGGGAGAAAGGGTCGCGTTGATTGGCCCGAACGGCGCGGGCAAAACCACGCTCGTCAACGTCATCTCCGGCGACTTGACCCCTTCACAGGGTGCCGTCCACCTCGCTGGTGTTGATGTCACCGCGCTACCGATTTCCGATCGCGTCGACGCCGGCTTGATCCGGACATTTCAGATCACGAGGCTCTTCAAGAGCCTGACGGTCGCACAAAACGTCGCGCTCGCCGTGATGCAACGAAAGGGGCTCACGAGAAGCATGTTTTCCTGCCCGATGGATCGGCCGGACGTTCGTCGGGAGTGGGAGCGGGCCCTTGGAACGCTCGGTATCGCCCATCTGGCCGACAGGCAGGTCTCGCAACTGGCGTACGGTCAGCAGCGCCTTCTTGACCTGGCAATCGGGCTTGCTCTCGAGCCGAAGGTCCTGCTCCTGGACGAGCCCGCGGCAGGGGTTCCGTCGGAGGAGTCCTCCAAGATCATCGAGGCGATCGACAGATTGCCATCTGATATCGCGGTCTTGATGATCGAGCATGACATGGACCTGGTGTTCAAATTTGCCCGCTGTGTGCTCGTTCTCGCCAACGGAAAGCTGATCTTCCAGGGCGATCCGGCAGAAGTCACGCACCATCAGGAAGTCCGTCGAGCTTATCTAGGTAGCTACGCAGATGCCCGCCACGCGTCTTGAAGTCAAAGGTCTCAGTGCCGGGTATGGTCCCACCCGTATCATCGATCAGATGTCTTTCGAGGTGTTGCCCGGAGGTCGTCTCAGCATCCTTGGTCGAAACGGAGTCGGCAAGACGACTTTGCTCGCATCGCTGATGGGTCTGACGACCCATCATGGGGGAAAAGTATTCCTGGGCGAGGCTGATCTCACGGATACCAAGGCATCGATACGCGCTCAACGAGGTCTCGGTTACGTACCGCAGACACGCGACATATTTCGGTCGCTGACGGTGGAGGAAAACCTGGTCGCGGGTCTCAAGGATCGAGGTCGAGAGGCACTTGAAGAGGTCTACGTGATGTTTCCGAGGTTGGCCGAACGTCGACGCCATTTCGGAACGCAATTATCGGGCGGCGAGCAGCAGATGCTCTCGCTCGCCAGGACGCTGCTGGGAAGGCCTTCAGTTCTCCTCTTGGATGAGCCGCTCGAGGGGCTCGCGCCGGTGATCTGCGATCAGATCATGGAAATCATCACCGCGCTGGCGAGTTCTGGTGAGATGACCATCGTTTTGGTCGAGCAGCAGATCGAACGAGCGCTGCGCTTTGCCGATCATGTCATGGTGGTTGAACGCGGCAAAGCGGTCTGGAGTGGTGAATGCTCGCACTTGCGCGACGACCCCAAAATGGTCGAGCGCCTGCTCGGTGTTGGGGTGCACTGAGGCATGCGGCTTCCTTGTCATCGAGACAATGGGCAAGCTCGTATCACCCTTGCCCCGTCGGGGCGGCGGGGTTTGGCCGTAGCGCTCGCCCGGAAAGGCGAACCGGCAGCACGATCGCACGCCAAAGGGCCGGACAAGTTGATCCCTTGCCGCAAAGCGCTCAAGGACGACCGCAAGCGCTGTCAGTTCAGCCTTCCAAGCAGTCTTCGGATGATCTTCCGCAAGTTTTCGGCGTACTCATCGACGACCTGACGCCTCTCGGCCGATGGCGGCAGCTGACATTCGTCGTTCCCGTCCGGCGACGGAGGATCCGTCTTGGAACTCCCGCGCATGATCGAGGCGATCGGCTTTGTCACTTTCACGGGAAGTCTGACCTCTGATGCACGACGCGCGTCGTTCAGGCTAGGTGCCAATTCCATCTGCGGCCTTCACACAAGTTAAGTCGCCGGAGCGGGTCGATCTGCATGGCTCGTCGCCGACGCGTGGCGCCGCAACATTTTGCAAATCGCGGCGCGCTAGGTGCACGAGGCGGTCGGATCGCACTTCGGGCAGCGGCCGTCGGCGGCTGCGCCGAGCTGGCGGCCGAGCTCGGCCCTGAGAGCCTCCTTGTTCCATTCGGCGCCGTCGCATCTGACGATTCGCTTGGCGCGCTCGAAGGCGTGACTCTCGGCGGCGTCATCGCCGATGCGGACGATCACGTCCCGATGGAACGGGCAGGCCGTCGTCGCGCGGGTCGTCTCCAGGGCGTAGCGCACGACCTCGGTGAGATCGTCGGTGTCAATGTCGGCAAGCATGTCGGTTCTCCTGATCGGCATCCTCCCTTGTCCAGACCATGCACTGGCTTCGACGAAAATCGGCCTCGGGCTCGATGGGAGCGCCGAGGCCGATTGTTCGCGTGGCTCTTCCATCCAGGGTCTGAACTCGTCCAGCAAACCCGCGCTGCCGATCTTCGTTCCATCGAACTCTCCGGCGGAGCCGCTCTCCGGCCGACTCCATGTTCGCGGTCTTCTGCACTCTCCGTGAAAGCGGCGCCGGGAAGGCCTCGAAATCCAAACGTCGCTCGCTCCGGCAAAGGGGACCTCGAAAAAGCGTTCCCGATGCCGACACAAGACTATCGCCGGCGTCGCAAACATGTCTTGATCCAGCTCAAAGGAGGCGGCGGTATTCGACCGAACGCTTCTCGATCGGCAACCTGCTTACAAGCGCTGCGCGATGTCTTCACCGCTGCTCGCGTCAATCCGTTCAGGACATCTGCGTAAGTATTGGCCCGCAATTTCCAGGTCGCCGCGACGGGCGCATATCTCCAGCATGGAGCGCAACGTCATCTTCAAATGCCCCCGCACGGGCGTGAACGTGCAGCACTGGATTTCCGGCACAGGCTCCGACGCCGCGGACACGCACGTCCCGGTCCGGTGTCCCGCTTGCGCCTCGCTGCACTTCGTCAATGTCGCCAGCGGCAAGACCCTGAGCGAGGGCATCGGTCGGCCACGCGCGACCACGGCGCCAGCCGGTCACAACCAGCCTGATCCATTGCGTCCTTGACTTCGTGAGCTTCGCGCAGCCGCGCCCGGGTCAGATTTTCCGACTGGATCCTCAAGGCATCTCAGACCCAGCCACCATCGACGATATAGTGCTGGGCGGTGCAGGCGGACGCCTCGTCGGAGGCGAGGAAGACGGTGAACTTTGCAACCTCGTCCGGCATGAGCCGGCGCTTCAGGCATTGTCGCTGCTGCAACTCGATCTCGCCGGCCGGCGTCATCCATTTCTCGAGCTGCCGCTCGGTCATGATCCAGCCTGGCGCGATCGCATTGACGCGGATGTTGTAGGGGCCGTAGTCGCGCGCCAGCGAGCGCGTCAGCCCGATCACGCCTGACTTGCTCGCGGTGTAGGCGGCCATGCCGCCTTGTCCTGCGATCCACGACACCGAGCCGAAATTGACGATGGCGCCGGCATTGGCCGCCTTCATGTCCGGCAACACGGCCTGAGATGCGAAGAACTGGTGCTTCAGGTTCACCGCGATGCGGTCGTCCCAATAGTCCGGCGTCATCTCCTCGGTGTTGTGCCGCTCGTCATGCGCGGCATTGTTGATCAGGATGTTGATCGGGCCATGAGCCTTGCGTGCCGCGACGACGCCGGCACGCAGCGCAGGGATGTCGGTGAGATCGACATGCTGGAAATGCGCAGCCAATCCCTGCTCGGATAGCTCGCGCGCCAGGCGCTGTCCCTCCTCGACCTTGATGTCGAAGAACACCACCTTGGATTTCTGCTCCGCAAAGCGCCGCACGATCGCAGCGCCGATTCCGGCTGCGCCGCCGGTGACGAGCACGACCTTGCCGGCGAGGTCGGAATAGATCGCAGCCATTGGGCACCTCGGTTTGTTGCGGCCGGCGCGGCGCGCCGCAGCCGACTCTTTTGCGAACCTTAGCCATTCCGTTGGTGAGGTGCATAGATCAGATTTTGTGTTGCGTACCTCAAAAATTGAGGGCAGGATTGCGTTCAAAGAATAAAAGTCGTCGGGAGGATGTGATGAGATTGCTCGGGAAACTGGGACTCGCCGCTGCCGCATGCCTGCTTTGGGCCAGTTCCGCGTCAGCCGACACCACGGTCAAATGGCTGCACATCGAGGTCAACCCGGCCCAGGTGAAGATCTGGGAGGAGGTCGCACGCAGCTATGAGGCGTCGCACCCCGGTGTGAAGGTCGAGATGCAGTTCCTCGAGAACGAGGCCTACAAGGCCAAGCTGCCGACCATCCTGCAATCCAAGGATCGGCCGCACATCATTTATAGCTGGGCAGGCGGAGTGCTGAAGACCCAAATCGAGGCCGGCGTCCTGCAAGACATCACCGATTCCGTAAAGAGCGGCGGCTACAGCGACACGATCGCGCCGGCAGCGCTCGCGGCTTTCACCAGCAACGGCAAGGTCTATGGCCTGCCGACCGCGCTCTCGCAGGTCGGCTTCCTCTACAACAAGGACTTGATGGCCAAGGGCAATGTCGACGCGAGCAAGATCAAGACATGGGACGATCTGCTCGGCGCAGTGAAAACGCTGAGGGCCGCGGGCGTGACGCCGATCGTGGTTGGCGGTGCCGACAAATGGCCGCTGCATTTCTACTGGACGCATCTCGCAGTGCGCATCGGCGGCAAGCCGGGCTTCGATGCAGCACTGAAGGGCGAGAATGGCGGGTTCGCCGGCGAGACCTTCCAGAAATCAGGTGAGCTGTTCAAGCAGCTGGTCGATCTGCAGCCCTTCCAGAACGGCTTCCTCGGCTTCAAGAATCCGCAGGCCGTCGGCTATTTCGGCGACGGCAAGGCCGCGATGATCCTGGCCATCTCGTCCTTCTATCACACCCAGCGCGCGCTTGCCGCCGACAAGGTTGGTCTCAGCGACGACAAGCTCGGCTGGTTCGATTTCCCGGTCGTACCCGGCGGCAAGGGCGAGCCGTCAGACACGCTCGGCGGCATCACCGGCTGGTTGATCACCAAGGGGGCGCCCAAGGAAGCCACCGACTTCCTCAAGTTCTTCATCTCCAAGGACGTGCAGGCGCGGCTTGCCGCCGGCAACTTCATCGTTCCCGTCGTCAAGGGCGGCGAAGCCGGTCTCAACAGCGCCTTCATGAAGCAGATCGCGGCCAATCTGGCGAAGTCCAACTATCACCAGAACTTCTATGACCAGAGCCTTGGCCCGTCGGTCGGCCGCGTCGTCAACGACGTCACGGCTGAGATCGCCGGCGGCAGCATGAGCCCGCAGAACGCAGCGAAAGCCATCGAAGCGGCGTACAAGCAGGGTAACTGACCGGTGGCGCGACGGATCGCGATGTCGTCGCCGATCGGCGTTGCCGGTGAGGCGGCCCCCCAGGTCGGGATTCGTGGCCCAGGCTGGGATGGCCGCTTCACGGTCCTGATCCTGTTCCTGCCGCCCGCGCTGCTGCTGTTCACGCTGTTCGTGGTGCTGCCGATCGGCGAGGCCGCCTGGTACTCGGGCTTCAACTGGAACGGGTTCGGCAGGCCGACGAACTGGATCGGCTTCGACAATTACCGCTTCGTGCTGGAGACGCGGGCCTTCTGGCTCGCGCTGCGCAACAACGGGCTGATCATCGCCGTTTCGCTCGCCGTCCAGCTGCCGCTTGCGCTCACGCTCGCCCTCATGCTGGCCGAACGCTTTCGTGGCGCCGTGGCGCTGCGCATGCTGTTCTTCATGCCCTATATCCTCGCCGAGATCGCAACCGGGCTGATCTTCAGCTTCGTCTATGACGGCGACTACGGCCTCGTCGCCTCGATCTGGCGCACCTTCGGCGCCGAGCCTCCGCATCTGTTGGCCTCGACCGACACGGCGATGCTGGCGGTGCTGATCGTGGTGGTCTGGAAATATTTCGGCTTCCACATGATGCTGTTCATCGCCGCGCTCCAGAGCCTCGACAAAAACCTGGTCGAGGCCGCCCGTATCGACGGCGCGACGCGGACGCAGACGCTGCGCCACGTCGTGATCCCCTTGCTCTATCCGACGATCCGCCTGTCGGTGTTCTTCGCCATCATCGGATCGCTGCAGCTGTTCGATCTCGTCATGCCGCTGACGCGCGGCGGACCGGCCGATTCCTCCAACACGTTGGTGAGCTTTCTCTACAACAATGGCATCTCGCGCATGCGCGTCGGCTATGGCAGCGCCATCGGCGTCATCCTGTTCGCGATCTGCGTGACCTTTGCCTTCACTTACAAGCGATGGTTCATGCGCGATGAATAGTGTCGGGGCTAGAAGCGCATTCGATCCCGCAGCGCTGTTCAAGGCGCTGTTCCTCGGCTTGGTCGCGATCTTCGTCCTGGTGCCGCTGCTCGCGACCTTGCTCGGCGGCTTCAAGTCGCTCGGCGAGCTCCGTGTCAATCCATTCGGCCTGCCCGCACAATGGGAATGGCAGAACTACGCCGACATCCTGTTCTCGGCGCGCTACTGGCAGCTGCTGCGCAATTCGCTTGTCATCTCGACGCTGGCGGTGGCGCTGACCCTTATCACCGCTTCGATGGCCGCGTTCACCTTCGCCCATGTCAGGTTCTTCGGCTCATCGATGCTGCTCAGCTATCTGACGCTGGGCCTGCTGTTTCCCGCCGCGACCGCCGTGCTGCCTCTGTTCATCAAGGTGCGCGATCTCGGCCTGCTCGATACCTATTTCGGCGTCGCGCTGCCGCAGGTGGCGTTCAGCCTCGCCATGAGCGTGCTGCTGCTACGCCGCTTCTTCAAGGACATTCCCTATGAGCTGCTCGAGGCCGCGCTGGTCGACGGCTGCAGCTACATCAAGTTCTTCCGCTATGTGACGCTGCCCTTGTCGCGTCCGATCCTGGCGACGGTCGGCACCATCACCTTCGTCAACAGCTGGAACGCCTACCTGCTGCCACTGGTGATGCTGAACACCGACGCGCTGTATCCCTGGCCGCTCGGCATCATGGTCTACCAGGGCGAATATTCGTCCGAATGGCACCTGATCCTGGCCTTCATCACACTCACCATCCTGCCCACGATCATTCTGTTCCTGCTGGCGCAGAAGCACATCGTGGCCGGCCTCACCGCGGGCGCGGTCAAGGGATGAGCCGTATTCTGAGGAGATAACATGAGAAAAGTCGGCATCGGAATCATCGGCTGCGGGGTGATCAGCACCGCCTATCTCAAGGCGGCCCAGCGCTTTCCGGTCATGGAGGTCAGGGCGCTCGCCGACATGCGCAGCGAGATTGCGGAACGCCAGAGCGCGGCCTTCGGCTTGCCGGGAATGCGGGTCGACCAATTGTTGAAGCGCGACGATGTCGAAATAATCGTCAATCTCACGGTGCCGCTCGCCCACACCGATGTCAGCCTCGCGGTGCTGAATGCCGGCAAGCACGTCCACTCGGAGAAGCCGCTCGGCATCAATGTCGCTGAGGCGCGCAAGGTCATGGAGCTTGCCGCGCAGAAGAACCTGCGCGTCGGCTGCGCGCCCGACACGTTCCTTGGCGGAGGCCATCAGACCGCGCGCAAGCTGATCGACGACGGCGCGATCGGCACGCCAGTCGCGGGCAGCGTTTTCTTCGGCTGCCCCGGCCACGAGCGCTGGCATCCGGCGCCTGGCTTCTATTACCTGCGCGGCGGCGGGCCGATGCTCGACATGGGGCCGTATTACATCACCGATCTCGTGCAATTGCTCGGCCCGGTCGCCAGCGTGATGGGCTCGACCGCGCGCCCCAAGACCGAGCGCCTCGTCACCAGCCAGCCGATGAACGGCGCGCTGATTCCGGTCGAGGTCCCGACCCATGTCGCCGGGACGCTGGAGTTCGAAAGCGGCGCCGTCGTGTCGATCACGATGAGCTTCGACGTGCCGAAACATCGGCATGCGCCGATCGAGATCTACGGCGACAAGGGCAGCATGCTGGTGCCGGATCCAAATCGCTTCGGCGGCGAGGTGCAGGTGGCGAAGACCGGCGGCGAATGGGAGGCGATGCCGCTGACGCACGGCCACGTCGAGGGCGAGTTCCGCTCGATCGGCGTCGCCGACATGGCGTCCGCGATCCTGAACGACCGACCGCATCGCGCCAGCGGCGCGCTCGCCCTCCACGTGCTGGAGGTGATGGAGGCGTTCCAGACTTCCGCCGACGAGGGCCGTCGCGTCAAGATCGAGAGCCGCGTCGAGCGGCCGGCGATGCTGCCCGCGGGGCGTGAAACCGGACAGATCGATTGAGGGAATGACCATGCGCAAGGCAATGATTGTATGGGGTGGGTGGCCGGGACACGATCCCGATCTCTGCGCGTCGATGATCCGTGGCTGGCTGAAGGCCGAAGGCTTCGAGGTGCGGATCGAAACCACGACGGCAGCCTTCGCCGATCCCGCGATCCACGATCTGTCGCTCATCATACCGATCTACACGATGTCCAAGATCGAGAAGGCGGAAGCGCTCAACCTCTGCGATGCGGTGCGCAGCGGCGTCGGGCTCGCCGGCCATCATGGCGGCATGTGCGATGCCTTCCGCGAATCGGTCGATTACCAGTTCCTGTGCGGCGGGCAATGGGTCGCCCATCCCGGCAACATCATCGACTACAAGGTCGACTTGACGAAGCCGGACGATCCGATCATGACGGGTCTGAAGAGCTTCGAGCATCGGTCCGAGCAATATTACATGCATGTCGATCCCGCCATCGAGGTCCTGGCAACGACGACCTTCACCGGTGAGCACGCGCCCTGGATCGAGGGCGTGGTGATGCCCGTGGTGTGGAAGAAGCGCTATGGCGCGGGGAGGGTATTCTATTCCTCGCTGGGCCACCGCGCCTACGAGCTCGACGTGCCGGAGATCCGGACGTTGATGACCCGCGGCATGCTGTGGGCCGCGCGCGAATGACTGAAGGCGCGACCCAGCCGGTGCTTCGGGCCACGCTCGAGGACGTCGCGCGCGCCGCGGGCGTTTCGCTCGCCACCGTCGATCGCGTCGTCAACCGGCGCGAGGGTGTCCGCGCCAAGACCGTCGCGCGTGTCGAGGCCGCGGTGGCAAAGCTCGGCTATCGCGCCGATCTTGCCGCGGCGCGGCTCGCCCGCGGGCAGACCTTCCGTTTCGCTTTCGTGCTGCCGACCGGCAGCAACAGCTTCATGACCAACCTCAGCGAGCAGGTCGTGCGCACCGCGGACTGGCTCGCCGGCCATCGCGGCTTCATCGACATCCACCATGTCGACGTGTTCGACCCCGATGTCCTTGCCCGTGCGCTGGAGAACCTCTCGCCGGCCTATCAGGGCGTTGCCGTCATCGCGCTCGATCATCCCCGGGTTCGCGCCGCGATCGACGAGCTCGTCGCGCGCGGGGTTGCCGTGGTCACCCTGGTGTCGGACGCGCCGAGCTCGTCCCGGGTGCATTATGTCGGGATCGACAATCCGGCCGCGGGCCGCACCGCCGCCACGCTGATGGGACGCTTCCTCGCCGGGCGCGAGGGCACCGTCGCCGTGATTGCGGGATCGTTGTCGCTGCGCGACCACACCGAACGGCAGTTCGGCTTCCACCAGATCCTGTCGAGCGAGTATGCGAATCTGTCCGCACTGCCTGTCATCGAGGGGCGCGACGACAGCGACCGCACGCGGGACCTTACGGCCGCGCTGCTCGCCCGCCATGCCGACCTCCGCGGCATCTATTGCTGCGGCGCCGGAAACCGCGGCATCGCCGATGCGCTCGAGGCCTCGGGCCGCGCGCGCGAGGTGGTCTGGATCACCCATGAGCTGACCGAGCACACCAGGCGGTTCCTGGTGCGCGGCACGCTCGACGCCGTCATCAACCAGGATGCCGGCCACGAGGCGCGGTCTGCGGCGCGAGTCCTGCTCGCGCATTGTTCTGGCGAGCCGATCAGCCCCGACCAGGAGCGCATCCGCATCGACATCTTCCTGCGGGATAATTTGCCGTAGCGTGAAGCGCACGGAAGCGCCGCGCGAGGACTACCCCTCGTACTGATCCGGCCCCATCGCCCAAGCCGACTCGTCGTGGCCGACCGCGTAATTGCGGTTGTTGAGCGCCGGATTGCGATTGACCATCGGACGCATGAACATCGGATGGGTCACTGAGCGCACCTCGTGCTCGACCGTGAACAGCTTCTTGCCGCTGTCGAGGTCGACGATGTCGCAGAACCGGTACTGGTATTGATTGTCCTCGCGCGAGATCAGCTTGCGCGCGAGCAGCTTGCGGTAGGGGCCGGAGAAGTCCGTGATGTACATCTGCACGTGGTGACCGTCATAGTCGGCTTGCGGCCGGTCGGTCTCGCGAAACAGCAGATGCTGGTTGCGGCCCGTCTTCACGGCGGCCACAGTGCCATCGCCGTTCCGCAAGCTCGCGGGCATGCCCATGACTTCAGGGTAGAAGGCGCAGATGCCGGCTGCCGATCCCTTGGGCACGTCGAACTCGACATAGGGAATGCCGAGCGCGATCCGGCCGAACCGCGCCGCGTCGGGCTCGTAGCAGCGCACGCGGTTACCCCAGGGGCAAACCGCCTCGACATGGTCGTTGTGCTCCCTGAACGCGAACGTCGTGCCCTCGAGTTTCTTCCCGACCGATGCAAGCCGCGCCAGCAGCGCCTCGCGGCCTTCGATGACGAGGCCAATATGTCCGCGCAGCACCTGCGGCCGGCCGCTCGGCAGATGAAACTGGCTCCGCCCGGCGTTGATCCACATGTTGGTGTCTGACACCATCAGGTAGGGATCGCGGGTGAGCCCGAGCCCGGCGACGTAGAACAGCGTGGCGAGCCGCTGGTCCGGGACCTGGATGTTGACGTGCTCGAAATGAATAGCGTTGCCGAGATCTTCTGCGGATCGATCGAATTGCTGCGGCATGGGTGTGCACTTCTCGCTGGGGGACGAACCGGTCGCATCTTAACGCATAGTCTCCGGCCGTCGAGTTTCCGTCGGTGACCGCGCCGCTTCCTCCGCACGGGCGGGGTGAAACCTGGCCCACCAGCCCGCCTTTTTGACTTGGCTCAAGATAATTCCGATGACGTTCGGCAAGCTCGTCGGACCGACATCAAGGCCGGAGGAAGCGTCATGCTAGGTCGAACCGTTGCTGCAGCGTTGCTGCTCGCCATCCTGGGCCAGCCAGCTCTGGCTCAATCGCCAGCGGACCATCAAGGTCATCATCCCGGACAGGAGCAGACGCCGGCATCCCCGCAGTCGAGTTCTCCTGCCAACCCATCCGCCGAGCGGCAGAGCCCGATGCGCGGTGGAGACATGATGGGAATGATGGGGCGCGGGATGATGGGACAAGGAATGATGGGACAAGGAATGAAAGGGCATGGCGCGATGGGCGGTGCCGCCATGGAGCCGCCGGTCGTCTTCCGCATCGTCTACGCGCTGATGGATGCTGATGGAGACGGGAACGTCTCGCTGCCCGAGTTTCAGGTCGCCCATGAACGCATTTTCAAGGCAATGGATCGCGACAAGGACGGCAAGCTCACTTTCGAGGAGATGATGGCGTTCATGCACAGGAGCAAGGGCTCCGCCCCACAGCAATAGCGAGCGGGAACCTCAAGGCGGGTACACGAACTGCGGCTTCATCGGGGCGTTCGCGATGTGACGATGAAAATCGCATGCGCGCTTCCCAACTTGCCCTGGCGGCCAGTCCCTGTAATCTGCAAAAAAACAGGGAAGGGTGCGATGGGAGGAGTCTTGGAGGGCGTGCGCGTGCTCGATTTCGGGCGCTATATCGCCGGGCCCTATTGCGCGACATTGCTGGCCGAGTTCGGGGCCGAGGTCATCCGGGTCGAGAAGCGCGACGGCAGCGAGGATCGGTTCGTCGCGCCGGTGGGCGAAGGCGGCGAGGGCGCGCTGTTCCTCCAGATCAACCGCAACAAGAAGGGCATCACACTCGATCCAATGAAGGCGGAAGGCCAGGAGGTGATGCGCCGCCTGATCGCGACCGCGGACGTCGTGGTCGCCAATCTGCCGCCGCAGACCCTGCGCGCGATGAAGCTCGACTACGAATCGCTGAAGGCGATCAAGCCGGACATCATCCTGACCACGGCGACCGCGTTCGGCGGGCCGGGCCCGTGGTCCGACCGCGTCGGCTTCGACGGCGTCGGCCAGGTGATGTCGGGCTCGGTGTACATGACCGGCAGCGGAGATCCCCCGTACCGCGCCGCGGTGAACTGGGTCGATTTCGGCACTGCGCTGCACTGCGCGTTCGGCACGCTCGCCGCCCTGATCGAGCGCGGCAAGTCCGGCCGCGGCCAGATCGTCGAGGGCGCGCTGCTCGCAACAGCTTTGTCCTTTACCAATGCCACGCTGATCGAGCAGGCCGTCATCGACGTCAACCGCGTGCCGACGGGCAATCTCGGCCAGACCGCGGCGCCCGCCGACATCTACCGCACCAAAGACGGCTGGGTGCTGTGCCAGGTCACCGGTCATCCGCTGTTCAAGCGCTGGGCGCGGCTGATGGGCGAGGAGGATGTGTGGCTGAACGATCCGCGCTTTGCCGACGACATCAGCCGCGGCAATAACGGCCGCATCATCAGCGAGCGGATGGCGCGCTGGTGCGCCGAGCGCACCACGCAGGAGGCCGTCGACACGCTGGGCCAGGCGATGATTCCGACCGGTCCCGTGCTCTCGCCGCAACAGGCGTTGGATCATCCGCACATCCGCGCCGGCGGCTTCATGCAGGACGTCGACTATCCGGGCCTGCCGAAGCAGGCGCCGGTCGCCCGCGCCGCGGTGCGGCTGTCGGAAACGCCGGGCGAGATCGCGCACCGTCCGCCGACGCTCGGCGAGCACACCGACCGCGTCCTCGCCGACCTCGGCTACAATGCAGACGAGATCGCGGCGCTCCGGCAAGGCGGCATCATCTAACTCACAGCAGCTGCTTCAGCGCCTTGGCATCGGCCGGTGCTGCGCTCTTCTGGTCGTTGTCGAAATAGACATAGACGTCGCAGCCCTGCCGCTTCCACGACTTGATGCGCCTAGCCCATTGCGCCAGCGTGGGATGGGTATAGTGCCCGTGATAACGCCCGCTTGGCCCGTGTCCGCGCACATAGACGAAATCCGCCGTGCGCTTCCACGGCGCCGGCGCGTCGTGATGATCGGACAGGCACAGCGAGATGTTCTCCTCAGCCAGCATGCGCAGGATGCGCGGCTGATACCAGCTCGGATGGCGGAATTCGAAACTGTAGCGGCGTTTCCGCGACAGCAGCTTGAAGAACGAGGCGAGCCGGTCCGCGTTCGCCTCGAATTGCGGCGGCAGCTGGAACAGGATCGGGCCGGCCTTGCCGCCGAGCCGGGAGATGCGCTCCTCCAGCAGCTCGAGGCTGTTGACGGAGCGCTCCGACAGGCGCTTCCAGTGCGTGATGAATTTCGACGCCTTCCAGGCGAACACGAAATCGCGGCCGGTCTGCTCCCGCCATCCCGTCACCGCCTCCGGCGTTGGCGTGCGGTAGAACACCCCGTTCAGCTCCGTGGTGTCGAACTGCCCGGCATAGTAGCTGAGCTGCTGCTTCAGCGTCACGCCCTCGGGGAAGAACGGGCCGCGCCAGGAAGCGTAGTGCCAGCCCGAAGTTCCGATCAGAACGCGCGCCATGTTTTACGTACCATCCGTTGCCATTTGCCGGAGGGAACGTCCGTGCGGCCGATACGTTTCTCGTGAGCGTGAACGCGAGGACCGGAACCGATGTACGCGCTGTTCGAAGGCAACAAGCAGATCGGCAATCCCTTTCCGACCGAGAAGGAAGTGTGGGAAGCTGCCTTGATCGAGGGCCTCGTCACGGACGTCCCCATTGCGGACGAGGAGGGCGGCCACATTCTGCCGGCCGGCTATCACGTCGAGCGCATCGAAGAGACGGAGGAGACGTTCGCGCCGCGGCCGGACTGGAAGCTGCCGCGCGAGATCTCCTAAGTCAGTTCGTCGCCAGCGCCGCCTTGGCCACTTCCGCCATCCAGCGTGAAGCCACGGGCAGGATCGCGTCGTTGAAATCGTAGCGCGGGCCGTGCAGCTCCGCGCCGTCGCGCAACTCGCCATTGCCGATCCAGACGAAGGCGCCGGGCCGCTGCTGCAGATAATGGGCGAAATCCTCGCCGGCCATGCTGGGCGCGAGATCGCGCCGTACCGGTGCCTGCACCTTCTCCGCGGCGATGCGCGCGAGGTCAGCCTCATCAGGCGTGTTGATCACCACGCCAACGCCCCAGACGATCTCGGGCGTGACCTTGACGCCGAAGCTGGTTGCGATCCCGGCGCAGGTACGCGTGATGCCATCGAGGATGACGTCCTTGACCACTTCGCGGTGGTAGCGCAGCGTGCCGCGGATGGTGACGCGTCCGGCGATCTGGTTCGGCGCGGTGCCGCCTTCGATCGTACACAGCGACAGCACGGCGGTGTCGAGCGGATCGACGCCGCGCGAGGTGACCGATTGCAGCGCGACGATGAGGTGCCCGGCCGCCACCACGGGATCACGCGTCAGATGCGGCATACCGGCGTGCCCGGCATGGCCCTCGATATTGATGGTGATGCGCCCGCCGGAGGCCATCACGACGCCGTCGTGCACGGCGATGGTGCCGGCGGCAAGGCCCGGCCAGTTGTGGAAGCCGAATATCCGCTCCATCGGAAAGCGATCGAACAGTCCGGCCGCGACCATCGCCCGCGAGCCGCCAAAGCCTTCCTCGGCCGGCTGGAAGATGAAATCGACCGTGCCGCTCCAATCGGTATCAGTGGCGAGCAGCGCCGCGGCGCCCAGGAGCGAGGCGGTATGGCCGTCATGGCCGCACGCATGCATCACGCCGGATGACTTTGAAGCATAGGGCAGCCCGGTGTCCTCGGTGATCGGCAGCGCATCCATGTCGGCGCGCAGGCCAACCCGCCTTTGCGCATGGCCGCGCCTCAAGGTCGCGACGATGCCGTGGCCGCCGATTCCAGCCTCGAAGGGAATGCCGAGCTCGGTGAGCTTGTCCTGCACGAAGGCAGAGGTCTCTTTCTCCTGGAGCGACAGCTCCGGGTGGGCGTGGAGATGCCGGCGCCACGCGGTCAGTTTCTGGTGCAGTTCGGGGGACAAGGCAGGGGCCTTTCGCAAGGTGTCGGTTGCCGTCACCATAAAGGATTATCACCGCCATGCACCCTGCGCCTTGGAATGCCTCGCGTGCAGCAATGTGCGCTTTTTCCGTCATTCCGGGGCGCGCCTCTTGGCGCGAACCCGGAATCCATCGTGCAGCGAGCTCCGCGGCCCAATAGATTCCGGGTTCGCGACTTCGTCGCGCCCCGGAATGACGAGCAATAGGTGTTACGCCAGCTTCGCCAGCCCCTTCCAATCGAACCCAATCCCGTGACCCGGCCGATCGGGCGCCAGCGCCAGCCCGTCCTTCAGCACCAGCGGATGCTCGAGATACTTGTCGAGCCCGAAGCCGTGCGCCTCCAGATAGGATCGGTTCGGGCAGGCCGCGAGCAGGTGCACGGTGATGTCATGCGCGCCATGGCTGGTGACGGGCAGGTTGAACGCCTCCGCCAGCCGCGCGATCTTCATGAAGGCGGAAACGCCGCCGCAATTGGTGACGTCGGGCTCCGGGTAGGACACCGCGCCACTGGCGATGTAGTTCTTGAACTCCCACAGCGAGCGCAGATTCTCGCCCGCTGCGATCGGCACGCCGCCCGCCTGCATGATACGCACATGGCCCGCGACGTCGTCGGGGATGATCGGCTCCTCGAGCCAGGTGAGGTCGAAAGGAACGAAAGCACGCGCGGCGCGGATCGCCTCCTCGACCGTCCATTTCATGTTGGCATCCGCCATTAGCGGAAAGCCGTCGCCGAGATGCTGCCGCATCGCGGAGATGCGCGCGACATCGGACTTGAGGTCGGGCCGGCCGACCTTCATCTTGATGGCGCGAAAACCCTTGGCGAGGTTGCCATCGGTCTGCTTGAGCAGCGCATCGACGGAGAGATCGAGGTCGATGCCGCCGGCGTAGCACGGCACGTGCGCATCGAAGCCGCCGAGCAGGCGGTACAGCGGCAGCTTGGCGCGCCGCGCCTTCAGATCCCACAGCGCGATGTCGAGTGCCGAGAGCGCCAGCACCGCCGGCCCGCCGCGCCCGCCATAATGCAGCCCCCACCAGACATGATGCCAGATCGCCTCGGTATCGTCGGCCTCGCGTCCTTCGACCAGCGGCGGGATCTCGCGCTTGAGAATGTCGGCCACAGCCCCGCCGTTGCGCCCGACCGTATAGGTGTAGCCGACGCCCTCGGCGCCATCGGCATCGCGGATGCGGCAGGTGATCAGCTCGAACGCCGTCATGTCGCCATGCGTGGAGTCCGACAGGGTGATGGGGAGGGGGATCCGGTAGAGCCCGGTCTCGATGTTTGCGATGCGTGGCATGGTGCCTCCCTGATTTTTGTTCTTCGTAGGGTGGGTTAGCCGAGCGGATGCGCAAAGCGCATATGCTCGGCGTAACCCACCTCTTCTGTCTCCGCGGATACGAAGATGGTGGGTTACGCCCCGCGGTTTGCGCTTCGCGCAATCCGCGGGGCTAACCCACCTTACGCTAGACTATGAAGTCAGTCGCCTCCAGCGAGGCCGCATGCACTCCGCTCAGGGTGATGGTGTCATTGGCAGTGAGCTGAATCACCGCATTGCCCGAGCTGTCATCGCTGATGAGGCCGGACAGGGTCGCCCAGTCGGCAAAACCGTAGTCGTGCAGGTTGATCACGTCGAGTTCCCCCGCGGCGCTGCCGACCGCCATGTTGCCTTGATTGAAGTCGTTGATGACGTCGTTGCCGGAGCCGGCCGTGAAGACGAAGACATCGTTGTTCGGCCCGCCCCACAGCTGATCATTACCCGCGCCGCCGTTGAGCGTGTCCGTGCCGCCGGTAATGGAGCCAGGGGTAGATGGCGCATAAGTCCGCGCATCGCCGTAGAGATGATCAGTGAACTCTCCGCCATTGAGGATGTCATTGCCGCCACGCGCACTGCCGGACATGTTCATGGCGTCGCCAATCAGCTGGGAGCCGTAGACGGCCGGCGGCGGCTCGCCGCCATTCGTCACGAAGGTCAGGGTATCGTTGCCACCCTGGGCATTGTCGGTCAATGACGTGAGCGAATCGCCGGCCAGCGTTCCACCTCCGATCGCCATGCCGCTGCTGATGCCGAGCGTGAGGTCGTCGTTGCCACCGATTGTATTGCCGGTCATGGCACCGATGGCATCCCCACTGAGGGTCGCCGTGCTTTCGTATGCATATTCGAATACGTTCAGCGTGTCGTTGCCGCCATGCGCGTTGTCGCTCATGGATCCCCCGGCATCGCCACTGAACACGTTCTCGAAGGCCCGCCCACCGGTCACGCCTGTCAGCGTGTCATTGCCGCCTTGCGTGTTGCCCGACATGTCGCCTCCGGCATCTCCGTAAATGGAGATGTTGGAGCGGAAATTGCCGCCGGCGTCGGCGGTGAGCGTGTCGCTGCCGCCTGCAGCATTGCCCAACATGGTCTCGGCGTCGCCCATAATGGTGGCGCCGCTGAAGGGATAATCCACGTTCGCCGTGAGCGTGTCGTTGCCGCCGTGGGAATTGCCCTGCATGACCGTGTCTTCGCCGATCAGCGTAACGAACACGTCCGCGTTGAGGATGGTTGCCGTCACCGTGTCGTTCCCGCCCCAGCCATCGATCGGGAAGTTGGGATCCCCGACGATGGTCGCGGTTTGGCTGAAGTCCGGAAAGGTGAGAATCAGGGTGTCGTTCGGCATCGTGCGCATGGCGCATCACTCCCATTTCATGTCAGTCACGTGACTCTGAAAACAGCGGAGGTCTCGGCGAGACGCACTGCGGTCACGCTTGGATCTGAATCTACTTGGAGTTGATGGCGGAGGTTTGCTCCTGACTCGGTTTGATTGCGGCCGAGGAACCGCGTGACGGTGCTCGCCATCGATGGCAGCACGGGACAGGCGCGGACTTCACGGAAGCCGCGATCGACCCGTTAGATCAGAGCCGTGTTGAAGCGCGATGACGTGCCGTTTGCCATCTCACCGCATCGTCGCCAGCTGCACCGCCAGCGCGCAGGCGCGGTCGTATTCGTCGAGATTGATCCATTCGTCGACCGTGTGTGCCTCGTTCTGGCCGGCACCGAAGGTGACGGTCGGAACGCCGTGGCGGACCATCCAGTTGGCATCCAGGCCGCCATTGGCGGCGCGCACGTTCGGGCTTCCCCCCACCGCAGACACCGCCTCGATCGCGCGTTTGACCACCGGCAGATTCTCCTTCATGCGGAACGGATAATAGTCTGTCTCGGCCTTGAACTTGACCTTGCCGGACTTGCCTTGCGCGTTCGTCACCTTCTTGGCCGCCTTCTCGAACGCGGCCTTGTAGGCCTTGGTGATCTCCTTGAAGAATTTTCCGTCGTGGCTGCGGCTCTCGCCGCGCACATGCACGTAATCGGTGACGACATTGGTGGCATCGCCCGCGGGGCGGCCTTCGCCGCCGGTGACCGGGCCGACATTGCTGGTGCCCTGCCTCTTGCCCTTCACGACCTTGCCGAACCAGCCGCCGGCCTTCACGTCCGCAAGCGCCAGCGCCATGATCATGGTCGAGGAGATGCCGCGCTCGGGTGCGACGCCGGCATGCGAGGCGCGGCCGAAAATCTCGACGGTCCAACGGTCGGCGCCGACGGCCCCGATCACGACGTTGGAGGCCGAGCCGCCGTCATAGTTGAACGCCATCACGGGCTTGCCGAGCTCGTCGAGCTTGACGTGCCGCGCGCCATAGAGCCCGCTCTCCTCGCGCACGCAGAACAACAGCGTGATCGGCGGATGATCGAGCTTCTGCTTTTGGAGCTCGGCGGCCAGCGTCACCAGCACGCCGCAGCCGCAGCGATTGTCGCCGCCGAGCGCGGTCTTGGCGTCGTTGACGATCTTGCGCCCCGTCAACTTTGGCTTGGCACCGGCGCACAGCGGCACCGTGTCCATGTGGGTCATGAACATGATGCGTGGATGGTTGTGCAGCGCGCCGCGGCCGGGCAGGTCGACGATGAGGTTGCCGGTCTCGGTCGGCACCGGAATGCGCGTGTTGGCGTCATCGAGCCGGATCGCCTTCGCCGGCACACCGCTCTCCTTCAGCGCAGCCGTGAGCTCCCGCCCGATCGCCGCCTCCTGCCCGGTGACGCCCTCCACGGCGAGGAAGCGCATGAGACGATCGGTGGCGGCTTTGGTGTCGACAGGCATGGACTCGAATTCCCTTGATGCGGATGGCGGCGCAGCATCTCCTGCGCTTCCGCATTTCGCAAGGGGCTCAGACGCGCTGCGTGTAGATCAAGAAAATCAGCACGCCTACCGCCAGTGCCGCCGCCATGAACAGCAGCACCGCCGGCAGCCCCGCGAGCGCGGCCACCGCGCCGGTGACGGATTGCATCAGCGCAGTGCCGAGAAAGAAGGCGAGATTGACGGCCGCAAGCGCCTTGCCGGCGACCTGCGCATCGACAAGTTGCCTGGACATGCCGAACAGCAGCGGCTGCGCCGAGGTGAAGAGCCCGATGAGCACGAACAATGCCAGATCGTAGGAGGGCGGCATGACGTTCACGCCGAACAGCCATGCAACGGCAAAGTGCGGCGCTCCCAGCGCCATCAGCGCGAGCAGTAGCGCCGCGATCGCATGCGTGCCGGCGACCAGCTCGCGGCGGCGGCCGAGCCTGCGGTCGATCATGCCGACGAGCAGCGGGCCTGCGATCATCGCCAGCGTGAACGCGCCGAGCTGATTGCCGGCCTCGATCCGCGTCAGGCCCTTGATCTCCATCAGCCAGGGTCCTCCCCACAGGCCGCGCAGCACCAGCGTGCTCGCCAGCGACACCATCGCCAGCGCGATCACGCCGCGCAGCGGCCGTGACAGGCCGAGCCTGACCACATCGATCATCTGCGACAGCGGCGAGGACTCGTCCTTGTGCTCGGCCGGCTGGTGCGGCACCAGTACGAACACCGCCAGCGCGACGAGGATGCCGCCGATTGCGGAGATCCAGAACCCGGTGCGCCAGCCGTAAGTATCGATCACGAAAGCGAGCGGGCTCGCCGACAGCAGCATGCCGATATTGCCGATCGAGAGGATGGCGCCCGACCACAATCCGAATCGCGCCGCCGACAATTGCTTGGCTGCGAGCGTCATCGGGCACATCAGCATGCCCGAGGTGGCGACGCCGAGCAGCAGTTGCCCGACGGCGAAGCTCTCGGGCCCCGTCGCAAACCCCGAGGCCATCGCGCCGAACACGGTTCCCGCCAGCAGGGCGAGCGACACCGGCCGCACGCCGAACCGGTCCATCGCCGCGCCGACCGGGATCTGCGAGGCTGCAAAGGCAAAGTGGTAGACCGACGTGAGGCTCGCCAGCGCCTGCGGCTCGATGTGGAAATCCGCCGCCATCAGGTCGAGGCTCACCGCCGGAATGGTGCGCAGAAGGGTCGACAGCATGTGGCCGCAGGCGAGCGCGACCAGCGCGAAGATCAGCGCGCGGGTGGCGGTGCCCGCGTCGTCGTCGGCATTGGTCATGAGCGTCCCGTCCCGAGAAGGTTTTAGGGTGGGTTACAGGATTGAGGGGGCGGGTGCCAATGGCGGCAGCGCGCCCCCCTCATGCCGGAATGTGATCTCGGGCTGGTACTCGACCTCTCGAGCAATGCCATTGCCGAGAGGTTAGCCGCATTGCAACGCACCACCTTTGAGACGGCACGCAGCCTGGTAGGGAGTCATGGCGTTGCGCCGCGGGGATAAAGTGTTGTGGGCGTCTCCGCGGTGCGCGCGACGGTTGCATCATCTTCGCTCTTGGGAGCTTCCGTTGGCGAACGTAGGAACAAAGGAGACATCGTCTCTCTTACCTAGGTTAGGGAGACCTGATCATGCTGTCCTCGAGACCGCCACGGCCCATTCGCACGACGCTCGATCTTTCGAACGCTGAGCAGGTCAAGTCGGTCCGCAGGCGGCTTCGCATCTCCAATGCCGATCTGGTCAGGATCGTCGACAAGATCGGCAACTCTCTGGCGGCCATCGAGAAGGAAGTGGAGCTCGAAAAGCTGGCCGTTCAGCAAGGTAGTGCCAGGGACGCAGCGACGACCCTCGAATGAATCCAACCCATCACGTGGGAAAGGAGAATTGCGATGAACAGTCTGATCTACCTCATAGGGCTCATCGTTGTGATCGCCGTCATTCTTTCGTTCTTCGGCTTGCGATGACCCGCCACGGCCCGGCAGGCGACCGCCGCGCCGGTGAAGTCATTCTTAATGTCGCGTGCAGCAAATGGTTGATGCGCACCAGGTCAATACCATCATAGCGACGACGCTTTGTGCGTTCTTCGAGCGGCTTCCCGACGCTCAAATCGGCACTGAGGAAGCCAAGCTGCTGGCCAAGCAAATCACTGAAGCGCTGAACGCAGCTGGGCTGCAGATTGTCCCTGTGGCTCCGGCGAGCACACGGCCCTAGTTCTATGGCTGCGGCACCGAGCTTTCTGGATTAAGGCTCCATCAGAGCTTCGTTTTCTTGAGGTCATGTCTCGCGCCGGAATGGCGTCATCCGCGTCGCTCCTGGGCCGCAATCTATTTCAACTCGATCAGCAGCTTCCAAGCGTCCTCCAGCAAGGCCTTCATCCGGTGTCGCTCGGCGCGGGCGTCCGGTGTGCACATTCCATGTTGATATGCATTCCGGTTGCCCTTCGGAGCGCCCGATCTTGGCGCGCCGCCATGCATGCGGCAGCGGCGCTTGCCGTGCACGGCTGGCGCGCGGCACGCGAGACCGCGGCGCGTCTGCGCCCCGCAGCGCGGGCTCGACTGCATTGCATCGGTATGACGGATGTGATCGCCGGTCATACGCAGGCGCCACTCGTATGGACCTCGCGGCCTGCGCCCGTTTCTGCATTCGAAGTCGTCTCCATTGCACCAGCCTCCGCAATGATCATGCTGGCATGCTGCGTGACGTTGCCCACGATCGCCCGTCCGCCGTCCTGCACCGACAAATTCTGCACCGTGATCGCGCGCTCGTCGCTGTTGCGGTGGCGGTTCAGCGCTTCGACCTGGGCGGCGAAGGTGCGGGAGAGCCGGGTCAAGGCGCGGGCGATGCCCTCCTGCTGCGTCAGATCGTCGGTGCAGGCGAGACGGCAGGCACAGCGCATCGCCGCCATGTGCACTGACACCATCTGCGACACCAGCAAGGCCTCGACGGAATCCTTCGGCGCAATGCTCCTGATCGTCGAGATCATAAAGGCGAGATTGGCCTCATCCGGCTTCTGCCCGACCACGCTGGCCTTGACCAATTGCCTCAATATGCCGTGCATCGCGTCGCGGTCGGCGGCGCCGAGCGCCTCGGCCAGCAGCCGCTCGCCGGTGTGCGGGTCGGGATGGCGGATCGCAATGCGCCGCTTGTAGAGTTTTACGCGCGGGGTCGCGGCGGGGACGCTGCGATCGGATGCCGCGAGCGGCGAGGGGATGTGGCGTTCGAGAGCTGTCGTCATGGGCATGTGTCCTTTGAGCGCGCAAGCGCGAACGGCCGTTCGCCGCTGCGCGCGAATGCGGATTTCGGAATGTCGATGAAGGGTTTAGACGCAACCGCGTCGGCACGGGTCCGGACCGGCAGGCCGTGACGCTCGCGACTGTTGCGATGATGCCATTATGGCACTGTTTTGCCCGACGCGACAGAATTTATTTCGTAAATCCGAAAAATTTCCTCGGCCCTGCGCAAGCCTTTGTTCTGAAAGGGGCGGTCTACTGTGCATGGGGTTGTTTTCGCACTTTTGTATTGGAAGCGGCACGCACGTGCCGTGCGGCGGAATGCCGGCGCTCAAACGCGATTGCGAAATCGGGCACGGTCGCTATTCATGACTTCTACGGCGTCGCACCAACAAGCATGCACAAGCGACGCCAAGAGGTCTGGGAGAGAACGAATGCAACGAACCGCCCGCCTGCTGGCAGTCATCGCAGCTCTATGCGCCTTGGCGCCGGCGACAGAGGCTCTCGCGCAGAAATATCCGTCGCGGCCGGTCAAGATCATGGTCGGCTTCAGTGCGGGCGGCCCGGTCGACGTCGTCGCGCGCATCATTGGCGATCGGCTCAGCAACAAGCTCGGCCAGCCCTTCGTCGTCGAGAACCGCGCCGGCGCCAACGGCATGATCGCGGCCGAAGGCGTCGCCCGCGCCGATGCGGACGGCTACACCATGCTCGCCTGCAACTCGTCGACGATCACGCTGAACAAGACGCTGTTCAAGGACATCCGCTACGATCCGCAAGTCGATTTTGCGCCGCTCACCACGGTGGTCTCGGCGCCGCTCGTCCTCGTCGTCAATCCCGAGAATCCCAAGACGGCGAACGTCAAGTCGGTGGCCGATCTCGTCGCTGCGGCGAAGGCCGCGCCCGGCGCGCTCGCCTACGGCTCGGGCGGCAACGGCAATCTCGCCCATCTCGCCATGGAGCTGCTCAGCCAGAAGGCCGGCATCAAGCTGATCCATGTGCCCTATCGCGGCGGCTCGGCCGCCGAGGTCGGCATTCTCGCGCAGGAGGTGCTGGCAGTGTTCGATCCGCTCTCCGCCGTGCCGCTGGTCAAGGCCGGCAAGCTGCGCGCGCTGGCGGTGTCCTCGGCCGAGCGGCTGCCGGCGCTGCCCGACGTGCCGACCGTGGCGGAAGCCGGCTATCCCGGATTCGACATCTCGTTCTGGGTCGGCTTCTTCATGCCGAAGGCAACGCCCGCGCCGATCCTGGAAACCCTGCATCGGGAGATCGTCGCCGCCGCCAAGGATCCCTCGGCCGAGGAGAAGCTCGGCGCGCAAGGCGTCGTCAGCGTGCTCAGCCCGGCCGACTACGCCGCGAAGATCGCCAAGGAGACCAAGGAGCTCGCGGAGGTGGTTGCGGCCGCGAACATCAAGGCGGAATAGGGCGCGACGCGCTATCTGCCGATCAGCAGCTTAAGCCGGTCGAGCAGCGGACGCTGTCCTGCATTGATCTTCTCCTGCGCCGCGTCGAGCGTGAACCATTCGGCGCGGTCGACTTCCGGAAAGGCCTGCCGCTTGCCGCTGCGCGGCGGCCATTCCATCTCGAACGTGTTGCTGCGAATGCTGCGCACGTCGAGATCGAGCTCGGCCGCGAACGCGGTGACGAGCTTGCCCCCGCGCTGCCTGACCTGGCCGAGCGGGGTCAGCGGCAGGGAAAGCTCCAGTCCCAGCTCCTCGGCGAACTCACGTCGCGCCGCGATCTCTGGGTCGTCTCCGTCCGCGTATTCCCCCTTCGGAATCGACCATGCGCCGAGATCCTTGTTGCGCCAGAACGGCCCTCCGGGATGGACCAGGAGCACCTCGATGTTCCCACGCTTGCGATAGGCGATGATCCCGGCACTCTTCGATGGCATTGCAGGTTCCGCAGAAAAAGAGCCGCGGCCTTCCCTCGGGAAAAAGTGGAACTGCGCGTCCTAGCGCAGGTTAGTAGCCAATGTTCATTTGATGAAAGGGAGTGAACCATGATCCGCCTGTTGGCAACCACCGCATTGGGGGTGGCGCTGGCGAGCGCCGCGTATGCGCAATCGCCCAGCACGAATCCGCCGTCTCAGCAGACGCCGCAGTCCCAGTCGAACTCCACCGCGCCATCCACGAGCTCGCAGTCGAGCGCGACCGACAAGCAGCAGACCACATCGCAACCGCAGCAATCCCCGTCGTCGGGAACGCCGGCCCAGACCACGCAGGCCAACCCACCATCGTCCGGCTCCGGCACCGCCAATACGGGCTCGACTGCGCAGTCGCAGAGCGGGACGGCGAATTCCAATGCAGCCGGTAACCAGCCTGCAACGCAGCAGAGTGCCAACCCGCCAGCTGCGAACACCAACCAGGCACAGGACCGGTCCAATCCGCCGCCGGCCAGCAATCAAGCCCAGCAGGCACCGGCCGCATCTGGAACCAACCAGGCCCAGCAGGCACCGACTGCGCCGACGAGCAACCAGGCGGCCGCCCAGACCGACGTCAACCTCAACAAGCAGCAGGAGACCAAGATCAGCGCGTCGATCTCGCACCTCAACGTGCGGCCGCTGACCAACGTCAATTTCGCGCTGAACGTCGGCACGGTGGTGCCGCGCGACGTGCACCTCTCGACGCTGCCGCCCGACGTCGTCGAGATCGTGCCGCAATATCGCGGCTACAGCTTTGCGCTGGTGAAAGATCAGATCGTCGTGGTCGATCCGGCGACCTACAAGATCGTGACGGTGCTGCCGTATTCAGGCCAGTCCACGGCGACAACGACGACGACGCGCGAGCGTAGCGCCAGCAAGTTCTCGGATCGCGATCGCGAGGTGATCCGCAAGCATGCGAAAACCCGTACCGAGGGGCGCAAGGAAGTGCGGACCACCGGCAGCACGGCGCGCAGTGAGATCCGCGTCGGTGACCGTCTTCCCGAGAGCGTCGAGGTCGAGGAGTTCCCGACCACGGTCTACCGCGATGCGCCGGGCTTGCGTGAATATCGCTACATCCACCGCGACACCCGGACCTATGTCATCGAGCCGCGCGAGCGGCGGGTGATCGAGGAGATCGACTAGGTCGATTTAGGTCGGAGCCGCCGCAAGCGAGCGGCTCCGATCGTTAGCCTGACGTCCGTTCGCGCGATGCGAGACGAACGGCGCGAGCCTTCGCGCTCTTTCCGGCCGCGCGTGCCGCGATCATGCTGCGGGCCTTGCCGGGAGCCGTGACATTCTTCCGCAACAGTGTGGCGAGCCGCTTGCGGGCGCCCTTCGTCGTCACGCGCGCCGCGACTTGCTCCGCCTTGCGGATGATGTTCGCAACCGAAGGCGTCAGGTTCACCGGAACCCAGGCGACGTCCTTGGCCTTCGAAAGACTGCCAATGCCTTCGCATGGCGCTTCGCGCGGCAGGTCGATGCGGATCGCGAGTGCCTCCGACCGTTCGGTCCAGTCTTCGGCCTTGGTGCCGGTGATGATCCGGACATAGTCACGCGTTTCGCGCGGCAGCTCGCTCTGCCTGGCAAGCCATTTCTGGATGCGGCCGGGACCGGCATTGTAGGCGGCGGCAGCAAGGCCGAGATTGCCGAAATCGTCGCGCAGCTTGCGCAGGAATTTTGCCGACGCCGGCAGCGCCTTCATCGGATCGAAGGGATCGTCGAGCCCGACCTCGGCGGCCGTCCCCGGCATGAACTGCGCGACGCCCTGCGCGCCAGCATGGCTGACCTCGTTGGACTTGAAGCGGCTCTCCTGCCAGATCAGGCGCGCGAAGAACGGCACCGGAATGCCGCTGGATTCGGCGGCCTCGCGCAGCGCGTGACAAAATCGTTCGGTTGGCGAGGGCTCCGCCTGCACCAACGGCTCGACCGCGCGCGGTGGCTCGATCACCTGCTCGTAAGCCGCGTGCGCGTTGGCAAGCTCGATCGCTTGCACGCTGGCGACGAAGAGCTCGACCACCGGAACAAGTGACGAGGCATGATTGTTCTTCAGAACAGTGGTGTCGAAACGTGATGCTTGGCGGGATGCCGACGGATCGAGATCGCACATCAGAAGCAGAAACGCGGCGCAAGCCGCGACGACAAATCGCATTTGCTGGGAGAACCTCGAACTGTGGGATGAACGGCCAGCGATGCGCCGGCGATAGGAAGTTCTTAACCGTCCGATTGCGGCAAAGCTGCGATCTCGTCGGTTCCTTCGGTGTTACTACGGTGTTCCCGAAGAGAAACTCTCCGCGGCTTTGCGGGCTGTTTGCGAATGGGATGCGCGATGACGATGCGATGGATACTAGGCGCGGTGATGTCGCTGTGGCTCGCCGGCCCGGCGCTCGCAGGCAATCTCGATCGGGCTGCGGTGAACGAGGCTGCGCGTCCTGCGAAGCCGCCGGCCACCGACAAGCTGAATGCAGCCGTGGTGAAGCTTCAGGTGCTGCTCGATCGCGCGCAATTTTCGCCCGGCGAGATCGACGGCAAGTTCGGCGAGAACGCGCAGAAGGCGCTCAAGGCGTTCGCGGAGCAGAACGGCATCGCATCCGACAAGGTTGTGGCGCCGGAGCTCTGGGACAAGCTGACCGCGGCGAGCGAGGGCCCGATTCTCGTCGACTACAAGATCACCGACGCCGACGTGAAGGGACCGTTCTTAAAGAAGCTGCCGGCCAAGCTCGATGACATGAAGTCGCTGGACGCGCTGAGCTACACCAGCCCGCTCGAAGGACTTGCCGAGAAATTCCACATGAGCGCGGATCTGCTCAAGGCGCTCAATCCGGGCAAGACCTTCGACAAGGCCGGAGAGACGATCGTCGTCACAAACGTTCCGGCGCGGCGCGAGCTGCCGCGCATTGCCCGGCTCGAAGTCGATAAGACCAACGGGACCTTGAAAGCGTTCGACGCAAGCGGCGCTCTGCTGGCGTTCTATCCGGCGTCAGTCGGCAGTCCGGATCGCCCGACGCCAACCGGAACGCTGAAGGTCGCCGCCAGCCACGAGCTGCCGACCTACCGCTACAATCCCGAGTACAAGTTCAAGAGCGTCAAGTCCAAGAGACCGTTCGACATCAAGCCGGGTCCGAACAATCCGGTGGGCGCATACTGGATCGGCCTGTCGGCGCAGGGCTACGGCATCCACGGAACGGCAGAGCCCGACAAGGTCAGCAAGTCGGCGTCGCACGGCTGCGTTCGGCTCACCAATTGGGACGCGCGTGTGCTCGGCGAGAACGTGAAGCGCGGCATGCCCGTCGTCTTCCTCGATGCGCCGACGGAATCCTCATCGAAGCGGCAGGGCACGCCCGCTGCGAAGCGTGCCGCGAACTAGTCCTTCGGAAAATCCTTCCGCATCGCGATCTCCGCGGCGTCGCCGGGCGACAGCACGTTTTGATCGAAGGCGGCCTGCGGCGTCGTCATGATGTCGTAGAGCGAGATGCCCTTGATCGGCTTGCCCATGAGCTCGCGGACGCATTCGGCGAGCGTGCCGTTGTAGACGAGATAGGGCGGCCCGCGATCCTTCTGCCGCTCGCCCTTCAGCGACGGCCATTTCTTCAGCTCGGCCGGCGCGTCATAGGCGATCGGCGATCCCTCTTTGAACATGCGTTTGGCCCCGGTGGCTTGATGGCCGGGAAGTCTACAGCCGCCGGGTAAACGCCCGTTAAAGAATTGGCTCAAATCAGCCGGCAATGAAGGCGAGCAGGGTGCCGTTGGCCTTGGCCGGCGGCACGCAGATCGCAGCTCCGCTCCGCACCGCGGCTGGCCCCAGCGCCTTCTCGGTCGCCGCGAGGTCGCCGCTGACCAGCACCAGCGCGGCGCCACCGCGCTCTGAGAGGCCATTCAGCGACACGCCGGGATAGCGCTTGGCGAGCTGGTCCAGCGTCAAATAGACGAAGTCGGCGCGATCGCCGCCGGAAGGCACGATGATGGCGCCGTCCGCGTCGGTCTTCGCCTCGCGGTCGATCAGGCGGGCGAGATGCGCGGCCTCCTTGGCGGGCTCTGGCGTTGCGATCAGCGTCTGCTTGATCCGCTTGGCCGCATTGGCGTGGGTCATCAGCTCGGGGATCCACACAGTCTCGCGGGTCTTGTGCTGGCAGGCGAAGATGCGCACGCCGCCCGGCGCTTCAGCCGTCGGCCACATGAAGGTGCGGAATTTCGCCGCCGAGATCGTGCCGTCTGGCAGCGTGACGGGGCGTTCGAAATCGGTCGGGCCGATCGGCTCCAGGCCCCGTGCACGGATCTCCTCGGCGCCGGCGGTGCTATCGACTGCGGTGAAAGCGATGCGCTCGATGCCCTCGCCATGGCGCTCGACGAAGGCGCGGGCCGGCGCATTGTGCTCGGTTGCCACGAGCACGCCGAGCAGCTCCATGTAATCGGGGTCGAACATGATGGTGTAATTGCCGGTGCCCATATGCGCGCTGTGGGTGCCGCGCGGCGAGACCGTGAAGCCGAGTTGCCGATAATTCTCGGCGGCCTTGTCGAGGTCCTTCACCATGACGACGGCGTGGTCGATACCGATGACGTTCTTGAGGGCCACTGTTGCTATTCCCCGATTGCAAGCTGATTTTGCGCCGCGCCGGCGGCTGTCGGCCATGTCTACGCCGGATGGGCCGTCAAGTCATTTTCAATTCGGCGAGAGATGCGGAATTTCATTCCGCGCGATGCATCCTCCGACGCGCTTCAGCGCGCCTGCTCGAGGTAAGCCGCGAGGACGGCGCGCTCCTCGCCGGTCATCTCGGTGATGTTGCCGGGCGGCATGGAATTGGACCAGGCTGCAACCCGCCCGATCAGGCGAATGTTGCGATGGATGTGCTCGGGCGTGTCGAGCACAATGCCCTTCGGTGCGGTGACGATGCCGGCCCAGACCGGCTCGGCCGCGTGGCACATGCTGCAGCGGGACATCACGATCTCCTCGACATTGGCGGCCGTGACGGGCGCCGACAATGCGCCCGTCTTCACCTCGCGCGGTCCGGCGGCGGAGAGGAGGAGGATCGCAATCACGCCGGCCGCGGCCACGCCCCACACCCACCAGGGCGATTTGCGCCCGGCATGACGCTCGTTGAAGAAGTGGCGGATCACCGGCCCGAGCGCCAGGACGATCGCGACGATAATCCAGTTGAAGCGCGTGGCGTAGAGCAGGGGGTAGTGATTGCTGATCATCAGCACGACGACGGGAAGCGTCAGGTAATTGTTGTGGACCGAGCGTTCCTTGCTGGCCTTGCCGAGCTTGGGGTCAGGCGCCTGTCCGGCGATCAGGCTGGCCACGATCTTCTTCTGGTTCGGAATGATCAGCGTGAAGACGTTGGCGACCATGATGGTGCCGATGATCGCGCCGATCTGGTTGAAGGCGCCGCGTCCGCTCAGCACATGGGTGAAGGCGTAAGTGAGTGCGACCAGGAACAGATAGCCGCCGATGGCGAAGGGCAGTTCGCGCTGGGCGAGCCCGGTGCGGCAGGCGGCCTCATAGAGCAGCCACGCCAGCGCCAGGCTGCAGAAGCTGAACAGTCCGGCCTGGAATGATGTGAGGTCGAGGATCGACTTGTCGACCAGGAACAGGTCGGCCTCGAGATAATACACCACCACCATCAGCGCGAAGCCGGACAGCCAGGTCGTGTAGGCCTCCCATTTGAACCAGGTCAGCTCGTCCGGCATCTGGCTGGGCGCGACCAGGTATTTCATGATCCGGTAGAAGCCGCCGCCATGGACCTGCCAGGCCTCGCCCTGCACGCCGCCCGGCAGGTCGGCCTTCGGCTTCAGGCTGAGGTCGAGGGCGATGAAATAGAAGGAACTGCCGATCCAGGCGATTGCGGCCACCACGTGCAGCCAGCGCAGCAGCAGGCTCGCCCATTCCGATATGACGGATCCCCACATGATCTCCTCATCCGGCGCGACCTGGATGCCGCAGCCTCCATGACCGTAACCGGCGATCGCCGCCCTCACAATGTGTCGCACCGTTCAACCGCATTTTCCAGTATGATGGACTGCGGCTGATGCACATCGTGCGGGCATGAACTGACGTGGGATTCGGCAGGCGCCAAACTCGCCGAGAGACCTTTTGCGGGTGATCGGCGTTGACGCACGACACGCCCAAGGCGGAGGACGACGAATTGAGCGACAGGATAAGGTTCGTGGCGATGCTCGCAGCGCTGCTGGCTGCTGCTGCGGCCGGCGCACACGCCGAGCCCGTGTTGCAGGGCAAGGATGCCTATGGCGATTGGCGCGCCGACAAGCCCGGCACGGTCAGGCTGATCCGGCCGCAGGATCTGGTCAGGCCCGGCGCCACGCGATCGGTTGCGAGCTCGTCGCGCGTGGTGCCGCGTCCGCCGGAAGCCCAGCTCCAGGTGCCGGCCGGCTTCAAGATCGAGCTGTTCGCCGAAGGCCTGCGCGCGCCGCGCATCATCCGCGTGGCGCCGAATGGCGACGTGTTCGTCGCGGAAATGCGCGCCGGCACCGTCCGGGTGCTGCGCGCGGGCGAAGGCGGCAAGGTCGCCACCAACGAGGTGTTCGCCAGCGGCCTGCGGCAGCCATTCGGCATCGCCTTCTTTCCGAATGGCGACAATCCGCAATGGGTCTATGTCGCCAACACCGACAGCGTCGTCCGCTTTCCCTACCGGGCCGGCGATCTCAAGGCGCGCGGCAAGGCGGAGACGGTTGTCGCAAGCCTGCCGGATGGGGGCCATTCCACCCGCGATATCGTCTTCACGCCCGACAACAAGCGTATGCTGGTGTCGGTGGGTTCGCTCAGCAACGTCGCCGAAGGCATGGGCACGCCGCCCGGCGGGATGGAGGCGTGGGCGAAGACGCAGCCGCTCGGCGCCACATGGGCCAGCGAGCTCGAGCGCGGCGCGGTGCTGGCCTTCAACCCTGACGGCAAGGAGCGAAAGATCCATGCCACCGGTATCCGCAACTGCGTCGGCCTCGCGATCCAGCCGCAGACCGGTCTGCCCTGGTGCTCGACCAATGAGCGCGACGGTCTCGGCGACGACCTCGTGCCCGATTACGTCACGAGCGTGAAGGAAGGCGCGTTCTACGGCTGGCCGTGGTTCTATATCGGTGGCAATGAAGACCCGCGCCATGCCGGCGCGCGGCCGGATCTCAAGGACAAGGTGACGGTGCCCGATGTGCTGATCCAGCCGCACTCGGCCTCACTCGGCATGACCTTCTACCAGGGCGCGCAGTTTCCGCCCGAATACCAGGGCGACGCCTTCGCCGCCCAGCACGGCTCCTGGAATAGGTCGAAACGCACCGGCTACAAGGTGATCCGCATCCGCATGAAGGACGGCAAGCCGACCGGCGAGTACGAGGATTTCGTGACGGGGTTCGTCGTGAACGATACGGAAGTGTGGGGCAGGCCGGTGGGAGTGGCGGTGGCGAAGGATGGATCGCTGCTGATCTCGGAAGATGGCAACGGCACGATCTGGCGGGTGACAAGCGCGCCGCGGTGACGCTGCACCCTCTCCCCTTGTGGGAGAGGGTGGCTTCGCGAACGCGAAGCCGGGTGAGGGGTATCTATCGTCACGATCAGTCTCAGGTGTAGAGAGAACCCCTCATCCGGCGCTTTGCGCCACCTTCTCCCACAAGGGGAGAAGGAAGAAGAGCACCTCATCCTCGTCTCACGCTCGCACCGCCATCCACCGGCAGCGTCACGCCCGTGATGAAATTCGCCTCGTCGCTCGCCAGGAACAGCGCGGCGTTGGCGACGTCCCAGCCCGTACCCATCTTTCTGCGCAGCGGCACCTTGCTGTCGCGTTCGGCTTCGACCTCGGCGCGGGTCTTGTGCCATTCGCGGGCGCGGGTGTCGACGGCCATCGGCGTGTTCATCAGGCCGGGCAGGATGACGTTGGCGCGGATGCCGTATTCGGCGTTCTGGTAGGCGAGCTGTTCGGTGAAGGCGATCATCGCCGACTTCGTCGCTTTGTAGGCGACGTAAGGATAGGTGGTGATCGCGGCCATCGACGAGATGTTGATAATGGCGCCGCTTCTCTGCGCGCGCATGATCGGGATCACTTCCTTCGCCGCGAGAATGCAGCTCTTCAGATTGATGGCGACGACGCGATCGAATGCCTCCTCGGTTATTTGCAGCAGCTCGGCATCGCCACCGGCGAGGCTGACGCCGACATTGTTGTGCAGCACGTCGATACGTTCCCAGCGCGATTGCGCGTCCGCAACCATCGCCTTGATGTCCGCAGCCTTGGTCACGTCCGCCTTGAAGGCCGCCGCCGTGCCGCCTTTCGCGGTGATCATCGTGACCGTCTCCTGCGCCGATTCCAGATGGTGGTCGACACACAAGACCTTGGCGCCCTCGCGCGCGAAGATGAGCGCGGTCGCGCGGCCGTTGCCCATGCCTTCGCCGGGGCTTTGCCCGGCGCCGACGACGATCGCGACCTTGTCCTTCAAGCGCATCTCGGTTCACTCCCGTCCTTGTCATTATTTTCGTGCAGACTAGCAATCGCGCTCCTGGGAGAGAAGAGCGCGCTTTCCGCGTTCATGTCATTGACATCACACGGAATTGCATGTGGCGGCCGGTCCATCGCGCATGGCTGGCCGTTGCGGTCGAGGAACCGTTCCGGCCTCGCAGCGTTTGTCGCGGAGCCTTTCCCGCGCTAGGCTCAGTCTCGGGGCTTCCCAACCACCAGTGGCTTGCCGATGAATCTGCTCGATCCGCAAGGGCCCGTGGCTGCGGCCAATAGAACTATTTTGGTCGATTCGGTCTTCATCATGCTCGTGATCGTGGTGCCGACCATTTTCGCGATTCTGGCTTTCGCGTTCTGGTTTCGCGCCTCGAATCCGAGGGCGCGCTACCAGCCGGAGTTCGTCTATTCCGGCCGCGTCGAGATGGTGGTGTGGTCTATTCCGGCGCTCACCGTGATCCTGCTCGGCGGCGTCGCCTGGATCGGCTCGCACCAGCTCGATCCCGCCGCGCCCGTTCCGGGCACCGGCAGCCCAGTGCGGATCCAGGCGGTCTCGCTCGACTGGAAATGGCTGTTCATCTACCCGGACCAGCGCATCGCCACCGTCAACACGCTGACGGTGCCGGCCGGCGCCGAGCTGAATTTCCAGCTGACGTCATCGAGCGTGATGAACACGTTCTTCATCCCGCAGCTCGGCAGCATGATCTACACCATGAACGGCATGGTGACGAAGCTGAACCTGCGCGCCGACAACGAAGGCAAGCTTCAGGGTCTGTCCGCGCATTTCTCCGGCGACGGTTTCCCGGACATGATGTTCGACGTCAACGTGATCTCGCCGCTCGCCTTCCCGGACTGGGTGGCGAACACGGCGAAGACGGACGCGGTGCTGAACGAGGACAGCTACAAGAAGCTGATGCAGCAGGGCATTGAGAAGGGCAGGCCGGTCTACCGCCTCGACGATCCGCGCCTGTTCGATTTGATCGCGACCCAGCACATTCCGCCGGGGCCCGGGCCGGCCCTCGCGTCCGAAGCAGGCCGGTCGCACAGTGGAGGCCATGATGCTCGGTAAGCTCGATTGGTCGGCCATCCCGCTCGACCAGCCGATTCCGCTCGTCGCCGGCGCGGTGGTGCTGGTCGCGATCCTCGGCGTGCTGGGCTGGGTCGTGGTGAAGGGACATCTGCCCTATCTCTGGCACGAATGGATCACCAGCGTCGATCACAAGCGCATCGGCGTCATGTACATCCTGCTCGCCTCGGTCATGCTGCTGCGCGGCGGCAGCGACGCCATCATGATGCGGATCCAGCAGGCTGTGGCGTATCAATCGCAGGGCTATCTGCCGCCGGAGCACTACAACCAGATATTCTCCGCGCACGGCACCATCATGATCTTCTTCGTGGCGATGCCGTTCGTGATCGGGCTGATGAACCTCATCGTACCGCTCCAGCTCGGCGTGCGCGACGTCGCCTTCCCGACGCTCAATTCGGTCGGCTTCTGGCTGACGGCGACGGGTGCGCTCTTGGTCAATATCTCGCTCGTGGTCGGCGAATTCGCGCGCACCGGCTGGCTCGCCTTTCCGCCGCTGTCGGAACTGTCCTATTCGCCCGGCGTCGGCGTCGACTATTACGCCTGGTCGCTGCAGATCTCCGGCGTCGGCACGCTGGTGGCCGGCATCAATCTCGTCACCACCGTGCTGAAGCTGCGCACCAAGGGCATGAACTACCTGCGCATGCCGATGTTCTGCTGGACCACGCTCGCCTCGAACCTCCTCATCGTCGCGGCGTTCCCGATCCTCACCGCGACGCTCGCGATGCTGCTGCTCGACCGCTATCTCGGCTTCCACTTCTTCACCAACGAGGCCGGCGGCAACGTCATGATGTTCATGAACCTGATCTGGGCCTGGGGCCATCCCGAGGTCTACATCCTGGTGCTGCCCGCCTTCGGCATCTTCTCCGAGGTGGTCTCGACCTTCTCCGGCAAGGCGCTATTCGGCTACCGCTCCATGGTGCTCGCGACCATGGCGATCTGTGTCGTCTCCTTCATGGTCTGGCTGCACCACTTCTTCACGATGGGCGCAGGTCCCAACGTCAATGCCATCTTCGGCATCGCCAGCATGATCATTGCGATACCGACCGGCGTGAAGATCTACAATTGGCTGTTCACGATGTATGGCGGCCGCATCCGTTTTGCGACACCAATGTTGTGGTCGGTCGGCTTCATGGTGACGTTTCTCATCGGCGGACTGACCGGCGTGCTGCTCGCGGTGCCGCCGGCCGACTTCATGCTCCACAACAGCATGTTCCTGGTGGCGCACTTCCACAACGTGATCATCGGCGGCGTGCTGTTCGGTGTTTTTGCCGGCTTCGAGTACTGGTTCCCGAAGGCGTTCGGGTTCCGTCTCGACGAACGCTGGGGCAAGGCCGCGTTCTGGTTCACCTTCATCGGTTTCTTCATAACCTTCATGCCGCTCTACATTGCCGGCATGCTCGGCATGACCCGGCGCATGCAGCACTACGACGTCGCGGCCTGGCGGCCCTGGATGATCGTTGCGGCGGTCGGCGTGGCGGTGCTGACGATCGGGGTGATCTGCCAGATCGTGCAGCTCGTCGTCAGCATCCGCAATCGCGAGGCGTTGCGCGACCGCACCGGCGATCCCTGGGACGGGCGCTCGCTGGAATGGGCAACCTCGTCGCCGCCGCCGGCGTTCAACTTCGCCTTCAATCCCGATGTGCGCGGCGAGGACGCCTATTGGGATATGAAGGCGCGCGCGAGGCAGCAATCGCTCGCGCATAAGACGCCGGATTATCAGGATATCGAGATGCCCCGGAATTCCCCGACCGGATTCGTCTGTGCCTTCTTCGCCACCATCATGGGATTCGCGCTGATCTGGCACATCTGGTGGATGGTGATCCTGGGCGGCTTGGGCGCTTGGGCGACCTTCGTCGTGTTCGCCTGGCGCGACCATGACGAATACGTCATCCCGGCCGAGGAGGTCGCCCGCATCGACCGCAGCAACATCGAGGAACGGCGCAACCTCGTCAGCATGGCGGGAGCAGTCTGATGGCGATGACCGCGACCGCAAGCCACGCGCACGCCGATCCCCATCATATCGGCCTCGTCATCGAGCATCCCGGCCCCGCGCCGAAGCGGATCGTGACCGCCTACGGCTTCTGGATCTTCCTGCTCTCCGACATCGTGATGTTCTCCTGCTTCTTCGCGGCCTATGCGGTGCTGTCAGGCCAGACCGCCGGCGGCCCCAAGGGCGCGGAGATCTTCGAGCAGAGGAACGTGGCGATCGAGACGGTCTGCCTGCTGTTGTCGAGCTTCACCTGCGGCATGGCCAGCATCGCCGCCGACGTGCGCAACCGGTTCTGGTTTTATCTTAGCATGACCGTGACCTGCGTGCTCGGGCTGATATTCCTCGTTCTCGAGTTTCGCGAATTTGCCGACCTCATCGCGCGCGGCTATGGCCCGTCACGCAGTGCGTTCCTGACCGCGTTCTTCTCGCTGGTCGGCTGCCATGGCCTTCACGTCTCCGCCGGCGTGCTGTGGCTTCTCACCATGATGGCCCAGGTGTTCGCCAAGGGCTTTCGCGCAGACATCTTGCGCCGGATGACGTGCTTTGCGCTGTTCTGGCACGCGCTCGACATCGTCTGGGTCGCAGTGTTCTCCGTCGTTTACCTGCTCGGGAGCGCGCCATGAGTGAGCAGACGCATGGGATGGTCAAACGCGACCTCGCGCCGGGCGAGGAAGAAGAGCATAGCGTCGGCGCAAGGATCCTCGGTTACGTCGTCGGGCTCGTGCTCGCGCTGCTGCTCACGGCGACGTCGTTCTTCATCGCCGGCACGGACCTGGTCTGGCAGCCCTCGATTCCCGTCGCGCTGATCGTGCTCGCGATCGCACAGATGGGCGTGCATCTGGTGTTCTTCCTGCACATCACCACCGGCCCCGATAACACCAACAACGTGCTGGCGCTCGCCTTCGGGCTGCTGGTGGTGTTCCTGGTGGTCGGCGGCACGGTCTGGATCATGGCGAATCTCAACGCCAACATGCCGCCGATGGACCAGATCATGATGCGACAGTAGCGCGCATCGCAGAGAGCAAGTCGTGAGCTTGATGCGTTGATCTCGCCGCATCGTCATGGCCGGGCTTGACCAGGCTTGACCCGGCCATCCACGCCTTGCTTCACGCACGAAGCACGTGAATGCCCGGGACAAGCCCGGGCATGACGGCCTCGGTTTGGAGCGACGCACAAAAAGAAAGAGCCGCTTGCTTGTGACAAGCGGCCCAAGTCTAGGGAGGAAACGCCCAAGCAAAGACAATCGGCCGGAGCCGGATTGCTGCCAAGGAAACGCTCGCGCAAGGGCGCTTGCGTTGGCATACAAATGCAGCAACCGCCGACGAAGTTCAATTCCGGATCAATACGGTCTCGGATTACCACTCAGGGGTGCGTGAGGGAGCTTGCTCACCTTGGCCGGCGGCAATTGTAGGCCTTGCGGAAGCCGGCCGCCTGGGCGTCGTCCTCCGAGCAGAACCAGCGATCCGGTGTCGTGGTCGCGGGATAGCTCGGACATCCGCGCAGATGGTAGATGCCGATATTGCCGGTGACGCGGGCGCGCACCGCGAGCTTGCCCTTGATGCTGCAGTTGGGGGGCATGGTCAGCTCCTCCGGAAACAGCACGGCGCGGATTTCCTTGTCGCGGTCCGGGCGGCAGGCGGTGCCCAGCAGCGCGCCGTCCTTCTTGCCGCTGCGGAAATCTTGCGGTGCAACAAAACAGCCCTTCCAGATCCCCGCCGCCGTCGTCTTGGCCTCGGTGGCTGCCGGCTTGACGTTGGCCTTCATCGGCTCGCGTGCGAGGGCAAAGCCGAGCTTGATCAGCTGCTCGTTCAGGCTGGCCTTGTCGCCTTCGGCCGTGCAGATGGCGCGGTGCCGCTTGCCAAAGCTCTTCTCGGGCCCGACATCGTCGCAGCGCACCGTTCGTTTGTTGATGAGCTTCGCGAGCTGGTCGCGGGCCTCGATGCCGCAGGTCCAGGCATCGGCTTTATTGTCGATGCAGACCTGGTCGAGCTCCGGCGCGTCGACGCCGTCGAGCCGGTAGGTGACGTCGCCGAGCTGGACCGAGTTGCCGTCACGGGCCGTCGCGGCGCCGGTCAGCGCGGAAACTGGTCCGGACGAGGCCAGAAATCCGGACCAGGCGAGAAACGAAACGAGCGCAAAAGCGCGGGTGGCGGCAACGAATTTCTGGAAGGACATACGGTCTCGCTTATCGATGGCTCGTGCGCCCCGTTCCTAGCATCCGGATCTGGCGAGACCAATGGTCTGCGCCTCGCGAAGTGCGACATTCCGGCCCCGCCGCTTTACTCCGCCGGCGCTCTGCCCGTATCGTTTCGCCGGCCTCGCTGACCGCGCAAGGCCGAATCGCCCGGTAAGCGGCGAGGGGGAGGACAAGGTTGCGATGAAAGACCCGGTGGATGTCCTGATCATCGGCGCCGGCGCTTCGGGCGCGGCGGTGGCGTGGTCGCTGGCCGAGACCAAGATGCACATCCTCTGCCTGGAGCAGGGCGGCTGGATGAACCCGGCGGAATATCCCAGCACGGGCCGCGACTGGGAGGCCAAGTTCTACGGCGAGTGGTCGTCGAGCCCCAATGTTCGCGGCCGTCCCGAGGACTACCCGATCAACGACGACAACTCTCCGATCAAGGTCGTGAACTACAACGCGGTCGGCGGCTCGACGGTGATGTACACCGCGCACTGGCCGCGGCTGCATCCCTCCGATTTCAAGGTGAAGACGCTCGACGGCGTCGCCGACGACTGGCCGATCGACTACGAGGCATTGACTCCGTTCTTCGAAGAGAACGACCGCATGATGGGCACGTCGGGGCTATCGGGCGATCCGCTGTCGCCGCTGACGCATCCGCCGATGCCGCAGCAGCCGATGGGCCTGTCCGGCGCCATCATCGCCAAGGCCATGAACAAGCTCGGCTGGCACTGGTGGCCGTCGGACACCACGGTCGCGACGATGGACTACGAGGGCCGGGCGCGCTGCATCAATCTCGGGCATTGCACGCCGGCCTGCGCGCAAGGCGCAAAATCCTCCACCGACATCACCTATTGGCCGCATGCGATCCGTGCCGGCGTCGAGCTGCGCACGCATTGCCGGGTGCGCGAGATCACCACCGACGAGAACGGCATGGCCTCGGGCGTGGTCTATTACGACAAGGACGGCGTCGAGCAGTTTCAGCCCGCGCATGTCGTCGTCATCGCCTGCAACGGCGTCGGCACGCCGCGGCTGCTGCTCAACTCGGCATCGGGCCGCTTCCCCAACGGGCTCGCCAATTCGTCGGGCCTCGTCGGCAAGAACCTGATGTTCCACCCCTATGCGCAGATCTACGGCTATGTGAAGGAGCCGACCGACTCTAACCGCGCGCCGCCGACCTGTCTGTGGAGCAAGCAATGGTACGACACCGACCTGTCGCGCGGCTTCGTGCGCGGCTATGGCGTGCAGTTCGTGCGCGGGGCCGGGCCGGTGTTCGAGGCCGTAGTCAGCGAGCAGAAGGGCATCTTGCCGTGGGGCGAGGATCACCACCGCGTGTTCCGCAAGCTGAACGGCCACCGGCTTGGTTTCTCCGCAATCTGCGAGGATTTGCCGGAGGAGCACAATCGTGTCACGCTCGATCCGGTGCTGAAGGACAGTCACGGCATTCCCGCGCCGAAGGTCGACTACACCATCAGCGAGAACAGCCGGAAGATGATGGAGCACGCGCTGGCGCGCGGCCGCGAGTTTCTCGAGACGGCCGGCGCGAGCGACATCTGCGTCAACTCGCCGATCCCCTGGGGCGGCTGGCACCTGCTCGGCACCGCGCGCATGGGCACCGACCCCGAGCGTTCCGTCGTCAACGAATGGGGCCGCGCGCACGACGTGAAGAACCTCTTCATCGTCGACGGCAGCATCTTCGTCACCTCGGGCGGCGTGAACCCGACCTCCACCATCCAGGCCCTCGCGCTCTACATCGCCGACCAGATGAAGCAGCGCCTCGCCAATCTGTTCGATTGAGGGTGTGATGTCCGCAGACAACCAACTGACACGCAGGCAGCGCGACGACCTCCGCGCTGTCGCCGCGATGATCATCCCGGCCAGTGACGAGTACAAGGTGCCGGGCGCCGATGATCCCGCGATCCAGGCCGACATGCTGGCAACGCTCGGTCGCGATACCAAATTGGTGGCGGCGGCGCTGGATCATTTGGCGCGGCTCGCCGGGGGCCCGCTCGCCGAGCTCGATGCCGCCAGACGCGACGCGGTGGTGCACGAGTTTCGGAAGAACGGCGGCGTTGCCGCCGCAACCCTCGTCCGTGTCGTGCTGCAATGCTATTACCGCGATGACCGCGTACTGAGCTCGCTGGGGCTCGAGCTGCGCGCGCCTTTCCCCAAGGGCCATGTGCTCCCAGAGGGGGACTGGTCACTGCTCGATCCGGTCAAGGCGAGAGGTGGCTCGCTGAGGCGCCCGCCCTAGCCATCTGGGCAGCCCGGCGCTGCGCTCCAGGCGGGCCCTTGCGGCGACGGGAACAGGCCACCATCTGTGTGAGCCTCAAGGACTCTTGCCATGTTGGACTTCACATCAGATATCGCCGATGACGCACCGTCACCGCGAACGACGGCGCCTGGCCCGGCCGATGACCGGGCGCTGCTGGACGCCTATTCCAATGCCGTGATCGACGTGACCGACCGGGTCGGGCCCGCGGTCGTGCGCGTCGAGACCGGCCCCAAGGTGTCGAACGGTCGCGAGCGCGGCGGGCTCGGCTCCGGCATCGTGATCTCGCCGGATGGGCTCGTGCTCACCAACAGTCATGTGGTCGGCACGTCGAAGGAGATCCGGCTGCGCGACGTCGAAGGCCATGTCGGCGACGCCCAGGTGCTCGGCGTTGATCCCGATACGGATCTGGCGCTGCTGCGTGCCAATGGCGTGCGGCACTTGCCCTATGCCGCGCTCGGCAATTCCAAGAGCCTGCGGCGCGGCCAGCTCGTGATCGCGATCGGCAATCCGCTCGGCTTCGAATCGACCGTGACGGCCGGCGTGGTCTCGGCGCTCGGCCGCTCGATCCGCTCGGTGAGCGGGCGCACCATCGAGGACGTGATCCAGACCGATGCCGCCCTCAATCCCGGCAATTCCGGCGGGCCGCTGGTGTCGTCGCATGCCGAGGTGATCGGCATCAACACCGCGATCATCAATGGCGCGCAAGGAATCTGTTTTGCGGTCGCCAGCAACACCGCGCAATTCGTGCTGTCGGAGATCATCCGCCACGGCTATGTCCGCCGCGCCTATATCGGTGTCGCCGGGCAGACCGCGCCGGTCCCGCGGCGGCACGCGGTGCTGGCCGGCGTCGAGAACAAGATGGGCGCGCTTCTGATGCAGATCGAGCCGGATGGACCAGCGGCGAAGGCAGGCCTGTTGCCCGGCGACGTCGTGATCAGGCTCGACGGCGTCGAGATCAACGGCGTCGACGATCTGATCCGCGTGCTCGACCGCGACCGGATCGGCCGCCGGCTACCCATGGACGTGCTGCGCCTCGGCCGCCTCCGGGCGATCGACATCGACCCGATCGAGCGCAGGCCGGCGCGCTGAACCGGGCGATGACAGCGAGTGTGTGGCTGACGCGGAGAGGGGCTGGCGCCTAGCCTCTACTCCGCCGCGGCGGCAAAGCGGCTGTTCTCCAGCTCCGCTTCCAGCCGCGCCGTCTCGGCCGCCGCCAGCCTGATGTTGGCTTCCTTGACGTGGCCGAAGCCGCGGATGGTCTCCGGCACGCGCGCAAGCCTTGCCAGCAGCGGGATTTGATCCGGCTTCAGCCCTGTGATCCGCTGGTCGATCATCGCCAGATAATCCGCGATCAATTTCCGCTCAGTCCGGCGCTCCCCGGTGCGGCCGAACGGATCGAACACGCTGCCGCGCAGGAACTTGAGCCTGGCGAGCACGCGGAAGGCGTGGATCATCCAGCTGCCGAACTCCTGCTTCTGCAGATGTCCGGTCGTCTTGTCGCGCTTGGCGAAGATCGGCGGTGCGAGGTGATACTTCAGCGTGAAGTCGCCGTCGAACTTCTCCGAGACTTTCTTGGCGAAGCTGCCGTCGGTGTAGAGCCGGGCGACTTCATATTCGTCCTTGTAGGACATCAGCTTGAACAGGTTCTTTGCGATCGCTTCGGTGAGCTCGGTTGACCCCGCCGAAGCCGTGCTCTCCGCCTTGCGCACCTTGGCGACGGCTGCGAGGTAGCGGTCGGCATAGGCCTTGTCCTGATAGAAGGTCAGGAATTCGGCGCGCGTCGCGATGATATCGTCGAGCGATTTCGCAGGCGCGGACGCTCTTGCCTTGAACTGGAGCACGCTGCGCACGCGCGACATGTCGTGGGCAGCGAGCCGGCCCCAGGTGAAGGCGAGCTTGTTCATCTCGATCGCAGCGCCGTTGATCTCGATGGCGCGGAGCAGGGCCTCCAGCGACAGCGGGATCGCGCCCTTCTGGAACGCAAAGCCGAGCATGAAGGGATTGGTGGCGATGGAATCGCCCATCAGTGCCGCGGCAATGCCTGTTGCGTCGATGATGTCGAGGTTGTTGTCGCCGATCGCGTCGCGGAGCACGGTCTGCATCGCGCCCATCTCGAAATCGAGATCGGGGTTTTGCACGAAGCTCGCGGTCGGCTGCAGATCAGCGTTGATGTAGGCCTTGGTCACGCCGCGCTCGGCGCGGCTCAGCGCCGTCGGGCCCGCGGAGACGATCATGTCGCAGCCGAGGATGACATCGGCGCCGCCGGTGGTGATGCGGACGGCGGAGATGTCCTCCGGCTTTGGGGCGATGCGGACATGGCTCATCACCGCGCCGTTCTTCTGCGACAGGCCGGTGAAGTCGAGCGCCGAGCAGCCGCGGCCGTCGACATGGGCAGCCATGCCGAGCAGGGCACCGATGGTGATGACGCCGGTGCCGCCGATGCCGGTGACGAGGATGTTGTAGGGCCCGTCCAGCTCACGCGCCGGCGGCAGCGGCAGATCCGCGAACAGCTGGCCGGAATCCACAGCCGAGGTCTTCATCCGCTTCAGCGAGCCGCCATGGACGGTGACGAAGCTCGGGCAAAAGCCCTCGACGCAGGAAAAGTCCTTGTTGCAGTTCGACTGGTCGATCTGGCGCTTGCGGCCGAATTCGGTCTCCAGCGGCTGCACCGAGACGCAGTTCGAGGCCTGCGAGCAATCGCCGCAACCTTCGCAAACGAGCTCGTTGATGAAGGCGCGCTTGGCGGGATCGGGATAGAGCCCGCGCTTACGGCGGCGGCGCTTCTCGGCGGCGCAGGTCTGGTCGTAGATGATGACCGTTAGGCCCTTGATATCGCGCAGCTCGCGCTGCACGGCATCGAGCTCGCGGCGGTGGTGGATGGTCGCGCCTTGCGGGAAGTATCCGCCTTGCGGATACTTTGTGGGATCGTCGGAGACGATCGCAAGCCGCTTGACGCCTTCGGCCCAGACTTGATGGGCGATCTGCGCGACGTTGAAGGCGCCTTCGGCGGGCTGGCCGCCGGTCATCGCCACGGCGTCGTTGTAGAGGATCTTGTAGGTGATGTTGATGCCGGCGGCCGAAGCCGCACGAAGGGCGAGCAGGCCGGAATGCGTGTAGGTGCCGTCGCCGAGATTCTGGAAGATGTGATTCTCGTTCGTGAAGGGCGACTGGCCGATCCAGTTCACGCCCTCGGCGCCCATATGCGAGATCAGATCCGTGCGGCGGGTCGGCATGCTCAGCGCCATGCCGTGGCAGCCGATGCCGGCCATGGCGCGGCTGCCCTCGGGCACCCGCGTCGAGGTGTTGTGCGGGCAGCCCGAGCAGAAGAACGGCGTGCGCGCGAGCTTGATCGGCGTGCTGGTCGTCACCGGGTTGTCGAAGGCCTCGAGCCTGGCGAGGCGCTGCTCCAGCACGGGACTGTGATGGCCGAGCTTGCGCAAGCGCGCCACCAGCGCGCCAGCGACGATGGTCGGCGTCAGCTCGCCCTCGCTCGGCAACAGCGGTGCGCCGCGCTCATCGCGCTTGCCGGTGACGGTCGGGCGCTTTGAGGCATCGACGTTGTAGAGGATCCGCATCAGCTGGTCTTCGATGAAGCCGCGCTTCTCCTCGACCACCAGCACGTCCTGAAGACCTTCAGCGAAACGTTTCGCGCCGCTTTCCTCCAGCGGCCAGGTCAAGGCGACCTTGTATATGCGAAGGCCCAGGTCCTGCGCGTCCTTGTCGGTGATACCGAGATCAACGAGCGCCTGGCGCAGGTCGAGATAGGCTTTTCCAGTCGCGACGATGCCGAGCCGCGCAGGCTTGGAATCTAGCACCATGCGGTCGAGCTGGTTGGCGCGGGCGAAGGCCTGCACCGCGGCCATCTTGGGGCCGAACAGGCGCTTCTCAGCCTCGAGCGGCGGATCGGGCCAGCGGATGTTGAGGCCGCCGGGCGGCATCTCGAAATCGTCGGGCACCACGATCTGGATGCGTTCAGGGTCGCTATAGATCGACGCGGAGCTCTCCACGGTCTCGCTGATCGCCTTGAAGCCGACCCAGCAGCCCGAGAAGCGCGACAGTGCAAAACCGTAGAGGCCGAGGTCGAGATAGTCCTGGAGCGTGGCAGGATTGATCACGGGAATCAGCGCCGCCGCGAACACCTGCTCGCTCTGATGCGCCAGCGTCGAGGACTGGCAGCCGTGGTCGTCGCCAGCGAGCGCCAGCACGCCGCCGTTGCGCGAGGTGCCGGCGGCATTGGCGTGCTTGAGCGCATCGACCGAGCGGTCGACGCCCGGGCCCTTGCCGTACCAGATTCCGAACACGCCATCGACCTTGGCTCCGGGAAACAGGCCGACCTGTTGGCTGCCCCAGACCGCAGTTGCGGCGAGGTCCTCGTTCAAACCAGGGACGAAAGCGATGTCGTGCTGCTGAAGGTGCGACTTCGCCCGCCACAACGCGTGGTCGTACATGCCGAGCGGGGAACCGCGATAGCCCGAGATGAAGCCGCCGGTGTTGAGGCCCTGAAGCCGGTCGCGTTCGCGCTGCAACATGGGCAGGCGGACCAGGGCCTGTGTGCCGGACAGGAAGATCCGCTTCGATTCGAGCCGGTATTTGTCGTCCAGCTCGACCTGCAACAGCGTCATTCGGAAGTCCTCGTCTTTCGTTCGGCGGGAGGTTTGCGCTGCGGGAGGAATCGCGGCTGCGCGATGCGAATTGTGACAGTCAAAAGGATGGGCCAGCGAAGTCAATATCGCTGGCCGCATCCGTGGCGCTCCTGCTAGTCATGGCTTGCACGCGGAGAGCGCCATGACTGCAAACGCATTCGACACCGAGATCACGGAGACGGCCGAGGCCCTGATCGGGCCGTGGCGTCAGCCACGCCAGATGCTGCAGGCGCAGACCTATGACGCGCACGCCTCGATCCATGACGACGCCACCGCGCAGAAGCTCGGCTTCAAGGGCGGCACGATCGAGGGCCCGACGCATTTCAGCCAGTTCGCTCCGCTCGGCGAGCGGCTGTGGGGGCAGGCTTGGTTCGAGATAGGCTGCCTTTCAGCACATTACCGCAGCGTCTGCTACGAGGGCGAAGAGGTGCAGGCGATCCTGGCGAAGCCATTGCCCGGCACCCGCCAGTGCCAGATCCAGATGGTCAAGCGCGACGGCACTGAGGTGCTGCGCGGCACGGCATCAGTCGGCGATTTGCCGGTTGCAACGGCGCTCGAGGCGCGCCTTGGCGAGCTCAAGCCGCTCACTGATCCCGTGATCTTGCGCGATGTGAAGGTGGCGCAGACCAGCAAGCGGCAGTCGGTGCGCATGGCGTTCGACCAGAACATGGGCGACCTCTATCCGTTCTCGCTGAGGCAGAAGCTCGCCGTCATCACCGAAAGCTCGCCGTACTATTCGGGCGCGGATAATCCGTGGGGCAAGCCCATCATCCCGATGGAGATGCTGAGCGTGCTGTTCCAGTACCGCTCCAAGGACGATCCGCTGCCGGCCAAGGGCCCGGCCGTCGGCCTGTTCGCCGACCAGGAGATCCGCCTGCTGAAGGGTCCACTTTTCGAGGGCGAGGAATACGAGGTCGAGCGCGAAGTGGTCGCGCTGTCCGGCAGCCGCCGCACCGAAAGCGCCTGGGTCAAGACGCGCGTGTTCGACAAGGCGGGCACGATGGTGGCGGCCATGCTGCTGAACATGGCGACGCTGAAGGAGTCTTACGCCCCGTATGAGGAAGAGCATCGGCAGTTGTATGGGGCGGGGCGGTAGTCCCACTCCCGTCATTCCGGGGCGCGCGCAGCGCGAGCTATGATGCGCAATTGCGCATCAGAGAATCCATCTCACCTCGCGCACTGCCGCCCGATGGATTCCGGGCTCGACGCTTCGCGTCGCCCCGGAATGACGAGCGGAGGCCGCTCATCCTTTAAGCAGATGCACGGCGCGAAGCCGTCGCACAGGGAATAAGCAGACGCCGATCGCCGGCGTAACCTTCTGACCAGACGACAAATTCCCTCGCTACCCGCGCTCAACCGCAATTGTACACAATGGCACGGCGCTTGCAGAACTCCCGCTCAGGAGAGTTCTCGCGGGGCCGTCATGTTGAACTCAGCCAAGCCGACAAGGGGCGTCGTCAGCGCCGAGCCTGAGCCGATAACGCTCGACTGGCCCGCCACCGCGCTCCTCATCATCGACATGCAGCGCGACTTCATGGAGCCCGGCGGTTTCGGCGAGACGCTGGGCAACGACGTCAGCCAGCTCGCGCGCGCGGTGAAGCCGATCGGCGCGGTGCTGACGGCCGCGCGCGACACCGGCATGCTGGTCATTCACACGCGCGAGGGGCATCTGCCCGATCTCTCCGACGCGCCGCCGGCCAAGGTCGAGCGCGGCGCGCCGAGCCTTCGCATCGGCGATCCCGGTCCGATGGGCCGCATCCTCATTCGCGGCGAGGCCGGCCACGACATCATTCCCGAGCTCTATCCGCTCGACAGCGAAATCGTGATCGACAAGCCCGGCAAGGGGGCGTTCTACGCGACCGAGCTCGGCGAGGTCCTGGAAAAATACGGCATCGAGAATTTGCTGGTGTGCGGCGTCACCACCGAAGTGTGCGTCAACACCACGGTGCGCGAGGCCAACGACCGCGGCTATCGCTGCGTCGTCATCGCCGACGGCTGCGCGTCCTACTTCCCCGAGTTTCACGAGATGGGCCTGAAGATGATCAAGGCCCAGGGCGGCATCTTCGGTTGGGTCGCGGATTCAGCCGCAGTTCTGGAGGCAATGAAGGTTTCGACCACATAGGGGTACTATCATGAGCACATTGACGGGGGCGGCCGGCAGTTCTGATCTGAACAAGTCCGACTTCAAGCCGGCGCTATGGACGTCGGGCGACTGGAACGCGTTGTTCGGCTTCGGCACCAACATCCTCGTCAACATGTTGGTGCTCACGGGCCTGTTGCGCTTCGTGCTGAAGATGCCCGACAGCCTCGTGTTCGGCCGCATCCTGCCCGCGCTCGGGCTGATGATGTGTCTCTCCACCTTCTATTACGCCTATCTCGCCTATCGCCTGGCCCAGAAGACCGGCCGCAACGACGTCTGCGCGCTGCCGTCGGGCGTCAGCGTGCCGCACATGTTCATCGTGACCTTCGTGATCATGCTGCCGATCACGCTCAAGACCGGCGATCCGCTCAAGGGGTGGTCGGCGGGCCTCGTCTGGGTATTCTTCCAGAGCTTCATCCTGATGATCGGCGGCTTCATCGCGCCGTTCATCCGCAAGATCACGCCGCGCGCGGCGCTGCTCGGCACGCTCGCAGGGGTCTCCGTCACCTTCATCTCGATGCGGCCAGCGTTAGAGATGTACATGACGCCGCAGATCGGTCTCGTCTGCTTCGCCATCATCCTGGTGAGCTGGTTCGGCGGCGTGAAGTATTGGCGCGGCATTCCCGCGGGCCTCGTCGCAATCGCGGCCGGCATGATCATCGCCTGGGGCTCGAACCTGTTCGGGCTCGGCCTCGGCGGCCTGAGCATCGCGGGCGTCGGTGCGGCCTTTGCGAACTTCGGCTTCTCGGTGCCGATCCCGGCGCTTGGCTACGTCTTCTCCGGCTTTGAATTCCTCGGCATCATCCTGGTCACCGCCATTCCGTTCGGCATCTACGACCTCGTCGAGGCCATGGACAATGTCGAGAGCGCGGAAGCGGCCGGCGACGACTATCCGACCACGCGCGTGCTCACCGCCGACGGCGTCGTCAGCCTGATCGGCTGCCTGATGGGCAATCCTTTCATCAACGCGGTCTATATCGGCCATCCCGGCTGGAAGGCGATGGGCGGCCGAATCGGCTATTCGGCTGCGACCGGCATCATGGTGGTGGTGCTGTCCTGGTTCGGCATCATCTCGGTGCTGCTGGCGCTGGTGCCCGTGGTCGCGATCTCTCCGATCCTGCTCTACATCGGCATGCTGATCGGCGCGCAGGCGTTCCAGACCACGCCGGTCAAGCACGCGCCTGCGATCGTGCTGGCACTGACCCCGCACCTTGCCGCCTGGGCCAAGCTCCAGATCGATACGATGCTGGCCTCGACCATGACTGCGGCAGCAACCGTCGGCGGGATGGCGGCCGACAAGGCCGACGCGGTCAAGACCGCAGCGGTGGCGGCGCTGCCGCAGCAGGGCGTGTTCTATCACGGCCTCGAAGTCATGGGCGGCGGCTCCATCCTCGGCGGCCTCATCCTCGGCGCTATCGGTGTCTTCATCATCGAGCGCGATTTCGAGAAGGCCTCCGCCTTTGCGCTGGTCGGGGCGATCCTGACCTATTTCGGCTTCATGCATGGCGAGGCCGTCGGCATCGGCGGCGGCTTTGGCGTGACCCCCACGGTCGCGCTGGCCTACGCCGTGATGGCCGCCGGCCTGTTCGCGGCCAGCAAGCTCGGCGCCAGCGAACACTATGCCGCGCATCCGGAGATGTCGGCCGCACCGGCGGAGTAGGCCCGGCTTCATTGTTGCGGAACGGCCGGGCGGATGGTCCGGCCGTTGCTGTTTCAGGGCCGCACCGCCGGCGTTTCCATCGGCAGGCCGCGCGCGCGCGACATCAGATAGAGCTCGAGCGCGACCAGCTCGGGCGAGCCGTAATCATAGGCCTGGGCGCGGACACCGCTCATGCAGCTGCGCAGCCGTCGCTCCAGCGAGCCCAGCGTCTGCCATTCCAGTCGATACAGCGGATAGCCGGTCGGCTGTCCTTGCGTGATCGGAGCGCCCGCGAGGCGCTTGTCGAAATTGTCGTCATGGCAGTTGGTGCAGGCAAGGTTGAGCTGGCCTTCGCGCTGCATGAAGAGGTCGCGGCCCTGGTCGACAAACGGCTTGAGCTGCGGATCGTCGCCGGCCGTGATCGGATTGCCACGCGACTGGTGGGCGACGAAGGCGGACAATGCGAGCAGGTCGCGGGTCTCGTAAGGTAGCGGCGTCGCCTGCTGATGATTGGCCCGGCAGAGATTGATGCGCTGGTCGAGCGTGACGGGACGGCCGAGGGCCTTGTCGAAGGCAGGATAACGCGCCGCGACGCCCTTCATGCTGGTGCGCGCATCGCCATGACAATCGGCGCATGCCCTGTCGGCGCTGCCGGTCTTCTTCTTCCACAGCTGCTCGCCGTCGAGCACGAACAGCATGCCGGGATTGGCGGTGTCGTCGTCCTGCATCGCCCGGGTGTCCGGGCCCATGAAGGCATAGCCGGAGCGGCGCGCATCGGGCGGGATCTCTGCGGCGAGCAGGGCTGGGCCTGTGACGAGGAATATCGCCGCCGCTATCGCGCGCCAAACAATCATTCGACCCTGATCGATGCCGATGCGGTGGACGAATAGCCGTTGTCGCCGATCCACTCGAACTCGAACTTGCCGCTCTCCTTGGCCACCGTGAAGAACGACAAATATGGGTTCGCCGCGATCGCCGGAAACAGGTCGGCACGAAAGATTTCGGCGCCGTTGTAGCGGCAGATGAAGCTCGTGATGATGTCGCGCGGCACGAGCTTGCCGTCCGCGGTATGGCGGAATCCTGTTTCCATGATGTGCGAGGTCAGCGTGCGGATCTCGATGATCTCGCCGCGTTTGGCTTTCGAGGGAACGTTGATGAGGGCGGCCATCAGTTCATCTCCTCGGTGCAGGCCGCCAGCGTCACGACGACATCGGCGGCAACCTGCCAGAACGTGTCGTCGGACAGGCGCGCGATCGCGACCACCTTCTGGGTGTCGGCGAGCCGGATCCGGGTCGAGACCTGGGCTCGGCCGGAGGAGGGACCAAGATAGAAATTGCCGATGTTCGGCTGCGGGTTCTTCTCGTTGAAGACGTGGATGCTCTTGACGTGGTCGTCCGCCGTCATCGGGCTTGCAACGCTGACAGTTATCGGCACCGTATTGCCGTTCTCGACCAGCGGCGGAATGTCGAGCCTGATCCTGCCGCTGCGAAGCTGGGCTTCGCCGACGAGGTTACGGATCGCAGCGTTGAGCATCGCCGGCGTCGCTTGAAGCGGCCGCAGCGTCACGATCGGGACCGTGCCGGCGACTGTCACGCCTCCGGCGAGGTTCAAGAATTGTCGTCGCGTGGTTGGCATGAAACCTAGTCCCGAAGCGTTGCAAGAAAAGCCACGATGTCCTCGATCTCCGCAGCCGACAGGATCGGCTTGCCGGCGAAGTTGCGTCCGACGCGGACGAGGCCGTCGTTGCGATAATAGGACGGCATGATGGTGTCCGGATTGAAGCGCGAGGCATCGACCAGTCGAAGCCGCAACTGGCTCGCGGACCACCGGTTCCCGGCACCGGCAAGATCAGGCGCGAGGTCGCCCTGGAACCGCGTTTCCGGAAATGGGCCGGAATGGCAGAGGATGCAGGTCGTCGTGCGTGCGAGCACCAGCGCGCGCCCACGCGTGGCATCGCTGGGCGAGCCGGTGAGCGAGGCGGGAATGCCGTCGCCGACGATTGTGTAGGGCACGAGCTCGTCCGCGCTCGCGCTGCAGGCGAGGCTGGCAGAAATCAGCGCTGCGATATGGATCGGTGCTCTAGCCAAAGGTGTCCGCCGTGATGGTTTCAAACCAGCGCTCGGCCTCGTCCGCCTCGCGGGCGCGCAATTCGCGCGGCGCGTCGACCGGGCTGGTGGCGCCGCCCTCGACCTCGGCGAAGATGTCGCCCCTGGGCTCGTAATTGCCGGCCAGCGAAAAGCCGTAACCGGGCGCGACGACGTTGTAGCAGACGCCTGTCAGGCGTGGCGCCTCCGGTGCGCGGCCTGCAAGGAGATTCATGATCGCTCCAGCACAGGCCTTGCCTTGCGCGCTCGCAGCGGATGCTGATTTGGGAATGCCGCCGCCGAGGCAGGCATCGCCGATGACGTGGACGTTCGAAACGAGTTTCGACTCGAACGTGACGGGATCGATCGGGCACCAGCCCGTCGCGTCCGCAGCGCCCGCGATGGCGGCGATGCGCCCCGCGCGCTGCGGCGGGATGACGTTGGCGACGTCAGGGGTGTAGTTGCCGAACTCCGTGACGATGGTTCGCATCGTCGGATCGACCGAGGTGACGCGGCCGCCTTGCGACAGTGCGACGCGCTCGATCATGTCGCCATAGAGCTCCTTCCACGCTTTCTCGAACAGCCGCTGCTGAGAGAACGCGTCCTTGGCATCGAGGATCAGAACTTTCGACCGCGGCTTTCTCGACTTCAGGTAATGCGCGATCAGGCTCGCGCGCTCGTAGGGCGCTGGCGGGCACCGGGAAGGATTGGCCGGGATTGCAATGGCGATCGTGCCGCCGTCCGCCATCGCTTCCAATTGCCGGCGCAGCAAAAGCGTTTGCGCGCCGGCCTTCCAGCCGTGCGGCATCGTCTCCGGCGCGGCACCGTCGTAGCCGGGCAGGGCTTCGAGATGGAAGTCGATGCCGGGCGAGAGCACGAGGCGGTCATAGCCGAACGTGGTGCCATCCCCCGTCGTCACACGACGCGTTTGCGTGTCGATGCCCGTCGCAGCCTGGATGACGATGCTGATGCCCCCGGCGGCAAGCTTGTCATAGCCGAACTGCTGCGCCTCGATCTCGCGCAGGCCCGCGATCACCTCGTTGCTGAATGGACAGGAGATGTAGGTCTGGTTCGGCTCGATCAGGGTGACCTGCAATTTAGCATCGGCGCGCGCGAGCGCGCGGGCGCAAGCCGCGCCGCCGAAGCCGCCGCCGACCACGACGACGCGGCCCGCCGATTGCGCGCGCAGGATCGAAGGGGCGGCGAGCGATGTAGCCGCGACGGCGATGCCGAGGACGGCATTCCGCCGCGTCACCGGCGCATTCATGAGACCTGTCCGGAAAATGCTGCGGCGGCCGATACGGCCGCCGCGATTTGTCCTTTGAGCATGATCTTTTCGGACAACCGCTCCACGCTTCTCCGGATCATGCTTTACGCGAAGGTGATGTTCTGGTCGCGCAGCGGCACATGGCGGATGCGCTTGCCGGTCGCGGCGAAATACGCGTTCAGCACCGCCGGCGCCGCGATGCCGATGGTCGGCTCGCCGACGCCACCCCAGAACCCGCCGCTCGGCACCATCACCGCCTCCACCTTCGGCATCTCGTTGATGCGCATCGAGTTGTAGGTGTCGAAGTTGGTCTGCTCGATCTTGCCGTCCTTCACCGTGCAGCCGCCGTAGAACAGCGCGGAGAGGCCATAGACGAAGGAGCCGGCGACCTGCCGTTCCACTTGCGCCGGATTGACGACGTAGCCCGGATCGGTGGAGGCGACGATGCGATGCACCTTTATCTTGCTGCCCTCTGTCACCGAGATCTCGGCGGCGCCGGCGACATAGCTGCCATAGCCCATCACCTGCGCGATGCCGCGATAGACGCCTTGCGGCGCCGGCGTGGTCCAACCGATCTTCTCGGCAACCGCATTGAGCACCGCGAGGTGCTTGGGGTGGTTGCCCATCAGCTTACGACGGAATTCGAGGGGGTCCTGGCCTGCGGCATGGGCGAGCTCGTCCATGAAGCATTCCATGTAGATCGCGTTGTGGTTGACGTTGACGCCGCGCCAGAAGCCGGGCGGGACGTGCGGGTTGCGCATCGCATGCTCGACCAGAAGGTTCGGCACCGAATAGCCGAATGCGGCTTCGCCGGATTGGGCGACGCCCTGGAATGCCGCGGGATCCATGCCGTTCTGCAACGCTTCGGGGCGGAGCGAGAACAGGATCGATTGCCCGGACAGGCGGTAGTGCAGCGCGATCAGGTTGTTGTTGGCATCGAACGCGCCGGTCATCTTGCACTGGGTGATCGGGTGATACCTGCCGTGCGCCATGTCCTCTTCGCGCGACCACAGCAGCTTGATCGGCGTGCCCGGCATCTGCTTGGCGATCATGACCGCCTGGCGGACATAGTCGGTCTGGCCGCGCCGGCCGAAGCCGCCGCCTGGCATCACCTTGTGCACGTCGCACTTCTCGGCCGGCAGGCCGGACGCTTCCAGCACCGCTGCAAACGCCGCCTCGCCGTTCTGCGTCCCGCACCAGACCTCGCATTTGTCGGCCGTGTAGAGCGCGGTGGCGTTCATCGGCTCCATCGTGGCGTGGTTCTGGTAGGGATAGGAGTAGACGGCTTCGACCTTCTTGGCCGCACTGGCAATCGCGGCCTTCGCGTCGCCGTTCTTGTTGCCGACATAGGCCGGCTGCGCATTGTCGAGGCCCTCGGCCAGCCACTTCGCAATCGACTCGCTGGAGACCTTGGCGTTGTCGCCTTCGTCCCAGACGATCGGCAGCGCCTCCAGCGCGGTCTTGGCGTGCCACCAGGTGTCGGCAACGACCGCGACCGCGGTATCGCCCACCTTGACCACCTTCTTGACGCCTTTCATGTTGGCGATCTTGGCTTCGTCAAAGCTCTTCAGCTTGCCGCCGAACACCGGGCAGTCCTTGATCGCAGCGTTCAGCATGCCCGGCAGCTTGACGTCGACGCCGTAGATCATCGCGCCGGTGGTCTTGTCGGCGGTGTCGAGCCGATTGACGCCCTTGCCGATCAGCTTCCAGTCCTTCGGATCTTTCAGCTTGACGTCCGCCGGCGGCGTCAGCTTCGCCGCAGCTTCGGCGACCTTGCCATAGGTCGTGGTCCGGCCCGAGGGCGTATGGGTGATGATGCTGTTCGCGGCCCTGCATTCGGACGCCGGCACTTTCCATGCGTCGGCTGCGGCCTGGATCAACATCACGCGCGCGGTGGCGCCGCCCTTGCGGACATAGTCCTGCGAGGAGCGGATGCCGCGGCTGCCGCCGGTCGAGAAATCGCCCCAGACGCGCTTGCGCGCGACGCTCTGGCCGGGCGTCGGATATTCGGTCGTGACCTTGGTCCAGTCGCATTCGAGCTCCTCGGCAACGAGCTGGGCGAGGCCGGTCAGCGAGCCCTGACCCATCTCCGAGCGGGCGATGCGGATCACCACGGTGTCGTCGGGCCTGACCACGACCCAGGCGCCGATCTCCGGCGAGCCGTCGGCGGCGCGGACCACGGCGGGGCCGCCGAAGGGCAGGTCGAGGCCGATGGCAAGGCCGGCACCGACCGCAGCGGTGCCGATGACGAAGGCGCGGCGGTTGAGCCGCGGCGATATATGCTTGTTCATGTGGGGATTTCCTTACGCGCTCGCGATCGTGTGGATCGCCTCGCGCACCTGCTGGAAGGTGCCGCAGCGGCAGATATTCGTGATGGCCTCGTCGATGTCGGCGTCGGTCGGCTTCGGCTTCTCGTTCAAGAGCGCGGCCACCGCCATGATCATGCCGCTCTGGCAATAGCCGCATTGCGGCACGTCCTGGGCGATCCAGGCCTCCTGCACCTTGTGCAGCGTATTGCCCGAGGCGAGCCCCTCGATGGTGGTGATCTGCTTGCCCTCGGCCTCGCTGACCGAGATGCCGCAGGAGCGCATCGCAACGCCGTCGAGGTGAACCGTGCAGGCACCGCATTGTGCAATGCCGCAACCGTATTTGGTGCCGGTCAGGCCGGCATTCTCGCGGATCGCCCAAAGCAGCGGCGTATCCGGCTCGACGTCGAGCGTGAAGGGTTTTCCGTTGATTGTTAGGTTTGCCATCGCAAGTCCCCTGATTGGCCCAATCCACCGATTGAACTCAGGGGCGCAATGTGTGCGGCAAACTGGAACGGTTCAAATCAACAGTCCGAGGTTCAAATCAACAAACCGAGCGCGACCAGGGCGCATGGCCCCCGCTCTGGGTATGGACCGGGACGCCGTTTTGGCTCATCCCTTCGCAATCGATTCGGGTTGAGGCCTTGTTCCGAGGGCGCCAATCCGCGGCTTGAGGCGACGTCCGGCTGTGAATGCCGGTTCCAGGGCCCCGCGCGGCTTGCGCTGCGGCGACAGTTTGTCCCTATTGCCGGGGTGCAAGTCGCGGGCGCTTTGGTACACTGCGCCGACGCAAAAGGAGTTCCATGAACGTGCCGAGTCCCTGCAACGTACTGATGCTCTACCCGCTGTTCTCGGCAGAGTCCTTCTGGACCTTCGGCGAATCCTGCAAAGTGCTGGGCGTCAAGCGCCCGGCCGCCCCCCTGGGCCTGATCACCGTCGCCGCGATGCTGCCCGAGAGCTGGACCGTCCGGCTGGTCGATTGCAACACCGCGCCGTTCGGGGAGGAGGATCTCGCCTGGGCCGACGTCGTCTTCACCGGCGGAATGTTGCCCCAGCAGGCCGACACGTTGCGTCTGATCGAGCTCTGCCGCGCTGCCGGCAAGCCGGTCGTGGTCGGCGGACCCGACCCCACCTCGAGCCCCCATATCTATGAACGGGCCGATTTCCGGGTGCTCGGCGAGGCCGAGAGCGTCATGAACGAATTCATCGCGGCCTGGGAGAGCGGCGCGCGATCCGGCCTCTTCACCGCACCGAAGTTCCAGGCTGACGTCACCAAGACGCCGGTGCCGCGTTTCGACCTGCTCAAGTTCGAGGACTATCTCTATCTCGGTGTGCAATATTCGCGCGGCTGTCCGTTCACCTGCGAATTCTGCGACATCATCGAGCTCTACGGGCGCGTGCCGCGGACCAAGACGATCGAGCAGATGTTCGTCGAACTCGAGACGCTCTACAAGATGGGCTATCGCGGTCATCTCGACTTCGTCGACGACAATTTCATCGGCAACAAGAAGTCGCTGCGGCAGTTCCTGCCGAAGCTCGCCGAATGGCAGCGCACGCACGGCTATCCGTTCGAATTCTCCACGGAAGCCTCGGTCAATCTCGCCGACGACCCGGAGCTGTTGGAGCTGATGGGTGCGGCCAATTTCTTCGGCATCTTCGTCGGCATCGAAAGTCCGGACCCGGCGACGCTGGTCGCGATGCGCAAGAAGCAGAACACGCGGCGCAACATCGCCGAGAGCATCCACAAGATCTACGCCGCCGGCATGCTCGTCACCGCGGGCTTCATCGTTGGCTTCGACAACGAGAAGGTCTCGATGGCGGAGGCGATGATCGACTTCATCGAGGAGGCGGCAATCCCCGTCGCCATGGTCGGCCTGCTCTATGCCTTGCCCAACACGCAGCTCACGCGCCGGCTGGAGCGCGAAGGCCGGCTGCATTCCGGGCACGACGTGGCGCCGACGATTGGCGCCGATCAGTGCACGGCGGGCATCAATTTCGATCCGGTCCGCCCGTTGCGCGACATCCTGACGGACTACAAGCGGGTGCTGGAACACATCTACAGCCCGGCGGCCTATGCAGCACGTGTCGACCGCCTGATGACGCTGCTCGACCGGTCGAGGCAGCGTTCCGAGCTTGCCGAAGGCGATATCCGCTCCAAGCTCGGAGCCATGGAGACCGTGCACAAGGTGGTGTCCGCGCTTCCTGAGGCGCGGGGGCCGCTCTGGCAGACCTTCATGAACTGCGCCAAGCGCGACACGTCGTCCGCACGCATCGCCGTGCAGATGATCGCGGCCTATGCGCATCTCGGACCGTACTCGCGCAAGGTCATCGCGGCGATCGACCAGCGCCTGGCCGCGCTGGACAACGAGGCCGTCTCTCCTGTGGCTGTCGGCGTGACGGCGGCCTGAGGCCTTACTTCACCGCGAGCCGCAGGAAGCTCATCACGCTGCCGAGCGCGGCAAAGCCCGCGCCGAGCGCCAGCGCCAGCGTCGCGCCCTCGTGGCCAGCGAGTGCGAAGCAGGCGGCGGCGAGCGCCGCGCCAGTGGTCTGCCCAGTTAGGCGCGCGGTCGCGACGATGCCGGAGGCGCTGCCGCTGCGGTGCGGCGGCGCGCTTGCCATCACCGCCTTCATGTTCGGCGCCTGGAAGAAGCCGAAGCCCATGCCGCAGATCACCATCCGCCAGATGATGTCGGCAATGGCGGGATTGGGCGGCAGTGTCGCGAGCAGCGCCATGCCGAGACCCAGCAGGACGAGGCCGATGCCGCCGAGCAGCCCGACGGCATGGCGGTCGGAGAGGCGGCCTGCGATCGGCGCCATGATGCCGACCACCAGCGGCCAGGGCGTCATGAAGAAGCCGGTCTCGACCTGCGAGCGGCCGAGCACATCCTCGAAATAGAACGGCAGCGAGACGAAGGCGAGGCCTTGGACGGCGAAGGAGCACACCGCCGTTGCCGCCGACAGCGCGAACATCGGCCTGGCGAACAGGTCGATCGGCAGCATCGGCGCGGGATGATCGGCGTGGCGGCGGGTCAGGATCACGCCGAGCACGAGGGCTGTGACCAGCTCGATGCCGACCACGAATGGCGACAGATTGTGCGCGGCGCTGCCGATGCCGGTGATGAACAGGCCGAGGCAGGCGGTGGCCAGGATCGCGCCGAGCAAGTCGAAGCCGTGATCGGCGCGCGGGGTCTTCGGCAGCATGGCAAAGCCGATGCCGATGGCGATGAGGCCGAACGGGATGTTGACGGCGAACAGCCACGGCCAGGGTCCGAAGGCGAGGATGGCGGAGGCGATCGAGGGTCCGAAGGTGAAGGCGGTCGCGACCACGAGCGCGTTGTGACCGAAGCCGCGGCCGAGCATGCGGCCGGGATAGACGAAGCGCACCAGCGCCGTGTTGACGCTCATGATGCCGCTCGCGCCCAGCCCTTGCAGCGTGCGCGCCAGCAACAGGCTGTCGAGCGACCATGCCACCGCGCAAAACAGCGAGGCAATGGTGAACAGGATCAGGCCGCCGAGATAGATGCGCTGGTGCCCGACGATCTCGCCGAGCGCCCCGAGCGGCAAGAGCGTCGCCACCAGCGCGATCTGGTAGACGTTGACGACCCAGACCGACTGCTCCGGCGTGACGTGCAGGTCGGCGGCGATGGCCGGCAGGGCGATGTTGGCAATGGCAGTGTCGAGCGAGGCCATCGCGAGCGCAGTGAAGATTGCGGCAACCGCCCAGCGCCGCTGCGTCGACGGAAGACCGTCGGCGGTGGGATTGTCGGGCTCGCGCGCGGCGGCAGGTAACGTGATCGTCATTTTTGTTGGCGCGCTGCTCCGGCGGCGTAGCCATGGGGGACGTTCGGCATGTACTACGGAGGCGCCGGCTTCCACAGGCGCAAGCTTGCATGCTGTGTATGCGCGAAGGTCAGGCGATGCGGCTGCGCTGCGAGCGCAGGGCGAGGCCAAATGAAGAAAGTCGAAAAACAACCCCATGCACAGTAGAAGGCCCTTTGATCGACAAGGCATTTTCCCGCCGTGTCGCAAACGGCGGTCGCAGCCGCGATCAGGTTGACCCGTCGGGCAAAACACTGGCAGGATGCCAGCGTGCCAGCGAGCGGTCGGGAGCAGGCCGCATGCGCGTCCTGCGCGCGCCGCCTCCACCACGCCGACCTTGAGACAGATCAACACTCGACCTGCGCGGCCGCCTGACCTTTCCATCAGCGCATCGATGGAAGGGCGGCCACATGCAGACTTTGCTCAGGGAAATCCGGAATACCCCTTTGCTCTGGATGCTGGCCTTCGTGCCCATCGTGCTGGTGGCCGAGGCGGTGGCGCCGCATTCCCATACGCTGCTGTTTGTGCTCGCGGTGCTGGCCATCGTTCCGCTCGCGGCGCTGCTCAGCCACGCCACCGAGGCGGTTGCCGCCAAGACCGGCGATGCCGTGGGCGGATTGCTCAATGCAACGCTCGGCAATCTGACCGAGCTGATCATTGCCATCACGGCGCTGCGCGCCGGCCAGTACATGCTGGTGAAGGCCTCGATTGCGGGCGCGATCGTCACCAACGCGGTGTTCATGCTGGGCGCCTGCCTGCTCCTCGGCGGCCTGCGCTATCATGTGCAGGAATATAACCGCGCCGGTGCGCGGCTTTCGTCCGGCCTGTTGCTGATGGCGACCGTCGCCTTGCTTGCGCCTTCGGCGGTCGCCGATCTCGACCACCTGCCGCAGGGCGGGGGCATCCTCAACAAGCTCAGCCTCGGCATTTCGGTCCTGCTCATCACAGCTTACGGGCTCGGCCTGTTGTTCTCGCTGCGAACGCACAAGGAATTGTTTGCAAGCGCCGGTCACGGCGACGGCGACAAGGAGGCGCACTGGCCGATCGGAACAGCCGTCGGCACGCTGCTGGTCGTCACCGTGCTGGTCGCGCTGGTCAGCGAGATCTTCGTCGAATCGGTGCAGAAGGCGGCGGAAACCTTCGGAATGAGCCCGGCCTTCGTCGGCTTCATCGTCGTCTCGCTGGTCGGCGCCGCCGCGGAATTCGCGGTGGCCTTCGCCGCGGCACGCAAGGACCGGCTCGACATGGCCGTCAGCATTGCGCTCGGCAGCGCCTCGCAGATCGCGCTGTTCGTCGCACCCGCTTTGGTGCTGCTCAGCTATGTCGTGGGGCCGAAGCCGATGGACCTGCAGTTCTGGCCGGGCGCGGTCACCATGATGATGATCGCGACGGTGACGTCGGCCTTCATCACGGCCAGCGGGCGCTCGGCCTGGTTCGTCGGCGCCCTGCTGATCTTCATCTATGCGGTGTTCGCGCTGACGCTCTACGTGGTCCCGCCGGCGGGGCAGGGGTGAAGTTCGGTGCCCCTCGATCTCGCTCCGGTAGGCTATTGGTCGTACGAGAAAATGCCGGCTCCAGGCCGCGATCGTCGGCGTCAGCCCGGGTGCATGGCGGCGCGATGCGCAGGGAGCAGCAAACCACGAAGGTTAGGCGTGCTTCGTCGAACCCACCTTACGGCACAAGCGTGATGAGCTCGTAGACGACGACCGCAGCGCCGAGGCAGCGCCGCCAGGGATTCACGCCGCGGATGATCTCGTCGGCGCCCCAAATCATCAGTCCGCCTTTCAAGACGATTGTCAGGGCGACGCTGGCTCTTCCCGCGGAAGGCCAGATCCAAAGCAGAAGGCCCGCGACGATCACGATCCATAGGATGAGGTTAGGCCATTGCGCGATGGTGATGGCACCGGTTTCGCGGCTCCTGAAGAACCAATCGAGGAATCGGCGCACGATCACCGCGTCGGTCAGATCACGACCTCACCCTCTTCGCGGCCCGTCCAATAAGTGATGCGCTTGGCTTTGACCTTGATCAGGACGATGCCCGGCGTATCGATGCCGTTGTCGAACCACTTGTCGAGGTCGCTGGTCCAATGCTGTTGGAAGGCGGCCTTGTCGCGGATCAGCTCGGCAGTCCCTTCGGCCGCGAGGTAGATTCCCTTCGAGAATAGGCCCGCCTCCGATGAGAATCCGAGCGCTACCTTGGGATTTCGTTGGATGTCCGATACCGTTCGCGCCTGTTCGTAGGTGAAGTAGTACGAGGTGCCGTCGTAGGCGACGTCGCCGTTGTTGCTCATCGGACGGTTGGCAATCTCGCCGTTCTCGGTGTGCGTCGAGAGAATGGCGATGTCGATGCCGGCCATTTCCTTTGAGATTTCGGCGAGCGATTTCTTGGGCATGAACTTTCCTCCAGTGGAGCGGAGGCAACGATTGGATTGGGCCCATGTTCCCCGAAGACGGGCACGAAGTGCGCGCCCGCGGTTCAGCAATGACTCGCTTATTGCCGGCGGCGGTCTGGCGGTTGGCCGCCATGCTCGCCGAAAATGGCCGCAGGTGCGGCCCTGCGCTGGTTGTCGCGCTGGCCGGCTCGTCAAGACCCGACGTGACGACCGACCTCGACCTGATCCTCCCAGTCCTCCCATTCGACATTGTTGATGTGGAGGTAGCTCGAGACGGCCGAGCCGATGGTCGGAAAGAACTGGGCTTCGCCGACCTGCGCATACAACCCGAACCGCTTCAGCTTGTCCTTCACGGGATCCTTCAGCTCGGCAAAGCAAAGTTCGATGCTCCTGACGTGGAGCGCCTCGTCCAGTTCGGCAATTGTGTCGCAGGCGGTGACGTCGACGCTCGTGACCGGTTCAGCGGCGACGACCAGCCAGCGCACGGGTGTCGGCGATTGCTCGACCGCGGCCAGAATACGTTCCTTGAAGAACTCGGCATTGGCGAAGAACAGCGGCGCGTCCCAGCGGAACAGCACTAGTCCGGGTATCAGGCGGGCATCGGGATATCTCGTGATGTCGTGATAGCCCTTGACGCCCTGCGCCCGCCCAAGAATTGCGGAGTGCGGACGCCAGCCGTCCCACAGAAACTCGGCAATGGCGACCGCGATGGCGAGGCCGATTCCGGGAATTGCGCCGAGCACGGCTACGCCCACGAAGCACAGCACGGTCAACCAGAATTCCCAGCGCTGGATCCGGTAGATTCGTTTGAGATCACTGATCTCGATCAGGCCGATTGCGGCTGCGATCACCACGGCGGCCAATGCGGCATTCGGCAGGTGCTGCAACAAGTTTGGCGCAGCCAACAGAAGGAACGCGATCGCAAACGCGCCGACGACACATGTGAGCTGGGTGCGGGCGCCGGCGGCTTCGGCAACGGGCGTGCGCGAGGAACTGCTGCTGATCGGGAAGCCCTGGAAAAAGCCGGTCGCCAGGTTGGCCGCGCCGAGGCCCACCATCTCCTGGTTCGGATCGACCTTGTCGCCCAGACGAGCAGCATAGGTTCGCGACAACACGCTGGTATCGGCGAACGAGACCAGAGCGATGGCGCAGCCGCCGGCCAGCACGGGGATCAGATCGCCATAGCCGATCCTGGGAATGGAGAAGGCCGGCAGACCTTGTGGAAGTGGCCCCAAGACTTTCACACCATAACCAGTTCCCAGATCAAGGAGTGAGACGACAAGGGTCGCTCCGACGACGGCAATCAGGATTCCCGGCAGTCGCTTGCTGTCCTTGAGCAGCAGGATGACGATCAACGTACCAAATCCGACTGCGAATGCGGCCCAATTGATCTTGCCATCACCGATCCCAACGGCGATCGCCCATAGGTCTCTCAGCGGTCCTTCGCTTTCGATCGAGAAGCCGAGCAGCTTTGGCAACTGGCTGATCAAAACGGTCAGCGCGATCCCGTTCATGTAGCCGTACCGTATCGGCTTGGACAGCAGCTCCGTCACGAACCCTAACCGTGCGATGCCGGCCACAATGAGCACCGTTCCCGAAACGAGCGCCATCATGGCGGCAAGCATTGCGGCGCGGACCGGATCGCCGCCGGACAGGGGGACGATGACGCCGAGGATGACAGCTGCCAGCGCCGAGTCCGGTCCGAGCACGATGATGCGGCTCGGACCGAACATCGCGTAGGCCAGAAGCGGGACGATGGTCGCGTAGAGGCCGTGGATGCCCGGCAGACCGGACGCCACGGCATAGGCAATTCCGACCGGGACAAGCATGGTCGCCAGCACGAGACCTGCGAAGACATCATGCCGAAGCCAGGCCGCTTCGTAGTACCGAAGCGTATCGATCCCGGGCACCCAACGCGTCCAAACGTTCACCGCGCGCACTCCAAAGGCCGGTCGCCATGCGAAGCGATCGCCGGTCAACAGACGATCAACACGGATATCTGCAGTCACGTGTCGGCTCGCCGATAGCGCGCGACGATCTCGCAACGACTCGACCACTCGCTTGACGCAAATCAACGTTGCCGTAACCCCGACTATTCCGCGGCGCAGCAATCCTTGGGACGAGAGCCTTCGCTCCTAGACCTGATACCGCAACCCGCCATCCACCGAAGGGCCGAGAGCCTTTTTCTGTGCCATCCTTCGCGACGCCCGCTCAGGCGGGCTCCTGAGCAGGGAGTGTGTGGCTGCAGTCTCGGAAGACACTGACGCCGATTAGCCTCATCCTGAGGAGGCGCGTAAGCGCCGTCTCGAAGGACGAGGCGTGCGCACCGGCCAAGTCATGTGCGATAACCTGGCCATCCCTCACGTTCGTCCTCACCGCACGATCATCGACTCCGGCCAGTTCGGTGCTTGCCACACCGTCGACCACGGCTGGTCACCCCCACAGCCGCGCGCCGTGACATCCACGCGGACGAGCACGAAGCTGCTGGTGCCACTGGTATAGCCTTCGGTCGTTCCCAGGCGGTAGACGTGACGAAGGCGAGAGCTCGGACACATGTCTGTTCCGGTCTCAGCCTCGAACACGCCGGCCTCCTTTCGCCAGGTGATGAGGCCCGGCCGCGGCGTGGTGCCGAACCCGGTGTTCTGTGCGAAGAATGGAAACGCGACGAGCTTCGGATGGCGCGCGTCCTTAAGGTCGAAGACGAGATGACTTCCCACGATCCACTGACAATATACGAGGACGAAACGGCGCTCTCTCTCGACCAAGAAGCGAAGCGGAATCTCTTTCATGCCTTTTTCGACGTCGCAGTTTTCGCGTTGTGCTGCGCGCGCCACCTGCCGTGGGACCTCGGCGAGGGCTGAGACCTGGAAATCCGTTCTGCCTCCAAACCGGATGGGATCGAAGGCGGCAGTCTCATCTCGACTGCCGGCGCTCTGCTTGTCCTCGCCGAACGCGGCGGAGGTCAAGTGAACTGCGGCGAGGAGCATCAAGAGACCGACCCCAACCCTCACGCTCTTCAATGTCGAACGCATCGCATGAATTCCTAGAACTGATACCGCAAACCCCCCATCCACCGGGATCACCGCTCCCGTGATGTATCGCACCCGCGAGGCCCAAAACACTACGAGCGCACTCATGCGGTCAAGCCGGGCCGTTTCGGCGATCTCGAGCCAGCTGTGGTGGCACGAGAACAACTGAAGGGACACGCCTGGGTGTGTAACGGGCATGGGCGCGATGAGGCAAGTGAAGGACCCGCATCCGGGAGTTACGATCCTCGAAATTTGAGGCGCTCCCAACGCGGGCTTGGGCTGTCGACTCGCCTACTGCCAAGATCGGCGCCGCATCGCCAAGCTACCAGTAACTTTTGAACGTTTGCGCATTCGTCGTTCCTCAGCCTTTTCCAGGCGGGTACGAAGGTTCTGAAGCTCCGTCAGTTGAGAGCTGAGCGACAAAACACGTTGACGCAGAATCGCAATACGGTCGCACTGACCACGAGTACTCATGACGCGCCCTAAACTATGACTGTCAGGAAATGAACAGCTGGGCCAAGAAACAGAATGGACTTAAACCTATGAGTGTTGATGACCATAGCAAAGGTTCATGAAATTTGATTGACACGCGCGGCAGGGACGTCGCCGACCGCGATCGGAACATGCCAAAGATCAAAGCGCCGTTGGATCGGTGATTTTGCGCGACCACCCCAGTTCGATTCCGAGTTCTTACGGAAAACCGCTGCTAGAGCACAAGCCCGAGCACCAACCAGCTGGCAACAGACAAACAGACGCCAATTCCCAAATACGGCAATGCAATGCGCATGGTCATTCCTCCATGCCTAGACGCGACGAGAACATGGTCAGATACGCAGATTCGGGGCGCCAGCCCTATATTCCATGCGATGTATGAGGTGTTTAACGGCATCCGACGAGCATATTTAATTTGACTTTTGAATATGGTCAAAATTATATGTATTTGAGTTAATTGCTATATTTAATTTGGGCGTGTCGCCGCGCCGCAACACATTATCTACGCGTGTTCTGATCGGGTGCCGAAACCATGCGAACAGGCTGGGCGATCGCTCCATTGGAGTTGCTCTTGAGAGAGGCGTGATGCATGCGCCAATCAATCGATACTGCACCCAGGGACCGAGAAAGCACCCGAATAGAAGATGCGGCGGAGGAGCTCGGTCACGGGTCGCCCGAGACGGGCAGATGGGGCGCAAAGGACGGCTCAGCGCTCCGCTCTTCACGGACCCATTGGTGGGGTGAGACCGAGGATATCGATCCGGAGGAGACGGGTAGTTCGCTCATTGCAGCTGTCGTTCTGGTCGCCCTTATCTTCGCTGGGGTGACCCTGCTCGGTGCTTTCGACCCGTTCAACGCACAACCGACTGCCGAAACAACTCGAATCGACGGCGGGAGCGCCGCCGGCCTCGACCAGCGGCCTGACTTCGCGACCGGATCGCCAGCACTCCTTCAGAGCGAAATGTCCGAGGCCCCGATTCAGGCGGTCTCCGCAAGCGCGGCGGGCCCGCCACCACGGCTCGACGCCGACGGGCGCAGTGACGCGCTCTCCGGTGAACTGGCCGGCGCGCGCAGGGAGCTCGAAGAGGCGGTCCAGCGCACGCATGCAGCGGAAACTGCCACGGAGGAGCTGCGGCAGTCTCTTCAAATTGAGCGAGCCCGCAGCGCCGCCTTCGCGGACGAACTTGCCGGAACCCGCCGCGAAGTAGAGGCTCGTATCGCGCAGGCGCGCGAGGCGGACGAGGTGGCCGCACAGCAGAGGGATGCGGCGGCGTGGGAGATCGCTGAACTGCGGCAGTCCCTGCAGCAGGAGCGGGAAAAGAGCGCCGTCCTGGCGAAGCGAGTGAGCGCCGCGCAGGCGATAGCGGCAAGCGCTGAGCAAGAACGCTACGAGGCGCAGTCACGCGCCGCCGCCCTCGCGAGCGAGCTTGCCGGCATGACTGGCGGATCGGCTACGGCCGACGGTGCGACGGCGGAGCAAAGCGAGGCGGTGGGCGGGGAGATCGCGGAATTGCGGCAGTCCTTGCAGCAGGAGCGCGAAAGGAACGCAGCCCTCGCGCAACAAGAGGACGCCGCGCGGTCGGCAACGGCGAACGCCGAGCAACAACGCCGTGCCCTCGAAGAGGCCCAGGCTCATGCTGCCGCGCTGGAGAGCAAGCTTGCGCAAACGCGCGGCGTCATCGAATCGCTGAACGGGCATCTGCGCGAGGCGAACGATGCAGCCTCGCAGCAGAGACAGGCAGCGAACCGGGAGATCGCCGAACTGCGACAGTCGCTGGAGCGGGAGCGGAGCAGGACTGAAGCCAGGGAGAGCGAGATCGCCTCGGTATCGCGCCTTATCGATCAGCACGCCCCGGCGGCGCAAAGAAACGGCGGCCCGACCTTGTCGACGGCGCAGAACGTGACCGCAACGGAGCCGCCGACGAATCCAGGCCAGGACGAGGTGGAGGCCCGATTGATCCCGCGTGCCAGAGCGTTGCTCGATCAGGGCAATATCGGTGCAGCGCGGATTGTGCTCGAGCTTGCGGCTGAGAAGAACAGTGCGCAGGCGACCTTCATGCTCGCGGAGACATATGATCCGGCGGTTCTGTCGGCTTGGGGTGCCTATGGAACGCGCGGCGAGGCGGCCAAGGCGCGCGAGCTCTACGCGAAGGCACACAGGAGCGGCATCCGCGGAGCCAAGGAACGACTGGATGCATTGCATCACTGAGAGTGGGCTTTGCATTCATGCCGGGAAGGGTGGTGACGGTGGGCGATCCGGAAAGGAACGACATGAACAAGCTGCCAAGGTCGCTCTCGTCGCTCGTGCTCACCGCGCTGGTGCCGATTGCCGTGCTGCTTCAAACGACTTGCCTGGAAGCACAAACCGCAAGATCGGCCAAGGCGGATGCACAAATGCTCCGACGGCCGCTCCCTCAGGAGAGCGAAAAGGGCCGGATGAACGCCTGGACCGTCGGGCTCGCGGGCGGCCTGCTCGAGGGCGCGCCGATCCGCCTCGCGGCAGAAATGGCCCGTGTCGTCGACGACGGAGCAGAGCTGCATCTCCTGCCGATCGTCACCCGGGGCGCCACCGACAATCTGAATGCGCTGCTCTATCTGCGTGGTGTCGATACGGCGATCATCAATTCCGACGCGCTCGAGGAGTACAAGCTTCAGGTTCCGCAGATCCAAAGCCGCATCACTTATCTGCTCAATCTGTTTCCGTCCGAGTTGCACATCTTCGTGCGGCCGGAGATCACGAGCCTGCAGGACCTTGCCGGCAAGAAGGTGAACTTCAATACTCAGGGCACCGCAGCCGCCTATTCCGGTCCGCTGATCTTCAGCCGCCTCGGCATCGACGTCGACAAGACGTTCATTCCGCATCAGCTTGCCCTGGAACAGATGCGCAAGGGGGAGATGTCGGCCGTCGTGTTCATCACGTCGAAACCCGTGGACGCCTTCGTGCGAGGCCGCTGGGAAGCTGGATTCAAGTTCCTGCCGGTCCATTACGACAGGAAGTTCGAGGACTATTATCTGCCGGCGACCTTGAACGCCAACGAGTATCCCAATCTGATCAAACAGGGTGAGCGGGTTGCGACTCTTGCCGTGCCGACGGCTCTCGTTGCATTCAACTGGCCGCCACGCTCAAACCGCTATCAACGCGTGGCGCGCCTCGTCGAGTACCTGTTCTCGCGGATTGACCGCCTGCAGGCACCAGGCTTCGATCCGAAATGGCAGTCCATCAATCTCGCGGCGTCCGTCCCCGGGCTCACCCGCTTCCCGGCTGCGCAGGAATGGCTGGATCGCAAGGCACGCAGCGTACAGGCGAGGCCATGAAGAGTGCCGTTCCTCCGTTCGCCGTCGCCTTGAACGTAGCCTGCGGAATCGCTTACGCGCAAGACACGGGCGATGCCGTCGAGTCACTTCGGGCTTGTTCGGCGATGGAAGGGCGGGGCCGGCTGGAATGCCTGCAAGAACTTTCACGTAAGATTCCGCCGCCCGGGCGGCGGGCGTCAGACGGCGGCTGGCTGATCAGCGAGACCACCTCGCCGGTCGACTATTCACCCGTCGTCACCGCCACCACCTTTTCGGTTGGCGGCTCGGATGGAGCCACGATGCAACTCGCAATCCACTGCCGCAAAGGCCGAACGGAAGTCACGGTCGCCGGACCGGCGCTGTCACGGAGCGCCAACGAATACGTCATCTCCTTTCGGCTGAATGCGGACACGCCGATGCAACTCGCGGCGGCGTCGCCGTCATTCGGCTCCGGCGTCGCTTTCGGGGGCGACGTCGTAAAGTTGCTGAACGCGCTACCCGACGAGGGTCACATCGTCGTGCGCCTTTTCGCCCGCACTGGTCAGGTGCAAGACGGACAGTTCCTGCTCAGCGGATTCGAGAACGTGCGCAAGAGAATGGCGGCTGCATGCAAATGGCCACATAGCGTCGCCAGACCGGGAAGGTGATGGTCAAGGAACGGGAGACACGAGATGATCAATCCGAAGTTGACGATAGCAATCATCGGCGGCCTGGCGATGGTGCTTCTGGTCGAACCAAGCGCGCAGGCGCAACAGGACAACCAGTTGATCCCGCAGATGAGCGAGAAGAATCAAGCACGCGATCCGAAGCAACCGACTAGACGGATGCACGTGAGCAAGCCGGGGCAGACTCACACGAGCAAGCAAACCGCTGCGACACGGGCGGCGATGGCTCAGGCGACAAAACCCGAGATCGTCAAAAAGCCGCACCAGCTGATATTGCAGGTCAATTCCAACGAACCTGCGATGATGAACCTCACGCTCAACAATGCCACCAATGTCGCGCAATATTACCGCGATCTCGGTGAACCAGTCTCAATCGAGATTGTCACCTTTGGTCCCGGTCTTCATATGCTGCGCGATGATACCTCGCCGGTAAAGCCACGCATCGAGGTGCTCGCGATGAGCAATCCCGAAATCTCCTTCAAAGCCTGCGGCAACACCCAGGAAAATATGCGGAAGGCGGAGAACAAGGACATCAATCTGATTCCGCAGGCGACGGTGGTCAAATCGGGTGTCGTCCGCGTCATGGAGCTGCAGGAACAGGGCTGGAGCTACGTCAAACCGTGAGGTCCGGCGACAATGAGGCTGTCGGATGCGCAGTTAGAGCGGAATGGCTTTAGGTTGAATCGATTGCCACGGGCTCGGTGCAACCTCTCCCGCTCTTGTCAGCCGAAGCCTTAAGGCGGATGCGGGAGAGGTCACGCCACCGGCTCGCGCCCACGGCGCGCCCGACGACAGGCTCCGGCGCGGGTCAGGGCTTTCTCCTCTCGGGGCTATCCCATTGCGGAAACATTCCCCAGCCCTCTCCCGCAAGCGGGAGAGGGAGTGCACTTGCCTTGTAGCAATCTCCTTCACCAGCTCGGCGAGGAGATCGGTACGGCGCGCCACGCCGATGACGCGCACGCCTTCGGCGGCGAGGCCCCTGGCGATGGCGCGGCCGATGCCGATGCTCGCGCCGGTGATGACAGCGGTTTTCGATTTGAGCCCGAGGTCCATGGTCGCACGCTCCCTTGGTCCTGCCTGCTTTTTGTTGTTCGTTTGCCGCTCTGTCCCGCGGGCTTGCGAATTGCCCGACCGGGACGAGCAGTGGTAACCAAGAGGCTTGCCGAAGGACAAGAGCCTTGGCGAGGGAAATACGAAGAACAAAGGCGTCGAAGGATGGTCTGGGATCCGCAGCAATATCTGAAGTTCTCCGGCCATCGGCTCCGGCCCGCCGTCGACCTGTTGATGCGGATTCCCGATTTTGCCCCGCGCGCGATCGCCGATCTCGGCGCCGGCGCCGGCAACGTCACCAAATTGATCAGGGAGCGCTGGCCGGAGGCACGCGTGACCGGTGTCGAGGGCTCGACGGAGATGGTCGCGGCAGGACGCAAGGCCGCGCCTGACGTGGAATGGTCACATGAGGATCTCGGCCATTGGAATCCCGCTGGGCAGTACGACTTGATCTATTCCAATGCCGCACTGCATTGGCTGCCCAATCATGCGGCACTGTTTCCCTCGCTGATGGAGAAGGTGACGCCCGGGGGCATGCTCGCGGTGCAGATGCCGCGCAATTTCCTCGCGCCTTCGCATGTGCTGATCGGCGAGACTGCGCTCGACGGCCCATGGCGGTCCAAGGTGGAGCATCTCGTCACCCGGCCGCCGGTGGAAGGGCCGGCCTTCTATCACGATCTGCTCGCGCCGATGTCGGCCAACATCGACATCTGGGAGACCGAATACCTGCAGGTGCTCGAAGGCGACAATCCCGTGAAGGAATGGACCAAGGGCACCTGGCTGACGCGCTATCTCGACGTGCTCCAAGGCGAGGAGAAGGCCGCATTCGAAGCCGCCTACGGGATGCGCGTCGCGAGCGCCTATCCGAAGAATGCGGCGGGGCAGACGCTGTTCCCGTTCCGGCGCCTCTTCATGGTCGCGCAACGGAAAGGCTGATGGCGCTGCCGCAACGCGGCATAGCACGCGTTGCCTTGGACACGCGCGGATGCCGGCTTGCGCATCCGGCGGTCATCACGTTAGCTTGGCAGCGCTTAGCTCTCGTTGTTACCGACGGCTGCGGCCCAATAACAACAATACCAACGGTCGGGGGCAATTGCGCTCCCGGCCGTTGCGCTTGAATGATCCAATCCGGGGGGACCAAGTTGCTGCGTGTGCTGAATCGTTTTCTCGATCATCTCGAGGAATGGCTGATCGCGACGATGATCGCGGCTGCGACGTCGCTCATCTTCGTCGCGGTGGTGCACCGTTACGGCGCCGGGCTGTCGATCGACCTCGCCAAATGGGCGGAAGCCCGCAACCTCACCGTCCTCGCCGTGCCCGCGCGCGCGACGTTCGCCTGGCTTGCCGCCCTCGATTTGTCATGGGCGCAGGAGCTCTGCATCTACATGTTCATCTGGATGGCGAAGTTCGGCGCCGCCTACGGCGTGCGGACCGGCATCCATGTCGGCGTCGACGTGCTGGTCAACATCCTGCCGGGCGGCTCGCGCCGCCGCATCATCACCTTCGGCCTCCTGTGCGGCGCGCTGTTCACGGCCATCGTGGGCTATTTCGGAGCCGCCTTCGTCAGCCACATGTGGCACAGCGGCCAACAGTCCAACGACCTCGAGGCGCCGATGTGGGTGGTGTATCTCACCATTCCGATCGGCTCCGGCCTGATGTGCTTCCGCTTCCTGCAGGTCGCCTGGTCGTTCTACCGCACCGGCGAGCTGCCGCATCATGATATGGCGGGCGTCGAGGGCGTCGAGGCGGATCCGGTGCATCCTGCGCCGGTCACGCCCACCCAGGTGGTCCGGGACGAGCGCAGCCCGCTCGGCTGGATCCTGATGCTGCTGCCGGTCCTGATCGTCGCGCTGTGCTTCGCGCATGCGGCCCATGTCATCACCTTGCCGCAGGGCCTGCGCGTCTTCATCGTGTTCGCGCTGCTGATCTCGCTGATGCTGACCGGCATGCCGATCTCGATTGCGCTGGGTCTGACCGTGCTCAGCTTCATGTTCACGCTGACCGACGTGCGAACCGAATCGGTGGCGCTGAAGCTGTTCACCGGCATCGAGAATTTCGAGATCATGGCGATCCCGTTCTTTATCCTCGCCGGCAACTTCCTGACCCATGGCGGTGTGGCGCGGCGGATGATCACCTTCGCAACCTCGCTGGTCGGCCATTGGTATGGCGGGCTCGCGCTGTCGGGCGTGGTCGCCTGCGCGCTGTTCGCCGCGATCTCCGGCTCCTCGCCGGCGACCGTGGTGGCGATCGGCTCAGTGATCCTGCCCGCGATGGTCGCGCAAGGCTTTCCGAAGCGGTTCGGCGCCGGCGTGATCACGACGTCGGGCTCGCTCGGCATTCTGATTCCGCCATCGATCCCGATGGTGCTCTACGCCGTCTCCACCAACAGCTCGGTGGGCAAGCTCTTCATCGCCGGCATCGTGCCGGGGCTTGCGCTCGCCACGCTGCTCGGCATGACGACGTTCTATCGCGCCTGGCGCAACGACTATCCGCGGATGCCGAAGGCGACCTTCATGGAGCGTCTCGATGCGTTCCGCAAGTCGATCTGGGGCATCCTCCTGATCGTGATCGTGATCGGCGGCATCTACAGCGGCCTGTTCACGCCGACTGAAGCTGCCGCCGTCAGCGCGGTCTACGCCTTCATCGTCGCGGTGTTCATCTACAAGGACCTGAAGCTGCGCGACGTGCCGCGCGTGCTGCTGTCGTCGGCCAACCTTTCGGCGATGCTGCTCTACATCATCACCAATGCCGTGCTGTTCTCGTTCCTGATGACCTACGAGAACGTGCCGCAGGCGCTGGCGCAATGGATGATCGACCAGGGCCTGGGCTGGATCGGTTTCCTGCTGCTCGTCAACATCCTGCTGCTGCTCGCAGGCAACGTGATGGAGCCGTCCTCGATCATCCTGATCATGGCCCCGATCCTGTTTCCGGTCGCGGTCAAGCTCGGCATCGACCCGATCCATTTCGGCATCCTGATGACGGTCAACATGGAGGTCGGCCTGTGCCATCCGCCGGTCGGCCTCAATCTCTACGTCGCCTCGGGCATCGCCAAGATGGGGATCACCGAGCTCACGGTCGCAGTGTGGCCGTGGCTGCTGACGATGCTGGGCTTCCTCGTGGTGGTGACCTATTGGCCGGGCCTGTCGCTGTGGCTGCCGCGGCTATTGGGGATGTAGCGGGGTGAGCGGCGTAGGAAGGATGTTCGAGATCGCCGAGCCGAAGCGGGTGAGGGTCGGGTAGGAGGCCGTCGCCAAGTCCTCCGTCATTGCGAGCGCAGCGAAGCAATCCAGAGTCCCTCCGCGGAAAGATCCTGGATTGCTTCGCTGCGCTCGCAATGACGAATTGATAGGGCCGGGCGCTTACGCAAATCATGGCCGGTACTGGCCCGGCCATGAGGTTTGCGCCTAAGTTGCCTTCCTACTCCGCGCTGCTCACCAGCTTGATCCGCGGTGCCTGCGCCTCGGTCAGGCTGCGATATGCGGCGAGGTAGTCCAGGGCCATGCGCCGCGCGGTGAAGCGCGTTTCGAACTGCTTGCGGATCGCGGCGCGGTCGAGTTGCGGAAGCCGGTTCACCACGCCCGCGGCGCTGATGACGTCCTCGACGATGAAGCCGGTGAGGCCCTCGTCGATGATCTCCGGCACCGAGCCGCGGTTGAAGGCGACGACCGGCGTTCCGCACGCCATGGCCTCGATCATGACGAGGCCGAACGGCTCCGGCCAGTCGATCGGCAGCAAGAGGCCGAGCGCGCCGCTGAGGAAATCCGATTTCTCGTGATCGCTGATCTCGCCGATGAAATCGACCAACGGATTGTTCTCGATCATCGGCCGGATCAGCTCGTCGTAATAATCCTGGTCGGCACGGTCGACCTTGGCCGCGATCTTGAGCGGAATGCCGCAATGGGTCGCGATCTTGATGGCGCGATCGACGCCCTTCTCGGGCGCGATGCGGCCGAGCACGGCGAGGTATTCCTGTTTCGCCGGCTTCGGCGTCAGCAGCTTCTCCGGCAGGCCGTGGTGGATCGTCGTCACCCAGTTCGCCTGCGGCACCGGCCGCCGCTGCGCATTGGAGATCGAGATGACCGGCATCTTGGTGAACGTGTTGAAGACCGGCTGATGCTCGGGAAGATCGAGCCGGCCGTGCAACGTCGTCACGAACGGGGTCGGCTGGCGGTGGAACAACGACCAGGGATAATAGTCGAGATGGAAGTGGAGGAAATCGAACTCCTCGTCGTCACATTTTTGCCGCACCCGCTCCAGTAGCACCATGTGCAGCGCGTTGGGATCGCGCACGGAACCGTCGAGCCGAAGCGCCCGCGGCCATAATGCATCGAGCTTGGCCGATGTCCGCGAGTCGCCGCTGGCGAAAAGCGTCACGTCATGGCCCAGGGCCACCAGCTCTTCCGTCAACCAATGCACCACCCGCTCGGTGCCGCCATACAGCTTGGGTGGAACAGCCTCCGTCAACGGAGCTACCTGCGCGATGCGCATCTCACCATCTCCTCTGCGATCATGAAGTTGAAACCCCCGCCTTAACGGCACCGGCAATGCCAGACGAGGGAACGTTCCCGCACCTGCGAAGTTCCTTCCCCCGAACGTTACATATTCGACACGTCGGCGGAGCGTCGCGATGCTGCCACTACATCTTCGCACATCGTCCGCATCCGCATGTCGTGATGGGATTGCCCGGGAACCGAGGCGAAGCGGTCGATGTTCACTCGACCAGTAACGAAACGAAAAATCAGCATAACGGGGCGACAGCCATATGGATCAGCTTTCTGGGTACGCGCGTAGGCCATTTGCCTTTGTCCTGCGCTATCTCCGGCGTCGTCTCGCGTCGCATTTGGTGATCCTGACCGCGGTCGTGGGGGCCGTTGCCTGCTCCGTAGGCACCCAGTATGGCGTCAAAGCTCTGGTCGACGCCTTGTCGGCCGGTCCCTCGTATGGCGGTGGCGTATGGCTGGCATTCATTCTGCTCATGTCACTGATTGCCGCCGACAACTTCCTGTGGCGGATCGCAAGCTGGACGGCGAGCTTCACCTTCGTCCGGGTCACGGGCGATTTACGGCGTGACATATTTCGTCATCTGACCGGGCACGCCCCGAGCTACTTCTCGGACCGGATGCCCGGCATGCTGACGAGCCGCATCACCGCGACCTCGAACGCGGTGTTCACCGTCGAGAACATGTTCGTCTGGAATGTGTTGCCGCCGTGCATTGCCACAATTGCGGCAATCATCCTGATTGGAACCGTCAGTCCCTACATGGCGCTCGGCCTGATCGCGATCGCGGGCGGCATGGTGGTTGCGATGTTTCGTCTGGCCGCGGCCGGCAAGCCGCTGCATGACGATTTCGCCGACAAGGCCGCATTGGTCGACGGCGAGATGATCGACGTCATCAGCAACATGCCGCTGGTGCGCGCCTTCTGCGGCATCAGCCACGAGCATGAGCGGTTCGACGCGACCGTGAACCAGGAGCTGACCGCGCGCAGCCGCAGCCTGCGTTATCTGGAGAAGCTGCGGCTGTTGCATGCCGTCATCACCGTGCTTCTGACCATTGCGCTGATGGCCTGGGCGATCTCGCTCTGGCAGAAGGGCCAAGCGACGACCGGCGACGTCGTGCTGGTCTGTACGCTCGGCATCTCGATCCTGAGCGCGACGCGCGATCTCGCGGTGGCGCTGGTCGACGTCACCCAGCACGTCGCGCGTCTGACAGAGGCGATCGCCACGCTGCTGGTGCCGCACGAGCTCCGCGATCATCCCGAGGCCGAGCCCCTGGTCAAAAGCGGCGCGGCCATCGCGTACAACAACGTCACCTTCGGCTATCCCGGCAGCGACAAGATCTTCGAGCGCTTCAGCCTGCGCCTCCAGCCCGGCCAGCGCGTCGGACTGGTCGGCCAGTCCGGCGGCGGCAAGTCGACGCTGTTCACGCTGCTGCAGCGCTTCTACGACGTCGACGAGGGCAATATCACCATTGACGGCCAGGACATCTCGAAGGTGACGCAGCTGAGCCTGCGCGAGGCGATTTCCGTCGTGCCGCAGGACATTTCCTTGTTTCATCGCTCCATTCGCGAGAACATCCGCTATGGCCGGCCGAACGCGACCGACGACGAGGTGCTGCGCGCGGCGATCGCAGCGCGCTGCGACTTCGTCGAGAGCCTGCCCGAGGGCCTCGACACCATGGTCGGCGACCGCGGCGTCAAGATGTCGGGCGGCCAGCGCCAGCGCATCGCGATCGCGCGCGCCTTCCTGAAGGACGCGCCGATCCTGCTGCTGGACGAGGCGACCGCCGCGCTCGACAGCGAATCCGAGGAGGCGATCCGCGAGGCGCTGTCGCGCCTGATGCGCGGCCGCACCGTGATCGCGATCGCCCATCGCCTTGCGACGCTGCGCAATTTCGATCGTGTCGTGGTGTTGAGGAATGGTAAGATCATCGAGGACGGCTCGCCCGAGCGCCTGATGCAGGGTCACGGGCCGTATCGTGAGCTGGTCACGCAGGAAATGAGCCGGCTCGCGCAAGCCGCCGCGTAAACCAACAGTCGCGTTCTCGAGTCGGTCGCGTTTCGAATCAAGCGCAGGGGAGCAGCTCATGTCGGCAGAAGCCGTAACCCAGTTCGTCTCCGTGACGCGGACCCCGGAACAGGTCGCGGAACAGCCCTTCTACATTCCGATGACCGGGCCCTCGGCCCGGCCGCGGCGTTCGCTCAAGCACGACGACACCTTCATCGTGCTCGACAGCCACGGCGACATCGGCGCGTCCGCTGGCGGGCCGGACGGGCTGTTCCATCACGACACGCGCTATCTTGCGCGGCTGGAGCTCGTGCTCGACGATCTCCAGCCGCTGCTGCTCGGCTCGAATCTGCGCGACGACAATTCGGCGTTGACCGTCGATCTCACCAATCCGGACATCTACCGGCAGGGCAACCTCGTTCTGCAAAAGGACCTGCTGCACGTCGTGCGCACCATCTTCCTGTGGCGCGGCACCGCCTACCAGCGCATCGGCGTGCAGAACCATGGCGACCGGCGCACCAGCTTCGAGCTGACGCTGCTGTTCGGCAACGACTTCGCCGATCTGTTCGAGGTTCGCGGCGAGCGGCGGCCGCGCCGCGGCGTCGGAACCGGCCGGCTGCTCGGGCCGACCGACGTCCTGTTCGAGTATCGCGGCCTTGACGACGCCGAGCGGACCACCGGCCTGCATTTCGATCCGCGTCCGACGCGGCTCTCGGTCAACGCTGCGACCTGGGAGCTCGACCTGGAGCCGCACCAGGCCAAATCGCTGTTCGTGGCCGTGTCCTGCAACCGGCCGCTGACGGAGAAGCCGGTGCGGTTCTTCCCGGGTCTGCTGGCGCACCGCCGCGAGATGCGGCAGTCGACCATGGGCGCGGCCAGCATCGAGACCTCCAACAACATCTTCAACGAGGTGCTGTGCCAGGCCATGGCCGACCTCAACATGCTGATGACCGAGACGCCGCAGGGACGCTATCCCTATGCCGGCATTCCCTGGTACTCGACGACGTTCGGGCGCGACGGCCTCATCACCGCGCTGCAGATGCTCTGGGTCGATCCGCGCATTGCCAAGGGCGTCCTGCGCCGGCTCGCGCATTTCCAGGCCGCGGCGGTCGATCCGCTCGCGGACGCCGCGCCCGGCAAGATCCTGCACGAGATGCGCGGCGGCGAGATGGCGGCGCTCGGGGAAGTCCCGTTCGCGCATTACTACGGCAGCGTCGATTCGACCGCGCTGTTCGTGCTGCTCGCAGGCAGCTATTTCGAGCGCACCGGCGACGAGGCCACGTTGATCGAGCTGTGGCCGGCGATCGAGGCGGGGCTGGCCTGGATCGACGGCCCTGGTGATCCCGACCAAGACGGTTTCGTCGAATACCAGCGCGCGACCGAGAAAGGGCTGGCGAACCAGGGCTGGAAGGATTCCTATGACGCGATCTTCCATGCCGACGGCCGGCTTGCCGAGGGCAATATCGCGCTCGCGGAGGTCCAGGGCTACGTCTTCGCCGCCAAGCAGCTCGCGGCGCGTTGCGCGCTGCGGCTCGGCAAGCCGGACCGCGTGCGCAAGCTCGAGGCCGAAGCCAGGGCGCTCGCCGAGCGCTTCGAGCAGGCGTTCTGGTGCGAGGAGCTCGGCACCTATGCGCTCGCGCTCGACGGCAAGAAGCGGCCCTGCAAGGTCAGGACCTCGAATGCCGGGCAGATCCTGTTCAGCGGCATGGTCCGCGAGGACCGCGCGCGTCTCGTCGCTGCCGATCTGATGCGGCCGCATTTCTTCTCGGGCTGGGGCATCCGCACCGTCGCGCAAGGCGAGGTGCGCTACAACCCGATGTCCTACCATGACGGATCGATCTGGCCGCACGACAACGCGCTGATCGCGCTGGGGCTGGCGCGCTACGGCCTCAAGCATTCGGTGGCGCATGTCTTTAAGGGGCTGTTCGACGCCGCGACCTACATGGATTTGCGCCGGCTGCCCGAATTGTTCTGCGGCTTCCGGCGCGAGAAGCGGCGCGGGCCGACGCTGTACCCGGTCGCCTGCGCGCCGCAGGCCTGGGCCAGCGCGACGCCGTTCACGTTGCTGGAGGCGGCGCTCGGCCTCGAGTTCGACGTCGCGCGCGGCGAGATTCGCCTGCGCAACCCGCATCTGCCGGCGTTCCTCAACGAGGTGATCCTGCGCGATCTGCGCCTTGGCGAATCCAGCGTCGATCTTCGCGTCAGCCGTCACGGCGACGACGTGGCGCTGGAAGTGTTGCGCACGCGCGGTCAGATCCAGGTCTCGATCGTGCTGGCGCGCTAGAGGCGCGAGGAGGAGGTCATGCGTGCGATCGGAAGGTTGGTCTTGGGCGTGGCGATCGTCGCGGGCTTGACGGTCGCCGAATCGCGCGCGGCCGAGGAGCCGCCTGCATCCCCGAGCGAGGCAAAGGCACCGGCAAATGTGCAACCGCCGGCTTCCACGGTGCCCGTCACGCCCAAGGACGCCGCGCCGCCGCCATCGGTGACCATCATCGGCGCGAGCGAGGCCCACGGCGTTCTCGGCCGCGACGTTCGCAGCGCCGCCGGCGAGGACATGGGTCGCATCGTCGACGTCATCGTCGATCGCACCGGCCATGTCCGCGCTGCGGCGATCGATTTCGGCGGCTTCCTCGGCGTCGGCAGCCGCAAGATCGTCGTCGACTGGAACGCGCTGCGCTTCGGCAAGATCGCCAACAAGAAGGACAGCATCACGCTGGAATTGACCAAGGCGCAGGTCGCGGCCGCACCGGAATACAAGGAGGACACGCCGATCGTCGTGCTCGGCGCGTCCGGCAGCCTTCAGCCGCTGCAAGCGATTCAGTGAGGTGCAGGGAGGGCTGACCGCCCGTGCTGTTGTCGAGGAAGCCGAATCATGCAGATCGCGGCGGCGTCGTCGAGCAGGACAACGTCGCGGAGCCGGCGGCTGCGGGCATTCCGGCGCCGTCGCGCCAGAGCCTGCGCGGTCTCGACTGGTTCATCTTCTTCCTCGCCGACGTGCAGACCGGATTCGGTCCCTTCATCGCGGTCTATCTGACGACGCAGAAATGGACCCAGGTCGAGATCGGGTTCGTGCTGTCGATCGGCGGCATCGTCGCCCTGATCGGCCAGATGCCGGGCGGCGCGATCATCGATGCCGCGAAATCGGAGCGCCTCGTCGCTGCCCTCGCGATCGCGACCATCGGCGCCTGCGCGCTGGCCTATGCGGCGATGCCGATCTTCGCCGTCGTGGTGACCGCCGCCACGCTGCATGCGATGGCGAGCTGCGTGCTCGGGCCGGCGATCGCCGCGATCAGCCTCGGCCTCGTCGGCCCGCTTGCGATCGGCGAGCGGCTCGGGCGCAACGCGCGCTTCGCCTCGCTCGGCAACGGCGTCGCGGCGGCGGTGATGGGCACCGCGGGCTACCTGTTATCGAGCCGCTCGGTCTTCCTGGTCACCTTCCTGCTCGTGATTCCAACCCTGATCGCTCTGTCGCGCATCCGCGAGAACGAGGTCGACATCAGGCGCTGTCACGGCGAGCTGCCGCCTGAAGCCGCCGACCGCGGCGATCCCAATATCTGGCACCTGATCCGGCAGCGCCCGCTCATCGTGTTCGCGCTCAGCGTGCTGCTGCTGCAGCTCGCGAACGCCGCGATGATGCCGCTGATGGCGAGCGCGGTGACGGCGCGATCGAGCCAATGGGCGACCGTGCTCGTCGCCTTTTGCATCGTCGTTCCGCAAGCGATCGTGGCGCTGCTGTCGCCGACGGTCGGGCGCAAGGCGCAAGCGTGGGGCCGGCGCCCGCTGCTGCTGATCGGATTCGGTGCTCTGGCGATTCGCGGCCTGTTGTTTGCGACCGTGCGCGATCCGTATCTGTTGGTGCTGGTGCAGGTGTTCGACGGCATCACCGCGGCGGTCTTCGCGGTGATGATCCCGCTGATCGTCGCCGACGTCGCGTTCGGCAGCGGGCATTTCAACCTGGCGCAGGGGATCGTCGGCACCGCAACGGGCATCGGCGCGTCGCTGAGCACGGTGCTTGGCGGCTATGTCAGCGACAAGTTCGGCAATGCCACCGCATTCATCGGGCTGTCCGGCGTTGCCGCAGCGGGGCTCCTACTGATCTTCTTTGTGATGCCGGAGACGCGGCGCACGGGTCTGACAGCCACCAAAGAAATGGCCGGCTGAACGAATTCAGCCGGCCGAAGTGGGTGGGGAGGAAGATTGAGGATCAGGCGTCGAGATTGTGCAGACGCTGGCGGTTGCGCAGCACGATCTGGCGGGCACCGGAGAAACCGAGAATGCCCTGAGCGTGAAGCTGCGACAGCGCGCGCGACACGGTCTCCAAGGTGAGGCCGAGATAGTCGCCGATGTCGCGGCGGCACATCGGCAGTGCCATCATGCCGGCGACGGCGAGGCGGCGGTCCATTTCGAGCAGGAAGGTCGCAACACGCTCCATCGCAGTCTTACGGCCCAGCAGCAGCATGTGGTCCTCGGCATGGCGCAACTCGCCGGCGGTCATGGCCCAGAGCTTGCGGGCGACCTGCACGTCGGTGCCGGCGGCCTTTTCCAGGCTGGCGCGCTTCACGAGGCGGACTGTGGTGTCGATGATGGCTTCAGCGGCGAGGCGGTGAGTGGGACCGGATTCGAGGCCGAACACGTCGCCGGGAAGATGGAAGGCGCCGATCTGGCGGCGGCCGTCGGAGAGAAGCTTGTAGCTGCGCACCGCGCCGGTCACGACCTGATAGACATATTCGGCCGCCTCCTCCTCGCCATAGATCTCCTCGTCCTTGCCGTAGGAGAACTCGGTGGCGACCAGGCCGACATGGCCCGCGATCGCGCCGAACTGGTCGGTAACGGGGTGGGCAGGAGCAATCTTGCCACCGATTTGGGTGTTGATCGCCTGGGTGTTGAGCGTCTGGGTTAGCATCTGCGCCATCTCCGTTGTGATGGAGCACTGCTACGATGAAACACGCAATCCGGAAATTTCGCGCGTTATCTTAGGGATGTTTACCTACGTAGAGTCCCTAGGTCCCGCTCCGGGGCGGTCCTGGATGGCGTGGCGGATGCACTTGACCAGGTTTTCGTCGAGAAGCGGCTTCAAAACCACGTCCTTAATGCCCGCCATCGCGGCCCGGGCCGAGATGTTCTCGTCGGGATAGCCGGTGATCAGGATCACGGGCGCGTCGCGGTGGGATTTGCGAAGCCGGCCGGTCAAATCGATGCCGTTGATGTCGGGCATCTTGTAGTCGATGACGTAGCAGTCCGGCCCGGGCGCGGCGCCGAGATTGAGCAGCGCCGTGCCACTCCTGAAGGTCCGCACGGCGAAGCCGTCGGTCTCCAGCAGGAACCGCAGGGATCCGAGAACTGCGGCATCATCATCGACCACAAAGACGGTGGGTTGTGGGGAGGACGACGGCCGCGCACGATGTGGGCTGACCTCAACCATGCTGTCTGGCTAGCACTGCGCCGTGAAGTCGCCTTGACCTGCCTCAATCGTTGAGCATGCCGGCGCGCATCGCGAGGCGAACCAGTTCCGAAAGGCTGCTCGCCTGCATCTTGGTCATGACGTTGGCCCGGTAGACCTCGATGGTCCGCGGGCTGATGTCGTATTCGCGGGCGATCAGCTTGTTGGAGAGGCCCGCGACCAGCCCCTCCATGACCTGGCGTTCCCGCGGGCTCAAGGACGCGACGCGGGCAGCGATGTCCTGCGCGACGGCCTCGTTCTTGGCGGCGGGCTCGGCCTGGCGGAGCGCCGACTCGATCATGGCGGTGAGACGGTCGTCATCGAATGGTTTTTCCAGGAAGTCGACCGCCCCGAGCTTCATCGCCTCGACCGCCAGCGGCACGTCGCCGTGACCGGTCATGATCACGATCGGGAATGGGCTTTGCTGCGCCTTCATCCGCTTCAAGAGCTCGATGCCGTCGAGGCCGGGCATGCGCACGTCGGAGACGATGCAGCCGAAACCGAGGCGGGGCAGGGCTTCGAGAAAGGCGAGCGCGTCGTCGAACAAAGTGACGGCGAAGCCGGCGGAATCCAGCAGGAAGTTCAGCGAGTCCCGCATCGCCGCGTCGTCGTCGATGACGTAAACATTTCCCTTGGTCGTCATGGATCAGCTCTCGTCGGTTGCCGGCAGGGTGAAGCGGAAGGTCGCTCCGCCCGCTGCGTTGCTCTCGGCCCACATGCGGCCGCCATGGGCCTCGATGATCGAGCGGCTGATGGAGAGTCCCACGCCCATGCCGGTGTCCTTGGTGGTGAAGAAGGTCTGGAACAGGTTTGGAATGATGTCTTCCCGGAAGCCGATGCCGGTGTCGGAGACCTCCACCTCGATCATGCCGTCGGCGACACGGGTGTTGGCGACGACGAGCTCGCGCCGCTGCGACTGCGCCATCGCCTCGAGCGCGTTGCGGAACAGGTTGACCAGCACCTGCTGAATCTGCACCCGGTCGGCGAGAACGAGGTCGGCGTCGGGATCAAGGCTGAAGCGGAGCTGCACGTTCTGCTCGCGCGCGCCGGCGAGCCCGAGCGCGCCGGCTTCCTCGATCAGCTTGGACAGGCTCTCGACCCGCTTCTCGGATTCGCCGCGGGAGACGAAGTCGCGCAGGCGGCGGATGATCTGGCCGGCGCGCAACGCCTGTTCCGCCGCGCGGTCCAGCGCGCTTTCGACCTTCGGCATGTTGGGATCGGTGCTGCCGGCGAGGAGGCGCCGCGATCCCTTCATGTAATTGCTGATCGCCGCCAGCGGCTGGTTGAGCTCGTGGGCGAGCGCGGAAGCCATCTCGCCCATCGCGGTCAGCCGCGACACGTGCACGAGCTCGGATTGCAGCTCCTGGAGCCGCGCCTGGGTCTGCTGGTGCTCGGTGAGATCGCGCACGAAGCCGGTGAAATGGGGCTCGCCCGCGCGTTGCGTCTTCCCGACGGACAGGTGCATCGGGAAGGTCGTGCCGTCGCGGCGTTTGCCCGTCACGATCCGGCCGATGCCGATGATGTGCGGATCATTGGTCCTGAGATAGCGCGTGAGATAGCTGTCGTGACGCGACTGATCGGGTTCCGGCATGAGAATGCTCACGTTCCGGCCGATGGCTTCCTGCCTGCTGTAGCCGAACAGCCGCTCCGCCGCGCTGCTGAAGAGCTGCATGATGCCGCGTGAATCGATGACGATCATGGCATCGGGCACCGTTTCGAGAATCGAGCGAAGATGATTCTCCTGGGACCGCAGGGCCTCTTCGAGCTGCTTCTCCTCGTTGATGTCCAGGAATATCCCGCTGAGATGACGCGGCATGCCCGCATCGTCCCGGATCACGCCGGCCCTGGCCCGGATCCATTGGCCGTTTCCGGACGCGCCGCTGACCTTGAAGGACAAGTCGAGGCCCCCGCCACCTTCCGATGTGCGCCCGATCGCCTTCAGGAGGTGGTCCCGATCGCCCGGCTCCAACAGGGAAAGAAAGAGATCGTAGCTGACGGCCCGGTCCGGCTGCAGGCCGAACAGTCGCCTGGCCGTGTCCGACCAGTCGAGCTCGCGAGTCTGCAGGTCGAGGTCCCAGGTGCCGACCCCGAATCCCTCGATGCGGACTCGGAAATGCTCGCCCCGACCATCGTCTGCCGGATGGTTCCCGCGGGTCGGCGCCAAGGTTCTGCTCCTATTCTCGGCGGACCGGCAGGATGCCGTTACCGCTTCAGCAATGTCGCCCAAGGCTCGGCCGGAGGCAAGCGCGGACGTTGAATCCACTGCCGGACTCCCCATTCCGGGAGAGTGGGCACCCAGAGACCTCGATTTGATCTAGCTCAGCCTGTTGCGCGGCAGCAGGTCTAGGATTCAAAAAATTCTGTAATGCTGGAGATTTCCCGATGACATACGCCACCGTCATGGTCAGCCTGGCGCTCGATCAACTCAACGAAGCGCGTCTTCAGGTCGCAGGCGAGCTCGCCGAACGATTCGAGGCGGCCATCGTCGGGGTCGCTGCGGCGCAGTTCGTCCCGCCGCTCTATTTCACCGACGGCGCAGAGGCGCAAGCGCTGATCGACGAGGGCGAAGCTTCGATCAAGCGGCGGCTGGCCGGGCTCGAAGCGCAATTCCGCGCGGCCGTGAAAAATCGCGGTGGACACGCGGAGTGGCGCAGCGCGATGGATTATCCGGCCCGCTTCGTCACGGCGCAGGCGCGTTGCGCCGACATCGTCGTCAGCGGCGGGCAGAGCCCGGCCTTCTCCGATGCTTTCTCGCTGGCGAGTCCCAAGGACCTGGTGATGCAGACCGGCCGCCCGCTGCTCGTCGTTCCCGACCGGGCCAACTGGCTCGACCTGCGCAGCGTGCTGGTGGCGTGGAAGGACACGCCGGAGGCGCGGCGGGCGGTGGCGGGCGCGCTGCCGATGCTGCACAAGGCGAAGGACGTCACCATCGTGGAAATCCCGGAGCGGGGCGACGACCGTTCGGCCGTGATGGCCGGTGTCAGCGACGTTGCCGCCTGGCTCGGCCGCCACGGCATCACCGCGACTGCGCGGGTCCTCGAGGCCGCAGGAAACGAAACCCCTGCTGCGCGGTTGGAGAAAGTCGCCGGCGACACCGGCGCGGGCCTGATCGTCGCGGGCGCCTATGGTCATTCGAGATTTCGCGAACTGATCCTAGGAGGCGTCACGCAATATCTGGTGACGCAAACCGTCCGCAGCGTGCTGCTGTCGCACTGACCATCGTCCGGCCAGTTTGAGGAATCGAGGAGGACGCGCCGTGTACCAATTTCTTGAACAGACCGTCGACGGCTACATGACGCGCAACGTCAAGACGGTGCAGCGCGACCTCGATTTGTTCCAGCTCAGCGAGATGTTCGAGACCGACGATTTCAATTCCTATCCGGTCGAAGACGACGGGCAGGTGGTCGGCATCGTGACCAAGTTCGACATCCTGAAGTGCTTCGCCTTTACGCCGAGCCAGATGTTGCCGCGCTACGACGACCTGATGAGCCGCAAGATCGGCGACGTCATGACGCCCGAGTTCATCTATGTCAGCCCCGACACGCGGCTGACGCGCGTGCTCCAGATCATGGTCGAGCACCGCATCAGGAGCATCATCGTGCTGGACGGCACACAGAAGCTGGTCGGCATCATCGCGCGCGAGGACGTCATCGCGGCGCTCAAGGCGACGGCGCGGGAGTGACGTCTGGATCCTTCTGTTCCAACCTCCGTGATTTCACGGAGGTTATCTATCTTTCTTCCCTTCTCCCCTTGCGGGAGAAGGTGGCGCGAAGCGCCGGATGAGGGGTCCGCTTCAACGGAAAAACTTTTCGTGCGGAACCAACCCCTCACCCAAGTGAGTTTGCCGCACCTTCTCGCTGCCCTCTCCCACAAGGGGAGAGGGCATTTCAACTGGCACTGCATCGGCTCACATTAACAGAAATCCATCTATCTTGATTTCAATCAATTCGCCGCGAGGGTGGATGTGGTTTCTGGCAGCGTGTTCTTTCAGAGAGAATCCGCATGAGCCAGCCCTCCATCTCAAAATCCATGACCATCGGTGAAAGCGGCTTGGCTGTCGTATTCGCAGTCACCGCTTTCCTCTGCGTGATCGCCTCGGCCAAGGCGCTCGATGCGCCCTTCGCGTTCCACGCTGCGCTCAGCGCGGCGGCGAGTCTCGCTGCGGTGTTCTTCATCGTCAACCGCTACTTCGAGCGGCCGGCGGCGCTGCCGGCCCAGGAGATCAACGGCCGCCCGAACTACAGCATGGGGCCGATCAAGTTCTCGGCCTTCATGGCGATGTTCTGGGGCATTGCCGGATTCCTCGTCGGCCTCATCATCGCCTCGCAGCTGGCCTGGCCCGCGCTGAACTTCGATCTGCCCTGGATCAGCTTCGGCCGCCTGCGTCCGCTGCACACCTCCGCCGTGATCTTCGCCTTCGGCGGCAACGTGTTGATCGCGACCTCTTTCTACGTGGTGCAGAAGTCCTGCCGCGCGCGCCTTGCCGGTGACCTCGCGCCGTGGTTCGTCGTGCTCGGCTACAACTTCTTCATCCTGATCGCCGGCACCGGCTATCTGCTCGGCGTCACCCAGTCGAAGGAATATGCCGAGCCGGAATGGTACGCCGATCTGTGGCTGACCATCGTCTGGGTCGTCTATCTGCTCGTCTTCCTTGCCACCATCTTCAAGCGCAAGGAGCCGCACATCTTCGTTGCGAACTGGTTCTATCTCGCCTTCATCGTGACGATCGCGGTGCTGCATCTCGGCAACAACCCGGCGCTGCCCGTTTCGGTGTTCGGTTCGAAGTCCTACGTCGCCTGGGGCGGCATCCAGGACGCCATGTTCCAGTGGTGGTACGGCCACAACGCGGTCGGCTTCTTCCTGACCGCCGGCTTCCTCGCCATCATGTACTACTTCATCCCGAAGCGCGCCGAGCGGCCGATCTATTCCTACCGGCTCTCGATCATCCACTTCTGGGCGCTGATCTTCCTCTACATCTGGGCAGGTCCCCACCATCTGCACTACACGGCGCTGCCGGACTGGACGCAGACGCTCGGCATGACCTTCTCGATCATGCTGTGGATGCCCTCCTGGGGCGGCATGATCAACGGCCTGATGACGCTGTCGGGTGCCTGGGACAAGCTGCGCACCGATCCCGTGCTGCGCATGCTCGTGGTCTCCGTCGCCTTCTACGGCATGTCGACCTTCGAAGGCCCGATGATGTCGATCAAGGTGGTCAATTCGCTCAGCCACTACACCGACTGGACCATCGGCCACGTGCATTCCGGCGCGCTCGGCTGGGTCGGCTTCGTCTCCTTCGGCGCGCTGTACTGCCTGGTGCCGTGGGCCTGGAACCGCAAGAGCCTCTACAGCCTCAAGCTCGTCAACTGGCACTTCTGGGTCGCCACCCTCGGCATCGTTCTCTACATCTCGGCGATGTGGGTGTCCGGCATCCTGCAAGGCCTGATGTGGCGTGCCTACACCTCGCTCGGCTTCCTCGAATATTCCTTCATCGAGACCGTCGAGGCGATGCATCCCTTCTACATCATCCGCGCCGCAGGCGGCGGCCTGTTCCTGATCGGCTCGCTGATCATGGCCTACAATCTCTGGATGACGGTTCGCGTCGGCGAACAGGAAGTCCAGATGCCCGTCGCTCTTCAGCCGGCGGAATGAGGAGCTCAAGCAATGTCGTTCTGGACACGCCACCAAATCTTCGAAAAGAACTCGATCATCCTGGTCGTCGGTATCCTCCTCGTGGTTGCGATCGGCGGTCTCGTTGAGATCACTCCGCTGTTCTACCTCAAGAGCACGATCGAGAAGGTCGATGGGGTCAGGCCCTACACGCCGCTGGAGCTGGCGGGGCGCAATGTCTATGTCCGCGAGGGCTGCTATCTCTGCCATTCGCAGATGGTCCGGCCCTTGCGCGACGAGGTCGAGCGCTACGGCCATTTCTCGCTCGCCGCCGAGAGCATGTACGATCACCCGTTCCAGTGGGGCTCCAAGCGCACAGGCCCGGATCTCGCCCGTGTCGGCGCCAAATATTCCGACGAGTGGCACGTCACCCATCTGGCCAACCCGCGCGCGATCGTGCCGCAGTCCGTGATGCCCGGCTATCCGTTTCTCAGCAAGGCCGAGATCGACCCGGATGCGATCGCCGGCGACATGCGCACCCTCAGGACCGTCGGCGTCCCCTATAGCGACGAGCAACTCGCCAATGCCGCCGCCGACCTGAAGGCCCAGGCCGATCCGGACAATGCCGGCACCGACGCCTTCACCAAGCGCTACGCCAAGGCCGTCGTACGCAATTTCGACGGCAAGACCGGCACGCCGACCGAGATGGACGCGCTGGTCGCGTACCTGCAGATGCTCGGCACGCTGGTCGACTTCAAGATCTACAACGAGAAAGCCAATCTTCGCTGAGAAGGCATGAACGATGAAAGCCATCCTGACCGTCCATAATCTTGCGTCCGATCTCGTGACGACGATCTGGACACCGGTGTTCGTCGCGATCTTTCTCGCGATCATCGCCTACGCATTTTGGCCCCGTAACAAGGCTGCGTTCGACAAGGCAGCGCACCTGCCCTTGCGGGAGGAGTGAGAAACCATGACCGATCATTCTAGCGACATCGATTCCGTCTCCGGCAAGTCCACGACCGGACACGAGTGGGACGGCATCAAGGAGCTCAACACGCCGCTGCCGCGGTGGTGGGTGATCACCTTCTATCTCACCATCGTCTGGTCGATCGGCTACTGGATCGTCTATCCGGCCTGGCCGCTGATCCAAAGCAACACCACCGGCCTGTTCGGTTACTCCTCGCGCGCCGACGTCGCGGTCGAGCTCGCCAACCTCGAGAAGATCCGGGGTGACAAGATGGCGGCGCTGGGCTCGGCCTCGCTCGCCGACATCCAGAAGGATCCGGCTCTGCTGGCGCTTGCGCGCGCCAAGGGCAAGACGGTGTTCGGCGACAATTGCGCGCCGTGCCACGGCACGGGTGCGACGGGGTCCAAGGGCTATCCCAACCTGAACGATGACGAATGGCTGTGGGGCGGCTCGCTCGACCAGATCATGCAGACCATCCAGTTCGGCGTGCGGTCGGGCCATGCCAAGACCCATGAGGGGCAGATGCTCGCCTTCGGCAAGGATGGCGTGCTGAAGGGCGACGAGATCGTCACCGCCGCCAATTACGTGCGGTCGCTGTCGGGCCTGTCGACCCGCAACGGCTATGACGCCCCCAAGGGCCAGAAGATCTTCGCGGAGAATTGCGCCGCCTGCCACGGCGACGCCGGCAAGGGCAACCAGGAGATGGGCGCACCTGATCTGACCGACAAGATCTGGCTCTACGGCTCCGACGAGGCGAGCCTGATCGAGACCATCGGCCAGGGCCGCGCCGGCGTGATGCCGGCCTGGGAAGGCCGGCTCGATCCCGCCACCATCAAGGCGATGGCGGTCTACGTCCACTCGCTCGGCGGCGGCAAATAGGCCGATCCGCGAGCGACGACTTCCGGCGGGGGCGAAGAAAAGCGCCCCCGTTTGCGTTGGATCAACCTGCGCGGCGGTGCCGGGTCTAGGTTTAATCGCACCTTTGAAGAAGCTCGAGGCGATGAACAAGACCGTCAATCCGAACGAACTGAAGCCCGCGGACGACGTCGGGCCGCTCTATGCGGCCCGCAAGAAGGTCTATCCCCAGAGCGTCTCCGGTACTTTCCGCCGGATCAAATGGGGCCTGATGGCATTCTGCCTCGGCGTCTACTACTTCCTGCCCTTCGTGCGCTGGAATCGCGGTCTCGGCGCGCCGAGCCAGGCGGTGCTGATCGATCTTCCCAACAGCCGCTTCTATTTCTTCTTCATCGAGCTGTGGCCGCAGGAGGTCTATTACTTCACGGGCCTGTTGATCGTCGCCGCGGTGGCGCTGTTCCTGATGAACTCCATCGGCGGGCGGATCTGGTGCGGCTATCTCTGTCCGCAGACGGTGTGGACCGACCTGTTCTACGCGGTCGAACGCCTGATCGAGGGCGACCGGCGCGAGCGGATGAAGAAGGACAAATCGTCCGATCCGATGAAGCTGGAGCGCATCTCCGAGATCGTGCTCAAGCATTCGATCTGGCTCATGATCGCCTGGTGGACCGGCGGCGCCTGGGTGCTCTATTTCAACGACGCGCCGACCCTGGTGAAGGAGCTCGTCACCTTCCAGGGGCCGATGCTCGCCTATATCTGGATCGGCATCCTCACCGCGACGACCTATCTGCTCGCCGGCTTCATGCGCGAGCAGGTCTGCACCTATATGTGTCCGTGGCCGCGCATTCAGGCCGCACTCACCGACGAATGGGCGCTCAACGTCACCTATCGCTATGACCGCGGCGAGAAGCGCACCTCGGTGAAAAAGGCCGCCGAGCTGCGCGCCCTCGGCCAGCAGGTCGGCGATTGCGTCGACTGCTACCAATGCGTCGCGGTCTGCCCGACCGGCATCGACATCCGCAACGGGCCGCAGATGGAATGCATCCAGTGCGGCCTCTGCATCGACGCATGCGACAACGTGATGACAAAGATCGGCCGGCCGAAGCGGCTGATCGGCTACGACAACGACATCAACATCCATCGCCGCCAGGAAGGCAAGGCGCCGATCTACCGGATCGTCCGGCCTCGCACCGTCGTCTATAGTGCCATTATCGCGGCCGTCGGCGGCTTCATGATCTATACGCTGGCGACCCGCAGCCTGCTCGACGTCAACGTGCTGCACGACCGCAACCCGGTCGCGGTCAAGCTGAGCGACGGCTCGATCCGCAACGCCTATACGGTGCGGCTGCTGAACAAGAGCGGCTACGACCGCGTCATCGCGATCGACGTCGAGGGGCCCGTGAACCCCACGATGCACGTCGTCGGCATCGATTCGGTCACGCCGGACCGTCCGATCATCGTGATCCCGCGCGATGCGACCAGCGAGCTGCGGCTGCTGGTCACCGCGCCGGCCGAAAACAATCCGGAGAAATCGATTCCGGTCCGCTTCCACGTCATGGACATCGGGCTCGGTGTCGCCGCGAGTGCCACCGACAATTTTGTCGCGCCGTAAGATCAGGAGACCACCATGTCATCCAAGCCGCTGACCGGAACCAAGGTCTTCCTGATGCTGGTCGCTTTCTTCGGCCTCGTTATCGGCGTCAACGCCACCATGATGAAGCTCGCCATCGCAACGCTGCCCGGCACCGACGTCGACAGCCCCTATGCCGCGGGCCTCGTCTACGATCGCGAGATCTCGGCGGCGCAGGACCAGGCCGCGCGGAAGTGGAAGGTCAACGCCCATGTCGAGCGCCGCAACGACGGCGGCGCCTCGGTCCAGGTCGAGGCCCGCGACGCCGGCGGCCAGCCGATCTCCGGGCTGAAGTTCGGCGGCCGGCTGGAGCGGCCGACCGACAAGCGCGCCGACCTCGCCGTCGAGCTCAGCGAAGCCGGCATCGGCCTCTATCGCGGCAATGCGGCGTCCGTCGCGCCGGGCCAATGGGACCTGGTGATCGAGGGCGAGGCGCGGGGGACGCGCGTGTTCATGTCGCGCAACCGCGTGATCCTGAACTGAAGGATTCCGTCATGCGGGTCACGCGCGATTTCTCTCATTACGTCCGCGATGCGGGCGAGGGCCTCCGGCACATCGATCTCGCCGTCGAGGGCGTTCACTGCGCCGGCTGCATGGCCAAGATCGAGCGCGGGCTCTCGGCCATCCCCGACGTCACTCTGGCCCGCGTCAACCTCACCGACCGCCGCGTTGCGCTGGAATGGAAGGCGGGTACGCTCGACCCCGGCCGCTTCATCGATCGGCTCGAGGAGCTCGGCTACAAGGCCTATCCGTTCGAGACCGAGAGCGCGGAAGCGGCCGAGGTCGCCGAATCCCGCTTCCTGCTGCGCTGCCTCGGGGTCGCCGCGTTCGCCACCATGAACGTGATGATGCTGTCGATCCCGGTGTGGTCCGGCAACGTCTCGGACATGCTGCCGGAGCAGCGCGACTTCTTCCACTGGCTGTCGGCGCTGATCGCTCTGCCGGCGGCGGCCTATGCCGGCCAGCCGTTCTTCCGCTCGGCCTGGCGCGCTCTGTCGGCCAAGACCACCAACATGGACGTGCCGATTTCGATCGGCGTGATCCTGGCGCTCGGCATGTCCGTGGTCGAGACCATCCACCACGCCGAGCATGCCTATTTCGACGCCGCGATCATGCTGCTGACCTTCCTCCTGGTCGGCCGCTTCCTCGACCAGAACATCCGGCGGCGGACCCGCGCGGTCGCCGGCAATCTCGCCGCGCTGAAGGCTGAGACGGCCGCGAAGTTCATCGGGCCTGACGAGATCTCGCAGGTGCCGGTGGCGGCGATCAATCCGGGCGACATCGTGCTGCTCCGGCCCGGCGAGCGCTGCGCGGTCGACGGCACCGTGATCGAAGGGCGTTCCGAGATCGACCAGAGCCTGATCACCGGCGAGACGCTCTATGTCACGGCCGAGCAGGGCACGCCGGTCTATGCGGGATCGATGAACATCTTCGGCAGCTTGCGGGTGCGAGTCTCGGCCGCCTCCGAGGCGACGCTGCTCGCCGAGATCACGCGGCTGCTCGACAACGCGCTCCAGGCGCGCTCGCGCTACATGCGCCTTGCCGACCGGGCCTCGCGGCTCTATGCGCCGGTGGTGCATGCGACCGCGCTCCTGACCATTCTCGGATGGGTCCTCGCCGGTGCGAGCTGGCACGATGCGATCGTGACCGGCGTCGCCGTGCTGATCATCACCTGTCCCTGCGCCCTAGGGCTTGCGATCCCGACGGTGCAGACGGTGGCCTCGGGCGCGATGTTCAAGGCCGGTGTGCTGCTCAATGCGGGCGATGCGATCGAGCGGCTGGCTGAAGCCGACCATGTGATCTTTGACAAGACCGGCACGCTGACGCTGCCCGAGCTCGAAGTGATGAATGCCGCCGACATTCCCGCCGATGTCTTCGAACTCGCCGGCCGGCTCGCACTGTCGAGCCATCACCCGGTGGCTGCCGCCGTCGCGCAAGCTGCCGGTGCGAAGTCTCCGATCCTCAGTGCGGTGGAGGAGGCCGGGCAGGGTGTCCGTGCGACCGTCGACGGCCTCGAGCTTCGCCTCGGCCGTCCCTCCTTCTGCGGTGCCGAGGCGCTGGTCGGCAGCGCCTTGGTCGATCCCGAAGCTTCCATCGTCGCGTTCAGCAAGGGCAGCGAAAAATTCATCCTCTCGGTTCGCCAGGGCCTGCGACCCGATGCCAAGGCGGTGATCGCGGCTCTGAAGGCGCGCAACATCGGCATCGAGATCCTGTCCGGCGATCGCGAGCCGGCCGTGAAGGCCGCGGCCCAATCGCTCGACATCCCCGAGTGGCGCGCCGGCGTCACCCCGGCCGACAAGATCGCGCGGATCGAGGAGCTGAAACGGCGCGGTGCGAAAGTGCTGATGGTCGGCGACGGCATGAACGATGCGCCATCGCTCGCGGCGGCCCATGTCTCGATGTCGCCGATCTCGGCCGCGCATCTCAGCCAGGCCACCGCCGATCTCGTCTTCCTCGGCCGGCCGCTGGCTCCCGTCGTCGCCGCCATCGACGCCTCGCGCAAGGCGCTGCATTTGATGCGGCAGAACCTCTGGCTTGCGATCGGCTACAATGTGCTCGCGGTGCCGGTTGCGATCAGCGGCGTCGTGACGCCCCTGATCGCGGCTGCCGCCATGAGCGGATCGTCGATCCTGGTGATGCTGAACTCGCTGCGCGCCCGCAGCGCCTCGCGGGAGATCGTGTAATGGAGATACTGGTCATCCTGGTCCCGCTGGCATTGATGCTCGGAGGTGCCGGTCTCGTCGCTTTCCTGTGGTCGCTCAGGAGCGGCCAGTACGACGATCTCGACGGCGCCGCCTGGCGCGCGATCGCCGACGACGAGCCGCCGCAGGAAGCGCCGGCCAAGCGCTAGCGTTTCAGGGCGAATGTAAGCAGGGCTGCGGCAGCGAGCGCCGCGCCCATGCCGAATACGCACGCCTGCCATCCGAAAGCGTCGAACAGGCGCCCGAGCACGGCGGTGCCGACCAGTCCGCCGCAGAAGTAACACGTAAGATAGGTCCCGCTGGCGATGCCGCGATTGTCGGCTGCGGCCTGTCCGACGAAACCCGTCGCGGCGGCCTGTGCGAAGAATGTGCCGACCCCGACCAGGACCATGCCGGCGAGCACTTCGCCCAGACGCGGCGACAGCATCAAGGGCAGGCCGAGCCCGGCAACAGCGAGCGCGCCCCAGATCGTGGGCCGCGTTCCCAGCCGCGCCGCCACCCTGCCGGCCAGAAGCGTCGTGACGATCGACGGCAGGAAGACGAAATAGACGAGGCCGAGATCCATCATGCCGAGCGACAGCGGCGGCTGCACCAGCACGAAATTGACGTAGGTGAAGGTGCCGATGAAGGCGAACAGGATGCAGAAGCCGATGCCGAAAGAGGCGCGCAGCTGCGGATTGCGCCAATGCGCGATGGTGGCGGCGAGCGGCGAAGCCGCCGGCGTCATCGCATGCATCGGCGGCACGCGGTTGACGGTGAGATAGACCAGCGCCGCGCCGGCAAGATTGAGCGCCGCGAAGAAGTAGAAGTTCCAGGCGAGGCCGAGGCCATCGGCCAATGCGGCCGAGATCAGCCGGCCGACGAGATTGCTGGCGACATTGCCGGTGATGTAGGCGGCAAAGGCGCCGCCGGCGTCCATGGCGCTGCATTGCTCGCCGAGATAGGCGAGGGTGAGCGCGAAGGCGGACGCCATGCACAGGCCCTGCGCGACCCGCAACGCGGTGAAGACGGCAAGAGTGGGCGCGACAGCTAGCAGGCTGGTGGGGACCGCAAGCAGGGCCAGGCTGAGCAGGATGCCCGTTCGCCGGTCGATGCGCGGGCTGAAGAAGCCGACGACGAGGCTGGCTGCGGCCATGCCGAAGGTGCTGGCATTGACGGCAAAGCCCATTGCCGCGGGTGTGACGCCGTAGTGCCGTGTCAGCGAGGGCAGGATCGCCTGCGTCGCGAAGAGATCGACGACCGTCAGGAATGCGGTGAGGCCGATCACGAGCGAGCGAAACGCGAAGCCAGGGGAATGCGCATTCATCGTCGTCGCGATCGGTTTGATCGATGCGGAAAGATCGGTCATGTCGTTGCGCTCCCTCATGCCCCGGCATGCCCCGAGCGCGCGCCTCGTCCTTCGAGACGACCGCGGAGCCTGTCATCGGGCCGCGCTCTGCGCCGACCCGGTGGCGGTCTCCTCAGGATGAGGCTAAGCGACATCGTGGCCGCCGAGGCTGCTGCCGCACACTCCGTCCTCATCCTGAGGAGCCCGCCTGAAGCGGGCGTCTCGAAGGATGGCCGCACGGAATTACATATGGCGGTCGTTGGGATCCTTGCGGACGTCGCCGACATAGAGAATGACGGTCTCCTTGCCGAGGTTCTTCCACCAGTGCGAGGTGCCGTGGACTTCGGGGCGGATGTCGCCGGCCTTGTGCACGATCGGGTCGACGCAGTTGGAGGCGTATTCGACGATCTCGCCCTGCTGCACGAAGATCAGGGCCGGACGGTCCTCATGGCTGTGCCAGGGCACGATGCCGCCGGGCTCGATGGTCAGCTTGCGGAAGCGCAGCTCGCGGCCCTCAATACGGGCGGGCTGCTTGCCGAGATCGATCGCGCCGAGCGTCACGTCGGTGACGCCGACAGGCTTGTAGTCGACCATCGGCTGCGCATTCGGCTTGGTCTTGCCGGCCGGACATTCGCCGGCGAAAACCGGCGTCGCAAATGTCAGCGCGCCGAGAACGGCAACGCCTGTCCAAACCACGCGCGACATTGTGAGATGGCTAGACATGGAAAGTCTCCTCTGTTGGCCGCGAGCCCTGTCGGCCGCGGGCTATGGCAGGAGCTTCGTCGAGACCTTTTCCATGTTGAAATGCCGGCTTGCTTTCGATGCGATAGCCCCGCGCTATGCCGATAGGCGGCAGCTATCGAACCGATTGGGCATCGGCATTTCCGCTTTCGCAGCATCCGGCGTCCGATGCCAGCACGCCCGATTGCGGTCGCCCCTTGCGGGCGGGCGAACCGGGAAACTAATATTCGCCCGCAAGGAAGCCGGAGCAGGAAGATGACGTCTCTCTCGCCAGCCGATGCCGAACAGCTCAGGCTCGCGTTCCAGCGCTGCCGCGACATGGACAGCACGCTGAACGAACAGCTCCGCGCCTATGCAGATGCCAGCCGCGAGGTCTTTCCGGCCTATGGCGAGGCGGTCGATCGCCTGGTCGCGCGATTGAGCGACAACGGCGGCGGCGAGACCGCGCCGCGGCCGGGCGACCCGATGCCGCCGTTCATGCTGCCCGACGAGGGTGGCCGTCTCGTGTCGCTGCCCTCGCTGCTGGAGGGAGGCCCCGTCGCGGTGATGTTCTTCCGCGGCCATTGGTGTCCCTATTGCCGGCTCAATGTCCGCGCCGTGGTCCAGGCGCTGGACCGCATCAAGGCGATGGGGGCGCAGGTCGTCGCGATCGTGCCGGAGACGCAGGAATATACCGGGCAGCTCAAGGCCGAATCCGGCGCGCCGTTTCCGGTCCTGACGGATCTCGACAACGGCTATGCGCTGTCGCTCGACCTCGCGATCTGGTTAGGTGCCGAGATCCAGCAATTGCTGTCCTATCAGGACATGGCGAAATTCCACGGCAATGACGGCTGGATGCTGCCGATCCCGGCCGTGTTCGTGGTCGGACGCGACGGCATCGTGAAGGCCCGCTTCGTCGATCCGGATTTCCGCAAGCGCATGGAGATCGACGATCTGATCGAAGCGCTGGAGCGCACGAGCCGGGAGAATTGAGCTACGCTTTCTTCCTTCTCCCCTTGTGGGAGAAGGTGGCGCGAAGCGCCGGATGAGGGGTTGCCTCCGCAATCACAAATGAGGATTGGAGTCGCGGAGAGATACCCCTCACCCGTCTCGCCGCTATGCGGCGAGCCACCCTCTCCCACAGGGGGAGAGGGGAAGGGCGGTCGACACTGTAAAGACTACCCCGCGATCTCGCGCCAGTCGGCGCCGCGTAGCATGCGCATCACGGCGTTGCCCACGGCGGTGCGTTGCCGGCCGGCGACCCCATAGAGATTGACGGTGCGGCGGGCGTCCAGCCCCGTGACCGCGGCGCGCGTCAGCCGCTCCGGCACTGGCGAGGTGTGCGGCACCATGGCGATGCCCATCTCGGCCTCGACCAACTCGATCAAGTCGCGCTCGTTCGAGACCTCATGCCCCTGTTCGATGTCGATGCCGTGCTCGCGCAGGCTCGCGGAGATGCGGCGCGCGTGCTCGCAGAAAGTTCGGCTCAGCAGCAGCTCCGACCGCAGATCGTCCAGTTCGACCGAGCTGCGGCCGGCCAGCCGATGCCCGTCGCCGACGACGAGCTCGAAGCTCTCGGTGAACAGCGGCCAGACATCCAGCCGGTCCCAGGCCTCGTCGATCTCGGCAGCAATGCCGAGCTCGGCTTCGCCCTTCTTCAGGAAGTCGCCGACCTCCCGGCCCGAGCCGCGCAGAAAGCGGAATTCGAGCCGGTTGAACTGCCGCTTGATCTCGTTGAGATGCGGAATCAGCAAAGCGAGGTCGATCGAATGCGTCAGCGCAATGCGGAGCGCACCGATCTCTCCGCTCCTGAACGAGGAGGCGAGCGAGCGCGCGCCGATGGCCGCGTCATAGCACTGCTTCAGGAGTGGATGCATGCGCTGGCCGAGCTCAGTCAATTGCGCGGCGGGGCGTTCGCGGCGGAACAGGTCGCCGCCCAGCTCGGCCTCGAGCTGCTTGATCGCGCGCGTCAGCGAGGGCTGCGTGACGTTGCATTCCTCGGCCGCGCGCGTGAAGTTCAAGAGCTGCGCCACCGCGAGGAAATAGCGGACCTGGTGCATTTCCATGGATCGGCTCCCAGCAAAAATCGACCGGAAATCTAGCCGATCAGGGCGAAAAATGACATCCCGCCTGCGATAGCGCGGACGTATCGACTCGGAAGCCAACCGGCATTTCCGCAAATCCCGGAGATCCCGCACATTTCGCTCCAGCCTGGCGCGGTGTCGCGCTGAGAAGAGGTCTGGATCATGAATATTCCCATCAAGACGCAGACGTCCGCTTCATCACGCGTGCTTGCCGGCAAGGTGGCGCTTGTCACCGGGTCGACCAGCGGCATCGGTCTCGGTATCGCGCGGGCCCTCGCCGCCTCGGGCGCCGACATCGTGCTCAATGGCCTTGGTGTCGCCAGCGAGATCGGCCGAACGCGCGAGCAGATCGCCGCCGAGTTCGGCGTCAAGGCCAGCTATTCGCCGGCGGACATGACGAGGCCGAAATCGATCGCCGAGATGATCGCGGCAACGGTGGCCCAATCCGGCCGGCTGGACATCCTGGTCAACAACGCCGGCATCCAGCATGTCGCGCCGCTCGACCAGTTTGCGGTCGAGAAGTGGGACCAGATCCTCGCAATCAACCTGTCCTCGGCCTTCCACACCACGCGGCTCGCCTTGCCGGCAATGCGGCAGAACGGTTTCGGCCGGATCATCAACATTGCCTCCACGCACGGCCTGGTCGGTTCGCCGTTCAAGGCAGCCTATGTCACCGCCAAGCATGGCATCGTCGGCCTCACCAAGGTGACGGCGCTGGAGACGGCGGAGCAGGGCATCACCTGCAACGCAATCTGCCCTGGTTATGTCCATACGCCGCTGGTCGAGGCGCAGATCGACGGCCAGGCCAAGGCCCATGGCATCTCCCGCGATCAGGTGATCCGCGACGTGCTGCTGGCGCAACAGCCGAACAAGCGCTTTGTTGCGGTCGAGGAGCTCGGCGCACTCGCGGTGTTCCTGTCGACGGACGCGGCGGCCTCGATCACCGGCGTTGCGCTGCCGGTCGACGGCGGTTGGACCGCGCATTGACATGGGCCGGCGCAGCAAGTCGAATACTCGAACGGCGCAAGCTCACCAGGAGCGAGACATGAGCACGCAGGACAATTCGCAGCACAGGAAGTTCGACCTGCCGGGTCAGGTCGTGCTCGTGCTTCAGGGCGGCGGCGCGCTCGGCTCGTACCAGGCCGGGGTCTACCAGGCCTTGCACGAAGCCGGCATCGAGCCGGACTGGATCATCGGCACCTCGATTGGTGCGATCAATGCGAGCCTCATCGCCGGCAACGCGCCCGAGCACCGCCTCGCGCGCTTGCGTGAGTTCTGGAAGCGGATGGAGCAGCAGCCGGTCTGGAACTGGCGCACCGCGTTTCCCGGCTTCAACGAGAAGCTGGCCTATTGGTCGACCGTGACCCACGGCATTGCCGGTTTCTTCCGGCCCAATCCGCTGGCCCATGCCGGCGATTCCTATCCGCTGGGCGCCGATCACGCCGGCTATTATTCGACCGCGCCGCTGGAGAAGACGCTGAGCGAGCTCGTCGATTTTGATCTCGCCAACCGCTGCGCGCCGCGTCTGACGGTCGGTGCGGCTCATGTCGGCACCAGCGAAATGCGCTATTTCGACAGCCGCGACGGCGAGCTGACGGTGAAGCATGTGATGGCTTCGGGCGCGCTGCCGCCGGCTTTCCCCGCCGTGCGCATCGACGGCGAGCTCTATTGGGACGGCGGCATCCTGTCGAACACGCCGACCGAAGCCGTGTTCGACGACAATCCACGCAGGAACTCGCTGATCTTCTCCGTGCATCTGTGGAATCCGGTCGGGCCGGAGCCGACCACGATGGCGGAGGTGCTGAACCGGCACAAGGACGTGCAATATTCCAGCCGCATCGCCAGCCAGATCGTGCGACAGCAGCAGGCCCATCGTCTGCGCCACGTCATTAACCAGCTCGCGGCGCGGCTGCCCGAGAGCGAGCGCAACGATCCCGCGGTGAGGGAACTGACGAGCTACGGCTGCCCGACCCGCATGCACGTGGTGCGGCTGCTGGCGCCGCAGCTCGAGCACGAGACCCATACCAAGGATATCGACTTCAGTCCGTCCGGGATCACGCGGCGCTGGCACGCCGGCTATGCGCACACGAAATCGGTGCTGGCGCGCAAGCCCTGGGTCGGCGAATTCGATCCGCTCGCCGGCGTCGTGCTGCACGAGCATATGGACGAGATGCCGATGGCGGCGGAGTGAGGCTCTGTCCGTCATAGCCTCGCACGACGACGATTTTGCAGGCGCGCGGTCCGGAGTATGGTCGCCGTATCTTCGTCGCGAGGCTTGCAATTGGTCGCTGAGAAAGATCTGGAGGAGTCGCTCGAGACGCTGCGTGCCAACGCGGCGGGACCGGTCGCGGGCGTATTCGGTCCGGCCTCACTGACCTGGCAGATCGACCGGGAGGCCGTGCTCTTTCTCGGCGCCGGCCGTGCGCTGCTGCTGCAACTGGCCCATCCCTGGGTGGCGGCGGCGATCGCCGAGCATTCGCGCACCCTTGCCGATCCGATCGGCCGCTTCCATCGCACCTTCGACATCGTCTTTACGATGGTGTTCGGTTCGCTGGACCGGGCGCTGCTGTCGTCCCGGCAGCTGCATCGGCGTCACAGCATGATCGTCGGCGAGATGCCCGAGACCGTGGGGCCGTTCGCGGCCGGCTCGCGCTACTGCGCCAACGACATCCCCGCGCTGCGCTGGGTCCACGCCACGCTGGTCGAGACCGCGCTCATGGCACATGATCTGGTGCTGCCGCCACTCTCGGCGGAGGAGCGCGATCGCTATTGGAGCGAGGCCAGGCTGTACGGCGCCCTCTTCGGATTAAAGGGGGATGATTTGCCGGCGGACTGGTCCGGCTTCGTCGCCTACACCAAGGCAATGGCGCAGTCGGAGACGCTAACCGTTGGCCCTGCGGCGCGCGAGATCGCCGCGCAGATATTCAGCGGCGCGCGCCCGTGGCTGCGGCCGCCGCGCTGGTATTGCGCGCTCTCCGCGAGCATGCTGCCCGAGCGCTTGCGCGCGGGCTTCGGCTTCGAGCTCGACGCGCGTGCGATCCGATCCGCCGATCACGCGCTGCGGTGGATCCGGCGCGTCTATCCGAAATTGCCTGGCCGGCTGCGCTATGTCGGTCCCTACCAGGAAGCGCAGGCGCGGCTGCGGGGCGAAGCGCGGCCCGACTGGATGACGCGGTGTCTTAATCGCGCCTGGATCGGCCGTCCGCAGATGGATGTGCGCGGGAAATAGGGACTCGAGGCAAGCTCGTTGCAGCTTGTCATTCCGGGCGCGCGGAGCGCGAGCCCGGAATCCATTTCTCCCAGCATTTCCGGCGGAGCGATGGATTCCGGGCTCGCGCCAAACGGCGCGCCCCGGAATGACAGCGGTGCCTCACACCGACGCCAGCTTGCGGTACAGCGCGCTGTAGCTGCCGGCCGAGATGCTCCAGGAGAACGAGCGCCCCATGGCGCTGCGGCGCATGGTGTCGAGCTGATCGTGGGCCATGAAGGCCGAGAAGGCCCGTCGCACGCCGCCGAGGAAGGACTCGCGCGACGGCCTCGAGAACAGGAAGCCGGTCTCGCCGTCGCTGATGGTCTCGGCGAGGCCGCCGGTCTGGTGACCGATCGGCAGCGAGCCGAAGCGCTGGGCGTACATCTGGCTGAGCCCGCACGGCTCGAACCGCGACGGCATCAAGGTGAAGTCGCTGCCGGCGAAGATGCGCCGCGCCTGGGCCTCGTTGAAGCCGATCGCAACCCCGATTGCGTCGGGGCGGCGGCGGTGCGCGTCGATCAAGGCCTGCTCGAGCGCCGGCTCGCCGGAGCCGGTGACCACGATCTGCCCGCCGGCATCGACGATCTCGTCCGCCGCCGACAGCACGAGGTCGATCCCCTTCTGGTGCACGAGGCGCGCGACGATGCCGAACATCGGCCCGCGCGAGACCGCCAGCCCGAACTGCTTGCGGACGTAATCCGCATTCGCCTTCTTGCCGACCCAGTCGCCGGCGCCGAATTGCTGGGCGAGCTGGGCGCAGGAGCGCGGGTCCCAGCTCTCGTCGATGCCGTTGAGGATGCCGGTGAGCTCGGCGGCGTCCGAGCGCAGGCGGAGCAGGCCCTCGAGGCCACAGCCGAATTCGGCCGTGGTGATCTCCCGCGCATAGGTGCCGCTGACCGTGGTGAGGTGCGAGGCGTAGACGAGGCCCGCCTTGAGGAAGGAGACCTGATCGTAGAACTCGACGCCATCGATGTGGAAGGAGCTCTCCGGTGCGCCGATCCGCCGCAGCGAGTCCTTCGGGAAGAGGCCCTGATAGGCGAGGTTATGGATGGTCAGGATGGACGGCAGCTTGGCGCCCTGCCAGGCCAGATAGGCCGGCACCAGCGAGGCCTGCCAATCGTTGGCATGGATCAGGTCTGCTGCCCAATTCTTGTCCAGCTTGCCCATGGCGAGCTCAGCGGCGGCCGAGGCGAAGCGCGCGAAGCGGATGTCGTTGTCGGGCCAATCGCGCCCGAACTCGTCGCCATAGGGGTTGCCGGGTCGGTCGTAGAGCTGCGAGCACAACAGCACATAGACCGGCAGGCCGTCCTTGGTCGCGGCACGGCCGAGCGAGCAGGCCGGCATCTCCGCGAATGCGGGACAGCGGCCAACGACCTGAATATGCGTGAGTTGCTCGATGATGTCGCGATAGCCGGGCAGCATGATCCGGATATCGGCGAAGGAGCGAAGTGCGCGGGGGAGGGCGGCGGAAACGGCGCCCAGTCCGCCGACGCGGACGAAGTCGTCCATCTCCGTGGTGACGAACAAGACCCTCAAGAACAACCGCCCTCTTTCGACCCCGCTTGCTGCTATGCAAGAACGGGTCCAGTTGTGCTGGAAATCCAAAGCCCGCCCACGCGGCACGTCTGTTCGGTAAACACTTTCCTACTCAGCCGCCGCCCTCTAGGGTCGCCGCATCAACAACAAAGATCTTCGATGGTTCCACGAGTTCAAGGGCGCAGGCAGGCATGCAGCTAGCAGATAAGCATGAGGGGACGACGACAAAGGCCTTCGCGGGCCTGCGGGTGCTGGATTTTTCGACCACCATCGCCGGGCCCCATTGTACACGGATGCTCGCCGACATGGGTGCCGAGGTCATCAAGATCGAGACCGATGGCGGCGAGACGATGCGGACCCGGCCTCCCCTCCGCAACGGCTGCAGCACCGCGTTCGGCCAGCTCAATGTCGGCAAGAAGAGCGTGGTACTCGACCTCAAGTCCGAGGACGGCAAGGAGGCGGTGCGCCGGCTGGCCGCGACGTCGGACATTCTGGTCGAGAACTTCCGTCCCGGCGTGATGCGCCGCCTTCGGCTCGACTACGACAGCCTGCGTCAGGTCAACCCGAGGCTGATCTACTGCTCGATCTCGGGCTATGGCCAGACCGGCCCTTCGGCCGAGCTGCCGGCCTACGCCCCGGTGATCCACGCGGCTTCGGGCTATGACATGGCCCATCTCGCCTACCAGCCGGGCCGCAACCGTCCCGACTATTGCGGTATCTACCACGCCGACGTCGTCACCGGGACCTATGGTTTTGGCGCGATCGCGTCGGCGCTCTATCAACGCAGCGTGACGGGCGCCGGCCAGCACATCGACGTCTCCATGCTGGAAACCATGCTGTCGCTGACGCTGACCGAGCTGCAGAGCTCGCAATTCGCGGTGCCGCCGCCGCCACGCCCGATGTTCGGACCGACCGAGACGGCAAGCGGCTACGTCATGATCACGATCGCCAGCGAGAAGACGTTCCAGGCTCTGATGGGGGTGATCGGCCGCCCGGACTGGGTCTCCGATCCGCGTTTCGCCACCTATGCCGCGCGCCGCGAGAACTGGGCCGAGCTGATGGACGGCGTCGAAATCTGGTCGCGGCAGCTTTCGACCGATGCGTGCTTGCGCGTGCTTGGCGCTGCCGGCGTGCCGGCCTCGGCCTATCGCAGCGTGTCCGAGGCCTTGGCCGATCCGCAGCTTGCGCACCGCCAGGCACTCTCCGAGGTGCGGGACGAGGGCGGCTCGTTCCAGGTGCTCAACCTGCCGTTTCGGATGTCGGGGGCTGACACGGCGCCGGCCAAGACCGTGTCCGTGCTCGGGGAGCACACCGACGCGTTGCGCCAGGAGATCGGCCTTGCGGACGGTACGGCAATTCCGCCAGGCAAAACGGCCGCGACATCCTGAGTCTCATCGCCGCCACATGCGGCGTTCGAACTCTCGTTCGTTCCTCTTGCCGAGACGGGCATTTGTCGCCAAGCTCGCCTCCGAGTCATTCACGATCCGAAACATCGGACGAGGGATCCCGGGAGGAACCATGACGAACGCGGCGGCCTTGGCACGCAGGCGCGTGCCTATTTTCCTCGTTGCGGCATTTGCACTGGCTACGCCAGCGCAGGCGCAGAAATCGGGCGGCAGCATCACCGTCGGTCAGGAGCTGGAGATCGCAGGCTTCGATCCGCTCAAGGTCGGCGTCTACGACACCTCGACCTTCACCGCTGCCGCCGCGATCTTCGACACGCTGACGACGCTGAATGACAAGGGCGAGGCCGCGCCGAAGCTCGCGGTGTCCTGGAGCCATTCCGAGGACTACAAGACCTGGACCTTCAAGCTCCGCGAAGGCGTCAAATTCCACGACGGCACGCCGTTCAATGCGCAGGCCTTCAAGGAGAATTTCGACCGGCAGAAGGACCCCGCCAACAAGTGCCGCTGCGCCTTCTACATCACCAACGTCAAGGAGGTGCTGGCGCCGGACGAATACACAATCGTCTATAATCTCACCGATCCTTCCGTGAACCTGCCGGCGACGATCACCATCCAGAGCCAGAACAACGTCATCCATTCGCCGACCGCCTGGAAGACCAAGGGCGACGATTACAACCGCAATCCCGTCGGCACCGGCCCGTACATCCTGAAATCATGGACCGCCGGCGACCGCATGGTGCTGGAGAAGAACCCGAACTACTGGGACAAGGGTCGCCCGTATCTCGACCGCATCGTCCTGAAGCCGCTGCCCGACGCGCAGTCGCGCTTTGCCTCGCTGCAATCGGGCGAGGCCGACATCATCTGGGATGACGAGAACGACGCCGACAACATCATGAGGGCGCAGAAGGACCCCAAGCTCACCGTGCACACCTACAAGGGCTCGGGCGCGCAGGTCTACGCCTTCAACACCAAGGTGGCGCCGTTCGATGACGTGAGGGTGCGGCAGGCCCTGGTGATGGCGATCGACCGTCCCAAGATGTCGCAAGCGATCAGCAACGGCCTGAGCCGGCCCGCGAGCAATCCTTACGGCGACGGCTCCTGGGTCAAGTGCAAGGACGACGGGGCGCTGCCGTTCGACGTTGAGAAGGCCAAGGCGCTGATCAAGGAGTACGGCAAGCCGGTCGAGTTCAAGATGCTGGTGACGGCGACGCCGCGCGGCCGCATGGTCGGCCAAGTGCTGCAGCAATTCTGGAAGCGCGTCGGCGCCAACATGGAGATCGAGCAGGTCGACCAGGCCACGATTCCGACGCGCGCCTTCACCCGGCAGTTCCAGCTGACGCCGTGGCGCATCGTCGATCTCGCCGATCCCGATCCGCAGATGTACGCGAATTTCCGCAGCGGCAGCCCGCTGGCGCTCGCCGGATACGCGAACCCCGAGCTCGACAAGCTTCTGGACCATGCGCGCGTCACCGCCGACATCGGCCAGCGCACCGAGGATTATTGCGCCATCAGCCGTCTGATCAACAAGGAGGCGATCTGGTTCTGGACCTTCCAGAATACCTATTACGCGCTGTCCAGCGCCAAGCTGAAGGGCTTTCCGAAGATCTACAACGGCGTGATCGACGTCTCGACCACCTGGCTGGAATGACCGCGCGATGCTGAACTTCGTCGCGCGGCGGCTGCTTGCCATGCTGCCGGTCCTGCTCGCCGTCTCGTTGCTGACGTTCCTGATCGCCTCGCTGCTGCCGGGCGATCTCGCGCTCGTCATCCTGGGCGATCAGGCAACGCCGGAGAACGTCGCGGCGCTGCGCCGCGACATGGGACTCGACCAGCCGCTGTGGTGGCGTTACCTGAGCTGGCTCGGCCACGTGGTGCAGGGCGATCTCGGCCGCTCGTTTCGCACCGGGCAGACGGTGCTGCAGGCGGTGGCCGAACGCATCCCGGTCTCGCTGCAGCTGATGCTGATGGCCGAGTTCATCGGGCTCCTGATCGGTGTTCCCGTCGCGATCGCCTGTGCCGCGCGCGCCGGCGGTGCGTTCGACCGCTTCATGACCGGCTGCGCTTTCGCGATGCTGTCGATGCCGTCGTTCCTGACTGCGATCCTGCTGATCTATCTGTTCGCGGTCGAGCTGCGCTGGCTGCCGGCGACCGGCTATGTGCCGTTCACCGAGGCGCCGCTGGCCAATTTGCGCTTCTTCGTGCTGCCGGCGCTGACGCTGGCGCTGGCGGAATGCCCGGGCATCATGCGGGTGCTGCGCTCCGACATGATCGCGACGTTGCAGGAGGACTATATCGCGCTGGCGAAAGCAAAGGGTCTCAAGCCATCGCGCATCCTGTTGGTGCATGCGCTGAAGCCTTCTTCGCTGACCCTGGTGACGGTGACGGGCATCAATATCGGTCGCCTGCTCGGCGGCACGCTGATCGTGGAAACGATCTTCGCGCTGCCCGGCATCGGCCGGCTGCTGGTCGGGGCGATCTACACCCGGGACCTCGTCATTCTCCAGGGCGTGGTGCTGCTGGTCGCCTGCGGCTTCGTCATCGTCAACTTCATCGTCGACATGCTCTATGCCGTGCTCGACCCCAGGATCCGCCATGGCCACGCTTGAGCTGTCGATCCAGGACGAGGAGGTAGCTGCGCCGGTCGGCCGCAAGCCCAAGCTCGGCCTGTTGTTCTGGATCGCAAGCGCCTGGGTTGCGATCATCCTTTCGCTAGCGATCCTGGCGCCGGTGCTGCCGCTGCAGAACCCGACCGATATGGACATGCTGGAACGGCGCGCCGCCTTCTCCGGGGAACATTGGCTCGGCACCGACGGGCTCGGCCGCGACGAGCTCGCCCGGCTGATCTTTGGTGCGCGGGTGTCGCTAACGGTCGGGCTGATCGCGCCCATGATCGGCCTCGTCATCGGCGGCGCGCTCGGCCTGCTGGCCGGCTATTTCCGCGGCCGGTTCGAGACGCTGGTGGTCGGCAGCATGGATGTGTTGCTCGCCTTTCCGCCGCTGATCTTCGCGCTCGCGGTGGTCGCCTATCTCGGGCAGTCGGTCCCCAACCTCACTATTGTCCTCGGCGTGCTCGGCATTCCCGCTTTCATGCGCGTGGCGCGCGCGGCGACGCTGACGCTGGCGCGGCGCGAGTTCGTGATCGCCGCCGAGGCGTTAGGGGCTAGCCATGCGCGCATCCTGCTGCGCGAGCTGCTGCCGAACGTCATCCTGCCGCTGCTCGCCTTCTTCCTGCTCGGCGTCGCCGTCACCATCGTGGTCGAGGGCGCGCTGTCCTTCCTCGGCCTCGGCGTGCCGCCGCCGATGCCGAGCTGGGGCAGCATGATCGGGGAGGGACGTGACAGTCTGGACGTCGCGCCGCGCCTCGCCTTTCTGCCGGCGGCAGCACTGTTTGCGACCGTGCTGGCGTTCAACCTCGTCGGCGACACCTTGCGGGCTCTCACCGACCCACGTCAGGGGGCACTGTGACCGCGCCGCTCCTGGCCATCGAGGATGTCGCGGTCGAGCTGCCGACCTCGCGCGGAAACCTGCGCGCGGTCGATCACGTCGACCTTTCGCTGCAGGCCGGCCGCACGCTCGGAATCGTCGGTGAATCCGGCTGCGGCAAGACCATGCTCTCGCGCGCCGTGCTGCAGCTGCTGCCGAAGAAGGCGAAGCTGACGGGCCGGGTGATGTTCGACGGCGAGGATCTGGTGCGGCTCGAGCCTGAAAGCCTGCGGCGGCTGCGCGGGCGCGACCTCGCGGTCGTATTCCAGGACCCCATGACCTCGCTCAACCCTGTGCTCACCATCGGCACGCAGCTGATGGAGACGATCCAGGAGCACCTCGAGCTTGACGCTCCCGCCGCGAAGGCCCGCAGCATCGAGCTGCTCGCCGCCGTCGGCATTCCCGCCCCGGAGCAGCGGCTCGCGCAATATCCGCATCAATGCTCCGGCGGCATGCGCCAGCGCATCGCGATTGCGATCGCACTGTCCTGCGAGCCGAAGCTCCTGATCGCGGACGAGCCGACCACCGCGCTTGACGTCACCATCCAGGCGCAGATCCTCGATCTGCTCGCGCGCGAGCAGCGCCGCCGCCACATGGCGATGATCATCATCACCCACGATCTCGGCGTCGTCGCCGGCCGGGCCGACGAGGTCGCGGTGATGTATGCCGGCCGGGTGGTGGAGCGCGCGCCGACGCAAGCCTTGTTCAAGCGCATGCACATGCCCTACACCGAGGCACTGCTGGCGGCGATCCCGAAGCTCGATACCGCGCCGCATACGCCGCTGCCGGCGATCTCGGGCCGTCCACCCGATCCGACGCGCCCGCTGAAGGGCTGCTCCTTCGCGCCGCGCTGCAGTTATGCCGGCGGGCGCTGTCATGAGGCCAAACCGGTCCTGACCAGCGCAGAGGTGTCGGGACATCTCTATGCCTGCTTCCATCCGATCCGGATGACGGAGGGGATCGAGGCATGATGCAGCTTGCCGCGCGCCCCGCGCCGCTTCTCAACGTCGACAATCTCGTGGTCGAATACGGCCTCGGCAACAAGATTGTTCATGCCGTTTCCGGTGTCAGCCTCCAGGTCGCGCGCGGCGAGACGCTTGGGCTGGTCGGCGAATCCGGCTGCGGCAAGTCGACGCTCGGGCGCGCGGTGCTGCAACTGCGCCGCGCCAAGTCCGGCCGCGTGATGTTCGACGGCGAGGACCTCACCGCGATGGAGGGCGAGGCGCTGCGCCGGATGCGCCGCCGCGTGCAGCTGATCTTCCAGGATCCGATTGCTTCGCTCAATCCGCGCCGGCGCATCGGCGACATCGTCGCCGAGCCGCTGATCATCGCCGGGATCAAGGATGCCGCCGAGCGCAAACGGCGCGTTCACGAGGTGCTCTCCGCGGTCGGGCTCGACCCCGATCTCGTGGCGACCCGCCTGCCGCACGAATTCTCCGGCGGCCAGTGCCAGCGCATCTGTATCGCGCGCTCGCTGGTGCTCAACCCGGAGTTCATCGTCTGCGACGAGCCGGTGTCGGCCCTCGACGTCTCCATTCGCGCGCAGATCCTCAACCTGCTGGAGGAGATGAAGGCGCGCTTCGGTCTGACGCTGCTGTTCATCGCGCACGACCTCGCGGTGGTCAAAGCGGTCAGCGACCGCGTCGCGGTGATGTATCTCGGCCGGCTCTGCGAGGTCGCCCCCTCCGAGCAATTGTTCGCGCGGCCTGCGCATCCCTACACCGCGCTGCTGTTGCAGGCGATCCCGGTGCCGGATCCGGACGTGCGACCCGCCGAAAGTGTGGCGGCCGGCGAGCCGCCATCGCCGATTGCGCCGCCGTCCGGCTGCCGCTTCCGCACCCGCTGCCCGCGCGCGGATCAGCGTTGCAGCGCGGAGATACCGGAGTTGCGCCAGGTCGCACCCGGCCAGTTCGCGGCTTGCCATCATCCGCTGGCCTGAACTAAGACCGGTTTGTCTGGTCGCGCCGACCATGGCATGGTGGCGCGACAACAAGAAGCATGCGGGAGGACGCCGATGAAGAGTTTCAAGGTTGCCGATTTCAAGGCGCCGCTGCAGGAGGTCGACGAGGCGACGCCGCAGCCCTCGGGCACGCAGGTGCTGATCAAGGTGAAGGCCGCCGGCGTCTGCCACAGCGACCTCCACATCTGGGAAGGCGGCTACGATCTCGGCCATGGCCGCAAGCCGCTCTCGTTGAAGGACCGCGGCATCAACCTGCCGCTGACCATGGGCCACGAGACGGTCGGCGAAGTCCTCGCCTTCGGCCCCGACGTGAAGCCGACCGACCAGGGCGACCTGAAGGTCGGCGATGTCGGGCTGGTCTATCCCTGGATCGGCTGCGGCAAATGTGCAACGTGCCTCGCCGGTGACGAGAACATGTGCCTGACGCCGCGCTCGCTCGGGGTCTATTGCGACGGCGGCTATTCCGATCACATGCTGGTGCCGCATCCGCGCTACCTGCTCAATCTGAAGGGCCTCGATCCCGCGACGACCGCGCCCTATGCCTGCTCGGGCGTCACCACCTACAGCGCGCTGAAGAAGGTCGAGCAGCATTTCGACACGCCGATCGTGATGTTCGGCGCCGGCGGCCTCGGCCTGATGGCGTTGTCGCTGCTCAAGGCGATGGGCGGCAAGGGCGCGATCATGGTCGATATCGACGCGAGGAAGCGCGAGGCGGCGGAGAAGGCCGGTGCGCTTGCGACCGTCGATCCCAAGGCCCCTGACGCGCTGGAGCAGCTTGCCAAGAAGGCGGGCGGCCCTATCCGCGCCGTGATCGACCTCGTCGGCAACGCTGCTACGACGCAGCTCGGCTTCGACTGCCTGACCAAGGGCGGTAAGCTCGTCCTTGTCGGCCTGTTCGGCGGCGGCGCGACCTGGGCGTTGCCGCTGATTCCGATCAAGGCGGTGACGATCCAGGGCAGCTATGTCGGAAACTTGCGCGAGACGCAGGAGCTGCTCGACCTGGTGCGGTCGAAGAAGGTGCCGCCGATCCCGGTGACGCCGCAACCGCTCGCCAAGGCCAACGACGCGCTGCTGCAATTGCAGCAGGGCGCGGTGGTCGGGCGTACGGTGCTGACGCCGTAACGAATGCTCTCTCCCTCGTCATTGCGAGGAGCGAAGCGACGAAGCAATCCAGAATGTCTCCGTGGATGCAGTTCTGGATTGCTTCGCTTCGCTCGCAATGACGACCTGGTTGACACCTCCCTTGAGGCCTTAAATGTCCGCAAACAACGCCTTCCACATTGCCGTGCTCGCCGGTGACGGCATCGGCCCTGAAGTCATGGCGCCGGCGCTGGAGGTGCTGCGCAAGGTCGGCGAGAAGTCCGGCCTCGGCTTCCGCTTCACCGAGGCGCCGGCCGGCGCCAACCATTATCTCGCGACCGGCAAGTCGATGCCGGATAGCACCATCAAGCTCTGCGAGGAGGCGGACGCGATCCTGCTCGGAGCCTGCGGCCTGCCGTCGGTGCGCTACCCCGACAACACCGAGATCGCGCCGCAGATCGAGCTGCGCTTCATCTTCGATCTCTATGCCGGCGTGCGTCCGGCGCGCCTCATTCCGGGCGTACCGAGCCCGATCGTCGGCGCGGACCAGCGCGGCATCGATCTCGTCGTGATCCGCGAGTCCACCGAAGGCCTGTTCGCCTCGATGGGCAAGGGCGTCGTCACCCACGAGGACGCGCGCGAGACCATGGTGATCACGCGCAAAACCTCCGAGCGTTTGTTCGAGTTCTCGTTTCGCCTTGCCGAGCGGCGCAAGGCGCGCGGCAAGCCGGGCGCGCTCACCTGCGTCGATAAGGCGAACGTATTCAAGGCGTTCGCGTTCTTCCGCGGCATCTTCGACGAGATCGAGAAGAAGCATCCTGACGTGAAGACCGACCGGCTCTATGTCGATGCCTGCTCGGCGATGCTGGTCAAGCGTCCCTGGGATTTCGACGTGATGGTGATGGAGAACATGTTCGGTGACATCGTCTCCGACATCACCGCAAGCCTGATCGGCGGCCTCGGCATGGCGCCGTCCGCCGACATCGGCGACAAGTACGCGGTGTTCCAGCCGTGCCACGGCACGGCGCCTGACATCATGGGGCAGGGCAAGGCCAACCCCACCGGCATGATCCTGTCCGCCGCGATGATGCTGGATTGGCTCGCCGACAAGCACGGCATCGAGAGCGCTGCGGAAGCCGGCGAGACGATCGAGCGTGCGGTGGACCAGGTCTATGCCGGCGGCATCAAGCCGATGGAATTCGGCGGCGGCAATGGCACGGCTGACATCACGAAAGCGGTGCTGGGAGCGCTGTAGGGGCTGTGCTCCTGGCCTCTCTCCACGACGAAATTACTTCCCCCTAAACTGCGGCTTCCGCTTTTCCATGAAGGCCTGCCGGCCCTCGCGGAAATCCGCGCTGTCCATGCAGGCATTGCCGATCACCTTGATCGCCTCCATGTCGCGCCGGCTCTCGTCCTTCAGCACCTGCGCGATTGTGATCTTGGCCGCCTTGATCGCGAGCGGGGCGTTCTGCGCGATCGTCTCGGCCATCGCCATGGTCTCGCCCCAGAGCTCGCCTTGCGGAAACACGCGCTCGACGAGGCCGATGCGCAGCGCCTCGGCGGAATCGATGCGCATGCCCGTATACATCAGCAGCCGCGCCCAGGACGGCCCGACCAGCGACACCAGATGCCGCAGGCCGTCATAGCCATAGGCGATGCCGAGCTTGGCGGCGGGAATGCCGAACTGGCTTTCATGCGAGGCGAGGCGGATGTCGGCGAGCATGGCGACCTGCATGCCGCCGCCGAGGCAATAGCCGTCGATGCAGGCGATGGTCGGCTTGGGATAATCGGCGAGCAGCGCGCGCTGGGCGGCGCTGCGCTTGGCGTATTGCTCGGATGCCGCCGCATTGTGCCTCACCTTCTCGAACTGGCTGATGTCGGCACCCGAGACGAACGCCTTGCCGCCGGCGCCGCGCAGGATCACGACGCGCACCGTGTCGTCGTCGCGCAAGGCCGTCAACGCCTCGCCAAATCCCTCCCACATCTCCAGCGACATCGCGTTGCGCTTGTCGGGATTGTTGAAGGTGATCACGCCGACGCCATCGGCCGTGTGCGTCAGAATCTTGCCGTCGGCGTAAGGTGTTCCGGTCGTGCTGATAACGTCTGGCATCGCGCGCTCGCTGCTCGGTGGCGAGGCGCAATGTGCGGCGCAGGCGCCGCCGCGGTCAACCGGCGCGGGAGAGCAGAGCCTGCATCCGCCTGTGCTGCGATTGCATGGCGCGCGGCGTTCGACGGAGGCGGAAAGGTCGGGGGAAGACCGCCAACAAAAAGGGGCGGCCATGCCGCCCCGAGACCGGCCGCGCGCGGTTGCGCGCAGACATCTTTCGGCCGATCTCGTGCAATCCGGCCGCGCCCCCGTGACGCGGCGGATTGAACGTCGGCCGTGAAGGCCGGACCGTCGACCGGCCTCAGCTCTCGTTCGCCGCGATCGATTCCATCAGCGAGACGAGCTGACGCTGCACCGTCTGATCCTTGATCTTGCTGTAGGCGCGCAGCAGGCGGAGGCTGAAGGCCGAATCGAGAAAGAGCAGGCTCTCGACTTCGCGGGCCTTGTTGTCGCCGTCGTAGAAGAAGGTCACGGGCACATCGAGGGCGGAGGCGATCTGCTGAAGCCGGGCCGCGCCGACGCGATTGACGCCCTTCTCGTATTTCTGCACCTGCTGGAAGCTGACGCCGAGCTTCTCGCCGAGCTCGGCCTGCGAGATCTTCATCTCGACGCGCCGCAGACGGATCCGCTTGCCAAGCTCGATGTCCGGCTTGCCCGCGCTGCGCTGCTTCATTCTTTTGGCCGCTGCTTTCATCTCTGTTTTCACCTTTGTTCTTCGGTTGAAAATCCCCCGAAGAGCTGGGTCAGGGGTTCGCCCATATACGAGTCCTTGAATTCATGCGGGTGCACGAACTCTTCCTTAAACCACGGGAAGCGGGCCGGATTGAAAGCCTCGATCAGCCAGTCAATCATGTGCCGCACGCGCGGGATACGGCCGCTACCAGGGTGGTAGGACAGCCAGATATCCAGCGGTCGGTTCAGCTCGACCTCCAGTGGAATTAATTTCCCGCCGAGCGCAATGGCGTAGCTCGGGAAGACGCCGATGCCGGCGCCATTCGCGACCGCCCAATAGTTGGCGCTGGAGACGTTGGTCTTCATGACCAGAAGGTCACGTTCGGACACGCCCGGGAAGAAGCTTTCGAAGGATTCCTTGGCGGCGAGTTGGTCGGCGAATTGCAGCACCAGACGATGCTTGATCAATTCCGCCGCCGAGCGCGGCGCGCCATGCTTTGCGATGTATTTCTCCGAGGCCCAGAACATCAGATGCATGCGGCCGAGCCGCACCAGCTTGATGTCCAGCGCCGAGGGACGGGACAGATGAATGGCGACGTCGGCCTCGTGGCGCGAGACGTCGGCCGAGCGCATCGCGCAATGCAGGTCCACCAGGATCTTCGGATAGGCCTGCTGGAATTCGACCAAGCGGGGGGCAAGCCAGAATGTGCCGAGCCCTTCGGTGACGGCCACGCGGACCTCGCCCGACAGCGCGTTGGCCATCGAATCGCTGGCGCGCAGCACGTCGAAGGTGGCCGCCTCCATGCGTTCGACAGCGGAGACTACCAAGGCGCCCTCATCGGTCAGATGGGTGCCGTGGACGTCGCGCGTGAATAACGTGGTGCCGGTCTGGCGTTCGAAATCGTCGATTCGGCGCCGCACGGCGTTGATCGACAGAGACAGGCGCTCGGCCGCCGAGCGAAAGCTTCCGCATCGGACGACTTCCAAAAATATGCGGGCGGCGTCCCAGTCGGAGAGGCCGCTGATATTTGTCTTTGGGCGTTCCTCCAGAGGAACGCCCCTTTCCGCCAAGGAGTGCATACAATTCCCTTTGGAACGCTAAACTGGCAGAATCTGGCGCAAACCACAACCACGACGGGTTGGGGAACGACGAGTTTTGAACGTCATCCTTACTACCTTAGGGCGGTATTTGGATGCTCCCATGGGCTGGGAATTCGGGCGAGGCTAATCGGCTCGAGTGAGGGGTATGACGTGAGTTCCGTTGCGAGCCGCGAGATGGCTGCGGGAGTGCCGGCGCTGACTGCAATGAACGGTCTTGCGCAGGAGTCGGTGCTCTTCGCCGTTGCTGGATCAATCGCACCGCGTCAGGCGTTCGCTCCCGGAGCATTGCGGCGGTCGCCAAAGGCGCCGCATGGCGATGCGAGCGGGAACCCGGTTCCACAGCAGAAACACACTGAAATCAGGTTCGAAGGCACAGTCGCCTCGTGCTATCTATCGTCTTCCATGGGGGCCGAAGGGGGCGTGACAGATACGTCTCGCAGGCCGAATTAACGGAAAGAACGCCGGTGTCGCATTCAGACGAACAGTTGCAGTCGGTGCTGGAAACGCTCGAGGAGTGCCGCAGGGTTCTCAATGCCTGCAACAGCCGCGAGTCGGCCGAGATGCTGTCCATCGTCATCCTCGACGTCAGGATGAAACTGAAAGGAATTGACAGTGCCGATCTCAAGGCGCTGTGCGACGAAATGCTGCGGAGCGCTGCCAGCGAGCCGCTGCCCCCTTCCAAGCAGACGCAGGACCAGCCCCGGCGTCCGCTGCTCCGCGTGGTGAAGTAGCCGCGCCGCCCAATCTCGCTTTCCGGCGAGGTTTGTGCGCGTCCCGATGCCGCATCTGTGATCACGGAGGGCATCGGGCGGAGCCCTGGCTTTGTGCGCCTCTGTTGCGCATTCTCGGGCATGGGCTACACCAGAGCCGGTTCGGCTCCGGGCCGGGCGCGTTCCCTGCGCGCCCTGACGGGGCCTGAGATGGCTCCGATTGCATCATGCAAAATGTTTCGATTCCGGCCGCACTGATTGCCGGCCTCGTCAGCTTCCTCTCGCCTTGCGTCCTGCCTCTGGTTCCGCCCTATCTGGTTTACCTCACGGGCGCCACGATCGAGCATGTCGAGAGCGACGAGCCGGTCGCGGCCTCCAAGCGCGCGATCATGATGTCGGCGCTCCTGTTCGTGCTCGGCTTCTCCACCATCTTCGTGGCGCTCGGCGCCAGCGCTTCGCTGATCGGCGGGCTGATCCGTGCCTGGTCGGCGGAGCTGTCGATCCTCGCCGGCATCGTCATCATCATCATGGGCCTGCACTTCCTCGGCCTGACGCGGATCGGCTTTCTGATGCGGGAAGGACGCCTGCCGATCCCCAAACCGGTCGGCCTGTGGGGCGCCTATATCATGGGCCTCGCATTCGCGTTCGGCTGGACACCCTGCATCGGCCCGATCCTCGCCGCGATCCTCTCGGTCGCCGCGGCGGAAGCCACGGTGACGAGGGGCGCCGGCCTGCTCGCGGTCTATTCCGCGGGCCTCGGCATCCCATTCCTGATCGCCGCGCTGATGATCGAACAGTTCTCCGCGCTGTTCGCGCGCATGAAGGGCCACCTCGTCAACGTCGAGCGCGCAATGGGCGTCCTGATGGTGCTCACCGGCATCGGCTTTCTCACCGGCGCGGTCTCGAATGTGAGCATCTGGCTGCTGGAGACGTTTCCGGTGCTGCAGACGATCGGTTAGGGCGCGCGGGGACCGGGTTTTCACGGACGAAAAAGTAGAGGAACCGTTGAAATCGGTCAGGCATGCTGCCACGGAACGACGATTCCAAACCTTTCCGGTCCCGAGGCGTTTCATCGGAGGACAACTCGCATGGTGGAGATCACGTGGCCAAGACACTGCGCTTAGAACCCCTGTCGGACAACGCGGCCTTGGTTGCCTGGCAATTTTTGGGGCAGCCGTTGCAGGAGTGGCCGAACTGGGTTCAGTCGAATTGCTCGCTGCAGAAGGATGCCGACGGAAAATTCGAGCTTCGGCACGAGCGGCGCAGCGGCACCCAGATCGTCTATCTCGGCGAGTGGCTGGTGAGAGATCTCGATGGCGGCGTGGACTTCTACACGGACGCTGAAATCTGGTCGCGGTTCGCTGCCAAGCGGTGACGCGCTGAGAGATTCAGCCGACGCGTCGATCGCGCCTTAGTCTGTCCTGCTCGAGCTTCGGACGATCAAAAGCCTGTGTCGTCGGTGGGGCAAAAGGCCTCGCGGCAGGGCCCATCCACAGAATGCAATCTGTGGTAATATTCTCTCGTACTGCACCCTGAGGGGCAATTCTTCAGAACGTATACTGAAACGAGTATTTTAGGCCAATCGACATCTTCGGCGCCCCTCTCCCTTACAGCATTTTAAGCAGGAGCAAGCGATGGGAACCGACGTGAATGTTCATCCCGGTCACGGCAAGGCCGGACGTCAACCGACGCGACAATTTCTGGATACGCTCTCCGGACACGACGATCCGGGCATGTTTGGCCGGATGTTTCCGACCCTGGAGCCGCTGGCTGTCGACGACGGTCCGCTGCGCGAGCTCGCCGACGCGATGAAGGATCCCGCCCCCGGCGACGCCGCGGGCAACAACCTCAACGTCCCCGCGGGTTTCACCTATCTCGGCCAATTCGTGGATCACGACATCACGCTCGATCTGACCTCCTTCGGCGAGAAGGAAGCCGATCCGACGGCGGTCACGAATTTCCGCACGCCCGCACTCGATCTCGACAGCGTCTATGGTCTCGGCCCCGACGGCAGCCGTCATCTCTACGCGCGCAATTCGGCCAGCGACAGCGGCAAGACACCGGGCCCCAAGCTGCTGATCGGCAAGACCGTCAACGTCGATGACATCACCGGCGATCATCGCAACGACCTGCCGCGCAATCCCGAGGGGTTTGCCCTGATCGGCGATCACCGCAACGACGAGAACCTGGTCGTCGCGCAAACCCACCTTGCGATGCTGAAGTTTCACAACAAGGTCTGCGATCAGCTCGCGGCGTCCGGCAAGCCGGCGGGCGAGATCTTCGAGGAAGCGCGCCGGATCGTGACCTGGCACTACCAATGGATGGTCCTGCACGATTTCGTGGAGCGGATCACCGAGAAGGGGATCGTCGCGAAGATCCTCGAGCAGGGGCGGCGCTTCTACCGCTTCAAGAAGATCCCCTACATGCCCGTCGAGTTTTCGGGCGCCGTCTATCGTCTCGGCCACAGCATGGTGCGCCAGATCTATAGCCACAACCGGATCTTCACGCCCGGTGGCCTCGCGCCGGCGACCCTGGACCTGCTGTTCAGGTTCACCGGGCTGTCGGGCGGCATCATCGGCGATCTGGCACCAAACCCAATTCAGCCGCCGCTCCCGCTTCCGGTGCTTTCGAGCAACTGGATCATCGACTGGCGGCGCTACTATAAGCTGTTGCCGAACAATCCTGCCGGCGTGGGCTTCAATCCCTCCCGCAAGATCGACCCGTTCATCGTGCCGCAACTCCATACCCTGCCTGGTGATGGCGGCAGCCTGCCGTTCCGCAACCTCAAGCGCGGCGTGTTGCTGGGATTGCCGTCCGGGCAGGACGTCGCCAAGGCCATGAAGATCAAGAATCCGCTGACGCCGGAAGAAATCTCGAAGGGGAGCGACGGCGCCGTGGCGAAAAAGCATGGCCTGCACCAAAACACCCCGCTCTGGTACTACATCCTCAAGGAGGCGGAGCAGCGGGGCAGCGGCGAAAGGCTCGGCCCGGTCGGCGCGACCCTGCTTGCCGAGGTCTTCGTCGGCCTCGTCCATGGCGACCACCAGTCGTATCTCTGGCTCAAGGGCAAGACCTGGAAGCCGACGCTGCCGTCGCAAGTGCCGGGCGAATTCACGATGGCCGACCTGCTGCGTTTCGTCGGGGATATCAGCCCAATCGACGGCATCTCGACCGTCTAGACCAGACGCCCGCCAGCGTTGCAGACGATAGGCCGGACCGGCGTGCATGGCGCCGGTCTGGACGTTTGCAACAATGCTCAGGGCTTGAACACGTAGCCCGGCGTGATCGCCGCCGTCTCCGGGATCGGCGGTAGGTCGGCGAACAGCTCAGGACGGTCTTTCATGACCTTGAGAATGTGCTTCGGCTCGATATGCGCATTGACATCGAAGGTCGATTTGAGGATGCCGAGCCGGGTGAGCCGGTCCTGGGCGCTCCACAGCGCGCGGTAATTGTTCGCCGACAGCCGGCGGTCCGCCTGCTGGATGTTGAACTGCATCGCGGCCTCCGCGACCTCCTGCTTCAGGCCTGGAATCCAGCGCGTCGCGACTTGTGCCGCCAGCTTCGGGTTCTTGCGCATCCATTGGTCGGCCTCGGAGACGGCGGCGAGGAATTTCTCGATCGTCTCGCCGTTGGCCTGCACCCATGGGCGCAGCGCGACGTTGAAGCCGATATAGGAGATCACGTCGCCGCCCCGAATGATCTCGACGGCGCCCGGCACGTCCTTGCCCGCGACGATCGGCCAGGGGTCCCAGCCCGAGAACGCGTCGATGCCCTTGGCGAGCAGGGCGACGGTCATGTCCGGGGGCGGGGTGTTGACCAATGTTACGTCGTCGGGTTTCAGTCCGGCCTTCTCCAGCGTCGCCAGGATGTAGAGATGGTTGATCGTGCCGAACGACGCCGCGATCTTCTTGCCCTTCAACGTCGACAGGTCGCCCTTGACGATGCCCGAGCCTTCGCGCGCGATGATCGCCATCGTGGCATCGGAGCCGGCCTTGGTGGCGTTGCCGCTGTAATTGCCCAGCGCGACGAGGTCCATGCCGCGCAGCACCGCGCCGATCATGGGTACGCCGACCTGCACGATCTCGCTCTCGCCGGCCTGCAACGCGTTCAGCGCGTCGACACCGGTGGCGTAGGGGCGTGCGATCGTGACGTCGAGCCCGTACTTCTCGAAGAAGCCGCGCTCGAGCGCGATGGGCAGGCCAATCTGGTCGATGCCAGTGACCATGCCGGCCTTGAGTTTCGTCAGGGTTTGGGCGCTTGCCGGCACCATGCCGGCGAGAAGCGCCAATCCAAGCAGCAAGAGTCGTTTCATAGTCTCAGCCTCCCTCTTTTATCGGCCCCACCGCCGTCACCCAATAGGGCCGGGCCACGGCATTGAGGTCCGTTCTTTTGACACCGCGCAGCTCGATCGAATGCTCGTCCGTGCCCGAGACGCGTCCGTATTGCTGGAAGGCGAGCACGTGGAAACGCTCCGGCGTGAACGGCAGCTCGATCTGCACGTTCACCTTTTCCGACGTGCCCGTGAGCTGCGGCGAGATCTTTCCGGGCGCCGCGATGGTCAGCCAGAGCTGAAACAGCGCCCATGCCGCAATTGCGCCGAGCGCGATGCGCAGCTTGGGTGATCGCAAGGCTTCGGAGGCGATGCTCATGCTGCGCGCACCATCTGCAGCACGCGCGCCGAGAGCTGCTTGAACTCATCATCCCTGACGAGATCGTCCCAGATGCGAGGACGCGGCAGGTCGACCGCGATCTCGTCGAGCACGCGTCCCTTCGACAGCACGACCACGCGATTGGCGAGAAACACCGCTTCCGACACGTCATGAGTGATGAAGATCACCGTCGGCTTGCGCTCCTGCCAGATGCGGGTCAGTTCCTCCTGGAGCGTCATGCGCGTCTGCGCGTCGACGCTGGCGAACGGCTCGTCCATCAAGAGGACGTCGGGGTTGTTGGCGAGTGCGCGCACCACGCCGACGCGCTGCTGCATGCCCCCGGAGAGCTCGTTGGGATAGCGGTGCGCCGCATGCGAGAGCCCGGCAAGCGCGAGATATTCATGCGCGATGCGGTCGCGCTCGGCCTTCGGCACGCCGCGCATCTTCGGCCCGAAGCCGACATTGTCGAGCACGGTCTTCCAGGGAAACAGCGCGAACGACTGGAACACGACGCCGCGCTCGGGGCCGGGCCCGTGCACCGGCTTGCCGTCGAGCAGGATGTCCCCCTTCGAATAGGGAATGAAGCCGGCGATCATGTTCAGGATCGTCGTCTTGCCGCAGCCGGAGGGGCCGACCACCGAGATGAACTCGCCGGGCTCGACGTCGAGTGAGACGTCGTGGACGGCGGTGACATGCGCGCCTGCATAAGGGTCGAAATAGGTCTTGCCGAGATTGCGCAGCGAGAGCGTCTTCATGATGTCACCAGTCCCCAACGCTGGCCGGTCGCACGCTCGAGCGGGGCGAGAATCCAGGCGTCCACGATGTACCAGAGCAGTCCGAGAATGATCATGCCGAGGATGATCTCGACGGTCGACCCGGCGCGGCGCGCATCGAACATCATGAAGCCGATGCCCGACGTGCCGACGATCATCTCGACCGCGATCAGCGCGCGCCAGCCGTAGCCGAGTCCGTTGCGCAGGCCGGTGATGATGTTGGGCAGGGCGCCGGGCAGCGTCACCTCCCAGAGCACGCGCGCCCGCGAAGCCCCGAGGCTCAAGGCGGCGCGTGACAGATCGCGCGGTACCGATTCGACGCCGAGCACGGTGTCGAGCACGACGGGGAACAGCACGGTGTAGACGATGACGAAGGTCATCGTCGTCAGACCGAAGCCGAACCAGATCAGAAGGATCGGCAGCCAGGCGATGTCGCCGATGGCCTGGAAGAACAGCAGCACCGGCCAGCAGATGCGATGCGCCCAGCGGCTGGTGCCGATCAGGATGCCCAAGGGTATGCCGAGCGCCATGCCGACCGCGGCGCCGGTCGCGAGCCGGATCAGGCTGTCCTGGAGATAGTCGGGCAGGATGCCCTTGTAGGTCAGCGTGAAGAATGCGCGGATGACGTCGGCCGGGCCGGGGAAGAACGCGCGTGGAAACAGCCCGGCCTCGCTGACCGCGGTCCACAGCGCCAGCACCGGGATGAAGGGAATGATCGCGGCGATGCCCGGCCAGCGCCGGGTCAGGCGGGCATAGCCGGCCCAGATTTGCAGCAGGACGTTCATGCGCGCCTCACCATGCCCCAGCGCTCGATGGTCGCGCGTTCCAACGGGACGAGCAACAGACGGTCGATCAGAAGCCAGAGCACGCCGATCACGATCATGCCGAACACGATCACCTCGGTGCGGTAGAAATCGCGCGCGACGAACAGCATGTAGCCGAGCCCGACATTGGTCGCGATCATCTCCGCGGCGATCAGGCCGCGCCAGGCAAAGCCCAGGCCGGTGCGAATGCCGGTGACGATATTGGGCAGCGCGCCCGGCAGCAGTACTTCGGTCAGCAGCGCCCAGCGGCCGGCGCCGAGCGAGGCGGCAGCGTTGCGCAGCGTGTGCGGGATGGTCCTGACGCCGAGAAGCGTGTTGTAGGCGACGACGAAGAATACGGCGTTGAAGATCACGAAGACGATCGCGCCGAAACCGTAACCGAACCACAGCGTCGCGATCGGGATCCAGGCAATGCCGGCGAGCACCGAGAAGAACCGGAACAGCGGCGTGAGAAAGGCCGCGACCGTCGGGCTGACGCCCATGGCGATACCGAGCGGCACCGCGGTGGCGATGCCGATTAGGGTCCCCAGGCCGACGCGCAAGAGGCTGGCGCCAACATGGGCGAACAACGTGCCGTCCCGGATCGAGTCAAGCGCGGCGGTGCCGACCGCGCCGACCGAGGGAAACACGCGCGGATTGACGTTGAACAGCGGGATCACGGCGGCCCAGACCGCGACCAGCGCAAGCAGCGGCGCGACGAACATTGCAGCGCCGGCCAGCGAGTTGACGCTGCGCATCAGCCGCGACGATCGGCCTTTCAGACTGCCCGTCAGCTGCATTCGGACCTCCCTGACGCTCAGCTATGCCTGTACCGGCATTTCCCACTGATCATTGCTGGTATCGTAGCCGCGTCTCGTGGAATCGCATATCTGTATCGGTTGCGATCCTCCTCGCGATCCGCGCGGAGCGGGGATCCGGGCCGAGCCCCTCATGTCACGGTGCATGGCGCTTTCTCTTGCGGTTGAGGCTCGGCTTCCTGACGGCGCGCAGGGTCGATCCGTCCGCTTTGCGAGCCGCCGCGGCGATAATGGTCTTTCGGTTCGACAGCTTCGATCGGGTGTAGCCCAGCAGCCGTTCCATCGCGGCGCGCGCCTTCTCCGGGTTGCCGCTCTCGATGGCCCGCGCCGCCGTGACGTGGTTCGGCAGATTGTCCTTGAACCAGCCGCCGGGGCCGCCGACGGCAACGGTGAAGACGGTGCCCAGAATGGTATCGATCGCGCCGCGAAAGCCCTGGAGGACCGGATTGTGGGTCGCGTCCAGGATGGCGAGATGGAAAGCCTTGTCGGCAGCGAGGGCGCTGGCCTGGTCCTTTGCAGTCTGCATCGCCGCCAGGGCCGTGTCGATCCGCCAGCGGTCGTTCCTTGTTGCACGCTCGGCCGCAAGCGCTGCGGCAGCGGGCTCGATGATCGAGCGCACCTCCTGGATTGCCAGCAGAAGGTCCCGATCCGGCTCGTCCTGACCGACCAGCCAGCTCAGCACGTCGCGGTCGAGCAGGCTCCATTCGTGGCGCGGCAGCACGTGCGTGCCGTGGCGCGGCCGCACGCTGACCAGACCTTTGGCGGCGAGCGTCTTGATGGCTTCGCGCACCACGCCGCGCCCGACTCCGAAGCGGGCTTCGAGCTCAGGCTCCGGCGGCAGGGCTGTCCCGACCGGAATGAGATCCTGCGCGATCTCCCGGCCGAGCGTCGTGAGCACGGCGCGAATGCGGCCGGGCTTGATCGGCTTGTCGACGGGGCTCGGGCGCGCTCTTGCCACTCGTACGTTTCTCCCGTCCGGCCTGTCGCGGCTGGTTCGTTTGCATTTGGCTGCCACGCCCCGGCAGCTGCAATCATCGGATGTTTAACATCGGATGAATGGATGAGTGCAAGCGCAATTGTCGCAGCACACCCCGTGTTGCGTTGCGATATGCGCGTGGACCGCGGATCAAAGCGTCTCCTCCAGCGTGCAGGTCACAGTGCAGACGACGCCGCGCGGCAGGGCAAGCCCCCGTGATCCGCTGCACCTCGGCATCGAGCACCATGCGCATGCTACGCACCGTTTCCAGCAAACGGCGCGCAGCCTCGCTGCGATCCTGATGGTAGTTGTAATAGGCAAGGCCCACCGCGAAAACGATCAGCGGTAGCGTCGTTCCGGCGACAAGGAGGCGAGCCGAACGGGCAGGGTAAGCTTTGGCAAACGCAGGCGTCCCGGTTCCGGCGCGGCAGCACCGGACAATGATTTTGAAGAGACCATAGGCGCAGGAATTGTGCTGCGCCACGAATTTTCGCCGTCCGTCCAGCGCGCTCCTGATCGCCGGAGACCTCGCGCCTCCGCCGCATACCGAAGCGGCGAGTTGCAGTGCAGCAGGCGTTTACGTGCAGTCCTGCGACGAAGGGGTAGCTCCAGCCCACGCGAAATGACTTCCGTCCCGCCGAGGTTTTTCATACGCTTGCCTCTCGCAAGCCGCATAACGGCTGCGCTCACGGCCCGGCGACAGGGCCGGAGCATCAAAGGGAGGGGAGACGATGAAGCGAAGGTCATTTCTCGCTGGGATCGGTGCAACCACTGCGGCAGCTGCCATCGGCATGCCGTCGATCCTGAGGGCGCAAGCCCCGATCACACTGAACGGTGCCGTGCAGTTCAATGACGACCATGCCTTCAATCGGGCCCTGCTGCGGTTCGAGGAGCTGGTGAAGAAATATTACGGCAAGCCCGTCAACTTCACCCTGCACAGGAACTCCTCGCTCGGCCTCGAGAAGCAGTATTTCGAGTACATGTCGCAAGGCAAGGCAGTCGATTACGGCATCGTCTCGCCGGCTCACATGTCGACCTTCGCCAAGGCCGCCCCGTTCATCGATGCGCCCTTCGTGTTCAAGGGCATCGAGCACATGAACAAGGTGGTCGAAGCCAATATCCTGGCGCCAGTCGCCGACGAGGTCGCGGCCAAGGCGGACGTGGTTCTGATCGGTTATGCCGGCGGCGGCATCCGCAACATCTTCGCCAACAAGCCGCTCAAGAACCTCGCCGACCTCAAGGGCCTCAAGGTGCGCGTGCAGGGCGCGCCGATCTGGTCGAAGACCTTTGCGGCCGTTGGCATGAGCCCCACGGTGATCGCCTATAACGAAGTCTACAACGCGATCCAGAACGGGGTGATATCAGCCGGCGAGAACGAAGCGGCCGGCGTCGAGGCGATGAAGTTCTATGAAGTGGCGCCGCATCTCAACCTGACCCAGCACGCCGTGTCGATCCGGCCGATCTGCTTTTCCGTCAAGACGCTGAAGACCCTGCCGAAGGATCTGCAGGACGCGATCATGAAAGCGGGCAAGGAGGCCGGCGATTACGGCCGCCAGCTCGAGTCGAGCGAGGAGGTCGTCAAGCTCGACACGCTGGAGAAGGCCGGCAAGCTCAAGCGCGTTCCGTTCGAGGAGCGGGACGCCATGAAGAAGCTCGCCGACCCCGTGATGGCCACCTACGCCAAGGAGATCGGCGCGGAGGGCATTTTCGAGAAGATCAACGTCGTCTGAGGCCGCCCTGTCCGCCGACAGCATTCCGGGCAGGCCCCGCTTCCTGCCCGGACATGGCGGATGAGCGCCGTACGGAGCTCCAATGTCCGAAATGCACGTCCCGTCCACACCGTCGCTGTGGCGTCGCGTCACCGCGGCCTATGCGAAATTGTTGGAATTCCTGCTTGCCGCCTGCGTCGGCATCCTGGTCATCCCCGTCACATTGCAGATCGTCTCGCGCTACACGCCGTTCATTCCCTCCTACATCTGGACCGAGGAGATGGCGCGATTCCTGTTCATCTGGACGATCATGATCGGCGCCATGGTCGGCATCCGCGAGGCTCAGCATTTCGAGGTCGACGTGTGGCCCGATTTGTCGCGGCGGTCGGAGGCCGCAGTGCGGATCATCGCGCGGCTCGGCGTGCTGGCACTTGCCCTCGTGTTCGTGTCGGCCGGCATCGAATTCACACGCTTCGCCTGGAACAGGACCTCGGAGCTGGCCGATCTGCCGCTCTGGCTGATCCACGTTGCCTGGCCGGTGGCCGGCGTGACCTGGATCGTGTTTGCGGGCGAACAGATGCTCGATGAACTGCGCGTTCTGGTCGGGGCACAGCAATGAACGGCACTGTACTTTCTGCCGGACAGGCCGCCATGGTGCTGTTCGGGGTCTTCGTCGGCCTGCTGATCGTGCGCGTGCCGGTCGCCTTCGCGCTGGGCCTTGCCTGCGTGCCGATCCTTCTGATCGAGCCGCGCCTGTCGCTGATGACGCTCGCGCAGGAGACTTTCAACGCGTACAACTCGTTCATCCTGCTCGCGGTGCCGTTCTTTCTGTTGACGGCGAACCTGATGAGTATCGGCGGTATCACGGATCGCCTGGTGGCGCTGTCGCGCTCGATGGTCGGGCACTGGCCGGGGTCGCTGGCGCAGATCAACGTCGTGCTGTCGGTGTTCTTTGCCGGCATCTCCGGCTCCTCCACTGCGGATGCGGCGAGCCAATCGAAGATCTTCATCGATGCGCAGACCAAGGAGGGCTACGATCTCTCGTTTTCCATTGCCATCACGGCGGCCTCCGCGGTTCTTGCGGTCGTCATTCCGCCCTCGATCCTGATGATCGTGTGGGGCGGTCTGATCTCGACCTCGATAGCGGCGATGTATCTGGCCGGTATCGTGCCCGGGCTGCTGATCGCGGGCGCGCAGATGGCGACGGTGCACGTCTATGCGGTGCGCCGCGGCTACCCGACCTATCCGAAGTCGACCTGGGTCGACATGCGATGCGCCATCTGGCGGTCGATACCCGCGTTAATAACGCCGTTCATCATCGTCGGCGGCATTCTGCTCGGCTGGTTCACCGCGACCGAGTCCGCCTGCGTTGCCGTGCTCTATTCCGTCGTGCTCTCGGCGTTCTTCTACCGCGAGACGGGAATCCGTGAATTGTACAGAGCCTTGCTCGACACTGGGCGCCTCGCCGGCGTGGCGCTGTTCTGCGTCGGCACCGCCAGTGCGTTCGGCTGGCTGCTGGCCTATTACAAGATCCCGCAAGAACTGCTGGCGAACGTTTCGACATGGGGCATGGGTCCCGTCGCGGCCGGCTTCTTCATCGCCTTCTGCTTTCTGGTGGTGGGCTGCTTTCTCGATGCCATCCCCGCGATCATCATCGTCGGCACCGTGCTGGAGCCGCTCGCCAGGTCCGTCGATCTGCATCCGGTCCAGTTCGCGATCATCTCCATCGTCTCGCTGGCCTTCGGATTGGTGACGCCGCCCTACGGCCTCTGTCTGATGATCGCCTGTTCGATCGCGGGCGTGCGGCTGCGCTATGCCCTGAAGGACACGGTCATCATGCTGATCCCGATGCTACTCGTGCTGGCGGCGGTGATCATTTGGCCCAGCGTGTCGCTGTTCCTGCCGCGCCTGATCGTGCCGGAAATGCTCAAGTGAGGGGCGATGGCGTGATCCCGCGGCCGGCGTCGCGGGGTCGTCGCGGTGGACTACAGATTGCTTTCGGTGATCGCGGCGTAGACCATGCTGCGCAGCTCGCGGCGGATCGGATAGGCGCTCGACGGCAGCACTTGCGTCATGAAGATCGCGATCAGGTCCTCGGCCGGATCGATCCAGAACGAGGTCGTGGCGGCGCCGCCCCAATTGTATTCGCCGGGGCTGCCGGCGATCAATGTCTCGGCCGGGCGCATGGTCACGGCGAAGCCGAGACCGAAGCCGATGCCGTTATAGGTCGCTTCCGAGAACAGCGAGCGCGAGACGTCCGGCAGCGCACGGCCGCCCGGAATGTGGTTGGTGGTCATCAGCGCCAGCGTCTTCGGCCCGATCAGCCTGACGCCGCCGAGCTCGCCGCCATTGAGCAGCGCACGGCAGAAGGTCAGATAGTCGGCAACGGTCGAGCACAGCCCGCCGCCGCCGGAGATGAACGAGGGCGGCGACAGGAACGAGCTCGTTGCCGGGTCGTCCTGGAGCGTCAACCCCTCGCGGCGCTGGCCCGCATGGAAGGTCATGCCGCCGCCGGGATCGGCGGAATAGCAGGCGGCGAAGCGATGCGCCTTCGAGGCCGGGACGTGGAAGTCGGTGTCGGTCATGCCGAGTGGATCGAGGATGCGCTGTTTCAGGAACTGCTCGAACGGCATGCCGGAGATCTTGCCGACGAGATAGCCGATCACGTCGGTCGCAACGGAGTAATTCCAGGACTCGCCCGGCGAAAACTCCAGCGGGATCTTGGCCAGGCCCTCGACCATGGTCTGGAGTGTGCCTGATTTTTCGACCTCGCCGATCTTTTCACTGCGGTAGGCGGCATCGACGTTGGAGCGTTGCTGGAAGCCATAGGTTAGGCCGGAGGTGTGGCGCAAGAGGTCGACGATCAGCATCGGCCGCGACGGCGGCCGGGTCAGGAACGCCGGATAGGTGCCGGCGACGAACACGCCGAGGTCCTTCCACTCCGGAATATATTTCGCGACGGGCTCGTCGATGGCGACGAGGCCTTCCTCGACCAGCATCATGAAGGCGACGCTGGTGAGCGGCTTGGTCATGGAATAGATGCGATAGATCGTATCGTCCTTCACCGGCACCTTGCGCTCGACATCGGCAAAGCCCTGCACCGAGCTGTGCGCGACCTTGCCGCGGCGGTAGACCAGGAGATGCGTGCCCGGGAAACGCCCGGCATCGATGTACCGGCGCTTGAGATGCGCATCGACGCGGTCGAGCGCGGCCTTGGACATGCCGACGGATTCGGGCGAAGCGGGGGTGGGGGCGAGCATCAGTTCCTCCGGGGCGTTTTGTCGGAAAGTTGATACCGAAATGACGGCCGCATTCCAAGCCGGTTGCGCTTAACGAGGCCGGGCCGGCTGGTGTAGACTCGGGCTCGGAACGCAAGGAGCCCGCCAGGGCCAACCAGAAGAACGCGAGGGCAAACGCACCATGACTCAGTTCACCGAGACCGAACTCACCGAAGCCGTCGTCAGGAGCTTCGACCACACGCCCGATGCGCGCGCGAAATTTCTGCTGCAGGAATTGGTGAGCTCGCTGCACGATTACGTGAGCAAGACCGGTCTCACCTTCGCGGAATGGGAATATGCCATCGATTTCCTGACCCGGACCGGGCAGAAATGCACCGACACCCGCCAGGAATTCATCCTCTTGTCCGACGTGCTCGGCGTCTCCATGTTGGTCGACGCCGTCAATCACAGAGATCGCGACGGTGCCACGGAGACCACAGTGCTCGGCCCGTTCTATGTCGGCGAGCACAAGGTGACTGCGCACGGCGCCGACATCTCGCCGAACAACCAGACCGGCGAGCGGATGTTCGTGCAGAGCCGCGTCACCGATCTCGAGGGCAAGCCGCTCGCCGGCGTTCCCGTCGACGTCTGGCACGCCGATGACGACGGCTTCTACGATTCCCAGAAGCCGAACTACGATGAGGTCGGCGCCTCGGCGCGGGCGCGCTTCATCACCGATGACGATGGCCGCTTCTTCTTCCGCACCATCCTGCCGTGCAGCTATCCGATCCCGACCGATGGTCCGGTCGGCGAAATGATCGTGCAGACCGGCCGCCACCCGATGCGCCCGGCGCATGTGCACTTCCTGGTCAATGCCAGAGGCTATGAGCCGCTGATCACGCACGTCTTCATGGACGGTGACAAATATCTCGACTCCGACGTGGTGTTCGGCGTGAAGGACGACCTCGTCGCCAAGGTCGAGCCGCGCAACGACCTTGAGATGCCCGACGGTACCAAGGCGAACGGGCGGTGGCATTTGATGACTTACGAATTCCACCTCAAGCCGGGCGGCGGCATGGCACCGAAGCCGCTCGGGATGAAGGCGACCGAGCCGGCGTGAGGATGCGAAATCTCAGTCATCCCCCGATATAGGCTGCCAACTCGTCGGGCGTTCCCTTTGGAAAGGCGTCTCTCAGATAATCGAGGAAAGCGGAGACGCGCGCACTGAGCAATCGCCGCGAGGGATAGAGCGTCCATAGGGCGATGTCGGCTCCCTCGACGTCGCCCCATCGAACGAGCGTGCCGGCGGCAAGATCGTGGCTGACGAGCGACAGCGGCAGCCTTGCGGCACCGATACCGGCTCTCACGGCATCGCGAACCATCATCAGGGATGACAGTCGAAGCACGGGATCGATCGCGATGTGCGATGGGCCGCTTGGCCGTCTGATGTCCCAAACCGCAGCTTTGTCATCGCCGCGCACGATGGCCGGAACGGCGAGGTTTCCTCTCGGGTGCTTCAGAGCGGGGCTGGCGACGACCAGCATTCGGTCGCGCAAGAAGATGCGGCCGACCAGGCTTTCATCCGGATCGGGATTGACCCGGATCACGAGATCAAAGCCTTCCTCGATCATGTCGACGTAGCGGTCATCGGTCGTAACTTCGAGCCGGACTTGCGGATGTCGAAGGGCGAAGCCGGCCGCGAGACGGCCCATCGCGGTTTGCGAGAAGAGCAGGGGTGCGCTGATCCGCAGCCTGCCCTTTGGCTTGTCTCCGCCCGAGGCGATCGCGGCCGCGGTTTCGTCGAGCTCGGTGAGAAGTGCGCCCGTCCGTTCATAGAGCGCGCGCCCTTCCTGGGTGAGCTTGAGCGTGCGCCCGCCGCGCTCAAACAGACGCAGATCAAGACTGCTCTCCAGTTCGGACACACGTCGAGACAAGGTCGCTTTCGGACGTCCCGCTGCCCGCGCGGCCTTTCCGAACCCTCCGTGACGGGCGACGAGATTGAAATCGGCAAGCGCAAGCAAATCCATCTGTTCCACCAGTGAGACGGTCTGTCCAAATATAGCGTCTATCGGCTCGCGTGTGGATCATTAGTTTCCGGGTGTCTTCCAAAACCCAACCGGAGTGATCCCATGACCATCCTCGTTACCGGCGCCACCGGCACCATCGGCCGCAACGTCGTCGAGCAACTCGTCAAGCGCGGCGCCGATGTGCGCGCACTCGTCCGAAATCCCGAGAAGGCCAACCTTCCGGCAGGTGTCGCCGTCGCACAAGGCGACTTGCTGGACGTCGATTCCGTGCGCGCTGCGTTTTCGGGCGTCTCGACGCTGTTCCTGCTCAACGCCGTGGTGCCGGACGAATTCACTCAGGCGCTGACTGCGCTCAACCTTGCCCGCGAAGCCGGCATCGAGCGGTTCGTCTATCTTTCGGTCATTCACAGCGACCTCTACGTGAATGTGCCGCACTTCGCCGGTAAGTTCGGGGTCGAGCGCATGATCGAGCAGATGGGCTTCAAGGCGACCATCCTGCGGCCCGCCTATTTCATGAACAACGAGCTCATGATCAAGGATGCCGTGACCGGATATGGCGTCTACCCGATGCCGATCGGCAGCAAGGGGCTTGCGATGATCGACGCGCGCGACATCGGCGAGATCGCTGCGATCGAACTGATCCGCCGCGAGACATCCGCAGCGCCGCTTCCGCTCGAACGCATCAATCTTGTTGGCCCTGAGACACTCACTGGCGCGAAGGCCGCCGCGATCTGGTCGGAGGTGCTCGGCCGCGCGATCGCCTACGGCGGAGACGACACCGCAGGGTTCGAGAAGAACCTCAGCCAGTTCATGCCGCCCTGGATGGCTTTCGACATGCGGGTGATGGGCGAGCGCTTCCTCACCGAGGGAATGATCCCTGAGCCCGGCGACGTCGAGCGTCTGACCGGCATGCTGGGCCGTCCCTTGCGCTCCTATCGCGACTTCGTCGCCGAGATCGCGGCCCCCGTTTGAGGCTTGCCAGAGCAGAAGCGCAGGCGGGCTGGCTGCGCCGCTCGCTATTAATCATGTGGCGAGCGGCAATCTTGATCAGCGCGCATGCAGCAAGGCCAGCAGCACGACGAGGGCGCAGGCGAGCGCCGCCGTTGTCAGCTTCCAGAACATCAGCGGGCTGCGCTCCAGGAGCGGTGTGATGCGCGTGTCGAGATAGGCCGGGTTGGGCGTGCGAAGCTCGAAGATGAATTCCGAGAGATCCTCGTGCCGCTTGTAGGGATCGGGATGGAGCGCGCGCCGGAGCGCGCCGTCGACCCAGGCGGGAACGTTGCGGTCATCGTCGGCGGCGCGATATTTAAGCTTTCGCACATCCGCCTTGCGCCGGATTTTGGCGATTTGGGTGCCGTAGGGCAGCTTTCCCGTCAGCATCTGGTAGCAGATCACGGCCAGAGAAAACATGTCGGAGCGCGGCGAGCCGCCTTGCCCCAGGAAATATTCCGGCGCCGTGTACTGGACGGTGCCCAGGATTTCGTCGGCCTCCCCTGGCGGCGCCGCCTCGGCCACGCCGGCGACCCTGACCGATCCGAAGTCGATGATCTTGGCGGTGCCGGTCTTGTCGATCAGGATGTTGTCGGGCCTGAGGTCTTGATGCAGCATCTCCATGCGATGGAAGGCGCGCAGGCCTGCGGCGATCTGCTCGATGAGGCCGCGCACGGTTTCGAGATCGGGCCGCGGATTGTCGGTCATCCACTGCTTCAAGGTCTGCCCCTCGACGAACTCGGTCGCGACGTAGAGATAGCCGCGTCGCCGCGACTGCGACAGCGGCTTGAGCACATGCGGGCTGTCGATCCGGCGTGCGATCCATTCTTCCATCAAGAAGCGCTTGAGATAGGCGGCGTTGTCGCGTAGGTCGACCGACGGCAGCTTGAGCGCGACCGGCTGCTCGGTCTCGGTGTCGACGGCGAGGTAGATATGGCTGCGGCTGCTGCCGTGGATCTCGCGGACGATCCGGTAGCCGTCGAAGATCGCCCGCGGCTCCGGCAGCGTCGGCAGCGGCAATTCCGAGCTCTGATTGAAGATGCCGGCCGGATCGCGCTGCGGCACCGCATCGATCCGCAGGATCTGCACGGTGATGTTGTCGTCGCTGCCGCGCCGATAGGCTTCCTCCACGATCGCCTTCGCCGCCCCGTCCAGCTCGGCTGCGTGCTCGTCGATTGCACTCGTGACGAAACGCGCATCGACGAACTCGTACGCACCGTCGGTTGCCAGCAGGAAGGTGTCGCCGGCCTCGATTTCGATCGCCTGATAGTCGATCTCGAGCTGCGGATTGATGCCGAGCGCGCGGCCGAGATAGGTCTGCTCGGACGAGACGATGATGCGGTGATCGTCGGTCAGTTGCTCCAGCGCCTTGCCGGCGACGCGATAGACGCGGCAATCGCCGACATGGAAGATGTGCGCGGTGGTTGCCTTGATGACCATGGCGCTGAGCGTGCAGACATAGCCCTTGTCGCGGTCATAGGCATATTGGCTCTTGCGCGTCTGCGCATGCAGCCAGGAATTGGTCGCCTCCAGCACACGGCGGGCGGAGGTCTTCACCGTCCACGACTCCGACGTGCAGTAATAGTCCATCAGGAAGCTCTTGACCGCCGACTCGCTGGCGATCTGGCTTACCGTGCTCGAGGAAATTCCGTCGGCGAGAACGGCCGCGATGCCCTTCAGGCTGAGCAGCGGCTCTTCCGGAATCAGGACGCCGTGAAAGTCCTGGTTGATGGGCTTGCGACCCTTGTCGGAATGCTGGCCGACCGAAATCTGGAGTCCGCGGGGCATCGTCATCACCGGGAGAGGGGAGCCTCACCGTGCTTGGGCGAGGCTCCCCTGTCGAGACCTATTCGATCAGGCCGCGACGCGGGGCTTCGCGGGCTTCTCCGCCTGGCGCTTCGGCAGGGTCATGACATGGGTGGCATAGAGGGTCATGCCGGTGAAGGCGAGGCCGCCGACGAGGTTGCCGAGCACGGTCGGGATCTCGTTCCAGATCAGATAATCCATGATCGAGAACTTCGCGCCGAGCAGCAGGCCCGACGGGAACAGGAACATGTTCACGACGGAATGCTCGAACACCATGTAGAAGAACACCAGGATCGGCATCCACATCGCGATGACCTTGCCGGGGACGGAAGTCGAGATCATGGCGCCGACGACGCCGGTCGAGACCATCCAGTTGCAGAGCATGCCGCGCAGGAACAGCGTCGCCATGCCGGCCGCACCGTGCGCGGCATAGCCAAGGGTTCGGCCCTCGCCAATATTGCCGATGGCGGCGCCGACCTTGTCGGGCGCCTGCGTGAAGCCGAAGGTCGTGACGAAGGCCATCATGAAGGCGACGGTGAAGGCGCCGGCGAAATTGCCGACGAAGACGAGACCCCAATTGCGCAGCACGCCGTTGAGCGTAACGCCCGGGCGCTTGTCGATCAGCGCGAGCGGCGAGAGCACGAACACGCCGGTCAGGAGGTCGAAGCCCAGGAGATAGAGCATGACGAAGCCGACGGGGAACAAGAGCGCGCCGACCAGCGGCTGGCCGGTGTTCACGGTGATCGTGACGGCAAACCAGGCGGCGAGGGCCAGGATCGCGCCGGCCATGTAGGCGCGGATAATGGTATCCCGGGTGGACATGAAAATCTTGGACTCGCCCGCATCCACCATCTTGGTGACGAATTCCGAAGGCGCGAGATACGACATCAATGGTTCCTTTGCTTCGTAAGTGAGATCGACACGCCCCCGACGAGGGCGCGGCTGAACGTCATCGGCCGTGCGGGCAGCCTGCCGCGCACGAGGGCTATGGAAAGTTTGGAAGCCTTGGGAATCGCGTCACGAGGACTCTGAAGCCGGAGACCGCGAAGCAGGTGAGCTTCCGGGATGCAGCCGCCAGAGGCTGCATCAATGCGGCCAAGCCGCAGTCGTCGTTGACGCAACCTTAGAAGCAATTTGTGTGCCGTGGCGCGTCGATCGAAAAAGCTAGCAAATTCATCTAGATGTCAGCTGCAGGGGGATGATTGGCAGAACTGCGCCGCCTCTTGCTTGAGCGACTGCACAACGTTTGTGCGGCGCACAAGGATTGAGCAGACCGCAAATTTCGCGTGCGGAACAGGGCTGCGCTAGTCAGGCGCGGAATTACCAAGCGTCTGATTATCCATCATTTTTGGCGGTGGCGGGCTTGGCATGAAGCTTGAATAGTTCCAGGTCGACGCCATTGAAGCCGTCCCGCGAGACTTCTCATCCGAATTGCTGACGCACCCAAACGGGGTCTCCCCGTCGCGCGTTCGCATGCGCCTTTTTCTGGCGTCACGGACGGACGGGCTGCTCGTGCGCACTGACGCAATCATTCCGCAACGACGCAAAAGGACGACACGACCTATGACCAAGCGCATTCGCCGGCCCTCCGAGACTGGCCTCAGCCGCCGTCAATTGTTGAAAGCCACCGGCTCGACCGCCGCACTGCTCGCCGCCGCCAAGCTGAATTTCCCCGCCGGCGCCTTCGCGCAGGACGCAGGCCCCGAGGTCAAGGGAGCCAAGCTCGGTTTCATTGCGCTCTCCGATGCCGGCCCGCTGTTCGTCGCCAAGGACAAGGGCCTGTTCGCCAAGCACGGCGTGCCTGACACCGACGTGCAGAAGCAGGCGTCCTGGGGCACCACGCGCGACAACCTCGTGCTCGGCTCCGAAGGCAACGGCATCGACGGCGCGCACATCCTCACCCCGATGCCGTACCTGATCTCGGCCGGCAAGGTGACGCAGAACAACCAGCCGACGCCGATGTACATCCTGGCGCGGCTCAATCTCGATGCGCAGTGCATCTCGGTCGCCAAGGAATATGCCGACCTCAAGCTCGGCACCGATGCGGCGCCGTTCAAGGCGGCGCTTGAGAAGAAGAAGGCGTCCGGCAAGGCCGTGAAGGCTGCGATGACCTTCCCCGGCGGTACCCACGATCTGTGGATCCGGTACTGGCTCGCCGCCGGCGGCATCGATCCCGACAAGGACATCGAGACCATCGTGGTGCCGCCGCCGCAGATGGTGGCGAACATGAAGGTCGGCACCATGGACTGCTTCTGCGTCGGCGAGCCCTGGAATCTCCAGCTCATCCACCAGGGCATCGGCTACACCGCCGTCAACACCGGCGAGATCTGGAATAAGCATCCGGAGAAGTCCTTCGGTATGCGCGCGGCCTTCGTCGACAAATACCCGAAGGCCAGCAAGGCGATCCTGATGGCCGTGCTGGAAGCCCAGCAATGGGCCGACAAGGCGGAAAACAAGCAGGAGCTGGCCGCCATCATGGCCAAGCGGCAGTGGATCAACTGCCCGGTCGAGGACGTCTACGATCGCACCGCCGGCAAGTTCGACTATGGCATCCCCGGCAAGGTGGTCGAGAACTCGCCGCACGTCATGAAGTACTGGCGCGATTATGCCTCCTATCCGTTCCAGAGCCACGATCTCTGGTTCCTCACCGAGGACATCCGCTGGGGCAAGTATGAGCCGAACTTCGATACCAAGGCGCTGATTGCCAAGGTCAACCGCGAGGACATGTGGCGCGATGCGGCCAAGACCCTCGGCGTCGCCGCCGCCGACATTCCGGCCACCACCTCGCGCGGAAAGGAGACCTTCTTCGACGGCAAGGTGTTCGACCCCGAAAATCCGGCCGCCTATCTGAAGTCGCTCGCGATCAAGCGCGTCGAAGTCTGATGGAGCCCTGCGGCCGCCTTTAGGGGCGGCCGCATCGTCCCTGCCACGCCGGAGAGAGATAGCGATGAACATGACTGCCACGAAGATCGAGGTTGAGACCGCGACGCCTGCCGCAACGATTGCGCCGGTCGTCACGCTGACGCCGAAGCGTCCCCCGCGTACTGAGGCTTACGCACGCATGGCACGCGAGACCGCCGTGCGCGTGATCCCGCCGCTGGTCGTGATCGCTCTGCTGACGCTGGTGTGGGAGCTGGTCTGCCGCAGAGCCGGCTCGGCGCTGCCGCCGCCCTCAAAAGTGTTTGCGGATACCAAGGAGCTGATCTTCGATCCGTTCTTCGACCGTGGCGGCATCGACAAGGGCCTGTTCTGGCATCTGTCCGCCAGTCTCCAGCGCGTCGCCTTCGGCTATTCGCTCTCGGCCATCGCCGGCATCGCGCTCGGCGTGCTGGTCGGGCAGTCGGTCTGGGCGATGCGCGGGCTCGATCCGCTGTTCCAGGTGCTGCGCACGATTCCGCCGCTCGCTTGGCTGCCGCTCTCGCTCGCGGCCTTCCGCGACGGCCAGCCTAGCGCGATCTTCGTCATCTTCATCACCTCGATCTGGCCGATCATCATCAACACCGCGGTCGGCATCCGCAACATCCCGCAGGACTATCGCAACGTCGCCGCGGTGGTGCAGCTCAATCCGCTGGAATTCTTCGCCAAGATCATGATCCCGGCGGCGGCGCCCTACATCTTCACGGGCCTGCGCATCGGCATCGGCCTGTCGTGGCTCGCGATCGTCGCCGCCGAAATGCTGATCGGCGGCGTCGGCATCGGCTTCTTCATCTGGGACGCCTGGAACTCCTCGCATATCAGCGAGATCATCCTGGCGCTGTTCTATGTCGGCATCATCGGCTTCGTGCTTGACCGCCTGATCGCGGGGCTCGGCAAGGTCGTCACCCGCGGCACCGCGCAGAACTGAGGAGAGGGGACATGACCGCCTACCTGAAACTCGACCACATCGACAAGGTCTTCACCCGCGGCACCGCCACCACGGAGGTGCTCAAGGACATCAATCTGACGATCGAGAAGGGCGAATACGTCTCGATCATCGGCCATTCCGGCTGCGGCAAGTCGACCCTGCTCAACATCATCGCAGGGCTGACCGGCGCCACGATGGGGGGCGTGCTGCTGGAAAACCGCGAGGTGAACTCGCCGGGGCCCGATCGTGCCGTGGTGTTCCAGAACCACAGCCTGCTGCCGTGGCTGACCGTCTACGAAAACGTCAGGCTTGGCGTCGACAAGGTCTTCGCCAAGACCAAGTCCCGTGCCGAGCGCGACGCCTGGGTGATGCACAATCTCAACCTCGTGCAGATGGCCCATGCCAGGGACAAGCGTCCATCGGAGATCTCCGGCGGCATGAAGCAGCGCGTCGGCATCGCGCGGGCGCTGGCCATGGAGCCGAAGGTGCTGCTGCTGGACGAGCCGTTCGGCGCGCTCGACGCGCTGACCCGCGCCCACTTGCAGGACTCGGTGATGGCGCTGCATCAGAAGCTCGGCAACACCATCCTGATGATCACCCACGACGTCGATGAGGCCGTGCTGTTGTCCGACCGCATCGTGATGATGACCAACGGACCGAGCGCGCGCATCGGTGAGGTGCTGGAGGTGCCGCTGGCGCGGCCGCGCAAGCGGCTCGACCTCGCGACCAACGCCACCTATCTGAAGTGCCGCCAGCGCGTGCTCGAATTCCTCTACGAGCGTCATCGCTTCGTCGAAGCCGCGTAGATCACGCGTTCACGCGGGATACGCCCGCGCTTAATTAATCGACATCAAGCTCAATCCTTGTGCGTCGCACAGGGATTGAGCGAAACGCAAATTTTGCGTGCGGAAAAGCCCTGCAAACGATTCGGGCAATACGAATAACATCCTGAAATCCCTGTGTTTCCTGCGTGCGCGCAACTGGCACGGAAATTGAAACGTCTTTGCGCGACGCCAACGACGACGTCCCTCAACATCATCAATCAGCATCGTGATCTCGCCACCGGGGTGAAGCCTCGGAGCGCGCCTCCGTGGCCGGAGGCAGAGCCTGCAACGACGCAGCGGTGAGCCTGGAAGGGATACGCAATGACGAAGAATCCGACCCTGAACTCCAGCTGGATTTCAGACTGGCGCCCCGAGGATGAGGCGTTCTGGAACAATACCGGCAAGTCGATCGCGCGGCGCAATCTGATCTGGTCCATCGTCGCCGAACATATCGGCTTCTCGGTCTGGCTGATCTGGAGCATCGTCACCACCAAGCTGCCGCAGGCCGGCTTCCACTACACCACCGACCAGCTGTTCCAGCTCGTCGCCGTGCCGGGCCTGATCGGCGCCTTCATGCGCTTTCCCTATACTTTCGCGGTGACGACGTTCGGCGGCCGCAACTGGACCATCTTCAGCGCGGCGATCCTGTTCATCCCGACCTTGTCGCTCGCCTATTTCGTCAGCCAGCCCGACACGCCGTTCTGGCTCATGCTGCTGGTCGCCTCGACCGCGGGTCTCGGCGGCGGCAATTTCGCCTCCAGCATGACCAACATCTCCTTCTTCTTTCCCGACCGGATGAAGGGATGGGCGCTCGGCCTCAACGCGGCCGGCGGCAATATCGGTGTCTCCAGCGTGCAGCTCCTGACCCCGATCCTGATGACGCTCGCCGTCCTCAACCTGTATCAGGCGACGCCCGTCGACGGCATCTTCCTGCAGAATGCCGGCCTGATGTGGGTGCTGCCGATCGCAATCGCGGTGTTCGGCGCGGTGTTCTTCATGAACAACCTCACCACGGCGAAATCGTCGGTGAAGAACCAGCTCGCGATCGTCAAGCGCAAGCACACCTGGATCATGGCGTATCTTTATATCGGCACGTTCGGGTCCTTCATCGGCTATTCGGCGGCGTTTCCGCTGCTGCTGAAGACGCAATTCCCCACCGTGACGATCTCGATCGCCTTCCTCGGCCCGCTGGTCGGCTCGCTGTCGCGTCCGCTCGGCGGCTGGCTCGCAGACCGGGTCGGCGGCTCCATCATCACCTTCTGGAACTTCATTGTGATGGCGGGCGCCACGGTCGGCGCGCTTTACTTCGTGGGGCACAAGGATTTCATCGGCTTCCTGTCGATGTTCCTGATCCTGTTCGTGACGACGGGCATCGGCAACGGCTCGACCTACCGCATGATCCCCTCGATCTTCCGCGAGGAGAACCTGTTCAAGGTGCGCGGCAAGGGCGATGCGGCACGCAGCGCTGCCCTGAAGACCGCGAGCATCGAGAGCGGCGCGGCGGTCGGCTTCATCGGCGCGGTCGGTGCCGTCGGCGGCTATCTGATCCCGAGCGGCTTCGGCAAGTCGATCGCCATGACCGGCGGGCCGCAGCTCGCGCTCGTGGTCTATCTCGCCTTCTACGCCTCCTGCCTCGCTCTGACCTGGTGGTTCTACCTGCGTCGCAGCCCGCAGGGCGAAGGCGCGCCAAGCCTCGCCGAGGCGCGTGTGTGAGCACGACAAACTGGCACGAATGTCGCTTCTCCCCGTACGCGGGGAGAAGTCTCTCTGATGACGTTTGATCCATGAACTTTGTCCGCAATGGCGCGGACGAAGGCAGACCGAAACAGACAGGAGAACATCATGACGCCCGAGCAGATTACTCTCATTCAGCAGAGCTTCGCCAAGGTCGCCCCGATTTCGGAAGCCGCCGCGGTGCTGTTCTACGACCGACTGTTCGAGGTGGCGCCGTCCGTGCGCGCGATGTTTCCCGAGGACATGACCGAGCAGCGCAAGAAGCTGATGGGCATGCTCGCCGCCGTAGTCGGCGGCTTGTCGAACCTGGAATCGATTCTTCCCGCGGCCTCCGCGCTCGCCAAGCGTCACGTCGATTATGGCGCCAAGGCCGAGCACTACCCCGTGGTCGGCGCCACCTTGCTGTGGACCCTCGAGAAGGGCCTTGGCGAAGCCTGGACGCCTGAACTCGCCGCAGCCTGGAGGGACGCCTATGGCGTGCTGTCCGGCTACATGATGTCCGAGGCCTACGGCGCGCAAGCGCAGGCCGCCGAATAGGAGATGCGTTGTGAGTGAACCGCTGGTCATCGTCGGCAACGGTATGGCGGCCGCGCGTCTGGTCGACGAGCTCGCCAAGACCGCGCTCGGCCGCTATGCGGTCGCCGTGATCGGCGAAGAGCCGCGGCTCGCTTACAATCGCGTGCTCCTCTCCTCCGTGCTGGCGGGCGAGACCGGCTCGCACGAGATCGAGCTGCGGCCGGCCGGTTGGTGGCGAGACCGCGGCGTCACGGTGCGCTACGGCTATCGCGTCAGCGAGATCGATGTCGGCCGCCGTGAGCTCAAGATCGCGGGCGAGGAGAGCATGGAATATTCCAAGCTCGTGCTCGCCACGGGATCGACGCCGCTGCGGCTCAACGTGCCAGGCGCCGATCTTGCCGGCGTGCACACGTTTCGCGACACCCGCGACGTCGACCTGCTGCTGACACTGGCCGCGGCCAGGAAGCGCGTCGTCGTGGTCGGCGGCGGCCTGCTCGGGCTGGAAGCGGCCTACGGTCTCGCCAAGGCCGGCGCGCCCGTGACGCTGCTGCATCTGATGGATCGGCTGATGGAGCGTCAGCTCGACGCGCCCGCGGCCGACCTGCTCAAGACGCTAGTCGAGCGCAAGGGTATCCGCGTCATGCTCAATGCCGCGACGGCCCGCATCCACGGCAAGGGCCACGTCCAGGCCGTCGAGCTCGCCGATGGCAGCCGCATCGAGGCCGATGCGGTGATCTTCGCCGCCGGCATCAAGCCGAACGTCGCGCTGGCGAAGGAGGCGGGGATCGCGGTCAACCGCGGCGTCGTCGTCAACGACGTGATGCAGACCTCCGCGTCCGACATCTTTGCGCTTGGCGAATGCGCCGAGCATCGCGGCACCTGCTATGGCTTGGTCGAGCCCGCCTACGAGCAGGCGCGCGTGCTGGCGCAGCATCTGGCCGGCCGGCCCGCCGCCTATCAGGGCAGCGTGGTCTCGACCAATCTGAAGGTCTCCGGCGTCAGCGTGTTCTCCGCTGGCGACTTCGTGGGCGGGGAGGGCAGCGAGAGCCTCGTGCTGTCGGATCGCAGGCGCGGTACTTACAAGAAGCTCGTCATCGCCGACGGTCGGCTCACCGGGGCGGTGCTGATCGGCGATACGATCGATGCGCTCTGGTACCTCGAGCTGATCCGCAATCGCGACAAGGTCGCTTCGATCCGCACCGACATGATGTTCGGCCGCGCGCTGGCGCAGCCTTCGAAAGCGGCGTGATATGACGGCGATCGATCCAAATCTCCGCACTACCAAGACCACCTGTCCCTATTGCGGCGTCGGCTGCGGCGTGCTCGCAACGCCCGACGGTAAGGGTGGTGCAGCAATCGCGGGCGACCCCGATCATCCCGCCAATTTCGGCCGGCTGTGCTCGAAGGGCTCGGCGCTGGGCGAGACCGTCGGCCTGGAAGGGCGGCTGCTCTATCCCATGATCCGCTGCAAGGGCGTGCTGGAGCGCGTTGCCTGGAGCGATGCGCTGGACCACGTCGCCCACCGCATGCAGCACATCGTGGCGCGCGATGGCGCCAACGCGGTCGCGTTCTATCTCTCCGGCCAGCTCCTCACCGAAGACTATTACGTCGCCAACAAGCTGATGAAGGGGTTTGTCGGCACCGCCAATGTCGACACCAATTCCCGGCTCTGCATGTCGTCCTCGGTTGCGGGCCATCGCCGCGCTTTCGGCGCCGACACGGTGCCTGGCTGCTATGAGGATCTCGACCAGGCCGATCTGCTCGTCTTCGTCGGCTCGAACGCGGCCTGGTGCCATCCGGTGCTGTTCCAGCGCATGCTGAAGAATAGGCAGGAGCGCGGCGCCCGCATGATCGTGATCGATCCGCGCCGCACCGATACCGCCAGCGATGTCGACCTTTTCCTCGGCCTCAAGCCCGGCACCGACACCGCGCTGTTCTCCGGCCTGTTCGTGCATCTCGCCGACAATGGCGTGCTGGACCAGGATTACATCGCGCAGAACACGTCTGGCTTCGATGATGCGCTGGCGCGCGCGCGCAACATTGCCGGCAGCGTCACTGCGACCGCGCTCGCCACGGGCCTCTCCGAGCAGGACGTCGCCGCCTTCTTCAGGATGTTCCGCGACACCGAGAAGGTCGTCACGCTGTATTCGCAAGGGGTCAACCAGTCGGCGCAGGGCACCGACAAGGTCAACGCCATCCTGAACTGCCATCTCGCCACGGGCCGCATCGGCAAGCCGGGCTCCTCGCCGTTCTCGCTGACCGGCCAGCCCAACGCGATGGGCGGCCGCGAGGTCGGCGGCCTCGCCAACATGCTCGCCGCCCATATGGGCTTTACGCCGCCCGACATCGACCGTGTCAGGCGGTTCTGGAAGGCGCCGCGCATCGCCACCCATGAAGGCCTGAAGGCGGTGCAGCTGTTCGAGGCCATCAACCGCGGCGAGGTCAAGGCGCTCTGGGTGATGGGCACCAATCCCGCGGTGTCGCTGCCCGATGCCGACATGGTGCGCGATGCCCTGAAGAAGCTCGAGCTGTTCGTGGTGTCCGAGAACGTGCTCTCCAACGACACCGTCGCGGCCGGCCCGCACGTGCTGCTGCCGGCGCTGGCCTGGGGCGAGAAGTCGGGCACGGTGACCAATTCCGAGCGGCGCATCTCGCGCCAGCGCGCGTTCCTGCCGGCGCCGGGGGAAGCGCGTCCTGACTGGTGGATCCTGAGCGAGACTGCAAAGCGTCTCGGCTTCGGCGACAGCTTCAACTACAAATCGGCCGCCGATATCTTCCGCGAGCATGCCGCGCTCTCGGCATTCGAGAACAATGGCAGCCGCGATTTCGACATCGGCGCGCTGACCTCGCTGTCGGACGATGCCTTCGATGGTTTGAAGCCGGTGCAATGGCCGGTGCGCGAGGGCGGGACGCCCGGCGAGCGCTTCTTCGCTGCCGGCGGCTTCTTCACCAATGACGGCAAGGGCCGCTTCGTTGCGCCGGAGGTGCCGGCGCTGCGCGGCGAGACCGGTCCGTCGCGCCCCTTAAGGCTCAACACCGGGCGCATCCGCGACCAGTGGCACACCATGACGCGCACCGGCCTGAGCCAGCGCCTGGGCGCGCATCTGCCTGAGCCTTTCGTCGAGATCCATCCCGACGACGCCGGCAAATACGGCATCGTCCATGACGGCTATGCCCGCATCACCACCGATTACGGCCAGTGCATCCTGAAAGTCGTCGTCAGCGAGTGGCAGCAGCGCGGCACCCTGTTCGTGCCGATCCACTGGAGCGCGATGAACGCCTCGCACGGCCGCGTCGGGGCGATGGTCGCACCGTTCACCGATCCGTTCTCGGGGCAGCCGGAAGCCAAGGCGACGCCGGCCGCGATCGCGCCTTACGAATTTGTCTTCCGCGGCTTTGCATTGTCGCGCAACCCGCTCGATCTGCCGCAGAACCTGTTGTGGACGCGCGTCACCGTCAGCGGCGGCTTCGGCTATCTCTTCGCCGACAACGCGGATCTCGCCCGCTGGCCCGCCTGGCTCGAGAGCGTCGCCGGCGAGGATGTTGCCGAATATCGCGATTTCGGCGGCGGGGTTTTTCGCGCGGCTTCGTTTGTTGGGGATCGAATCGAGACCTGCTTGTTCGTCGGCCCCGCGCATGATGCCGGCGACTGGGAGGTGGTGAAGAGCCTGTTCGCGGCCGATCAGGTCAGCGACGAGCAGCGCCGCATGCTGCTGTCGGGCAGGTCAAGCGAAGGCGCGGCCTCGACCGGCCCCATCGTCTGCGCTTGCTTCGGCGTCGGCCGCGGCACCATCTGCGACAGCATCGCCAGCGGCGCGCGCACCGCCGCCGACATCGGCGCCAAGCTCAAGGCCGGCACCAATTGCGGCTCCTGCATCCCCGAGCTGAAACGCCTGATTGCGATGACGGAAGTGCCTGCACAGCAGGCGAAGGTCGCGAGCGCGGCGGGATAGGTCTCGTAGGGTGGGTTAGCGCAGCGTAACCCACCACTCTTCGTCAATGCGGAAGCGAAAGAGGGGGGTACGCCAAGGGACTGCGCTTCGCGCAGCCCCGGGGGCTAACCCACCCTACGCAGCGCCCGCACCATTGCAATGTGGACCACCCCAATCGACGCGCCGGCTAATGTGCCGTATGGTGCCGCGCTCCTTTCAACATCCACAACAACCATGATGTACCTGGAAACGCCGCCGCGCCTGATCGAGACCAGGCTGTTCACCGCCATGCCCGAAAAGTTTCGCCGCAAGGGCGTGCGAACCGATTGGGCCGATGCCAACCGGCCGAACATACCGACCGAGAGCTTCATCGAGGGGCCGTCATTCGACAAGGACGGTAATCTCTATATCGTCGACATTCCGTTCGGCCGCATCTTTCGCATCGCGCCCCATGGCGAATGGTCGCTCGTGATCGAATATGAGGGCTGGCCGAACGGGCTGAAGATCGCAGCCGACGGACGCATCCTGGTCGCCGACTACAGGCATGGCATCATGGAGCTCGATGCCGCAGCCGGCCGCGTCAAGCCGGTCCTGACCGGGCGCAATTCGGAATCGTTCCGCGGCTGCAACGATCTGCATCTCGCCTCCAACGGCGATATCTACTTCACCGATCAGGGCCAGACCGGGCTGCATGATCCGAGCGGGCGGGTTTATCGGCTGGCATCGAACGGCCGGCTCGACTGCCTGCTCGACACCGGCATCAGTCCGAACGGCCTGGTGCTCGACCCAGCCGAAACCGTGCTGTTCGTCGCGATGACGCGCGACAACGCGGTGTGGCGGCTGCCGTTCATGAAGGACGGCAGCGTGTCCAAGGTCGGCCGCTTCTGCTCGCTGTTCGGCACCAGCGGCCCCGACGGCTTGACCATGGATGCCAAGGGCCGCCTGTTCGTCGGCCACCCCTCGCTCGGCCACGTCTTCGTGTTCGCGCCGAACGGGGAACTGATCGCGCGCATCAAATCGTGCGCGGGACCGAACTGCACCAATGTCGCGATCGGTGGCGAAAACAAGGATCGGCTCTATATCACGGAGTCGTCGTCCGGCAGCGTGCTGGTGGCCGAAATCGGCGGATTGTAGCGCTGACGTTTCGCCTCTCCCCGCTTGCGGGGAGAGGCCGACGCGCAAAGCGCGGCGGGTGAGGGGGGCCTCCGCGAGTCTCTTTGCTATCGAGTTTGCGGAAGCAGCCCCTCACCCCGACCCTCTCAGCGCGAGCGAAGCTCGTCGCGGCCCCGTAAGAACGGGGAGAGGGAAAAATAACAGCGGAGATCGGAGCGACCATGAACAAGAAACCCTTCGGCAAGACCGGCGCAAACGTCTCCGTGATCGGACAGGGCACCTGGTATCTCGACCACGGCGACCGCAAGCGCGCGATCGCGGCGCTGCAGCGCGGGCTCGATCTCGGCATGACCCACATCGACACCGCCGAGATGTACGGCGATGCCGAGCTCGTCATCGCGGATGCGATCGCAGGCCGGCGCGACGAGGTGTTCCTCGTGTCCAAAGTGCTGCCGAGCAATGCTTCGCGCCGCGGCACCATCACCGCATGCGAGCGCTCGCTGAAGCGGCTGAAGACCGATCGGCTCGACTGCTATCTGTTGCATTGGCGCGGCTCCTACCCGCTGGAGGACACCGTCGCTGCATTCGAGGAGCTGGTGCAATCAGGCAAGATCAAATCCTGGGGCGTCTCCAATTTCGATGCCGACGATCTCGACGAGATTCTCGAAGTCTCCGGCGAGGGGCGGATCGCCTGCAACCAAGTGCTCTATCACCTGAAGGAGCGCGCGATCGAGCACGCCGTGATCCCGTGGTGTGAACGGCATAATGTTGCCGTCGTTGCCTATTCGCCTTTCGGCCACGACGATTTCCCGGCAGGCAGCAGCAAGGGCGGCGCCGTGCTGGCGCGCATCGCAGAAGCGCATCGTGCGACGCCGCGTCAGGTCGCGCTGAGCTTCCTCACCCGTGCGACTACGGTGTTCGCCATTCCGAAGGCCTCGTCTGCGGAACATGTCGGCGAGAATGCGGCGGCAGGCGATCTCGTGCTGACGAAGGACGAGATTGCCGCGCTCGACGCGGCGTTTCCCCGCGGGCCGAAGCCGCGCGGCCTGCCCATGCTGTAGTGCACAACAGGCAATATTAACGGAGCATTGACGCGCGCGGCGGCTCGCGCATATCGGCATCCTGTTTTCGGAAGTTGTGAATGCGGGGCAGATGTCGTTTTTTACGGCTGTTCTCGATTCGCATTTTGCCCGGGTTCCAGCCGTGACACCGCCGCCCGCCGCAGCCGCAAGGCTCGACAGTATTCCCATGCCCGTTCCGGAGAAGAAGCAGCAGGCTCGCAGCGCGCCTGCGCGCGTCGATCATCCGTTCAAGGGCATTGCGCTGGTGTTGCTCTCGACGATCTTCCTCGGTTGCTCCGACGTCACCGCGAAATATCTATCGACCAGCCTGCCCTCGATCGAGATCACCTGGATCCGCTTCGTCACGTTCGCGTTGCTATTCACGCCCGTGATGCTGCCGGGCTCGCCACTGCATGCGATGCGCACCGAGCGGCTCGGCCTGCAATTGATGCGTGGCGCCGCACTGCTCGGCTCGTCGCTGTTTTTCATCACCGGGCTTGCATTTCTGCCCATCGCCGAAGCCTCCGCCACCGGCTTCGTCTCGCCGCTATTCGTCACCGCGCTGTCGATCATCTTCCTGAGCGAGAAGGTCGGCATGCGCCGCTGGATCGCGACCGCGATCGGCCTGACGGGCGTTCTGATCATCCTGAGGCCCGGCACGAGCGCGTTCCATGCCGCCGCATTCTTCCCGATCATCTCGGCGTTCTGCTGGGCCGCCGCGCTGATCCTGACGCGGATGATGAGCGGTCGCGAAGCGGTGCTCACCACCATGGCCTATTCCGCGCTGACCGGCGTTGCGATCCTCAGCGTCATGGTGCCGTTCGTCTGGGTCACGCCGAGCTGGACCGCGATCGGGCTGGGCATCGTGATCGGCGTCGCCTCGACCGTGGGCCAGTGGATCATCGTGCTGGCCTATCGCTACGGCGATGCCTCGGTGCTGGCGCCGTTCTCCTATACGCAGTTGCTCTGGGTCAGCATTCTGGGCTTCTTCATCTTCGGCGAGGTCCCGGATATCTGGACGGTCGTCGGCGCCGCCTTCATCGTCGCCAGCGGTCTTTATATCGCCCATCGCGAGCGGGTGCGCCGCGCCCAGCTGCTGGTGCTGGAAGAGCGGTCCCCGAACCCCTGACGCAAGTTTGCAAGTCCTGCTTCGTGCTATCACTCGCTCCAAAGGGGAGGAGCCGGATGCGCGCCGCGATTTTCAGGAACGGTGAGATTGTCGTAGGTCGGATGGCCGAGCCGACGCCGGGCCCCGGCCAGGTTCTGGTCAAGACGCTCGCCTGCGGCATCTGCGGCTCCGACCTGCACGCGCGCCAGCACGCCCATCGCATGGTGGAGATGGCGCGGAAGACCGGGCGCAAGCCGATGGACCTCAGCCGCGACGTCGTGTTCGGCCACGAATTCTGCTGTGAGATCGTCGATTACGGCCCCGGCACATCGCGCAAGCTGAAGCCGGGAACCCAGGTCTGCTCGCTTCCCGCGCTGGTGACGCCGCAGGGCATCGAAGGGATCGGCTACTCCAACGACAATATCGGCGGCTATGCCGAGGCGATGCTGCTGAGCGAAGCGCTGCTGCTCGAAGTACCCAACGGCCTCGCGCCGGAGCATGCCGCGCTGACCGAGCCGCTCGCCGTCGGCGTTCATGCCGTCGCCAAAGCCAATATCCGTGGCGGCGAGGTGCCGCTCGTGATCGGCTGCGGCCCGGTCGGACTCGCGGTGATCGCCGCGCTGAAGCTCAAACGGCTGCATCCGATCGTCGCGGCAGACTATTCGCCGGCGCGGCGCGCGCTCGCCGCAAAACTCGGTGCCGACATCGTCGTCGATCCCCGAACGTCGCAGCCTTACGCGACCTGGGCCGAGCACGCGCAGATGTCGGAGGCCGAGAAGGCGGCGCGGCCGCCGTTCCAGGCCATGCTGCCCGCGTTGAAGCCCGCGATCATCTTCGAATGCGTCGGCGTGCCCGGCCTGTTGCAACAGGTGTTCGAGGGTGCCCCGCGCGATGCGCGCATCGTCGTGGTCGGCGTCTGCATGGAGAGCGACAGAAGCGAGCCCATGCTCGGCATCATGAAGGAGCTCAACGTCCAATACGTGCTCGGCTACACCCCGGAGGAGTTTGCTGCGTCGCTGCGCCTGATCGCCGAAGGGCAGGTGGACGCGGCCGCGATGGTCACCGCCGAAGTCGGCCTCGACGGCGTCGCCAAGGCCTTTGCCGATCTCGCCAACCCCGAAGCCCACACCAAGATCATCGTGCAGCCGTGGCGGTAGGAGTGTCAGTATTTCGCCGGCACGTACATCTCTGGCGGGACCGGGCCTCGCTGATAGTCGGGATGTCGCACGCGCGGCGGCAGCGTCACCGGAGCCCGCACGACCTCCTGGTACGGGATCTGAGTCAATAGGTGTGCGATGCAGTTGAGCCGGGCGCGCTTCTTGTCCACGGCATCGACGATCCACCACGGGCTATCCGGCAGATGCGTGTGCTCCAGCATCGTCTCCTTGGCCTTGGTGTACGCCTCCCAGCGACTGCGGGACTCGACGTCCATCGGGCTCAGCTTCCACTGCTTCAGGGGATCCTTGATGCGCATGGTGAAGCGGAATTGCTGCTCGTCGTCGGTAATCGAAAACCAGTACTTGACCAGGATGATGCCGGATCGGATCAGCATGCGCTCGAATTCCGGCACGGTCTTGAAGAACTCCTGGTACTCCGCCTCCGAGCAGAAGCCCATCACGCGCTCGACGCCGGCGCGGTTGTACCAGCTTCGGTCGAATAGCACGATCTCGCCGCCGGCCGGCAGGTGCGCGACGTAGCGCTGGAAATACCATTGCGTACGCTCGCGCTCGTTCGGCGCGGGGAGCGCCGCGACGCGGCAGATACGCGGATTGAGCCGTTGCGTGATGCGCTTGATCACGCCGCCCTTGCCGGCGGCGTCGCGGCCCTCGAACAGCACCACGACCTTCTTCCTCTCGCTCTGCACCCAGTCCTGGAGCTTGATCAACTCGCCCTGGAGGCGGAGCAGTTCCCGGAAATAGAGCCTGCGATCGACCATCGGCCTCAGGGTTCCGGTCTCGTCGAGGAGCTCGTCGAGACGGGTATCATCCATCTCCATCTCAAGTTCCTCGTCGAGATCGTCGGCCATTTCCTGGATGATGCGCTCGCGCTTGGATATCTCGGATTTGCGATCGGCTGCGGTCATGGGTTCTTCTCTCGGCTCGGATACCAGCACAACGACCATCGGCGGGGTTTGTTGCGCCCATGTGACAACATGCAATCCGGCGGACGCTTGGTCACACCGGCAGCGCGATCGAATATTTCACCTGGCTAAGCGCAAAGCTGGACTCGATCGAGGCAATGCCGTCAAGCCGGGTCAGCTTGGTCTTCAGGAACGTCTCGTAGGAGGCGAGGTCGGCGGCGACGACGCGGAGCAGATAATCGCGGTTCCCGGTCATCAGATAGCATTCCAGCACCTCGTCCCATTTCGAGATGGCGCGGGCAAAGCGGTTGAGATCCTCCTCCTTCTGCCGTGCCAACTTGATCGAGATGAACACGCTGACATGCAGTCCCAGCGCCTTCTGGTCGACGGTCGCGACATAGCGCGAGATGACGCCGCGCTCCTCCAGGAGCTTGACGCGGCGATGGCAGGGCGAGACCGAGAGCCCGACCTTGTCGGCGAGCTCCTGCATGGTTAGGCGGCTGTCGTTCTGAAGGTGGCTGAGGATCTTGCGGTCGATGGCGTCGAGCTCGGGCATTGGGATGAAACCTGCATTTTGTCCGCTACGTTGGTAAAGTATCCCAATATCGGCGGGTATGGCGCGAAAAATTGAGAAGTTTGACGCACCGCGCAGGCGTATGATCGGTGCATATTTCCCGGAGCATCGCCATGCCCGTTGACCCCGCCCGTCTCGACATCCTGACCGCCCTCAGCCGCAAGGCGCTGTGGCTGTCGTCCTGGACCATCCACCACGCCAACCACATCCGCTCCAATGCCGACGGACTCAAGGTCGGCGGCCACCAGGCCTCGTCCGCCTCGCTCGCCACCATCATGTCCGCGCTGTACTTCCACGTGCTGCGCCCTGAGGATCGCGTCGCGGTGAAGCCGCATGCGAGCCCGGTGTTCCACGCCATCCAGTATCTGTTCGGCCGGCAGAGCCGCGAGAAGCTGGAGAATTTTCGCGGCTTCAAGGGCGCGCAGTCCTATCCCTCGCGCACCAAGGACGTCGACGACGTCGATTTCTCCACCGGCTCGGTCGGCCTCGGCGTCGCGCAGACGCTGTTCTCATCGCTTGTGCAGGACTACGTCAAGGCGCATGGCTGGATGAAGGACCGCCGCGAGGGGCGGATGATCGCCCTCGTCGGCGATGCCGAGATGGACGAGGGCAACATCTTCGAGGCCCTCGCGGAGGGCTGGAAGCACGGCCTGCGCAACACCTGGTGGGTGGTCGACTATAACAGGCAGTCGCTCGATGCCGTCGTGCGCGAGGGGCTCTGGGAAAAGTTCGAGACCATGTTCCGCAATTTCGGCTGGGACGTCGTCATCGTGAAATACGGCCGCCTGATGCGCGAGGCCTTCGCCGAGCCCGGCGGCGAGGCGCTGAAGACGTGGATCGACAATTGCCCGAATGCGCTCTACGCGGCGCTGTGCTTCCAGGGCGGCGCGGCCTTCCGAAAACATCTGCATGACGAGATCGGCGACCAGGGCCCGATCACAAAATTGATCGACAAGCGCAGCGACGAGGAGCTGCTGGCGCTGATGTCGAATCTTGGCGGCCACGACATGGCGAGCGTGCTGGAGGCGTTCGATTCCATCGATCACGACCGCCCCGTCTGCTTCATCGCCTACACGATCAAGGGCGTCGGCTTGCCGTTCCAGGGCCACAAGGACAACCACGCCGGCCTGATGACGGTTGCGCAGATGGAGAAATATCGCGACAGTCAGAACATCCGGCCCGGACGCGAATGGGACAAGTTCGAAGGGCTGCCGCAGGATGCGGCCGAGCTCGAGGCCTTCCTCGCGCGGGTGCCGTTCAATCAGGATGGCCGCCGGCTCACGGCGCCCGTCGTCGAGGTGCCGCAACAGCTCGCCTTCAAGCCGTCGCCGCAGATGTCGACCCAGCAGGGCTTTGGCCTCGTGCTGAACGAGATCGCGCGCAGCGACAGCGAGCTCGCCAGGCGCATCGTCACGACCTCGCCGGACGTCACCGTCTCCACCAATCTCGGCCCCTGGGTCAACCGCCGCGGCCTGTTCGCGCGGGCCGAGAAGGCGGACTTGTTCCGCAGCGAGAAAATTCCCTCGACCTACAATTGGGACGCTTCGCCAAAGGGCCAGCATCTGGAGCTCGGCATCGCCGAGATGAACCTGTTCATCATGCTCTCGGCGCTCGGCCTGTCGCACCAGATCAACGGCGAGCGGCTCTTGCCGGTCGGCACGCTCTACGATCCCTTCATCGAGCGCGGCCTCGATGCGCTGAACTACGCCTGCTACCAGGACGCGCGCTTCATGGTGGCGGCGACGCCGTCCGGCATCACGCTCGCGCCCGAAGGCGGCGCGCATCAGTCGATCGCAACGCCCTTGATCGGCATGGCGCAGGACGGCCTGGCCTCGTTCGAGCCGGCCTTCCTCGACGAGCTCGCCGTGATCATGGCTTTCGGCTTCGAGCACATGCAGCGCGAACCGGGCGAGGGCGGTTCGGTCTATTTGCGCCTCTCCACACGCGCCATCGAGCAGGCGCAGCGGATCATGACACCGGAGCTGCGACAGGGCATCACCGACGGCGCCTATTGGCTGCGCAAGCCGGGCCCGAATGCCGAGGTCGTGATCGCCTATACCGGCGCGGTCGCGCCCGAAGCGATCGAGGCGACCGGCTTCATCGGCGAGAGCCGCCGTGACGTCGGCCTGCTCGCGATCACTTCGGCCGACCGTCTGCATTCGGGGTGGACCGCCGCGCGGAAATTGCGGCGCGACCGCCGCGGCGTGCAGCATCTCAGCCACATCGAAAAGCTGCTCGCGCCGCTGCCGCGCGACTGCGGCATCGTGACCGTGATTGACGGCCATCCGTCTGCGCTCGGCTGGCTCGGCAGCGTCCGTGGCCATCGCGCCGAGGCGCTCGGTGTCGAGCAGTTCGGCCAGACCGGCAGCATCGCGGACCTTTATCGGCACTATGGCATCGACGCCAACGCCATCATCGATGCGGCCGAAAGCCTCACCACCGGCGCGCCGGTGCTGCATCGGAAGATGGCGGTGTAGCGGAGGTAACTGCCTCGTCATTCCGGGGCGACGCGAAGCGTCGAGCCCGGAATCCATAACCACGATCGGGAGTATGGATTCCGGGCCCGCGCCAAAAGGCGCGCCCCGGAATGACTGCGGGGCCACCTTGCCTCGTTCCCGCCATCGGCTCATATAACCTCCGCTCGCCGCAACGCTGGCCCCGCATATGGCGGGTTCAATTGCCGGCGCTTTCGTGCAAGGATGCCTGCCGAAACGCCCCCTCCAAGCCCCCAAGAAGAGGTTAACGATGGTCAATCGCATGCAATTCTACATCGACGGCGCCTGGGTCGACCCCGCCGTCAAGAAGTCCACCGCCGTGATCAATCCGGCGACGGAAGAGGCGATGTACGAGGTTGCGCTCGGCTCCAAGGCCGACGTCGACAAGGCGGTTGCCGCCGCCAAGCGCGCTTTCGAGACCTTCTCCCAGACCAGCCGCGAGGAGCGCGTCGCGCTGCTCAGCAAGGTCATCGAGGTCTACAAGGGCCGCCTCAAGGAGATCGGCGCCGCCGTCTCCGACGAGATGGGCGCACCGCTGCCGATGGCGGAGAAGCTGCAGGCCGGCGCCGGCCTCGGCCATCTCATGACCACGCTCGACGTGCTCAAGAACTATCATTTCGAGGAGCCGGTCGGCACCGCCATGGTGCTGCGCGAGCCGATCGGCGTGGTCGGCATGATCACGCCCTGGAACTGGCCGCTGAACCAGATCGCCTGCAAGGTCGCGCCCGCGCTCGCCGCCGGCTGCACCATGATCCTGAAGCCCAGCGAGTTCACGCCGACCTCGGCGCTGATCTTCGCGGAGATCCTCCATGAAGCCGGCGTGCCCAAGGGCGTGTTCAACCTCGTCAACGGCCTCGGCCCCGAGGTCGGCGCCGCCATGAGCGAGCACCCTGATATCGACATGATCTCCTTCACCGGCTCGACCCGCGCCGGCATCGACGTCGCGAAGCGCGCCGCGCCCACCGTGAAGCGCGTCAGCCAGGAGCTCGGCGGCAAGTCGCCGAACGTCATCCTCGAAGGCGCCGACCTCACGAAGGCGGTGACCGGCGGCGTGATGCACATGTTCAACAATTCCGGCCAGTCCTGCAACGCGCCCTCGCGCATGATCGTGCCGCTGTCGAAGATGAAGGAAGTCGCCGCGATCGCGAAGGCCGTCGCCGACAAGACCAAGGCCGGTGATCCCCGCGCCGAAGGCACCACCATCGGTCCCGTGGTCAATCGCGGCCAGTGGGACAAGATCCAGGGCCTGATCAAGAAGGGCATCGACGAGGGCGCAACGCTCGTTGCCGGCGGTCCTGGCCTGCCCGAAGGCGTCAACAAGGGCTTCTATGTCCGCCCGACCATCTTCGCCGACGTCACGCCTGACATGACGATCGCGCGCGAAGAGATATTCGGGCCGGTGCTGACCATCATCGGCGCCAAGGACGAGGCCGACGCGGTCAAGATCGCCAATGATACGCCCTATGGCCTCGCCGGTTACGTCACCGGCCCGACGGTCGAGGACGCCAAGCGCGTCGGCCGCCAGATCCGCGCCGGCAACGTCAACCTGCAGGGCGTACCCAACGACCGCACCGCGCCGTTCGGCGGCTACAAGCAGTCCGGTAACGGCCGCGAATGGGGCAAGTTCGGCCTCGAGGACTTCCTCGAAGTGAAGGCCGTCGCCGGCTTCAACGCGGCGTAGTTGATACGGCGCTTGCGCCGCGAGGGGATGCCGGCTTCCAGGGAAGCCGGCATCTTTGCTGTGAGACCAGCCGCTTTACGGCGACAACAGCCCGTCAAATCAAGAAAAGCAAAGGGACGGAACGTGAGAAAACTGATCATCGCATTCGTTGCGCTGCTGGCGCTGTCAGGCGCTGCGCAGGCCCAGACGGTGAAGGATCTGCTCAACACGCTCAGGGCGAAATGGAACGAACCGACCGAGCCGGTCAAGATCATCGACAACGTCTACTATGTCGGCACCAACGGCCTCGCGTCCTACCTGATCACATCGCCACAGGGACATATTCTGGTCGATACCGTGATGCCGGAATCGACGTCGCAGATCAGGACGAGCATCGAGAAGCTCGGCTTCAAGATCAGCGACATCAAGTATCTCATCAACACCCACGCCCATATCGACCACACCGGCGGCTTCGCCGAGTTGAAGCGGGCGAGCGGCGCGCAGATGGTCGCGGGCGAGGCCGACAAGCCGTTGCTCGAAGGCGGCTATTATCCGGGTGCGCAGGAGGAGAAGGCGCTCGACTTTCCGCCGGTGAAAGTCGACCGCACGGTGCGTGAGGGCGAGAACGTCGCGGTCGGCAGCGTCACGCTAACGGCGCGCGAGACGCCCGGCCATTCGCCGGGCTGCACCAGCTGGGCATTCTCGGTGAAGGATGGCGATGCAACACGCTCGGTGTTGATCTTCTGCAGCGGCACCGTCGCGCTGAACCGGCTTGTCGGCAGGCCGACCTATGCCGGCATCGTTGACGACTATCGCAAGACCTTTGCGCGTGCCAAGGACATGAAGGTCGACATCCTGCTGGCTCCTCATCCCGAGATGTACAAGATGGCCGAGAAGCGCGCCAAGCTCGCCGGCGGCGGACCCAATCCGTTCGTCGACCCGGGCGAGTTCAAGGTCTATGCGGCATCGCTGGAAAAGGCGTTCGAAGAGGCGCTCGTCAAGCAGACCGCGGCGGTACAGGAGAAGAAGGGGTAGAGGCGGTCGGTGGTTGGGCGCGCTGTATGTAAAACCTATCCCCCCACAGCACCTTGCGTGTTCACATACAGCGCGTAGATCGACTGGCTCGCGGCCATGAACAGGCGGTTGCGCTTGACGCCGCCGAAGCAGACGTTGGCGCAGCGCTCGGGCAGGGCGATGCGGCCGATCATGACGCCGTCGGGCGCGAACACCACGACGCCATCGAGCTCGGGATCGCCCATGCCCCAGCCGCACCAGAGATTGCCGTCGATGTCGCAGCGCATGCCGTCGGGCGTGCCCGGCCCGGCATCGATATGGACGCGCTTGTTTGCGATCGTGTTGCCCTCGGGCGAAACGTCGTAAGCGAGGATCTTGCGGTTGGGCACGCCTCGCGATTCCACGACATAGAGGATCTTCTCCTCCGGTGAGAAGCACAGGCCGTTCGGTCCGAGCACGCCTTCGGCGACGATGGTCGCCTTGCCGGTATCGGGATCAAGTCGATAGACGTTGGGATCGATCTCGGGCTCGGCCTTGTAGCCCTCGTAATTGCCGAGCAGGCCGAAGGTCGGGTCGGTGAACCAGATCGAGCCGTCCGATTTGACAACGACATCGTTCGGCGAGTTCAACCGCTTGCCGTTGAATTGATCCATCAGCACGGTGATGCTGCCGTCATACTCGGTGCGCACCACGCGCCGGCCGCCGTGCTCGCAGGTGACGAGCCGGCCCTGCCGGTCTCGCGTGTTGCCGTTGGCAAAATTCGAGGGCTTGCGGAACACGCTGACCGCACCGGTCTCTTCCTCCCACTTGAGGATGCGCTGGTTCGGGATGTCGCTGCACAGGAGATAACGCCCATCGCCGAACCACACCGGCCCCTCGGCCCAGCGCAGGCCGGTCGCCAGCCGCTCCACCGCCGACAGTTTCAGCCAGTATTTTTCGAAGCGGGGATCGAGCGCTTTGATCGCGGGATCGGGGTAATAGGTCGCCGGCCGCCAGCCTGGCCGTTCCTCCGTGTGGGACGATGCCTCATTCATGCCGGTTCTCTCGTTTCGTTCCCTCTGGACAATCCTGCTATCATTAGAGACACGTGATCGCAAATTCGGTCACCAACGGCGAGGGACGACATGCCGCGTATTCTGATGACGGGAGCTTCGGGCGGGATCGGCACCAGCCTGCGGAAGCTGTTGCCGCCGATCTACCCGGATCTCCTACTGTCCGATATCAAGCCACCGGCTGATCTCGGCCCCGATGAAAAATTCAAGGCCGCGGACCTCGCCGACCTCGCGCAATGCGAGGCGATCTGCGAGGGCGTCGACGGCATCCTGCATTTCGGCGGTTATTCGGTCGAAGGCACCTGGGATCAGATCCTCCAGGCCAACATCATCGGCGGCTACAACCTGTTCGAGGCGGCCTACCGCAAGGGCGTCAAGCGCGTGGTGTTCGCCTCGTCGAACCACGCCGTCGGCTTCTATCCGCGCCATCACAAGATCGGCACCGACGTTACCCCGCGCCCCGACGGCCGCTATGGCGTCAGCAAGGTGTTCGGCGAGGCCGTCGGCGCGCTCTACGCCGACAAGCACGGGATGAAGGTGACGTGCCTGCGCATCGGCAATTTCGGCGACATGCCGCTGGACAAGCGCCGGCTCTCGATCTGGCTCAAGCCGGACGATCTCGTGCAGCTCTGCCGCATCGGGCTCGAGCATCCCGACATCCATTTCGAGATCTTCTACGGCGCCTCTTTCAACGAGCGCGCCTGGTGGGACAACCACCGCGCCTACGAATTCGGCTATCGCCCCACCGGCCGCGCCGAAGATTTCCGTGAGCACGCCATGGCCGAGCAGGCCAAGCTGAAGCCGGACCCGGTCGGCGACTATTTCCAGGGCGGCACGTTCTGCAGCATGGAGTTCGACGCTGATCCGGATCGTGTGATCGACTGGAATAAGCGGTAGAGATCGTTCACCGGCCGAGCGTCAACAGCGGCTTGCCGGTCTCGACAATGTAGGTCGCAAGCTCCGCGGCGTTGCCGCTGCCGACATTCTTCACGGCATGATGCACTCCGTGAGGAATGAGCAGCACGTCGCCGGCCTTCAGGATGACGGGCGGTCTGCCGTCGAGCCGATATTCCAGCTCGCCTTCGATCAGATAGACGAGTTCTTCGCCCGGGTGACTGTGCCTGACGGCAACGATGCCCGGAGGAAAGTCGACGCGAACCTGGACGACCTCGCGCCCGGGCGCACTGAGTGCTTCCTTCATGAGATGTGTGCGCTTGATGTCTCCCAGTCGCGGCTCTTCGGATCGCGCCGAGAGCGAGGCCAGGCTGGTTGCGGCGATCAGCGCCGCCGCAATCATGATCCCAGGTTTCGTCATGTGAATGTCCTTTCGACTTGTGCAGGATGTTGTCGGGAACACGTCAGCCGGTGGCAGCCGCCGGCGTTGCGCGAAAGCTGATGGCCATGCGGTTGTAGGCGTTCATCAGGCTGATCGCGATCGTGAGGTCCACGAGCTCACGCTCTTCGAACACCGCGCGTGCGGCCTGGTATGCCTCGTCGGGCACGCCGGTCTCGGCCACCCGTGTCACCGTCTCCGCCCAGGCAAGGGCAGCCTGCTCGCGTTCGTCGAAGAGATTGCCGGCCTCGCGCCATGCCTGCAGCAGCGCGATCTTCTCGACCTTCTCTCCCTTCTTGAGCAGGTCGCGGGTGTGCATGTCCAGGCAGTAGGCGCAATTGTTGATCTGAGAGATCCGCAGATAAACCAGCTCGATCAGCGTGGCGGAAAGCTGGCTCTGCAGGACGTAGCCGTAGACGCCGCCGAGCGCCTTGATGCCTGCCGGCGCGATCTGGTTGTAGTCGAGACGCTTGCTCATGTTTCTCTCCTTGACGGTCATTCTGCTGAACGGCGCGGCGCTGGTCAGATCCTTCTCGCTGCTGTCGACGACGAACACTGCGAGCAGCGCGAGCCCCGCCGAGGATGAATCGTATTTTCATGGCGGGGCTCCTGTTTCGACTTTGGTTGTTGCTGTGGCTGAGCTCTCACCTGCGGATGACAGCCTTCAGCGAGTCCGTGAACACCCAGAAGGAAGCGGCGAGCAGGCCGACGTCCTTCAGCAGGAACTGACCCGGAGCGACCGTGATCGCGGGGACCCCGAGCTCCGGCACGACGACGCCGGGCGTCGAGATCATGAAGCTCAGCGTGGTGAGGAACAGCCCGGCCGACAACAGGCCGCCGGCCGCGGAGTAGATCGGGCTGGACAGGCGGAGCGCGATCAGAAGCCCGATGCTGAGTTCGACGAAGCCGAGGAAGGTCGAGAAGCCGCGCACCGAGAACAGCGTGTAGAACCATCGCAGCAGCGGACTGTTCTCGACCAGGGGTACGAGTCCCTGTGCTTCGTAGTCGGTGAATTTCATCCCGCCGAACCAGGCGTAGATGATTGCGAGCGAGGCGTAGAGACCGATCCGGCTGATCGGTTCGGCGTAAGCGAGCAGGCGTTCAGACTGTTCGCGCCAACTGATCGTGCGACGCAGGGCGATGGATAAGGTGGACGATTGGCTGATGATGCGTGACATGGTGATCTCCGTTTGATGCCGGTTGTTCGCTCACGCATTCACGTGCGTGTGCAGGTTGTAGCGAGGGGCGGGAATAGTGCTCGAGAGCTTGTTCGTCATGGCAAGCCGCGCGCTCTCGTGGCGATCCCACTCCGACTTGTCGGCCAGCGCCGGGATCGTCACGACTTCGCCGAGGTCTAGACCGGCGAGCGCGGCGTCGACCAGGTCGTCGGCCGACATGACGATCTCTGCCGGAAGCTGGTGAACCGGCGTGCCCGCGATGTCCCAAAACTCCGTCGCAGTGGCGCCCGGCAGCACGGCCTGAATGCGGATGCCCTTCCCGGCGAGCTCGTGAACGAGTGACTGGGTGAATGCGAGCACGAAAGCTTTCGAGCCGCCGTAGACGCCGTTGAGCAGCTCCGGCGCGATCGCGACGATGGAAGCGATGTTGATGATCGTGCCGTGGCCGCGGGCGATGAATCCGGGCACCGCTGCGTAGGTCAGGCGCGTCAGTGCACCGACGTTGAGACGGATCATGTCTTCCATCTTGTCGATGTCGGAATCGATCAGCGGGGCCGAGGCGCCGACGCCGGCGTTGTTGACCAGCACCGAAATGTCGCCGTTGGTTCTGATGAGTTGCTCGACGCGGCGGAGGTCGGCAGGGGATGTGAGATCGGCTTCCACCGTTTCCACCTTGCGGCCAGTTTCGTTGCCGAGCCTGCGCGCGAGCGATGCGAGCCGCTGCCTGTTGCGCGCAACGAGGATGAGGTCGTGGCCGCGCTTCGCCAGGCGATCGGCGTAGATCGCGCCGATTCCGGTCGAAGCTCCGGTGATGAGGGCAGTGCCTGTTCTGGTCTGGGTCATTTTCGTCTCTCCTTCGGTTTGGGTGCGGAGAGGAATAGGCACTTCCGGAAATGGTGGGTATCTGGCAAAATCGGGATCTTTCCTTCCAGAATATGGAAGTGTCCCATGGATCGTCTCGAAAGCATGTCGGTGGTCCTGGCGGTGGCGGAGGCGGGCAGCCTGTCCGCCGCCGCGCGCCGTCAGAAAATGCCGTTGGCAACGGTGAGCCGGAAGGTTTCGGAGCTCGAGGAGCACCTCCAGACCAAGCTGTTTCATCGCTCGAGCCGCGCGCTCGTCCCAACGGACGCCGGTCGCTCCTACATCGCCGCGGCCAAGCGAATTCTCGCCGATCTCACCGAAGCCGAGCGCGTTGCCTCCGGCGAATACACCACGCCGCGTGGTGATCTCAGCATCACGACGCTGGTCGCGCTCGGTCGGCTATGCTTGCAGCCGATCCTGGCCGAGTTTCTTGCGGCATTTCCGGAGGTGGATGTTCAGCTCATCTTGCAGGACCGGACGCTCAACCTTCTGGACGAGAACATTGACGTCGCGCTTCGTGTCGGCGATCTCGCCGACAGCGGCCTGATCGCCGTGCGCGTGGGGGAAATTCACCGCGTCGCCTGCGCCAGCCCGTCCTATCTGAAGCTGCGGGGAACGCCGAAGGCTCCCGATGATGTCTCCGCCCACGACTGCATCAGCTATCCTCCGCTTCAATCGCCGGGCACGTGGAGATTCAAACGAGGGCAGACCGAGTATGCAGTGCCGGTTCGGTCGCGCTTCATTGCAAGCAATCTGGAATCGGCCATCGATGCCGCGCGCGCAGGCATCGGGATCACCGTCGTGTTCTCCTATCTGGCGTCGGATGCGCTGAGGTCTGGAGAGCTCGTTGCGGTCCTGCAGGACTTTCAACCGCCGCCGCAGCCGGTCAGCTTCGTCTACTCGCCCAACCGCTTCATGCCGGCGAAGCTGCGAGCGTTTCTCGACTTCGCAGGGCCGCGCCTGAGGGCGCGCTTGGCCGACAGTCCCGGCAACGTTGCGCCGCGGAGGCCGCGGGCGTAACTGCGGGCCCGCACATCAGAAATGCAGGTTGAGCCGCAACAGCGCCTGGTGCCGCTCGAACTGATCGAGGTTGAGGCTGCGAACGTCGCCGATCGCCTGGCCGGCAACCTGCATCTGCCAGGTGCCGGAGATGCCGACCTGCTTCGAGATGTTGTAGGAGAAGGTTGGGCCAGCAAAGACTGCGTCTCCCAAAAAGCGGTCGAGGCCGCCGCCGTCATAGGCCCGCGCGTAGCGTACGCCGAGGCCGAGCACGAGGTCGGGATGCACTGCGTACGAGATCGCGGCCTGGAGCTGCATCTCGGAATCGTGTCGCCAAAGATTGGTTAGGGTCTCGCGGGTCCCGCCGGTCCCGTACCAGACGTTGAAGGCGGCGAACAGCCTGTCCTTGACCAGCTCGCGATCGAACAGGGCGGCAAATTCTGCGCCGTATTGCGCGATGTGCATGCCGCTGCCATCGTCGATCCGGCTCCAGCCGGGCTGCGCATGGAGAGTCAGCCCAAAGGGCGCGACGGCACGATCGAGCAGCTTGTAGCGCAGTTCGAGCGCCACCCCGCCGAAAGCGAGGTCGCGATGATCCTCAAGTCCCGGAACGCCATTGATGTGATGTCCGGTCAGTGCAAATCCTGGCGCGATCCGGAAGTTGTCCGAGACCGTGTATTTGACCTGATTGAGATTGGCCCAGGCTGCGTAAGTGCCGGAGCGCTTGCCGAATGCGCCGACATTCTCGAACTCGATCTCCATTTCGCCGGGCTTGCCGATGTCGGAGCCCATGCTGAAACCGAAGATGTGCTCCGTGTCGATCTCCGAATGAGCCGACGGCAAACCTCCCGTCAGCTTGCTGACGCCGGGGGCCGGTGCGGAGCCGGGCCAGGCATAGGCGAGGCCGCGTGGACCGTCGTCGGCAGAGGCGGAGACGCAACTCGCCAGATGACCGGCGACGACAATTGCGGCCGTTATTGCGCCCCGCAAGCTCAACTTTCTCAGCACGACATCCACCAACCCGCGCGAACCAAGGACACTGATCGACGCAGGGAGCTTGGTTCACGCGCAGCCCCTGCGATTGCAAGTCATTCGCAAGAACAATTCCACAGAATGGCCGGCCGTGCAACTACTTGCTAATCATTCTTAGTTGCGTTCAATGCAATTCACTTCGGCTGGGCGGCGGGTCGGGTCCGATCCACGCTGGAGAGGCTGGAAACGGGAGATTCCCTGCGCGTTCGGCGCCGTCCCGTGCGGCAATGCCGCGCGGTGCTCAGGAGTGCCAGAAACCAAGCGTCAGGCCTGCAAGTCGAGTTATTGACAATCAGGGCGCTGGCCTTACCACCACGACAAAAGCTGAAGGGAGCGCCCTGATGACGAGTGGCTTGCGCAAGGGTCTGACGAGCTATGGCGATGCCGGTTTCTCGCTGTTCCTGCGCAAGGCGTTCATCAAGGCCATGGGCTATTCTGACGACGCGCTGGAGCGCCCGATCGTCGGCATCACCAACACCTATAGCGACTACAATCCCTGCCACGGCAACGTCCCTGACATCATCGAAGCCGCCAAGCGCGGCGTGATGCTGTCGGGCGCGATGCCCTTCGTGTTCCCGACCATCTCGATCGCGGAGAGCTTTGCGCATCCGACCTCGATGTACCTGCGCAATCTGATGGCGATGGACACCGAGGAGATGATCCGCGCCCAGCCGATGGATGCGGTGATCGTGATCGGCGGCTGCGACAAGACGCTGCCGGCGCAGGTGATGGCCGCGATCAGCGCCGACCTGCCGACCGTGGTCATCCCCGTCGGGCCGATGGTGGTCGGTCATCACAAGGGCGAGGTGCTGGGGGCCTGCACCGATTGCCGCCGCCTCTGGGCGAAATATCGCGCCGGCGACATGGACGATGCCGAGATCGAGGCGGTGAACGGCCGGCTGGCGCCATCGGTCGGCACCTGCATGGTGATGGGCACGGCCTCGACCATGGCCTGCATGATCGAGGCGATGGGCCTGTCGCTGCCGATGAGCGCGACGATTCCCGCGCCGCATGCCGAGCGCTTCCGTCTCGCCGAGGCCAGCGGCAAGGTTGCCGCGGAGATGGCCAAGACCAAGGGTCCGAAGCCGAGCGAAGTGTTGACGCCGGCCTCGTTTAGGAACGCGCAAGTCGTGCTGCAGGCGATCGGCGGCTCGACCAACGGCCTGATCCATCTCACCGCAATGGCGCATCGCTCGCCGCACCGGCTCGACCTCGCAGCGTTCGACCAGATCGGCCGCGAGGTGCCGGTGCTGGTCGATCTCAAGCCGTCCGGCGAGCATTATATGGAGCACTTCCACCACGCTGGTGGCGTGCCGAAGCTGCTGGCGCAGCTCGGCGATCTCGTCGACCTCGATGCCAAGACCATCAGCGGCCAGACGTTGCGGGAGATCGCGGCGAATGCGGAGGACGTGCCGGGCCAGGATGCGATTCGTCCGCGTGATAATCCGATCAAGAAGGAGGGCGGCCTCGCCATCCTGCACGGCAATCTCGCCCCGCGCGGCGCGGTCATCAAGCAATCCGCCGCCAGCCCGAAGCTGCTGCAGCACACCGGGCGCGCCGTCGTGTTCGAATCCGTCGAGGACATGACCTTGCGGGTCGACGATCCCGATCTCGACGTCAACGCCGACGACGTGCTGGTGCTGCGCAACGCCGGCCCGAAGGGCGCGCCGGGCATGCCGGAAGCCGGTTATCTGCCGATCCCGAAGAAGCTCGCGCGCGGCGGCATCAAGGACATGGTGCGCATCTCGGATGCGCGCATGAGCGGCACCGCGTTCGGCACCATCGTGCTGCACATCACCCCGGAATCCGCCGTCGGCGGGCCGCTGGCGCTGGTTGAGAACGGCGACATGATCCGCCTCGATGTGGCCAAGCGCAGCATCGAGCTCTTGGTTGACGCCGCCGAGCTGGAGCGGCGCCGCGCTGCGTTGAAGCCGGTGGCCGCGCCGGAAGAGGCGCGGCGCGGCTACGCCTGGCTGTTCAACGAGACCATCCTGCAGGCCGACGAGGGCTGCGATTTCGACTTCATGCAGAGGAATGGCCCCGCGAAGGGCTGAGCCACCGACCGCAGGGATATCGCATTTGAGAGCTTTCCCTGCGGCCATCCTTCGAGACGCCCGCTTTAGGCGGGCTCCTCAGGATGAGGACGGAGTGCGCGGCTACAGTTTCAACGGGCGCTGACGCTGATTAGCCTCATCCTGAGGAGGCGCGTCAGCGCCGTCTCGAAGGATGAGGCGTGCGCGCAGGCCGCCGCCACAGGTCATATGCGATAGCCTCGGCACCGATCGTTTGGCCGCTACTTGCTCTTGCTCGTGAACTTCTTCACGGCGGTGCGGAACGCTTCCGTGTTCATCGCCATGATGATCTTGTGCTCCTCGGCATCGAGCTGCTGCTTCACCGGCGTGGTCGCCGCTTGATAGACCAGCTGCTTGGTGCCGGCGATTGAAGCCGGCGGGTTCTGCGCGAGACGCTCGGCAAGTTTTCGCGTCGCGGTCTTCAACTCGGCCGCGGGGACGGTCTTGGCAACCAAGCCCCATTCATAGGCCTGCTGCGCGGTAAAATTATCCTCGGCGAGAAAGATCTGCAGCGCCCGGCGGGAGCCGACCGTGCCGACGATGCCGACCGTCGAGCCGCCGTCCGGCGACACCCCGATCTTGGCATAGGCCGGCGTGAACTTGGCATCGTCAGCGGCGATGCAGAGATCGGTGACGAAGGCGAGGCCCATGCCGGCGCCGGCGGCCGAGCCGTGCACGCTCGACAGCGAGATCTTCGGCATGCGCCTGATGATCTCGATGAAGGCGTGATAGTGCTTCAATAGCTCGCCGACGACGGGCGTCACCGTGCCGGCTTCGGCGGCGGCCCCGATCGTCTGCAGGTCGCCGCCGGCGCAGAACGCGCGGCCTTCGCCTTCGAGCACCACGACGCGGATGTCGTCGGCGCCTTCGATATAGGTTGCGAGCTGCTCGAGCTTCTGGGCAATCGCAAGATCGATCGCGTTGAATGCGGCAGGGCGGTTCAGCGTGATGGTCGCGATCGGGCCGTCGACCTTGAGCAGGGCGGGATCGTCGGGCTTTGAGACGGGAGCGGTCATCTTAAATTCTCCGGCAGGAGGTCGAGGCTCGAACTAAATCGCAGAAGGGCAGGGGTGACAATCCCCGAACCACCGCTCTTGCGCCGGGCGGAACGATAGGCTCAAATGGAGCCGCTTTCGCCAAGGGACGGACACGAGCGCCGGCTCCTCGCAAGGCCAGCAAGCAAAATCAGCGAGAGAGGAGGCGGCATGGGTCACGCTCGTGTCTTCCGGAAATGGGCTGTCCGATGACTGGCCCGGTGATCATCGTCGGTGCCGGCCATGGCGGCTACCAGATCGCGGCATCGCTGCGCCAGGCCGGCTTTGCCGAGCGCATCTGCCTGATCAATGACGAGCCGCATCTGCCCTATCAGCGGCCGCCGCTGTCCAAGGCCTACATCAAGGGCTCCGCGGGCCCGGAGAGCCTGATGTTCAGGCCTGAGAAGTTTTACCAGGACCAGAGCATCGAACTGATCGCCGGCCGCGCCGCCTCGATCGACCGCGCCGCGCGTAAGGTGCATCTCGCATCCGGCGAGACGCTGGACTATTGGCACCTCGTGCTGGCGACCGGCGCGCGCAATCGCCTGCTCGATTTGCCCAATGCCAATCTGCCCGACGTGAAATATCTGCGCATTCTCGATGACAGCGAGGCGCTGCGCGCGATCATGCCGTCGAAGACGCGCGCCGTGATCATCGGCGCCGGCTTCATCGGCCTCGAATTCGCCGCGACCGCCCGCATCAAGGGCCTCGAGGTCGACGTGCTCGAGCTCGCCCCGCGTGTGATGGCGCGGGCGGTGACGGCGGAGGTCTCCGAATATTTTCAGGCGCGCCACCGCGAGGCCGGCATCCGTATCCATCTCGGTGTGCAGGCGACCTCGATCGAAGCCGAGGCCGGCAAGGTCACCGGCGTGTCCTTGAGCGACGGGCGGCATCTGCCGGCCGACCTCGTCGTGGTCGGCGTCGGCGTGCTGCCGAACATCGAACTCGCGGCCGAGGCAGGGCTGCCGGTCGCCGCCGGCATCATCGTCGATGAATATCTGTCGACGGCTGATCCCAACATTTCGGCCATTGGCGATTGCGCGCTGTTCGCAAGCCCGCGCTTCGGCGGATCGCTGCGGCTGGAATCGGTGCAGAACGCCACCGATCAGGCCCGCTGCCTCGCATCAAAGCTGACCGGGGATAAGAAACCGTACGACAGCCATCCCTGGTTCTGGAGCGATCAGGGCGACGACAAGCTCCAGATCGCGGGGCTGACGACCGGCTACGACCGCGTCGTGCTGCGCGGCGATCCCGCCAAGAAGGCATTCTCGGCGTTCTGCTATCACGGCGACAAGCTGCTCGGAATCGAATCCATCAACCGCGCCGGCGATCACATGTTCGGCCGGAGATTGCAGGCTATGGACCGCTCCATCACGCCGGAGCAGGCCGCGGACGAGAGCTTCGACCTCAAGAGCGCGCTGGCATGAAGTTCTTCTCCCTCTCCCCGTTCTTACGGGGAGAGGGCTGGGGTGAGGGGCTTTCTCCGCGCATAGGATAGCAGTCGGACTCGCGGAGAGTCCCCCTCACCCGGAATTTGCTCTCGCAAATTCCGACCTCTCCCCGCAAGCGGGGAGAGGCGAAGAGGCCTCTACAGTATCGCCGCCACTTCCGCCCCCGTCGGCATCGACGGTCCGGCGCCCATGCGCTGCACGCTGATCGAGGCGGCGGCATTGGCGAACGTCAGCGCCTCACGCAACGGCGCGCCATCAGCGAGTTGCGCGGCGAGCGCGCCGACGAAGCAGTCGCCGGCGCCGGTGGTGTCGAGTGCCTTCACCACACGGCCGGCCACCGAGATCTCCTCGTGCCCGGCGAGCGCGAGCACGCCGCGCTTGCCGAGCGTGACGCAGATGGTCTGGTCCTCGCGCGCCTGAAGTTTTCGCGCGACATCGATGATGCGGCCGGCCGCGTCGCTCTCGGAGAGCTCAACGCCGGCGAGGAAGCCGAGCTCGGTTTCGTTCAGCACGAGGATGTCGACCAGCGCCAGCAGCTCGCCCGGCATCTTCTGCGCCGGCGCCGGGTTCAGCACGGTCACTGCCCCCGCCGCGCGGGCGCGGTGGAAGAAGGCAGCGATCGTCGGCAGCGGAATCTCGAACTGGCTGACGGCGACGTCGCCCTTCAGCAGCGGCACGACCTTGACGTCATCAGCGCCGACCAGCCCGTTCGCTCCGGGAACGACGACGATGGTGTTGTCGGCCTCGGCCACCGTGATGATGGCCGTCCCGGTGTGCGCCTCGGCCATCTCCACGACATAGCCGAGGTCGATGCCCTGGTCGCCGAGAAAGGCCTTCAGCTCAGCGCCCAACGAATCCCTGCCCAGCCGCCCGATCAGCGTGGTCCGCGCCCCTAACCGCGAGGCCGCGACCGCCTGGTTCGCGCCCTTGCCGCCTGGGAAATACAGGACCTGGCGGCCGGCGACGGTCTCGCCGACGCGCGGATGGCGATCGGCCGTGGCCACCACATCCATGTTGATGCTGCCGGCAACGAAGACCCGCCCCATCTCTTTCTAGACCCTGACCTCGAACTCGTGCCTGACCTTGGCGATATCGACCAGCGTCGGCAAGCCGGCCTCGTTGCCGAGGCGCTGGATCTTGTAGGTCGAGGCGGCGCGGGCAAAGTCGAAATGCTCGCGCCAGCTTTTGCCGGGATGGGCGAGGTAGGAATAGACATAGGCGCCGTGGAAGACGTCGCCAGCGCCGTTGGTGTCGATCACGCGCTCGCGCGGGATCGGCATCGCCGGCATCACCTGCACCGTCCCGGTTTCGTCGTACCAGAACAGGCCCTTCTCGCCCATGGTGACGCCGCCGATCTTGCAGCCGCGGCTCTTGAGATAGTCGAGCATCTTCTCCGGCGTCAGATCCATCTGCTCGCACAGGCGCTCGGCGACGATGGCGACGTCGATGAATTCCAGCAGCTCATGGGTGTTGGTGCGCAGGCCGCCGCCGTCGAGCGAGGTCAGGATGCCGGCCTCGCGGCACACCTTGGCGTAGTGGATGGCGGCATCCGGCTGGTGGCCGTCGACATGCAGCGCGCGGCAGCCGCCGAGATTGAGCATCGGAAAGGGGTGGATGTGCTCGTCGTCGCGGCAGCGGACGATGGCGCGCTTGCCGTCCTTGGGCATGATGAAGGAGAGCGAGGACTGGTTGACCTTGCGCCCATGCAGCGAGATGCCGTACTTCGCGCACATGTCCTGGAACATGCGCCCCAGCCAGTCATTGGCTGCGGTCGCGATCAGGTCCGGCACGATGCCGAGCTTGGCGCAGCAGAACGCCGCCGTCACCGCATTGCCGCCGAAGGAGACCGCGTAGTCACGCGCCACGTGCTTCTCGTCGCCGGTCGGCATGTGGTCGGTGATGAAGACGACGTCGATATAGGTCTGTCCGATGAAGAGAGCCTGCATTGCTTGTCCGTGATGCGCTTGTGGTCCCGGCCGGCGAGATTACTCTAGCACCGGTTCCGCTCCGGAGGGACGCTGAAATTATTCGCAAAACTGCCGCCCGAAGCGCTTGAGGTCAGCATGGTCCGGGAATACGACCATCACTGGCCTATGCCAAGCCCGGACAAACGCCGTCTTTCGCTCCCGGGGTTCCCCGTCCACAAAAAGGGTGCAGAATGATCACCGGCCTCGATCACATCGTCGTTCTCGTAGGCGATATCGGTGCGGCCAAGGCGGCCTATCAGACGCTGCTCGCCCGCGCGCCGGCCTGGCAGAACTCGGGCGAGGGCGCCGACCGGGTGCTGTTCACCCTCGACAACATGACCATCGAGCTGATGGCCCCTCACGGCTTCAGCGTCACCGCCGACCGCATGCGCGCACTGCTCGGCGACCAGGAAGGCATGCTCGCCAGCCTGTGCTTTCGTGTCGCCGACATCGGCAAGATGCACCGCCGGCTGGAGCGGGTGGCCCTGAGGCCTGATACGGTCGCCGAGGTCGAGAGCAGCGACGCCGCCACCGACGCCGTGCTGCACTGGAAGCGCACGCGGGCCGCCACCGAGCTGACGCGCGGCGTGCGCATGTTCTTCCTGGAGCTGGCCGACGAGCGTCCGAAGTCCGCCGTGACCGACATCGCGCCGATCGAGGGGCTCGACCACGTCGTTGTCACCACGGAGGATTCCGAGCGCGCCGCCGCGCTCTACGGCGCCCGGCTCGGCCTTGATCTCGCGCTCGACCGCTCGCACCAGGATTGGGGCCAGCTGATGTTCTTCCGCTGCGGCGACCTCATCGTCGAGGTGGTGCGCCGCCCGGTCGCGGGCGGCGATGCCGCGCATGACCGGCTCTGGGGCCTGAGCTGGCGGGTCGGCGACATCGACGCCACCCGCGCCCGCCTGATCGCGAGCGGACTCGACGTCTCGGAGGTCCGCACCGGCCGCAAGCCGGGGACGCGCATCATGACCGTGCGCAACGGCACCTGCGGAATCCAGACCGTGCTGCTGGAGCGTTCGCCGAAGCCGGTGGAGTGATTCTGTCATTCCGGGGCGATGCGTAGCATCGAACCCGGAATCCATTTCGCGGCTGACTCTGCCGCCCAATGGATTCCAGGCTCGCGCCAAGAGGCGCGCCCCGGAATGACGAACATTCTCAAACTCACGCTCGCGTGCTACACGCGTCTTGTCGGCACCCAGCGAGCACCCGGTTTGGCGAAGGCAAAGCGAACTCTGAAATGGCAGCGTGACCCCGAGGGGATGCGGCTGCGCATTCTCGAAGCCGCCAAGCAGGAGTTTTCCGCCCATGGCCTTGCCGGCGCGCGCGTCGACCGCATCGCCGCCAAGGCCGGCGCCAACAAGCGCATGCTGTACTATCACGTCGGCAACAAGGACGAGCTCTATCTCGCGGTGCTCGAAGGCGCCTATGACAAGATCCGCAGCGAGGAGCGGGGGCTCGACCTCGAACATCTCGATCCGCCCGAGGCGATCCGCCGCCTGATCGAGTTCACCTGGAACTACTTCCTGCGCAATCCCGAATTCCTCTCGCTGCTGCAGACCGAGAACCTCGCGCGCGCCAAGCACCTGAAGAAATCGACCAAGGTCAAGTCGATGCACTCGCCCTTCGTCGAGATGATCCGCACCGTGGTGCGCCGCGGCGTCGACAGCGGCGACTTCCAGGTCGCGGTCGACCCCGTGCAGCTCTACATCTCGATCGCAGCGCTCAGCTTCTTCTATCTCTCCAATTCGGCAACGCTCAGCGTGATCTTCGGCCGCGATCTCCTGGACAAGAAGGCCAAGGAGGAGCGGTTGGCGCATATGGTGGGCCTGGTGCTGGCCGCGCTGACGGGGCAATCCGCGGCGCTGTTCGAGATCGCGAAGACGCCGAAGTCGCGCGCCGCGGTCGTGCAGGCGGTGTAGCCCGTAGCCATGATGGGGCGCCTTGCTCCGTCATTGCGAGCGCAGCGAAGCAATCCAGACTGTCTCCGCGGAAAGATTCTGGATTGCTTCGCTGCGCTCGCAATGACCACGTGGAGGCGCGTGCACCTCACTCCGCTCCCGTGCCCCGACGCAGCGCAGCAACGCTTACATTGCAGCGCGTCCGGGACACGGAAGGCGATAGTCCCGTCCCCAAAAGCTCCCGGAACCCCGAGCACAAAACGTCACAGGGAAAGCTCTGGACAGTATTTATCCAACGGGTTAATTTCTCCCCATAACGAAGAAGACTGCCGGGAGTGAAAATTGGCCGAGCCGAAGCCGCAAAACGCTGTTTCCAAGCTGCTGAATGCAGCCTGGGTTCGGCCGTTCTTGTTCCTGGTCTTCATCGTCGTCGCCTGGGATCTCGCGATCCGGCTGTTCAGAATCCCCGCGTACCAAATCCCGGCGCCGCTCGACGTCGTCGCCGTGCTGCGCACCGAATGGCCGGAGCTGCTGCGGCAGTCCTGGCCGACCACCTATGCGACCGTCTGCGGCTTCCTGCTGTCGGCACTGTTCGGCATTCCCGTCGCGATGCTGATCGCGGGTTCGAAGACGGTGGAAAGCTACGTCTATCCGCTGCTGGTGTTCTCGCAATCCGTGCCCAAGATCGCGATCGCCCCGCTGTTTGTGGTGTGGTTCGGCTTCGGCATCATTCCCAAGGTGATCTCGGCGTTCCTGCTCGGCTTCTTCCCGGTCGTGGTCTCCGCGGTGCAAGGCTTCAAATCGGTCGATCCCGATATGGTCGATCTCGCCCGTGCCATGCAGGGCAGCCGCCTGCAGGTGTTCCGCGCGGTGAACCTGCCGCATGCGCTGCCGGCGATCTTCTCCGGTCTCAAAGTGTCGGTGACGCTGGCCGTGGTCGGCGCGGTGGTCGGCGAGTTCGTCGGCTCCAATTCCGGCATCGGCTACGTGATGCAGCGCTCGATCGGCACTTTCGACCTGCCGACGATGTTCGCGGCGCTGGTGATCCTGGCGCTGCTCGGCGTGGTCCTGTTCTGGATCGTCGACCGGGTCGAGAAGCTGGTCATTCCCTGGCATGTCAGCCAGCGCGAGGACGTGATCTTTGCATCCTGACTAAAGCAACGAGCGGCCACCAACGGCCGACGCAACCAACGGCAAGGGAGAGAAACGATGAAGCGGTTGATTGGAGCTGCATCCTTAGCACTGATGGCGTTCGCAGCCATGCCGGCGCAGGCAGCCGACAAGGTCGTGCTGATGCTGAACTGGTACGTCTATGGCGAGCACGCGCCGTTCTATTACGGCAAGGCCAAGGGCATCTACGCCGCCGAAGGCATCGAGCTCGAGATCCAGGAAGGCCGCGGCTCGGCTGCGACCACGCAGGCGGTTGCCGCCAAGACCGCGGACTTCGGCTATGTCGACGTCCCCACCATGATGCGCGCCGCGATCAAGGGCGCGCCCGTGGTCGCAACCGGCGTGCTGCTGCAAACGAGCCCGATGTCCGCCATGGGCTTCGCCGACAAGAACATCAGGAAGCCTGAAGACATCAAGGGCAAGACGGTGGCGATCACGCCGGCCGATTCCATGACGCAGATCTGGCCGCTGTTCCTGAAGAAGACCGGCCTGAAGGAAAGCGACTTCAAGACCGTCGCCGGCGACGGCCAGACCAAGCTCAACGCCGTCATCAACGGCCAGGCGGATCTGTTGCTCGGCTACGTCATGGATCAGTCGATGAAGATCAAGGACGCGACCGGCAAGGATGTCTATCCGATCAAGTTCGCCGACTACGGCATCAACATGGTCTCCTCGGGCGTCATCGCCAACACCGACTACGTGAAGGCCAATGCGGACCTCGTCCGCCGCTTCATGTCGGCGACGACCAAGGCGGTCGAAGCTGCCGAGAAGGAGCCGAAGGCGGCGGCGCAATCGATCCTCGATGCCAACCCCAAGGGCGGCAAGATCGACACGCTGACGCAGGGTTTTGAGCTGACCATCCCGCTCTACCGGACCGCGGAGACCAAGGGCAAGCGGCCGTTCCAGGTCACCGACCAGAACATGACCGAGACCGTCAACCTGCTGGTCGAATATGGCGGCCTCGATGCCAAGGCCAAGGAGAACCCGAAGGCCTTCTACACCAGCGATTACCTGCCGAAGAGCGGCTCGTGAAACCTGCGACTGTCATGAGTGAAACCGCGCAGTCGGCCGCTCATCTGAGACTGGTGAGCGACCGGGCTGCCGGCGATGCGTCGGGCATCAAGCTGTCGGGCGTGTCGAAGACCTACCGGACGCGCGACGGCGATGTGCCGTCGCTGCGGCCGCTCGACTTCCACATCAATGACGGCGAGTTCTTCGTCGTGGTCGGCCCTTCCGGCTGCGGCAAGTCCACGCTGCTCAAATTGATCTCGGGCCTGCTGGCGCCGACCACGGGCGAGATCCTGGTCGAGGGCCAGAAGGTGACGACGCCGCACGGCAATGTCGGCATCGTGTTCCAGAACGCGCTGCTCTTGCCCTGGCGCAACATCCTCTCCAACGTGATGCTGCCGATCGACATGAAGCGGCTGCCGCGCCAGGAATATCTCGACCGCGCCAAGTCGCTGCTGAAGCTGGTCGGCCTCGAAGGCTTCGAGAAGAAGCTGCCCTGGCAGCTCTCCGGCGGCATGCAGCAGCGCGCCTCGATCTGCCGCGCGCTGGTGCACGATCCGAAGATCATGCTGATGGACGAGCCGTTCGGCGCGCTCGACGCGCTGACACGCGAGCGCATGAATGTCGAATTGATGCGGATCCAGCGCGAGACGAAGAAGACCGTGCTCCTGATCACGCATTCGATTCCGGAGGCCGTGTTCCTCGCCGACCGCGTGCTGGTCATGACCGAGCGCCCCGGCGCGATCGCCGCGATCTACGACGTGCCGCTGCCGCGCCCGCGCTCGCTCGACGCGATGGCCGACCCGGTGTTTACGGAGCTGGTGCAGCGCATCCGCAAGCATTTCTTCTCGCAAGGGGCGTTGGACTGAAACCATGTCCCCCCGCCTGAAGCTGCGAGACATCGCCTTCTTCGAACGTCCCGTGCAGTTCGCGCGGCCGTTCCGCTTCGGTGCGATCACGATCAACGCGACGCCGCAGCTGTTCGTGCGGGCCGAGATCGAGGTCGAGGGCCGGGGTACCGCCGTCGGTGCCAGCGCCGAGCTGCTGGTACCAAAGTGGTTCGACAAGCGGCCGGAGCTGTCGCCAGCGCAGACGGTGGACGAGTTGCGTCGCTCGCTGGAGATCGCGCGCGGACTCTATCTGGCACGGACCGGCTTCCAGACGGCGTTCGATCTGCATGCCTCCTGCATCGGTGCCCAGATCGCGACCTGCGCGAAGGAGAACATTCCGGGGCTGGCTGCGGCCTATGGCCCGGCGGAGATCGACAAGGCCATCCTCGATGCGCTGCTGCGCGCGATAGGGACCAGCTTCTATGAAGGAATGGCCGCGAACATCGCCGGCATCGATGCGCGGCTTTCTCCTGACCTGAGCGAGCGGGACATCAGGACGTTTCTCGCCGGCCGGGTGCCGCTGGCGCGTGTTGCCATCAGGCATACCGTCGGCCTTGATGATGTCGTCGAGGGTGAGGGCGGCATTGCCGATCCGCGCGAGAATACCGGCGCGCGCTTTTTCAAGCTCAAGCTGTCCGGCGATCCGGCTGCCGATGCGGCGCGGCTCGCCCGGATCGGCAAGCAGCTCGACACGCTTGGACGCGACTACAAGGTGACGCTCGATGCCAACGAGCAGTATGCCGATCTCGCCGCGTTACAGGCGCTGATGGACGGGCTCAATCGCGACGCCGCGCTGCGCCCGATTGCCGCGCGCCTGCTCTATGTCGAGCAGCCGATGCCGCGCGACATTACGCGGCGAACGCCGCTCGGCGCGCTGGGCACACGCGGCTTCATCATCGACGAAGCCGACGATTCCTACGACGCGTTTCCGGCAGCACGGGCGCTCGGCTATCGCGGCATCTCCTCGAAATCTTGCAAGGGACTTTACAAGTCAATCATCAACGCCACGCGTGTGGCGAAATGGAGCGCGCAAGGCGAAGCCTTCTTCATCACTGGTGAGGACCTCACCTGCCAGGCCGGCCTTGCCGTGCAGCAGGATCTTGCGCTCGGTGCCTTCATCGGCGTCACCCACGCCGAGCGCAACGGCCACCACTACGTCGATGGCTTCGGTGAAACGCCCATAGCAGAAGCTCAGGCCTTCGCCGCCGCGCATCCCGATCTCTATGCCGATGCCAGGCGGGGCATCCGGCTCTCCATTCACGACGGCGATCTCCTGACGGGATCGCTTCATTGCGCGGGCTTCGCCTCGTCGGTCCATCCGGACTGGTCGGCATTGCGCCCGCTCGCCCAGCCAAGATCTCAGGAGCAATTGGCATGACCACCCAACGCCTCGGCCTCATCATGAACGGCGTCACCGGCCGGATGGGGCTCAACCAGCATCTGATCCGCTCGATCGTCGCGATCCGCGACCAGGGCGGCGTGCGCCTGAAGAACGGTGACCGTGTCATGCCCGACCCGATCCTGGTCGGCCGCAGCGCCGACAAGGTCGAGGCGCTGGCCAAACGCTACAACATCACGCGCTGGACCACCGATCTCGATGCCGCGCTAGCCGACAAGAACGACACCATGTTCTTCGACGCCGCGACGACGCAGGCCCGTCCCGGCCTGCTGACCCAGGCCATCAACGCCGGCAAGCACGTCTATTGCGAGAAGCCGATTGCGACGAATTTCGAGGAAGCGGTCGAGGTCGTGAAGCTCGCCAATGCCAAGGGCGTCAAGCACGGCACGGTGCAGGATAAGCTGTTTCTGCCGGGGCTGAAGAAGATCGCTTTCCTGCGCGATTCCGGCTTCTTCGGCCGCATCCTCTCGGTGCGCGGCGAGTTCGGCTATTGGGTGTTCGAAGGCGGCTGGCAGGAGGCGCAGCGGCCCTCCTGGAACTATCGCGACGAGGATGGCGGCGGCATCATCCTCGACATGGTCTGCCACTGGCGCTATGTGCTGGACAACCTCTTCGGCAACGTCCAGAGCGTCAGCTGCATCGGCAACACCGACATCCCCGAGCGCTATGACGAGCAGGGCAAGAAGTACAAGGCAACTGCGGACGATTCCGCCTACGCCACATTCCAGCTCGAAGGCGGCGTCATCGCCCACATCAACATGTCCTGGGTGACGCGCGTCTATCGCGACGATCTCGTCACCTTCCAGGTCGACGGCACGCTCGGCTCGGCGGTCGCGGGCCTCACCGACTGCATGATCCAGGCGCGGCAGGCGACACCGCGCCCGGTGTGGAATCCCGACGAGAAGCGGCTGCACGACTTCTACGGCGACTGGCAGAAGCTGCCCGACAACGTCACCTACGACAACGGCTTTAGGGAGCAATGGGAGATGTTCATCCGCCACGTCTACGAGGACGCCCCTTACAAGTTCACACTGCTCGAAGGCGCCAAGGGCGTGCAGCTCGCCGAATGCGCGCTGAAGAGCTGGAAGGAGCGGCGCTGGATCGACGTCGCGCCCATCAAGGTGTGACATTCCGATGCTCATGATTTCGTCATCGCGAGCGAAGCGAAGCAATCCAGACTGCCTCCGCGGAAAGACCCTGGATTGCTTCGTCGCTTCGCTCCTCGCAATGACGGAGAGAGGACCAAAATGAACAAGCCCGTCCAACCAATGTCATCCCTGTCGCTGAAGCTCCCCAAGCCCGATCGCTCGATCGAGACCTATCGGCTCGCGGCCTCGCGCACGTTCCCCGCAAAGCTCGAGGGGCCGCTGAACCGCATCGCCTTCTCGGCCGTGCACACCGTCGCCGATCCCTTCGCCGAGAACGATCCCTGGCTGTCGGCCGCCATCGACTGGGACAAGACCATCGCCTTCCGCGAGCACGTCTGGGACCTCGGCCTCGGCGTTGCCGAAGCCATGGACACCGCGCAGCGCGGGATGGGGCTGGATTGGCCCACCTCGCTGGAGCTGATCACGCGCTCGGTCGCCGCCGCCAAGCGCCGCAACGCGCTGGTGTTCTCCGGTGCAGGCACGGATCATCTCGCAGTGGAGGACGCGAGAAACCTCGACGACGTCATCCGCGCCTATGAGGAGCAGATCTCGGCAGTGGAGAAGGTCGGCGGCCGCATCATCCTAATGGCCTCGCGGGCCCTGGCAAAACTCGGTCGCAATGCCGACGATTACGCCAAGGTCTATGACCGCGTGCTTTCGCAGGTCCGTGAGCCCGTGATCATCCATTGGCTCGGCGACATGTTCGATCCGGCACTGGCGGGCTATTGGGGCACCAACGATCTCGACAAGGCCATGGACATTGCCGTCGCCATCATCAACGGCAACGCCGCCAAGGTCGACGGCGTCAAGGTTTCGCTGCTCGACAAGCAGCGCGAGATCGACATGCGTCGCCGCCTCGACAGCCGCATCAAGATGTACACCGGCGACGATTTCAACTACGCGGAGCTGATCGCCGGCGATAGTGAAGGTTTTTCACACGCGCTGCTCGGCATCTTCGATGCCATCGCGCCGGCGGCGTCCTACGCGCTGTCGCGGCTGGCGGCAGGCGACGAGGCCGGCTTCCACGACGTGCTTGGCCCGACGGTCCCGCTGTCGCGTCACATCTTCAAGGCGCCGACGCGCTTCTACAAGACCGGGGTCGTGTTCATGGCCTATCTCAACGGACACCAGGATCACTTCACCATGGTCGGCGGACAGCAGAGCACGCGTTCGACGTTGCATCTCGCCGAGCTGTTCCGTCTGGCCGACCAAGCCGGTCTGCTCGCCAACCCTGAACTCGCGACGCAACGGATGAAGACCGTATTGGCCACCCACGGGATCGAATCCTGATGCGCGATTTCTCGTCCGACCATCGCTGGCTGTCGCTGAACACGGCGACCGTCCGCAAGCAGGGTGACCTCGTCGCCATCATCGAGGCCTGCGCGAAGCACGGCATCCGAGCCATCGATCCCTGGCGCGACCAGGTCGCGAACGTCGGTCTCGACCGCGTCGCGCGCGCGGTGCGCGAGGCTGGCCTTGATCTCTCTGGCTATTGCCGCGGCGGCATGTTCACCTCGGATGTCTCGCGCCGGGGCGAAGTGCGCGACGATAACAGGCGCTGTGTCGATGAAGCCAAGGCACTGGGCGCGCCCTGCATCGTCCTCGTCGTCGGCGGCCTGCCGCAATATTCGCGGTTGGGCAGTGAAGCTTCGAAGGATCTGGTGGCAGCGCGCGGGCAGGTCGAGGAAGCGCTCGCTGACATGCTCGACTACGCGAGGCAAGCCAAGCTGCCGTTGGCGATCGAGCCGTTGCACCCGGCCTATGCGGCCGACCGCGCCTGCGTGAACACAACCAAGCAGGCGCTCGATATCTGCGACCGGCTCGACCCCGGCCGCACCGGCATGCTCGGCGTCGCGCTCGACGTCTATCACATCTGGTGGGATCCGGAGCTGATGGACCAGATCGCACGCGCCGGCCGGGACCGCCTGCTGGCGTTCCATGTCTGCGACTGGCTGGTGCCGACCAGGGACATCCTCAACGACCGCGGCATGATGGGCGACGGCGTCATCGACATCAAATCGGTGCGTGCAGCGGTCGAAGCGCAGGGCTTTGCCGGCTATTCCGAGATCGAGATTTTCTCCACCGATTGGTGGGGCAAGCCGATGGACGAGGTGCTTCGCACCTGCATCACGCGGCATAGGACGGTGGTGTAGTTGCCTCGAGTGTCTCGTGAAAAGTCAGACGATTGCGCTATCATCGATTTTTCCGTTGAATCTCGGACTATCACTCGTCAATTCGATCTGCGAAGCTCCAACGACACAAATGCGCTTGCAACCAAGCAGGCGCGGAGGGAGGTTCGCAGTGGAGAAAGTGCGACGCTTGCGTGCGATGAGCTCACTGTGCCGGCAACAGGCCGCGTACAACAGCATGAACAAATGGAAGCTGCTCGCAGAGGCAGAATACTGGGATCATCTGGCTGACCTCGAGCTGTCTTCCCATTTCCAACAATGCAACGCCATTGTCTCGAATGAGGCCCAGCAGTCTCGATCGATCACAAACGCGAGTGATGCTGGGTCGACGACGATTTCCGTCGCGTGAGATCAGAAAGGCCGTGAACTCATGAAAGGAAGAGCTCTGAGTGCAGATCGTTCAGAGCATGACTGCTTGTGCCCCGACAGCGGAGTTGATCCGTGTCAGTTCCAATAACGCAAGTAGAAGGTTACCGTGTCACCCGTGTGCTTGCTGTCCGCCAACGTCTGGAGTTTGGAAATGCGCGATCATGATCGGGAAAGCTCCTCCATGAGCGCCTTGGCGGAACGAAGGTCCGGCGTTTCGAAGCCTTCCGTAAACCAGCCGTAAACCGAGCCAAGAAGGCACCGCGCGTCGGCCCTCCTTCCCTGGTCGCGCCAAAGCCGAGCCAAACTCATTGCGGCACGTAATTCAAAGGACTTTGCGCTCTGGCTTTGGGCGATCTTGAGCGCAGTTTGCAAATACCCCTCGACCTCGTCAGCTGGAGCACCACGACAGCGGTGCAGTTCACCGTCGATGCATGCAAGTTCTGCCTCCCACATATGCTCGCCGCTGCGCGCAGCAAGGGCCTTTGCCTCGGCAAGGGTAGCGACGCCGTTGTCGTGGTCACCTAAGTTGAGGTAGGTGGCCGCGAGCATCCACAAGTACCGAACCTGGTACCAACTGGCCCCGAGCCTGTTCCGCTCGTTCAGACTGAGGCGCATGAGCGCCAGGCCGGCCTCTACGTTGCCCTCTTGCGCCATTGCCCAGCCCCGCAGGACGAGGCCGCTCACGCGCCAATAGTTCAAGCTGTTCTGATCGGCGAGATGGATGATGGTGTCGGCATGCGCATGTACGGCCGCCACGTTCCCAATTAGCTCCGCAAGAGCCGCCTCGCCATAGACCTGCACATGCGCGGTAAGGTTCGTCTGATTCAACTCCATAGCGTATTGAGATGCGGCACGGCTAGTCCGCTGAGCCTGTTCGGGGTAACCAAGAACCCAAAGCACAATCGCCAAGTAGGGTAGCGCAGAGGCCTTCGGGTCATGTACGTAGTGCACAGGCGGCGGCCGATGCTCCTCTGGCTGATAGCGACTCAGGATCGTTTCGAACTCCGAGCGTGCGGTCAGAAAATCACCGGCATGCATTGCGGTGAGCGCGGCCAGACGATGCGTAGCCAATTCCAGTGCTGTGTGCCCGGTGCGCTCAGCGGCGCGCTGCGTTTCGGCAACGAGGCTCTGCATGGCAGCATAGTCGCCGCGCACGAAGTGGAAGATGAATTTGCCGCTAAGGGTGGAGAACAACGCACCCGTGTCGTCGAGTTCATAGCAGAGCGCATGAGCCCTGCTGAAGGCTGTGCCAAGCTGCGGAGCCGTGTATCCGTGGATGGCAATCAGTGGACCTCCGATTGCCGTTTGCAGAGCGAGTTCCTGACGATCGCGCTCCGGCCCTGGTGGATTGGACTTGAGTGCCTCCAGCCCCCTTGTGAGATGAGTGATCGCTTCGAGATTGGCGGAACGCCCAGCCGCAATGCGGCCGGCCCGCAGCCAGTAGTCCACCGCCTTTCCTGCCAGTCCACCCTCGGTGAGATGTAGAGCGATTGTCTCCGGCTCCGCCTCCGCACGGGGAGGGTAATGTTGTTCGAGAGCTGCAGCTATGCGGGCATGGATCTGCTGCCGCTTGCTCTTCAGGAGACTCTCGTGCGCGATGTCCTGCACCAGCGCATGTTTGAAGCTGTAGGCAACATTCGGAGGTACGCCACGACGGAATATCAGTTCCGCGGCCAATAGATCAGTGAGAGCATGCTGGAGCGCGTGCTCTTCGAGTGCCGTTACAAGGCGCAGAAGATCGTGTCCGAATTCGCGTCCGATGCAAGCTGCAATCTGGGCAACTTCCTTGACCGGCGCCAATCGATCGAGGCGGGCCATCAAGGAGTCCTGCAGCGTCGTCGGGATCGCCAGCGGCGGTAGTGGGCCGATCAACTCATAGCGGCTGCCCTGATCTTTGAGCAGCCCGGATTCGACGACGGCCTTGGTGAGCTCCTCGACGAACAACGGCACGCCGTCGGTCTTGGCCAAAATCTGCTCAAGCACCTCCTGAGGGAGCATTTTGCCGCCCGTGATCCGGTCAACGACTGCCGCCCCTTGCCTACGTCCCAGCCGGCTTAGAAAGAGCGCTGTCACATGTCCATGACCCGTCCAGCGCGGAATGAACTCGGGCCGGAAGGTAACGATCATCAAAATTGGAAGTCGCTGCACCTCGTCGACGAGCCGATCGAGGAATTCGAGCATAGTAGGGTCCGCCCAATGGACGTCCTCGTAGACGGCAAGCACTGGCTGTCTTGCCGCTAAGCCTTGTATCTGTTCCAGAAGGGCCTGGAAGGTTCGCTCCTTCTTCTGGTGCGGACTGAGTGCGAGAGGCGGGTATCTCTCCCCGGTCGGGATTGCCAAGAGATCCGCGAGAACCGGCGCGCTCTCATGCACATTGTCCGCACCAAGCGCGAGCATGGCCTCGAGTTTATCGAGCTGTTCGTCGGAAGCGTCCTCCCGCCGTATTGCCGCTGCCCGTTCAAGGAGGCCAACGACGGGATATAGAGCGGTGTTGGTATGAAATGGTGAACAGAAATGACTCAGCGGCGTGTGCGGCACACGGGCGACCTGGTCCCGTAAGGCTCGCACGAGCCGCGACTTGCCAATGCCGGCTTCGCCGCCGAGCAGGACGATCTGTCCTTCCCGCTCTTTCGCCCGCTCCCAGCGATCCAGGAGCAATGCAAGTTCTTCATTCCGTCCGACCAGTGCGGTCGTTGCCAAGCCATGCCGAGCCTCGAACCTGCTCTCTGCCGCGCCTTCACCAATGACAAGCCACGCCTGCACCAGTTCCGGGAAACCTTTGAGAGGCACCGTGCCGAGGTCGCGGTACGTGAAAGCTTCGCCGAGTAGGCGGCGGGTCGATTCCGCAATCACCACATCACTTGGGTTGGCCAGATCTTGCAGTCGGGCGGCTAGGTTTGGTGTTTCGCCGATGACTGCGCGCTCGCGAGCCTCTCCCTCGCCAATCAGCTCGCCGACCACGACCAGACCGGTTGCGATGCCGACGCGAGCGGCGAGCGCTGCACCACCCGGTTCGGTAAGGGATGCGACCGCCTTGGTCACTCGAAGCCCGGCGCGAACGGCGCGCTCCGCCTCATCTTCGTGCGCCCGCGGCCAGCCAAAATAAGCGAGAACGCCATCGCCGAGGAATTTGGCTATGTGGCCTTCGAATCGGTCGATCTCGCCCACCACGGTGTTATGGTAGGCCTGCAAGAGGTCACGCAACTCCTCGGGATCCCGCCCTGAAGCAAGTGCCGTCGAGCCGACCAGGTCGACGAACATGACTGTGAGCTGTCGACGCTCCGCGTCCGAAGGGATCGATGGCTTCGCGTAGTCGGCAGGTCCATTGGCGTTGACAGCCACCGGGGTGATCGGCGCAGCGAGTGCATGGATTGCCTTTAGCACAGCCTTGCGTGGGCCGAGTGGCAAGCCAAGCTCCCGCAGGTCGGCTTCGGTCAGTTCTGGCAAAATTTCGGACGTGATTTCAGCGTCACAAAAGGTCTTTATGTAGCGCTCCAGCCCGAGACCGCGAAGCCATTGCGCGATATCCACGACAAGCCTCCTCGTGCCGGATCAGGCGACGGTCAGCTCAATTGAAAGTATGCAACTTCAGCTTCAGCGAACCATCTGCCTGACGCTCAAACACGTGGGTTGCGATCCCGCCTGCAGGTTGGCTGGCGCCATCCGCTGTCTTACCGTTGGCGCTCCAATGGGCCGTGCCGTAGACGATCTTCTCATCTCCGCCGGCGTCGATGACGACCAACCTGTGATCGGTGAATCCGCTTGAAAACAGCCCAGCAAAGAAGCTCTCGATCTCTGTCGGACCGGATATCACCTGATGCGTTGGCGGCAACAATTTGGCGTCTGGCACGTAAGTCGCCGCGATAGCCCTGGCATCTGCTTTGTTGAATGCTGAATCCCACGCGGCGTACGCCGCAGCAATGTCGTGTCTTATGGAGGAAGCTAAGGCTGTCATGATCCCTCCCTCAAACGCGGGCTTGCTTTCGTTGGAGAACGATAACGTCACCTGACGTCGTTCGACCGCTGCAAACTGCAACGAGGGAACGCGACGCCGCCTTCATTGGGCTGCGACCTGTTGCAGTCTGTTGAAGCGCGCCTTCTGCTCGCTGCTCAGCGTGGCATAGAACTCGTCCAGGGCGGGTTCGACCAGCTTGGCGGCCGTCAGCATGGCCTCGAGCCGATGCTGCATCGTCTCCAGCCGTCCGACAGGTGTCAGCGGCGCATCGTTCGGACAGGCCGCCTGTAGGCCCTCAACGCCCTTCGCCGTCGCTTCGCTGAGGCGGTCGAGCGCCTCCTTCTGCTTGCCGGCTGGGTGGAGCACAGCCTCGATCCTCTGGATCGGCAACTGCGTCAGCCCGGACTTCGGATCGCCACAGCCCTCGCTACTCGCCTCCTGCTGCTGCGGCGAGCGCTCGCCGACATTGGGGCCAAGCGCGTTGAAGCGGGCCTGCTGCTCGTCACTGAGCGAGTTGTAGAAATTCTCCAGTGCCGGTCGAACGATCTTGACGGCTTCAAGCGTCGCGCTGATGCGGTTCATCATCGCGCGCAAGCGGCCAGGGGGAGTCAGTGCATAAGTCTCCGCGCAGGAATCCTTGAACACACCGGCAGCGTTGGCCGCCGCGGTCTTGAGCTCGTCCAGCAATGCGCGTTGCTCCGGCGTCGGCCGCACCGCCTGTGCGATATCGGCAAGCGGCCAGGCGGTCACGCCCTTGTCCGGCGTGGCACACAATTGCTGAAGCGTCTGCGGGCTCACGCTGGCACGCTGGCGCGCGCGGTAGCCGCCGCCGGCTTGAGGGTAGTCATACGAGTTGGTGCTGGCATAAGCGGAGTAGGGGCCGTCACCGCCCCAGAACACGGTGTCGACGAAGTCGTCATAGGCGTACGCCCAATATCCGGGCTCGTAGCCATACGACCAGAATGTGTAGTTGAAGATGTCGGAATAGGCGTAAGGCCAGAACACGGGCCCAAGCCAAGCCACGAACACCGCGGGATGACGGTGACGCCAGGCCTGCCGGGGTGCCCAGCCGCTTTGGCGCGTGACGAGAGCCGCTTGGGTCAGCGCAGTGGACTGCTCGCGGAAGCGTTCCGCAAACCGTCCGCGCTCGGCGGCCGGCGCAGCGGCTGCAAGTGCCGGAGCGCGCTCCGCCGGAGCCTGCAGCCCAAGCCGCTGCTGGCGCGCCAGGTCAATTTGCTGCGCGCGCTGCTCTCGGCCAAGCAAGCGGTTTTGCGCCTGGAGCATTCGCTGCTGCGCCCGTTGCGCTTGCACGCCTTCGGGCTTTTGCGACTGCAATTGCTGCACCCGCTGCTGCAGGCGTTCGATGCGGGCCTGGCGCTCCGTCGTCTGGCGCGACAGCATGTCGCGCTGCCGCTGCTCGACGTGCTGCGAGCGCTGTTGCACGCGTTGCTCGCGCTCAAGAAGACGGCTCTGCGACTGCAGCAGCCGTTGCTGCCGTTGCTGCGCCCTTGCGCCTTCCGGTTTCTGCGATTGCAGTTGCTGCACGCGCTGCTGCAAGCGGTCGATGCGGTCTTGGCGTTCCGCGGATTGGCGCGAAAGCATCTCACGCGGCGGTCCCGAACGCTCGCTCACGGCCGGGGGTGCACTTGGGCGCGAAGGGGCGGCGATCTGCGGCGTCGGCCGCGGCGCCATGGCCGGACGTTGCGGCGCTGCCGGCGGGCGATGGATTTCGCGCCGGGGCGCTGCCACCTGCGGGGCGGCTCGGGGGGCACTGATTTGTGGGGTCGGACGCGGTGGCGGTGAGGCGATGTGGGGCGCCGGACGTGGCGCCATCGCCGGTCGCTGCGGCATGGCTGGCGGCGCGGCGGGACGCGCCATGGCTGGCGGAGCCGGACGCGCCATGGCTGGCGGAGCGGCCGGACGTGCCATGGCTGGCGGTGCTGCTGGCGGTGCGGCTGGACGAGCCATAGCCGGTGGTGCTGCCGGTGGTGCTGCCGGGCGGGCCATGGCCGGTGGTGCTGATGGCGGCGCTGCGGCTGGTCCTGGTGGTCCTCCACCCCGTCCGTGTCCGAGAGGTCCCTGGGCTGGCGCGCTCGTCGTCAGCATCGAGACGCCAACCAAAACAGCCGTCAGGCAAACGCCACGCGGAAGCATGATCCTAGCTCCCAACTCGTAATCGCCCACGACTTTCAACGCACAGACTGTGGAATCGTTCGTCCTTGGTCACAGCCGGCATTGCGATCTTCCGACGCAGCCAGTCTCAAGAGAAATCCTGCGTCAGGATCGCGGCGAACCGCTCCAGCGCCCAGTCGACCTGGTCGCTTGTGATCACCAGCGGCGGGGCGATGCGGATCGTATGCTCATGGGTATCCTTGGCGAGGATGCCCTTGGCCTGGAGCGCCTCGCAATAGCGGCGTGCGCGCCCGGCCTCGGGATGCAGCTCGACCGCCAGCATCAGGCCGCGCCCGCGCACCTCGCGGATCGTATTGGCGCGAATGTCCTTCAAGCCCTCCAGAAAGCGCGCGCCTTGCCTCGCCGCGTTCTCAATCATGCCTTCCTCGACCAGCACGCGCATCGCCGCGCGGGCCACGGCGCAGGCAAGCGGGTTGCCGCCGAAGGTCGAGCCATGCTGCCCGGGCCTCAATGTCCCGAGCACGTCGTTGTTTGAGAGCACGGCCGAGACCGGATAGAAGCCGCCGGACAGGGCCTTGCCGAGCAGCGTCACGTCCGCCTCAATTCCCTCGTGCTGTTCGGCGAGCAGCTTGCCGGTGCGACCGAGCCCGGTCTGGATCTCGTCGAGCACCAGCATCACATTGTTGGCGGTGCAGAGCTCCCGGACCTCAGTGAAATAGCCGGCCGGAGGAATGACGACACCGGCTTCGCCCTGGATCGGCTCGACCAGAAAGGCGACCGTGTTTGGGGTGATTGCTTCCGCAAGCGCCGGGGCGTCGCCGAACGGGATGACCTTGAAGCCCGGCGCGAACGGCCCGAAGTGTCCGCGTGTCTCGGGGTCGGTTGAAAAGCCGACGACGCCCAGCGTGCGTCCGTGGAAATTGTTGGCACAGACGATGATCTCGGCCTGGCCGTCCGGCACGCCTTTCACCTCGTAGCCCCATTTGCGGACCGACTTGATCGCGCTTTCCACCGCCTCGGCGCCGCTGTTCATCGGCAGCACCTTGTGGGAACCGGTGAGCGCGGCGATCTCCTCGTAGAACAAGGCGAGCTGGTCGTTGTGGAAGGCCCTCGAGGTGAGCGTCAACCTGTGCGCCTGTTCGACCATCGCCGCCAGGATCTTGGGGTGGCAGTGGCCCTGGCTGACCGCCGAATAGGCGGACAGGCAATCAAGGTACCGGTTGCCTTCGGTGTCCCAGACCCAGACACCTTCGCCGCGCGACAGGACGACCCCGATCGGCTCGTAATTACGGGCCCCGAAGCGCGCTTCTGTCGCGATGAAATCAATGACCGACGAGCTCATCTGCCGTCACTCCATTGCTGCGCGCGGCGGCGTCAATCGACTGCACCGGCGGGTCGCGCCCAAATGAATGTGGGTATCGGTTTGTCAGCTCGGAAGCCTTGATGCGCCGATGGCGCGGCGCGGCCTGATAGTCCCGAAATGTCAGGTGGTTCTGCCGGGCCACAGGGCACCGTTCTGCGACCCAGGCTCTACTGTGCATGGGGTTGTTTTCGCAGTTTGGTTGCCGGCCCCTCAGCCAAGCGCGCAGGGCACGCTCAAGAAGCCGCGGAACCGGACCCGTCCGCCGCGCACTGGCGGGCCGCTCACGGCATAGTTCGGAAAGCGCGCCAGAAAGCGCGAGATCGCAATCGCCCCCTCCAGCCGCGCCAGGGCCATGCCTGCGCATTGATGCGCGCCTGTGGCGAAGGCGAGGTGCCGGTTCGGCGTGCGCGCGATATCGAAACGTTCGGGGTCGGGAAACTGCGCGGGGTCGCGATTGGCAGCCCCGATGCACAGCGTCACCGACGTGCCGGCATCGAGCATGACGCCGCCGAGCTCGACCTTCTCGGTGGTCATGCGGTTGCCGAGCTGGTTGGAGCTCTCGTAGCGCAACATCTCCTCGACCGCAGTCTTGATCATGTCCGGGTTCTCGATCAGGCGCTGCTTCTGGTCGGGATGGCGGTCGAGCGCCACGAGGCCGTTGCCGATCAGGTTGGTGGTGGTCTCGTGGCCGGCATTGAGCAGGAAGATGCAATTGTGCAGCAGCTCCTTCTCGGTCAGCCGCTCGCCGTTCTCTTCCCCCTGGATCAAACGCGTCAGCACGTCGCGCTCGGGATTGCCCGGCTTCGCGCGCCGCCGCGACACCAGCGTCTGCAGATAAGCGAGGAAGTCCGCCACCGCCTTGTTGCCGCGCGCAGCTACTTCGGGCGACACTACGGGTTCGAGAGCACCCAGGATCGCCAGCGACCAGTCGCGCAGCGGCCCGCGCTCCTCGTGAGGCACGTCGAGCAGGTTGCCGATCACCTCGATGGGAATCGAAGCGGCAAAATCCTCGATCAGTTCGCAAGCGCCCTTGGTTTCGATGGCATCGAGCAGGCCGTCGACCAGCTTGATCAGGTCCCCCTCCATGCTGGCGATCGCGCGCGGCGACAGCGCGCCCATGATCAGGCGGCGGACGCGGGTATGGGACGGCGGATCGTTGAACACGAGGCTGGTGGTGTGGTGCTCGTAGAGCAGGGTGTCGCCGTATTTCGGCGCGAACTCGCGCTTCTTGTCCGAGCTGAACGACTTGGTGTTCTTGTAGGTGGTGACGAGATCATCGTAGCGGGTCAGGAACACGGTGCCGCTCCGCAGGCGCTTGACCGGCTCGTTCTCCCGCAGTGCACGATAGGTCGGATAGGGGTTGTCGTAGAACTCCGGCGTCAGCTTCTCGAGGTCGAAGCTTGCCGCCAGCGCCTTCGCATCTGCGTTCATCCCGTTATACTCGCCGGTTAAAGCCGATATGCCGTTTTTGTTGTTCTGGTCGGCGCATGCATGCGTCTACAGTCTTCGCACACTGCTAGCCGACCGGACAGGAAAATGCACGCACGCGCTGACGCTGCCGACACGGCGCCGAACTGGCCCGACGATATTTTCGCGACCCTCCAGCGCTTCGACGTCCGGCAGGTGCCTTACGTTCCGGACGCCGGTCATTCCAAGCTGATCCAGCGCGTATTGGCCTCCTCCACCATGCGCGGCATTGCGCTGACGACGGAGGAGGAAGGCGTGGCGCTGCTCGCCGGCGCCTGGGCCGGCGGACAGCGCGGCGTGCTGCTGATGCAGTCGAGCGGCGTCGGCAATTGCATCAACATGCTGTCGCTGATCCCGATCTTGCGCTTTCCGTTCCTCACGCTCGTGACGATGCGCGGCGAGTGGGGCGAGTTCAATCCGTGGCAGGTGCCGATGGGCTCGACCACGCAAGGCGTGTTCGAGCTCTCCGGCGTCAAGGTGCTGCGCGCCTCGCACGCTGCCGAGGTGCCTGCCGTCTTGGAAGCGGCCGCGGCGCAGGCCTACAACGCGCTGACGCCAACCGCCGTCCTTCTGTCGCAGCGCCTGATCGGCGCCAAGGTTTTCACCAAATGAGCAAGGCCAATCTCCTCGACCGCCGGCAGGTGGTGTCCACGTTGCTGGCGAACCGCAAGGACGTCGTCGCGATCGGCGGCCTCGGTGCGTCCACCAACGACATGTGCGCCGCCGGCGACCACGCCCGCAACTTTTACCTCTGGGGCGGCATGGGCGGCGCCGCGATGATCGGGCTGGGTCTGGCGCTGGCGCAGCCGAAGCTGCCGGTATTGGTCATCACCGGCGACGGCGAGATGCTTATGGGCATGGGCAGCCTTGCCACCATCGGCCTGCAGAAGCCGGCCAACCTCTCGATCGCAGTGCTCGACAACGAGGCCTATGGCGAGACCGGCGGCCAGACCAGCCACACCTCCGCCGCCGCCGACCTCGTCGGCATCGCCAGGGCTTGCGGCATTAAGGACAGCCGGGCTGTCACGACCATGGCCGAAGTCGAAGCCTTCGCCAAAGCCGTCCATGACCTCTCCGCGGGTCCGCGCTTTGCCAATGTGAAGATCGACAGCGCCGGCCTGGAGCGGATTCTGCCGACGCGGGACGGGACCTACATCGTCAACCGGATCCGTGCTGACCTGGGCTTCCAGCCGATCTAGGCGGTCCGGTAATGCCTTGCTGAACGTCTGCACGCGGGCCGTGCAGGCTCGGCCAATTTCCATTGATTCTAGGTCGCACGCAGGTTGCGATGCAACATAGTGCTTGACTCCTGCGTGGGTGAGTGCTTACTCACCCAGCATGAGCTCATTGCGTATGACGAGCGACCTGAGGCGTCAATTGATCCTCGGCGCCGCAAAGCGCTGCTTTGCCCGACACGGCTATAACGGCACCACGACCAAGAGCGTGGCGGCCGCCGCTGCCATTTCTGAAGCGCTGCTGTTCAAGCATTTCCCGTCCAAGGCGGCGCTCTACGCCGAGATCCTCAGCGACGAATGCGAGGCGGATCCCGCTCTGATGGAGCTGCTCGAGCGCGAGCCGTCGACGGCTACGCTGGTCGAGGTGATCCGCGGCATGGTCGAACACTTCCTCCAGATCGCCGACGGTCCCGATCAGGAAGAGGCCCAGCGCCTGCGGCTAATGGCCACGAGCCATTTGGATGACGGCGAATTCGCCCGATTGCTGTATGCCAAGATCGAGACGCTGATCGGCGCTGTCTTCGTCGCCTCGCTCGAGCGTGCGGTTGCGAGCGGTGACGCGCGGCCCTGCGCTGGCGATCCGCTCAACCTGTTCTGGTTCGCGCATCATGCGGTGATGACCGCGGCGCTGACCAGGCTGCCGGCCACGCCCTGTCTTGCTTACGGCAGGGCGACCGACCTGGAGCGGCAGCTCTGTGAGTTTCTCCTGAGGGGTATCGGACTTAACGACGCCGCAATTGCTTCGCATCTGGGCCGCAATCAGGCCGCGGATGCGAACCGGGCGGCGATTGCAGAAAGTGCATGACATGAACATCGTGGCCGAAAACAAGATTTCGGGGCAACCGATCGACAACAAGGCTCCCAAGCGTCCGGTCCGGCCAGTGCGCTGGTTCATCATCGTTGGCACGCTTCTGGCCGTGCTCGTCGGAGGGCTCGTCTGGTTCAATTACTTCCGCGGCCAGATGATCAAGCAATTCTTCGCCAACAACAAGCCGCCGCCGACCGCTGTCAGCGCGGCCGAGGCGAAGTCCGAGGTGGTGCCGAACCTGCTCACGGCGGTCGGCAGCCTCGTCGCCGTGCATCAGGTCGACGTCAGCGCCGACGTCAACGGCCGTGTCACCGCGATCAAGTTCGAGCCGGGCACGCGCGTCGAGGCCGGCACGCCGCTGGTGCAACTGTTCGACGCGCCCGAGCAGGGCGATCTCGCCAATTACAAGGCGCAAGCGACCGTCGCGCAGCTGTCGCTTGAACGCGCCAAGCAGCTGGCCTCGCGCCAGTTCGGTCCGCAGGCGACCGTCGACACCGCGCAGGCTGCCTATGACCAGGCCCAGGCGGGCATCGCCAAGACCGAGGCGTTGATCTCGCAGAAGCTGGTGCGCGCGCCGTTCGCCGGCGATCTCGGCATGCGCAAGGTCGAGGTCGGCCAGTATCTGACCGCCGGCACGGCGATCGTGTCGCTGACCGATCTGTCCGAGCTGTGGGCCAACTTCACGGTGACGGAAAAGGATTCCGGCAGCCTCAAGGTCGGCCAGGTCGTGCGGTTGAAGGTCGACGCCTATCCGGGCCGCACCTTCGAGGGCAAGATCACCACGATCGAGCCCCAGATCTCGACCGATACTCGCAACATCCGCGTGCAGGCCACGATTGCCAATCCGGAGAAGATCCTGAAGCCCGGCATGTTTGTCACCACGACCGTGGTGCTGCCGGAAAAGCCGGCCGTGATCACGGTGCCTGAAACGGCAGTCGATTACACGCTGTACGGCGACTCCGTGTTCGTGATCACCGAGAAGAAGGAAGAGGACGGCAAGACCAGCCTGTCGGCGGTGCGCACCTTCGTGCAGACCGGCAACCGGGTCGAGGGTCGCGTCGAGATCGTCAAGGGCCTGAAGGTAGGCGACAAGGTCGTCGCTCTCGGCCAGCTCAAGCTGCAATCAGGCGCGCCGGTATCGATCTCGACCGATCCGGCCCCGCAGATCCCGGCGCAGCCGCCGCGCTACTGACAATATCCTCGCGTGATCCGGCCCGGCCGGATCACGCGTCTTGAAAAAAAGAAATCGAGATCGCCCGCGATGGCCTTTACCGACATTTTCATCAAACGACCGGTCCTGTCGGTCGTCGTCAGCCTGCTGATCCTGCTGATCGGCCTGCGCGCGGCAATGGTGCTGCCGATCCGGCAATATCCGAAGCTGTCGAATACGGTCATCAACATCACGACCGTCTATCCCGGCGCGTCCGCAGACCTGATCCAGGGCTTCATCACCACGCCGATCGAGCAGGCGGTCGCGTCCGCCGAAGGCGTCGACTACATCACCTCGTCCTCGGTGCTCGGCACCTCGACGATCCAGGTCTACATCAAGCTGAATTTCGATCCGAACCAGGCGCTCACCGAGGTGTTGGCGAAGACCAATTCAGTGAAGTACCTGATTCCGAAGGAATCCAACGACCCGATCGTCACCAAGACCACCGGCCAGACCACGGCCGTGATGTATCTCGGCTTCTCCTCGGACGAGCTGTCCGGCTCGGCCATCTCCGACTATCTGACGCGTGTGGTGCAGCCGGTGCTGTCGACCGTCGACGGCGTCGCCTCGGCCGACATTTTGGGCGGCCAGACCTTTGCGATGCGGCTGTGGCTCGATCCCGTGAAGATGGCGGGCCGCAACGTATCGCCGGCTGACGTTGCGGCGGCGATCCAGGCCAACAACTTCCAGTCCGCGGCCGGCCAGACCAAGGGCTATCTGATCGTCTCGAACGTCTCGACCAACACGGGCCTGACCAACGTCGATCAGTTCAAGAAGATGATCGTCAAGGCCAAGGACGGCGGCTTCGTGCGGATGGAGGACATCGCCACCGTCGAGCTTGCAGCCCAGAGCACGGATGCCAGCGTCGCCTTTAACGGCGAGCGCGCCATCTTCATTGGCGTGCAGGCGACGCCACAGGGTAATCCGCTGACGCTGGTCAAGGGTGTGCGCGCGCTGTTCCCCGAGCTCGAACGCAACCTCCCGCCCTCGATGAAGATGAAGGTCGCCTACGACTCGACCAAGTTCATCCAATCTTCGATCGACGAGGTGCGGAATACATTGGGCGAAGCCGTCATCATCGTGATCGTGGTCATTTTCCTGTTCCTGGCCTCGCTGCGCTCCGTCATCATTCCCGTCGTCACCATTCCGTTGTCGATGATCGGCGTCTGCACGATGATGCTGGCGCTGGGCTTCAGCTTCAACCTGCTGACCCTGCTCGCGATGGTCCTGGCGATCGGCCTCGTCGTCGACGATGCCATCGTCGTGGTGGAGAACATCCATCGCCATCTGGAGGAGGGCAAGACGCCGGTCCAGGCCTCGCTACAAGGCGCGCGCGAAATCGTCGGGCCGGTCATCTCCATGACCATCACGCTCGCCGCCGTGTACGCGCCGATCGGGTTCCTCGGTGGCCTCACCGGGTCGCTGTTCCGCGAATTTGCCTTTACCCTCGCAGGCTCGGTCATCGTATCAGGCGTGATCGCGCTGACGCTGTCGCCCATGATGTGCTCGGTGCTGCTGAAGAACACCGAAGAGGGCCGCTTCGCCAAGTTGGTGAACCGGGTGTTCGGCGCCATGACGCGGTGGTATGGCCGCAAGCTCGACCGCTCGCTCGACTACAAGGCCATCACCGGCCTGTTCGCCGTGACGATCCTGGGACTCGTCGGCTTCCTCTACATGAACACTTCGAAGGAGCTGGCGCCCGAGGAAGATCAGGGCATCGTGTTCGCGGTGACCAAGGCGCCGAAATACGCCAACATCGACTATGTCGATTTCTACGGCGAGAAGCTCGACAAGGAATTCCAGAAATTCCCCGAGACCGATCTGCGTTTCGTGCTGAACGGCATCAACGGCCCGCAAGGCGGCATTGCCGGCATGCTCTTGAAGCCCTGGGACGAGCGCACACGCTCGTCGATCGCCTTGAAGCCGCTGGTGCAGGCCGAGCTCTCCAAGATCGAGGGCGTGCAGGCGTTCGCGTTCAACCTGCCGCCATTGCCGGGCGGACCCGGCGGTCTGCCGATCCAGATGGTGATCAATTCCACGGCCAGCTTCCAGACCGTCTATGAGCAGATGGAGAAGCTGAAGGAGGCTGCACGCAAGAGCGGCATGTTCATCGTCTCCGATAGCGACCTCGCCTACAACCAGCCGAACGTCGAGGTGACGATCGACCGCACCAAGGCTCAGGACCTCGGCGTCAACATGCAGAACCTCGGCTCGACGCTCGCGGTGCTGCTCGGCGGCAATTACATCAACCGGTTCAACCTCGAGGGCCGCTCCTATCAGGTGATTCCGCAGGTGCCGCGCGGCAAGCGGCTGTCCCCGGAATCGCTCGGTGGCTACTATGTGACGACCAACACCGGGCAGCAGCTTCCGTTGTCGACCGTGGTCTCGATCAGGACCAAGACCGATCCGAATTCGCTGACGCACTACAACCAGCTCAATTCGGCGACGTTCTCCGCCGTGCCGATGCCCGGCGTGACCGTCGGCGCTGCGGTCGACTTCCTCGAAGGCGAGGCCAAGAAGCTGCCGCAAGGCTTCAGCCACGACTATCTGGCTGACTCCCGGCAATACGTGCAGGAAGGCAATCAGCTTGCCATCACCTTCGGCTTCGCGCTGATTATCATCTTCCTGGTGCTCGCGGCCCAGTTCGAGAGCTTGCGCGACCCGCTGGTCATCATGATCTCGGTGCCGATGGCAATCGTCGGTGCGCTGATCCCGCTGTTCTTCGGCATGGCGACCATAAACATCTACACCCAGGTCGGTCTGCTCACCCTGGTCGGCCTGATCACCAAGCACGGCATCCTGATGGTGGAGTTCGCCAACGAGCTCCAGGTTAACGAGCGGCTCGACCGCCGCTCGGCCATCGAGATGTCGGCCCGCATCCGTCTGCGGCCGATCCTGATGACCACGGCCGCGATGGTGACCGGCCTGATCCCGCTCCTGACCGCGACCGGCGCGGGCGCGGCCAGCCGCTTCTCGATCGGTCTCGTCGTCGTCGCCGGCATGTCGATCGGCACGCTGTTCACGCTGTTCGTGCTGCCGGCAGTCTATGTGGTGCTGGCGACCGACCATCGCGCGGCGGCCGATTCGGAGCGGAACAAGCAGATCGGCGAGCTGGACCTCGATTCAAAGGCGCTACGGCCGACCTGAGGCCGCTGGCAGGTTAGTCCCGAAAGGGCGGCAGCGGTGATCCGCTGCCGCCCTTTTCGTTGGGTCTCGGGCGAGCTCCTTGCCGCGCTTGCGAGAGACAAGGTCCGGTCTTCTTGCTAGGTTCCGTGGAATGAGCCTGTCCCTCCACCCCGATACACCTCGAGCCGGGACATTGCCGAGCGCGGCCCCAGGCGAGGTCGCCTCCGGCGACACTGCGGGGCGCGGAATCCGGACCCGGCTCTTCGCCAAATACGTCGCGCTTTTCGTGGCGGTCGTCGCCATTGCGCTGCTCGCCAATGGCCTGTTCGAGGTCTACTTCTACTATCGCGAGCACAAGGCCTCTCTGATCCGAGTCCAGCACGAGCAGGCCGAGGCGGCCGCTGCCAAGATCGGCCGGTTCGTCAAGGAGATCGAGAGCCAGCTCGGCTGGACCACGCAGCTGCCCTGGTCGGGCGGCTCGATCGAGCAGCGCCGGTTCGACGCGCTGCGCCTGTTGCGCCAGGTCCCTGCGATCACCGAGCTGGCCCAGGTGGATTCGACTGGCAAGGAGCGGCTGCGGGTCTCGCGGCTGGCGATGGACGTGCTCGACAGCGGGATCGACCTGTCGAGCGATCCGAAGTTCACCGAAGCGGTCGCGCGCAAGGTCTATTACGGGCCGGTCTATTTTCGCCGGGAGTCCGAGCCCTACATGACGCTGGCGCTGGCGGGCGCACGCAAGGATGCCGGCGTCAGCATCGCCGAGGTCAATCTCAAGCTGATCTGGGACGTCGTGTCCCAGATCAAGGTCGGCGAGCACGGCAACGCCTACGTGGTCGGCCCGGAGGGCCGCTTGATCGCGCATCCCGACATCAGTCTCGTGCTGCGCAACACCGACATGTCCGGCCTTGCGCAGGTACGCGCCGTGCAAGCCGGCGGCGCCATGCCAGACGTGCTTTCCGAGGCCCACAACATCCAGGGGCAGAAGGTGCTGACCGCATCGGCCCCGATCGAGCCGCTGCGCTGGACCATGTTCGTCGAGCTGCCGGTCGAGGAAGCCTATGCCGCGCTTTATGCTTCGCTGCAGCGCCTTGCAATCGTGCTGCTCGCGGCATCCATCTTCGCGGTGCTGGCCGGGATCTTCCTGGCGCGCCGCATGGTCGGGCCGATTCAGGCGCTGCGGAGCGGCGCGGAACGAATGGGCGGTGGTGATTTCTCCCAGCGCATCTCGATCAAGACCGGCGACGAGCTCGAAGGGCTCGCCGACCAGTTCAACGACATGGGCGCGCGCCTGCAGGAATCCTATGCGGACCTCGAGAACAAGGTCGAGAAGCGGACCGCCGAATTGCGGGAGTCGCTCGAGCAACAAACGGCGACGTCGGAGGTGCTCGAAGTCATTAGCTCCTCTCCGGGAGAGTTAGAGCCGGTGTTTCAGAAGATGTTGGAGAATGCTACCCGCGTCTGCGGTGCGAATTTCGGCACGATGAATCTGTGGGACGGCCAGAAATTCAACATCGTCACCGACTACAACATTCCGCCCGATTTCTCCGCCTTCCGTAAGCGGACTCCGATCTTCCCACATCCAGGAACGACGCTGGCTGCAATCATCGCGACGCATCAGCCCGCGCAGATCAATGACTTGAGGGAAAGTCCTGGGTACAAGGCCGGTGTTCCCTTTGTCGTCGGAATGGCCGACGTTGCCGGCGCCCGAACCCTTCTCTCCGTACCCATGCTGAAAGAGGATGATCTGATCGGCGCGATGACGATTTTTCGACAAGAGATTCGCGGCTTCACGGACAAACAAGTCGCGCTGGTGGAGAACTTTACCAAGCAAGCCGTCATCGCGATCGAGAATACGCGCCTGCTGAAGCAATTGCGCGAGCGTACGACCGAGCTATCGCAATCGCTCGACAATCTGCGCACCGCGCAGGACCGCCTGATTCAGACCGAAAAGCTCGCTTCCCTCGGCCAGCTCACCGCCGGCATCGCCCACGAGATCAAGAATCCGCTCAACTTCGTCAACAACTTCTCCGCGGTCTCGACCGAGCTGATCGACGAGCTCAACGAGATCCTGCAATCGGCCGCGCTCGACGGCAAGACGAAGAAGGAGGTCGACGAGCTGACCGGCATGCTCAGGGCCAATCTCGAGAAGGTGGTGCAGCACGGCAAGCGCGCCGATTCCATCGTCAGGAACATGCTGCTGCATTCGCGTCAGGGTTCCGGCGAGCATCGCGCCGTCGACATCAATGCGGTGGTCGAGGAGAGCCTCAATCTCGCCTATCACGGCGCGCGCGCCGAAAGGCCCGCCTTCAACGTCACGCTCCAGCGCGATTTCGACCCGGATGCCGGCATGATCGAGGTGTATCCGCAGGAGATCACGCGCGTCTTGCTGAACCTGATCTCGAACGGCTTCTATGCCGCGGCCAAGCGCAAGGAGAGCGAGGGCGATGCATTCGAGCCCACTTTGCGCGCGGTAACGAAGAATCTCGGCGACAGGGTCCAGATCCGGATTCGCGACAACGGCACCGGGATTCCAGCCGAGGTGAAGGAAAAGATGTTCAATCCCTTCTTCACCACCAAGCCGGCCGGCGAGGGCACGGGGTTAGGCCTTTCAATGAGCCACGACATCGTGGTGAAACAACACGGCGGCACGATCGACGTGGACACCACACAAGGTGTATTCACCGAGTTCATCATCACGCTGCCGCGGACGATGGCAGCGGGCGACACTTCCGGAGGAAAGTCTTGAACGTTTACATCCTGGTCGTCGATGACGAGCCCGACGTCGAGGCACTGTTTCGGCAGCAGTTCCGGCGCGACCTGCGCGCCGGCCGGTTTCAGATGGAGTTTGCGCTCTCGGCCCCCGAGGCGCTCGAGCGCGCCGCCGAAGTCCGTGATCCCTCGCTGATCCTGATCCTGTCGGACATCAACATGCCCGGCATGAGCGGGCTCGACATGCTGCCGAAGGTGCGTGCCGCGCATCCCGATGTTCCCGTCATCATGATCACGGCCTATGGCGATGCGGAGACGCGCCGCAAGGCGATCGAACGGGGCGCCGTCGGGCTCCTCACCAAGCCGATCGACTTTGCGCTGCTGCGGCAGGAGATCGACACGAGGCTCGAGCAAGCCGCATGACTGCGACCATCCTCTTCGTCGACGACGAGCCGGATCTCGAGGCGCTGATCCTGCAGAAATTTCGCAGGCAGATCCGCGATGGGCAGCTCGCGCTGATCTTCGCGCGCGACGGCCTGGAGGCGCTGGAAGCGCTGGAGCAGAATCCGCATGTCGACATGGTGGTCTCCGATATCAACATGCCGCGAATGGACGGCCTGTCGCTACTCGCGAAGCTCCAGGAGGCCCAGGAGAAGAAGTCGACCATCATCGTCTCGGCCTACGGCGACATGAGCAACATCCGCACCGCCATGAACCGCGGTGCGTTCGACTTCCTGACCAAGCCGATCGACTTCGCCGACCTCGAAGCTACGATCGAGAAGACCGTCCGCCATGTGGAGATGCTGCGCGAGGTGCGGCGGCGCCAGATGGAAGCCGAGCGCGCCCATGCCTCGCTGTCGCGCTTCTTCTCGCCGGAGATTGCAAGGCGGCTGGCCGCGAACGTCGATGGCGACGGCATTGAGGTGCAGTGGCGCGATGTCGCCACCCTGTTCACCGATATTACAGGCTTCACCTCGCTGGTCGAGACCGCGCCTCCGCAGACCCTGGGCGAGCTCCTCAACGAATATGTCGGCGGCATGACCGAGATCGTCTTCGCCCATGAGGGGACGGTCGCCAAGATCATCGGCGATGCGATCCAGGTGCTGTTCAACGCCCCCGGCGACCAGCCGGACTATGCAACGCGCGCGATCGCCTGTGCCCATGCTCTCGACGCCTGGGCGGAGGACTTTTCGGCGCGCTGGAAGGCAAGAGGCGTGAATTTCGGAGCTACCCGCATCGGCGCTCATGCCGGTCCGGCGCTGGTCGGCAATTTCGGCGGCAACCGTTTCTTCGACTACACGGCCTATGGCGACACCATCAATATTGCGGCCCGGCTTGAGGCGGCGAACAAGCACCTGGGAACGCGCATTTGCGTTAGTGCCAGCGTTGCGAATGGGGCCGAAAACTTTCGTGGCCGTCCCGTGGGCGACCTGATGCTGCGCGGACGCAGCGAGCCGCTGCGCGCATTCGAGCCGCTGCCGCAGGCGAGGTTCGAGGCGCCAGCGACGGCGCAATATGCCGAAGCGTTTGCCAAGATGGAGGCCGGCGATGCCGCGGCCATGCCGTCCTTCGCCGCGCTGGTTGGCATGCACGCCGACGATCCGCTGGCCGGATTTCACCTGAAGCGCCTGCTCAACGGCGCCAAGGGCACTCGCATGCAACTGGAATAGGAGTCCGTCATGACGCGCGAATTCTCGGCCGGCAACTATCGTTTCATCCCGTCCGTGTTCCAATATTCCGCCGGTGCTGCCGCGGATGAGGGCTACGAGATCGAGCGGGTCCGGTTCGACCGCCTGGTGCCGCTCGCGGAAGGGTTTGCGCTGGCCGCAAAGTTCATCCAGGAGGCGGGGCGTCCGCTGACGGCATTCTGTGCCTGCGAGCTGCGCTCGCCCGCGGCCTTCAGCGAGGAAGGCTTTCGCGCGTTCAATCTGCACTATGTGAAGACGCTGTCCGAATGGGGCATCTTCGACGGCAGCACCAATCCGGTGGCGCGCAGCAATGTCTGCCCCGAGATCGATCCGCCGTCCGAACCGTCGTTCTATGCGTTCTCCTTCACGCGTCCGACGCGGTCAGATTCGCCGAGCTTCGTCATCGCCGGCGGCGCCGAGGCGCGCGAGGGCAGCGGCTCCTATGTCGAGCGCACGGTGCGCTACCGCGATCTCAGCCCGGAGGGGCTGCGCGAGAAGGTGCGCTTCACCACCACGTCGCAGATGGAAAACCGGATGGCAGCCTTCGGCTTCGGCTGGAAGGATACAACCGGGGTGCAGGCCTATTCCGTGCACGACTTTCACCATGCGCTGGTGGACGAACTGGTCCGTCGCGGCGCGCTCCGCTCCGGGCTGACCTGGCATTTCGCCCGTCCGCCGGTGGTCGATCTGGAATTCGAGATGGATTGCCGCCGCGTGCTGCGGGAGGTGGTGGTCTGAGCTCCTCACCAAGAGGAATAATCAGCGCTGCCTTGGGTCGAGCGCGTCGCGTAGGCCGTCACCGAGCAAGTTCAGCGACAGCACGACGAGGAAGATCGCCAGGCCCGGCCAGATTGCCATCCAGGGCGCCTGGGTCAGGAAGCGTTGTGCCGCGTTGAGCATGCTGCCCCAGGACGGCGCCGGCGGCTGCTGGCCGAGGCCGAGGAAGGAGAGGGCGGCCTCGGCGATGATGGCGGCAGCGATCGAGAGCGTCGCCTGCACCAGAAGCGAGGGGAGGATGTTCGGCAGGATGTGCGAGAGCGCGATCCGCCACGGCGGATTGCCGAGTGCGCGCGCGGCCTCGACATAGTCTTCGGCTTTGACGACGAGCACCTGGCCGCGGGTCAGGCGGATGAAGATCGGCGTCGCCGAGATGCCGATCGCAATCATGGCATTGCCGAGGCTCGGGCCGAGGAACGCGGCGAGCGCGATCGCCAGGATCAGGAACGGGCAGGCCAGCATCGCATCGGTGATGCGGCTGATCAGCGCGTCGGTGAAGCCGCCGCGGTAGCCGGCGAGGAGACCGAGCGGCACGCCGATGCCGAGCGCGATCGCGACCGAGATCAGGCCTGCGAGCAGCGAGGCGCGCGCGCCGTAGACGACGCGGCTGAGGATGTCGCGGCCGAGCTCGTCGGTGCCGAACCAGTGGGCCGAGGTCGGCGGTTTGCGCACCAGGCTCCAGCTCGTCGCGATGGGATCATAGGGCACGATGAGCGGAGCGAGCACGGCAAGGGCGATGAACATCGTGAGCACGACGAGCCCGAACACCGCTGCCTTGCGCTTGAACAGCCGCCGTCGCGCGCGGCGGGCCGGGCTATCCAGCTCGTCGGCTCGCGTGAGAGGGCTCGGCAGCGCGGCGTCGGTCATGGATCAGCCCCGGAGCCGCGGATTGACGAGGATGTAGGCGATATCGGCCACCAGATTCAGCGTGATGTAGACCGTGGCCGTCACCAGGACGACGCCCTGCACCACGGCATAATCGCGGTTGAATACGGCATCCACGATCAGCTTGCCGAAGCCGGGAATGGAGAAGATCTGCTCGGTCAGGACCGCGCCGGAGAGCAGCGTACCGAGCTCGAGCGCGCCGAGCGTGATGACGGGGGTCAGCGCATTGCGCATGGCATGCTTGAGGATCACCGTGCGCTCCAACAGTCCTTTGGCGCGCGCGGTGCGCACGTAGTCGCTTTCCAGCACCTGAAGCATGGCGCTGCGCGTATGCCGCATCAGGATCGCGGCGATCGCATTGCCGAGCACGAAGGCCGGCATGATGGTGACGGCCAGGCTTGCGCGCCAGTTCTCGGTGAGCGGCACGTAGCCGGAAGCCGGCAACCATCCAAGCTCGATCGAGAACAGGAAGATCAGCATGATTCCGAGCCAGAAGTTCGGCGTTGAGATGCCCCACAGCGCAAAGAGATTGGCGCCGTAGTCCCACGCGGAACCCTTCTTCACGGCCGCGACGATGCCGGCGGGAATGCCGATCAGCAGCGCGATCAGAATCGCCATCGAGCCGAGCTGCAGCGTCACCGGCAGCTTCTGTGCGATCAACTCGCGCACCGGCATCTTGTTGCGCAGCGACTCGCCGAAATCGCCAGAGAGCACGCCCTTGATCCAGTAGGCGTACTGCACCGGGACGGGCTGATCGAGCCGGTACTGGCGGCGGATCTGCTCGATCACGGCGGGATCGCGCTCCTCGCCCGCCATCACCAGCGCGGGGTCACCCGGCAGCAATTGCTGCAGCGAGAAGATCAGCACCGAGACGAAGAACAGCGTCGGCACGATCTGCACAAGGCGGCGGGCGAGGAAGTTCAGCATCCTCGCAGCGTCACTTCAGCTTGAGGCCGACAACGCGGACGAGGCCGTCCGGCATTTGCCTATAGCCTTCGAGCTTGGTCGTGTGCGCGATGATGATGCGGCGGTGATAGAGGTAGAGGATGGCGTGATCTTCCAGCTCCAGCTTCGCAAGTCTCTCGTAGGCGGCCTTGCGCTGAGCCATGTCCGACGTACGGCGGGCATCGTCGAGCGCCTTGTCCGCGTCGGCGTTGGTCCAGGCACTGTAGTTCTGCGGCGCATCCTTGCGCAGGAACACGTAGGAATTGCCATCGGGATCGATGCGTCCGCTCCATGCCAGCATGAAGGCCTGGTATTCGCCGGACTCGGCCTGCTTCAGCGACGTCGCAAACTCGGTGACGCGGATCTTCATATCGAAGCCCGCCTCGCTCGCCATGGATTGCACCACTTGAGCCACCGCTTCGGTCTCGGCACCCTTTGGTACCAGGAAGTCAACGCTGACTGGCCCAGTGACGCCGGCTTCCTTCAGGAGGGCCTTGGCTTTGGCGATGTCGCGGCCGTGGACCGGAAATGCGCCCTGATAATAGGGGTGATCGGGATTGACCCATTGGTTGCCCGGCTTGAATTCGCCGTTGAACACCACTTGGTTGATCGCCTCGCGGTCGATCGACCAGTCGAGTGCCTGCCGCACCTTGGCGGATTGGCTGAGCGGGCCCTTGGCCTTGTCCTTGCCGATGTTGAGCGTGATGCCCTGATAGCCGAGCTCGATGGCGGTCGCGACCTTCAGCCGGGAGTCGGCGCGCACCTCCTTGAGGTCGGTGGCGAGTACGCGCTCGATCAGATCGAGGCCGCCGGATTTCAGGTTTGCGAGCCGCACGGTCGCATCGACGATCGGCTGAAACACGATCTTGTCGATGAAGATGTTGTCCTTGTTCCAGTAGTCGGCGAATTTCTCGAACACGATGCGGTCCTGCTGCACGCGCTCGACGAACTTGTAGGGGCCGGCGCAGACCGGGCGAAGGCCGAACTTGTCGCCGGCCTCCTTGGCGGCCTTCGGCGACATCATCATTCCGGCGCGGTCGGTGAGCTGAGCGAGCAGGGGCGAGAACGGCGACTTCAACACCAGCTTGATCGTGAGGGGATCGACGATTTCGACGCGATCGACCGAGGCGAGCTCCGGCTTGCGGAACGAGCCGGGGAACGTCAGATGCCGTTCCAGCGAGAATTTTGCGGCCTCGGCATCGAACGGCTCACCGTCGTGGAATTTCACGCCGGGCCGCAGCTTGATGACCAGCGCCTTGCCGTCGTCGGCGGTTTCGCTCGAGAGCGCCAGCTGCGGCACGATGTTGAGCTTCTCGTCGATGTCGAACAGCTTGTCGCAGAAGGAGGAGAACACGATGCGGCCGACATAGGTGCGCGCCATCGTAGGGTCGAGGATATCGGGGTCTTCGGCGAGGCCGATGCGCAACGTGGTCTGGGCCTGCGCGGCCCCGATCGACACCAGCACAGCGGCGGCTGTTGCGGCCAGGCGAAACATCTTCATCGGTCAATCCCCATTGCTTCGGCTATTTCGTTGCGGACGCGGCGCACTGTATACCAACCCCGTCGGGGCTGCTGCCTTCCGTCTTTTGGCTGAAGGCCGCGACCAGCTTTGCAAGCGCCGGCGAAAACCCGCCGGCGGTGGGTAGAATGGCGTCGGCAGACGGCAGCTCCGCGGTGCGGTGACAGGCGGTGGCATGGCCGGTGCGGTCAGCTAGAAGCGCAGGCGCCTCATTGCGGCAGCGCTCGATCACGAACGGGCAGCGGGTGTGAAAGCGGCAGCCGGCGGGCGGATTGAGGGCGCTCGGGATTTCGCCCTCCAGCAGCACCGTCGTCCGTTTCGCCTTCGGCTGCGGCAGCGGGATCGCGGACAGCAATGCGCGGCTGTAGGGATGGCGCGGCGCGGCGAACAGCGCGTTAGCTTCGGCCGTCTCGACGATCTGGCCGAGATTCATCACCGCGACGTGGTCGGCGATGTGCTTGACCACGGCAAGGTCGTGCGAGACGAAGATGTAGGCGAGGCCAAGCCGGTCCTGGAGCTCGCGTAGCAGATTGAGGATCTGCGAGCGGATCGAGACGTCGAGCGCCGAGACCGGCTCATCGCAGATGATGAGCTTCGGCTCGACCGCGAGCGCGCGGGCGATCGCGATGCGTTGGCGCTGGCCGCCGGAGAATTCATGCGGATAGCGGCGGGCGAGGCGCGGCTCCAGCCCGACCAGCCGCAGCAGTTCGGCAACGCGCTCGGCCCGCCGCACCGGCGGCACCAGATCGTGCAACGCCAGCGGCTCGGTCAGAATCTGGCCGACCGTCATGCGCGGATTGAGCGAGGCGTAGGGATCCTGGAAGATGATTTGCGCCTCGCGGCGGAAGGCGCGCAAGGTCCCGGCGTCGAGCGCGAGCAGGTTGCGGCCGTCGAAGCGGATCATACCAGCGTCCGGCTCGATCAGCCGCAGCACCAGGCGGCTGACGGTGGACTTGCCGCAACCGGATTCGCCGACCAAGGCCAGCGTCTTGCCGGCCTCCAGCGAGAAGGACACGCCATCGACCGCCTTGACGTGCGCCAGCGCGCGGCCGAGCAGCGACCGCTGGGCGACAAAATGCTTGACCAGGCCTTCAACCTCGAGCAGCGCCATCACGACACCAGAAGTTCGAGCGGCGCGCGGATGCAGCGCGAGAGGTGGCCGCCGCTGACTTCGACCAGCGGCGGCGGCGCCCTGGTGCAGGCGTCGAGCACGAAGGGGCAACGCGCGGCGAAGCGGCAACCGCCGGGCGGCCGCGCCATGTTCGGCACCATGCCTTCGATTGTCGCAAGCTGCTCGGCGCGGTGGTCGAGCCGCGGGATCGAGCCGAGCAGGCCGACGGTGTAGGGATGCTGCGGCGCGGAGAACAATTCATCGACCGGCGCCCGCTCGACGATCTCGCCGGCATACATCACCGCGACCTCGTCGCAGACCTCGGCGACGACGCCGAGATCGTGGGTGATCAGGATGATCGCGGCGCCGCTCGCGGCTTTCAGCTCGCGCATCAGCTCCAGGATCTGGGCCTGCAGGGTGACGTCGAGTGCGGTGGTCGGCTCGTCCGCGATCAGCAGCCGCGGGTCGCAGGCGAGTGCCATCGCGATCATGACGCGCTGGCGCATGCCGCCGGAGAGCTTGTGCGGGTAGTCGTCGATGCGACGCTCGGGCGAAGGGATATGGACGCGGCGCAACAGCTCGATCGCGCGCTCGCGCGCGTTCCTCCGCGAGCCGCCGCGGTGACGCAGGATTGTCTCGATGATCTGGTCGCCGATCGTGAAGCTCGGATTGAGCGAGGTCATCGGCTCCTGGAAGATCATCGCCAGCCGGTTGCCGCGCAGATCGCGCAACGTCTGGTCCGGCGTGGTCAGCAGGTCGAAACCGTCGAAGCGGATCGCGCCACTTATTTCCGCGCTCTGCTTCGACAGCAGGCCCATGATTGCCAGCGACGTCACGCTCTTGCCGCAGCCGGATTCCCCGACGAGACCGAGCGTCGCGCCATTGGCGACGCTGAGATCGACGCTGTCGACCGCGTGGGTGATACGGCCGTCGTCGCCATGAAAGCGGATACGCAGATCCTTGATCTCGATGAGGGGGCTGGCGCTCATGATCGTCTCGCGCGCGCCGCTTCGATGCTGGCGTCGATGACGCTGCGATCGGTGTTGCCGGCCGGGTTCTGCCGCGTCGGCATGGAGGCGCGGAAGTGCACCCAGAGTTCGTGGCTGACGCGCTCGAGGCGTTCGAGCTCACCGAGCGGATCGGGATGGTCGTCGGCGCGAATGTCCAGCGCTGGCCATTCCTCCTCGCCGTGGATCACGAGCGCGGCCGATTGCTTGCCGCGCTTGTCGCCGCCGGCGGCTTCGCCGGCGCGCATCGCCGCGAGCAGACGGCGTGGGAAGGGCAGGCTGTCGCTCGCGATATAGGTCCTCGCTGTCTCGTCGAGCACGTCGGCCCCCGCGAGCATGTTGCCGGCGATCGAGAAGCCGCTGCCGGCAATATGGCCGCACCAATCGACGCAGTCGCGCCCGGTATGCGCGGCGATGGCGCCGCTGGCATCCATCAAATGGACCTGCCGGCTCTCGCGGCCGTCATCGGTCGCCAGCAGCGTGGCGAGCACGTCGTGGGCGTTGAGGCCCTCGCGCAAGAGCTTGACGCCGTCGATGCCGTAATAGGGATTGACGAAGGCCTGCGTCGCGATGGCGCCGAGGCCAGCGGCGATGTAGGGCACGCGCGCGCCGACGGCGAAAAAGCGGGTCGCAACCGCGATACCGAACTGGCCGGTGGCAGGATCGCGCGCGATGATCGACCAGGTCATGTGCTGCCTTCAGCGTCCCGCCGCATAGCCCTGCATGCCGCGCGGATTGGCGGCGGCACGGCGGCGGCGACCTACGCGTGAGGCCGCGGTGAGGCGGCCTTCGGACCAGTCGGGGCCGACCTCGACTATATGCCCGCGCTCGCGCAGGTTCTCGATCGTCGCCTTCGGCACGCGGTTCTCGACCACGAGCACGCCGGGACGTGCGGTGCGCGGCCAGAACGAGATCGGGAAATGCTCGGAATGCCAGGCCGGCGCGTCGATGGCTTCCTGGAGATTGAGGTTACAATGGACGTGGCGCAGGAAGAACTGCGTGATCCACTGGTCCTGCTGATCGCCGCCGGGCGAGCCCCAGGCGAGGTAGGGCTCGCCATCGCGCAGCGCCATGGTCGGAGAGAGGGTGGTGCGCGGCCGCTTGCCCGGCGCGAGCGCGGCGGGATGACCTTCCTCCAGCCAGAACATCTGAGCGCGGCTGCCGAGGCAAAAGCCGAGCTCGGGAATGATCGGCGAGGATTGCAGCCAGCCGCCCGACGGCGTCGACGACACCATGTTGCCGTCGCTGTCGATGATGTCGAAATGCACGGTGTCGCCGCGCACCTCGCCGAAGCGGCCCACGGTCGGCTCGCCGGCGCCGAGCGCGCCGACCGCCTCGCGCTGGCCCTCCGCGCGGCGCAGCTTGACGACACCGCCGAAGCCCTCGACAGAACCAGGGATGAAATCGAGCGAAGCCTTGTCGGTGACGAGCTTGCGGCGCTCGTCGTTATAGGTATCCGACAGCAGCGTTTCGATCGGGATCTCGTTGAACTTGGGATCGCCGTAGAATTTTTCGCGATCAGCAAAGGCGAGCTTGGCGCATTCGATCTGGAGATGGATGAACTCCGGCCCTGTCGGGTCGAGGCCGTCGAGCGCAAAGCCCTTCAGTAGCGCGAGCTGCTGCAAGGTGACCGGACCCTGGCTCCAGACGCCGGCCTTGCAGACGGTGTAGCGGCCATAGTCGTAGGTGAGCGGCGCCTCGACTGTCGGCTGCCAGCGCGCCATGTCGTCGGCGGAGAGCACGCCGCGATGTGGCGAGCCGCTGACGTCCATCACCTCCTGGGTTCGGCAGAACTTGTCGACGGCTTCCGCGACGAAGCCTTGCGACCAGGCTTTGCGCGCGCGCTCGATCTCCGCATCGCGGCCACCGACGCCGCTTTCCGCCTCGCTCAGGATCCGGGCGTAGGTCGCAGCCAGTGTCTTGTTGGTGAACAGCGTGCCTGGCTTCGGCACTTCACTGTTCGGGAGGTAGACCGCGGCGGACGTCGGCCAGTGCTTGCGGAACAGCTGCTCGACGGTCTGGATCGTGGCGCAGGCGCGCTCGACCAGCGGATAGCCGTCGCGGGCGTAGGAGATCGCCGGCTCCAGCACGTCGCGCACGCGCATCGTTCCGTAGTCGCGCAGCAGCATCATCCAGGATTCGAAGGTGCCGGGAACGCAGGCGGCGAGCAGACCCGTGCCCGGCACCATGTCGAGGCCTTCGCTTCTGTAATGCGCGATGGTGGCCCGCGCCGGCGCCGGGCCCTGGCCGCAGATTACCTCGGTGCGGCCGCGCTTGACGTCATGCACGATGATGGGCACGTCGCCGCCGGGACCGTTCAGATGCGGCTCGACCACCTGGAGCGTGAAGGCGGTGGCAACGCCGGCATCGAAGGCATTGCCGCCCTTTTCCAGGATGGCCATGCCCACGGCAGTCGCAATCCAGTGCGTCGAGGCGACGACCCCGAACGTGCCCTCGATCTCGGGCCTCGTCGTGAACGGATCGGGATTGATATTACTGCCCATGGGACTTCACCACCTTATTTCCGGCGCGCGCAATTGATCACAGGGCCACGCCGCTTCCAAATGCGCAGGCTGCATGGCACGCGCGCGTCACGCCGGGACCGGCGCGGTGTTGACCGCATGGCAGGCGACGCCGTCGATCAGTTCCGGGGTCTCCTTGCGGCAGAGATCGAACGCCAGCGGACAGCGCGGATTGAAGGCGCAGCCGGAGGGCGGATTGATCGGGTTGGGGATCTCGCCCTTGACCGGAATGCGCTGGCGGCCGCTCATGGCAAGATCAGGCACGGCGCCCAGCAGCATCTTGGTGTAGGGCATGCGCGGATTTGCGAACAGCTCGCGTCCGTCCGCGATCTCGACGATGCGGCCGAGATACATCACGCCGACGCGGCTCGCCATGTGGCGCACCACGGCGAGGTTGTGGCTGATGAACATGTAGGTCAGGCCGAACTTGTCCTGGAGGTCGCGCATCAGGTTCAGGATCTGCGCCTGCACGGAGACGTCGAGCGCCGAGGTCGGCTCGTCGCAGACGATGAATTCGGCGTCGGACGCGAGCGCGCGCGCGATCGCGATGCGTTGGCGTTGGCCGCCGGAGAATTCGTGCGGATATTTCAGCCGGTCGTCCGGATGCAGGCCGACGAGGCTGAGCAGCTCGCCGACGCGAGCCTGGATGTCGCGCTCGCCCTGGATCAGGTCGAAGGCACGGATCGGCTCGGAGATGATGGCATCGACCCGGAAGCGCGGGTTCAGGCTCGCATAGGGATCCTGGAAGATCATCTGGATGCGCCGGCGCAGCTTCCGCCGCGCTGGCGCCTGCCGCGGGTCGGTCATGGAGACGCCGTCGATCAGCACGTCGCCGGCGCTTGGCGGCAGCAGGCCGACGACCATGCGTGCCACCGTGGTCTTGCCGGAGCCGGACTCGCCGACCAGGGCAAACGTCTCGCCCTTCCTGATGTCGAAGGTAACGTGATCGACTGCCTTGAGATATTCGAGATGTCCGCCTTCAAGCACGCGGTTGAGCCAGGGTTTCGAGACGTCGAAGACGCGGCGCAGGTTTGTGGCCTGGACGAAGGGAGCACTCATGCCACGCTCTCCGCCGGCACGTCGTCATAGAGGTGGCAGGCCACCGATTGCGCGCCGCGCGGCAGCGGCTCCGGCCGATCGACACGGCAACGATCGAAGGCGAAGGCGCAGCGCGGATTGAACGAGCAGCCGCGCGGGATCGCCGACAGGCGCGGCATCGAGCCCGGGATCTGCACCAGGCGCTTGTCCTCGCCCGCAAGCGTCGGGATCGCGCCCATCAGGCCCTTGGCATAAGGATGCAGCGGATTCTTCACGACGTCCTGCACCGGGCCGATCTCGGCGACGCGGCCGGCATACATCACCGCGACGCGGTCGGAGGTTTCCGCGATCACGCCCATGTCGTGCGTCACCAGCATCACCGCGGTGCCGTGGTCGCGGCCGAGGCGCTTGATCAACGAGATGATCTGCGCCTGCACGGAGACGTCGAGCGCGGTGGTCGGCTCGTCCGCGATGATCAGCTCGGGCTCGGCACAGATCGCGAGCGCGATCACGACGCGCTGGCGCATGCCACCGGAAAACTCGTGGGGATAGCCGTCGATGCGCTTTTCGGGCGCGGGTATGCCGACTTCGGCGAGGAGGTCGATGGCGCGGCGGCGGGCGGCCGACTCGGACAGATTGAGGTGGGTGCGGATCGTCTCCACGATCTGGTCGCCGACCTTGTACAGCGGATTGAGCGATGTCAGCGGATCCTGGAAGATCATGCCGATGCGCTTGCCCCTGATACGGCGCATCTCCTCCGGCGGCAGATTGTCGATGCGCAGGCCCGCGAGACGAATCTCGCCGCCGGCAATGCGGCCGGGCGGATCGATCAGGCCGATCACCGCGAGGCCGGTGACGGACTTGCCGGCTCCGGACTCGCCGACGACGCCGAGCACCTCGCCTTTGGCGATGTCGAAGGAGACGCCGTCGATGGCGCGCAGCGTGCCGCGGCGGGAGGCAAACTCCACGTGAAGATCGCGCACGGAAAGGACGGGTTCGGTCATGGACGAGGCGTATTCATCGAAGCTTCGGATTGAGCGCGTCGCGCAGCCAGTCGCCGAGCAGATTGATCGACAGGATCAGCGCCGCGAGCGCGAGCCCCGGGAAGGCGACGATCCACCATTCGCCGGCGAACAGATAATTGTTGCCGATGCGGATCAGCGTGCCGAGCGAGGGCATGGTGTCGGGCAGGCCGACGCCGAGGAAGGACAGCGTCGCCTCGGTGATGATGGCGAGCGCAAGGTTGATGGTGGCGATGACCAGAATCGGGCCCATCGTGTTCGGCAGCACGTGCCGCAGCATGATCTTCGGCGCCGGCAGGCCGATCAGCTGTGCGGCGGCGACGTAGTCCTTGTTCTTCTCGACCATCACGGAGCTGCGCACCGTCCGGGCATAGCCAACCCAGAAGCTCAGGCCGATCGAGATCACCAGCACCACCAGCATGCTGGTGGCGTCCAGCCGGTTGCCGAGGATTGATTTCGCGATGCCGTTGACCAGCAGCGCGATCAGGATTGCAGGGAATGTCAGCTGCACGTCGGCGATCCGCATGATCACGCCGTCCACTGCGCCGCCGAAATAGCCGGCGATCAGGCCGAGGGCGATGCCGAGCGCGCCGGCGAAGATCACGCCGGCGACACCCACGGCGAGCGAGATGCGCATGCCATAGAGAATCGCGGAGAACACGTCGCGGCCCTGCTCGTCGGTGCCAAGCAGGAACGGGCTCTGGCCGTCCGCAGTCCACAGCGGTGAAATCCGCGAATTCATCAATTGCAGCTGTGCCGGATCGAACGGGTTCTGCACCGCGAGCACGGATGCAAAGATCGCAAGCAGGAAGAACAGGACCGTGATGGCCGCAGCCACCATGGTGAGCTTGGAGCGGCGGAACGAATAGAACAAGTCGCTGTCGAGCGTGCGGCTGAACCAGCCATGGGCGACCTGCACCGGCTGCGCGCTTTGCTTGTCGGAATTGGAAACGACTGCGTCGGACATGCAGGTTGTCCTATGCGGCGCGACCGACGGTCGAGCGCAAGCGCGGATCGACCACCGTGTAGAGAATGTCGACCACCAGATTGATGGTGACGAAGATTAGTGAAACCATCAGCAGGTAGGCGGCCATGATCGGAATGTCGACGTTTTGCACGGCCTGGACGAACAGAAGCCCCATGCCCGGCCATTGGAACACCGTTTCGGTGATGATCGAAAATGCAATAACCGAGCCAAACTGAAGCCCGGCTACGGTAATCACCGGAATCAGCGTGTTCTTCAGCGCGTGGCCGAAATGGATGGCGCGCGTGGTCAGCCCCCTGGCGCGGGCGAAGCGGATATAGTCGGTCCGCAACACTTCCAGCATCTCCGCGCGCACCAGCCGCATGATCAGGGTCATCTGGAACAGGCCGAGCGTGATCGAAGGCATGATCAGTGCCTTCAGTCCCGACACCGTGAGCAGGCCGGTCGTCCACCAGCCGAGCTTGACCACCTCGCCGCGGCCGAACGAGGGCAACCAGCCCAATGTCACGGCGAACAGGTAGATCAGGAGAATGCCGATCAGGAAGGTCGGCAGCGAGATGCCGATCAGCGAGATCGCCTGGAATAATTTGGCCAGCACGGTATCGCGCTTGAGCGCCGAATAGACGCCCATGAGGATGCCGAAGACCATGGCAAACACGGTCGCACAGATCGCAAGTTCCAGCGTCGCGGGCATGCGCTCCATCAACAGCGTCGCGACCGGCTGGCGGAACTGGTAGGAGACGCCGAACTTGAACTGCGCCGCATCGGCGAAATAGCGCACGAACTGCACCGGCACGGGGTCGTCGAGGCCGAGCGACTTGCGCACGATCGCGCGTTCGGCGGCCGAGGTGTCGATCGAGACGATCTGGTTGACGGGGTCGCCGGCGAAGCGGAACATCGAGAACGCGATGATGCCGACGGCGAACATGACGCCGATGGCCTGAACGGCGCGGCGAAGCGTGAAAGCGAGCATGCCTTCCACTGTCCTTGGGTGAGCGTACGGCCGACGTCCTTGGCGGCCGGAAAAGAAAAGGTCCCGGAAGGCGGATGCCGCCGGGACCTCGTGTTCAACCGATCCTATTCCTTCTTGGTTGCCCAGTGGAACATGACGAGATTGTCGGCGCGCTGCGGCAGGTTCACCTTCTTCGAAACGCCCCAGGCCAGCGCCTGCTGGTGCAGCGGGATGTAGGACCAGTCCTTCATGCCGATTTCGTAGGCCTGCTTGATCAACTGGTTGCGCTTGGTGGTGTCGGCTTCGACCAGCACCTTGTCGGTGATGGCGTCGAACTCCTTGTTGCAATAGCCGCCGAGATTGGCCTCGCCGCGCGAGGATTTCGCATCGTCGCGGCAGCCCATGATGTCGTAGAGCACGTTGTGGGAATCCATCGTGCTTGGAGTCCAGCCCAAAAGGTAGAACGAGGTCTGGTAGCCGCCCTGCTTCAGCACCTTGGCGAAGTACTGCGCCTTCGGTTGCGCCAGGAGATTGATCTTGACGCCGATGCGGGCGAGCATGCCGACCACGGCCTGGCAGATCGCGGCGTCGTTGACGTAGCGATCGTTCGGGCAGTCCATGGTGACCTCGAAGCCGTCGGGGTAACCGGCTTCGGTCAGGAGCTTCTTGGCGCCGTCAGGATCGAATTTCGGCCGCGTGAACTCCTTGGACAGCACGAACAGTTCCGGTGCGATCATCAGCGCCGACGGCGTCGACAGCCCGCGCATCACGCGCGTCTTGATCAGCTCGATGTCGATCGCCTTGTAGAAGGCCTCGCGGACGCGGACGTCCTTGAACGGGTTCTTGCCCTTGATGTTGGAGTAGAGCAGCTCGTCACGCATCTGGTCAAAGCCGAGGAAGATGGTGCGCAGCTCCGGTCCCTTCAGCACCTGGGCGTTCGGGCTGGAATCGACGCGGGAGATGTCCTGGATCGGAACCGGCTCGATGACGTCGACTTCGCCCGAGAGCAGGGCGGCGACGCGGGTGGCGTCGGAAGCGATCGGGGTGAAGATGATCTCCTTGAGATTGCCTTCGACCTTGCCCCAGTAATTGGGATTGGCCTTGAACACCGTCTTCACGCCGGGCTGATGGCTTTCGATGATGAAGGGACCGGTGCCGTTCTCGTTCAGTGAGGCATAGCTCGGCGTGGTCGCCGCCACCGGCGTCGGATCGACGACGTTGTTCTCCTCGGCCCATTTCTTGTTCATGATGTACCAGACATCCCACGCGTTGTGCAGGATGGGATTGGGCGAGGGCAGGACGAAGTCGACCGTGTAGTCGTCGACCTTCACTACCTTGACGTCGGGCGCAAGGCGGGTCTGCATGTTCGACCCCTTCTTGCGGACGCGATCGGCCGAGAACACCACGTCGTCGGCGGTGAATGGGTTGCCGTTGTGGAATTTCACGCCCTTGCGCAAATGGAAGCGCCAGCGGGTCGGCTCCGGGGTTTCCCAGCTTTCCGCCAGTGCCGGAATGATCTTGAGGTCCTTGTCGCGCGCGGTGAGGCCCTGATAGACGTGGCCGAGATGGGCGTGGGTGGTGCTCTCGTTCAGGGTATAGGGGTCGAGCGACTTCAGGTCACCCTGGTTGGCATAACGTAGCGTCTGGCTGGTCGCTGGCGAGACCGCCAACGCAAGCGTACCTGCGAGCGTCGCCGCAAACAGACTTTGACCGATTGACATTCTTGACCCTCTCCACACTGCCGCGCCGGTGATTTTTGATTGTTCGGCGGGGCTGACCGATCCATGTTGCCCAGAGTTCTCGACCCGTGCAAGCGTCATTCCAGCAAGGAACGCGCCAAGTTGCACCGCTGTGCAGCAATGCTGCCCGGCGTCCCCCGCGGCCGGCCGGCGAGCTTCTGCGCGGGTCGCGGGCCAGCCAATTTGATTGATTGACCATACGAGCCGATTGGGGAAGCCGATCCCAGCGGCTTCCCCTCAGGTCGCTTGCCTTGCAGACCTTCTCGCGGTGATACTCCGACGGGCCGCTCGAATCTCATCTGGAGGGGACATGAAGGTTAACATCGAAATCGACTGCACCCCCCTTGAGGCCCGCCAGTTCTTCGGTCTGCCCGATGTGGGGCCGATGCAGACGGCCGTGATGGACAAGCTGCAGCAGCAGGTTCTCAGCAACATCGAGAAGGTCTCGCCGGAATCGCTGATCCAGAGCTGGTTCACCTTCGATCCCAAGATCGCCGAGCGGTTTCAGGACATGTTCGTCGCGATGGCAGGCCTCGGCGGCACGCGCAGCGGCGACAAGAAAAAATAGTGTCGCCCGGGCCGGACGGGGCGCTGCAAGAAGGCCGGCTTCGTCCGCCGGGTCTCGGCCTGCTGCTCGCCGAGGCCCGTGGGCTATTCGAGTTGAATGCGAGCCTCTTGCTGTCGCCGCTCCTGATCCGGGCGCCGCGGGGCGATGGCCATCCGGTGCTGGCGCTGCCGGGCTTTCTCGCCAGCGACCTCTCGATGGTGCCGATACGGCGCTACCTCAGCGAGCTCGGTTATGCGGCGCATGCCTGGCGGATGGGCCGCAATCTCGGCGGGCTCGGGCGCATGCGGGATTCGCTGCGCATGCGCTTGGCCGAAATCCATGCCGCCACGGGACGCAAGGTCAGCCTGGTCGGGTGGAGTCTCGGCGGCGTCTATGCCCGCGATCTCGCGCTTTGGGCGCCGGACAAGGTCCGCTACGTCGTCACGCTCGGCAGCCCTTTTGCCAACGATGTGCGGGCGACCCACGCGACGCGGCTCTATGAGACGCTATCCGGCGAGAAGGTGGAGGACTATGCGGAAGCGCGCGAGGCGATTGCCGGCGATCTGCCGGTGCCGGCAACGTCGATCTATTCGCGCGCCGACGGCGTCGTGAACTGGCGGACCTGTGTGCTGCGCCCCTCCGACCGTGCCGAGAACATCGAGGTGCACCTGGCGAGCCATATTGGGCTTGGCGTGAACCCGGCGGTGCTGTGGGCCGTGGCGGATCGCCTGGCGCAACCGGAGGGAGACTTCCGGCCATTTGACCGGGCGGGGCCGTTTGCCATTGCATATGCCCCGCCGGACCGGGCAGTATCGGCCTGACGAGAAGCGCCGCCAAGGCGCCCGTCGAATACTCGGGAGGGAACCATGGCTGACGGTAAGAAGCTGTCGTCGCTTGACGCGTCGTTTCTCTATCTGGAAACACCGGAGATGCCGATGCATGTCGGCAGCATGGCGATCTTCCGCCTGCCTGACGACTACAAGGGCGATTTCTTCGAAGAGTTCAAGGCGATGATCGTCTCGCGCCTGCACATCGCGCCGATTCTCAAGGCGCGGCTGGAGAAGGCGCCGCTCGACATCGATCATCCCTCCTGGGTCGAGGACGACCAGTTCGACATCGACCGCCACATCTTCCGGGCAAGCCTGCCGCAGCCGCGCGACCGCGCCACGCTCGAGCGCATCGTCGGCTGGATGCATGCCAAGCTGCTCAACCGCGCCCGTCCGCTCTGGGAGTTCTACGTGTTCGAGGGCATGAAGGACAACGAGGTCGGGCTCTATTCCAAGATGCACCATGCCGCGATCGATGGCGGCGCCGGTGCGGCGCTGACCAACATGATCTACGACATCTCGCCGATCCCGCGGAAGGTCGATCCGCCGACCGCGGGCAGCAAGCCCGGGCAGGAGCCGCGCGACATCGCCGCCAACCTGCTTGACTCCTATCAGCAGCTGTTCAGCCAGCCGCTGGAGGCTTCGCAAGCGGCGAAGAACCTGCAGCTGCCCCGCACCGGCAAGAGCGATATCGGCTCGATCCTGTTCGACAACGCTATGTACCAGATCGAGAGCGCGGTGCGCTTCGCCGGCAACATCCCGACCGTGCTCAAGAGCGTCTCCGACGTGCTCGGCAAGATCGCCGATCCGAAGTCGCGCGAGAGCCTTGCCAGCATGGTGTCGCCGCCGACCATGCTCAACAAGACGATCTCCTCGGAGCGGAGCTTTGCCGGCGTATCGATCCCGCTGTCGCGGGCGAAGGCGCTGGCCAAGCAGGCCGGCGGCAAGCTCAACGACGTGGTGCTGGCGCTCGCCTCCGGCGTCGTCCGCCGCTATCTCCTGCGATACGGCACGCTGCCGGCGAAATCCCTGACCGCAGCGGTGCCGATCTCGCTGCGGGAGGAGGGCAACACCGAGGCCAACAACCAGGTGTTCGGCATGATCTGCTCGATCGCCACCAACATCGAGGATCCCAAGGCGCGGCTGGAAGCGATCATCGCGCAATCAACCAAGTCCAAGGAGATGTCGCATCCTTTGCGGGCTTTGATGCCGCAGGTCTCCAACATCTCGATGCTGGGCGCGCCGATCATGGTGCAGATTCTGGCGCTGCTCTATAGCCGCTCGAACCTCTCCGACGTGCTGCCGCCCGCGGCCAACATCACCGTGTCCAACGTGCCCGGGCCACGGCAGACGCTCTATGCCGCCGGTGCCGAGCTCTTGCACATCTTCCCGGTGTCTATCTCGACCCACGGGCAGGCACTCAACATCACCGTGCAGAGCTATCGCGACCAGCTCGATTTCGGCTTTATCGTCGGTGCCAACATCATTCCGCATGTGCAGGTGATGTGCGACATGCTGCCTGAGGAATTCGCCGCGCTGGAGGCGGCGTACACGCCGCCGGCCGCTGATATCAAGGGCGCCGCCGAGTAAGGACTTTGCAATGATTGAAATGCCGCCGCTCAAGTTCGCGACGACGAACGGAATCCGCATGGGCTATTACGAGGCGGGCCCGTCCGATGACAAACCGCCGGTCGTGCTGTGCCACGGCTGGCCGGAGCTCGCATTCTCCTGGCGTCACCAGATCAAGGCACTAAGCGAGGCCGGCATCCGCGTAGTCGCGCCCGACCAGCGTGGCTACGGCGCGACCGACCGGCCCGAGCCGGTCGAAGCCTATGACATGGAGCACCTGACCGGCGATCTCGTCGGTCTGCTCGATCATCTCGGGATCGACAAGGCGATCTTCGTCGGCCACGACTGGGGCGGCTTCGTCGTCTGGCAGATGCCGCTGCGGCATCCCACGCGCGTCGCCGGAGTCGTCGGCGTCAACACCCCGCATTGGGACCGCATGCCGATCGACCCGATCGCGCTGTTCCGCCAGCGTTACGGCGACCAGATGTACATCGTCCAGTTCCAGGATCCCGCGCGCGAGCCGGACAGGATCTTCGGCAGCCGCGTCGAGCAGACCTTCGACGCCTTCATGCGCAAGCCGCTGGCAAAGCCGGCAGCGAAACCGGACGAGCCGCCGATCGCGGGTGTCGGCGCCTCGTCGAAGACCAACCTGGCTTTCCCGCAGATGATTGCGGCGTACGACGCCAAGGTCGATCCGCGCACGCCGATCCTGTCGGCTGATGAGAAGAAGGTGTTCGTCGACACCTTCACGAAGACCGGCTTCACCGGCGGCATCAACTGGTACCGCAACTTCACCCGCAACTGGGAGCGCGCCGAGGGGCTGGACCACCACATCCACGTGCCCTCGTTGATGATCATGGCGGAGAATGATGCCGTGCTGCCGCCCTCGGCGGCCGACGGCATGGAGAAACTGATCGATGATCTCGAGAAGTATCTGGTGAAGGACAGCGGCCATTGGACGCAACAGGAGAAGCCGGAGGAGGTCAGCGCCAAGCTGATCGAGTGGCGGAGAAGGCGGTTTGGCTAGCGGTCGTCATTGGGAACGCGTCATTGCGAGGAGCCCGCGGCAAATTGCCAAGCAATTTGCGCTGGCGACGAAGCAATCCAGACTGCCTCCACGGATACATTTCTGGATTGCTTCGCTTCGCTCGCAACGACGACATTGAGGCAGGGGGACTACATTTCGATGTCATCCAAGAACCGTCTGGACCCGATTCCGCAGCCGCCGACCAAGCCAGTGGTCGGCAATATGCTGTCGCTGGACGCGGCCGCTCCCGTGCAGCACCTGACGCGGCTTGCCAAGGAGCTCGGTCCGATCTTCTGGCTTGACATGATGGGCTCGCCGATCGTCGTCGTCTCCGGCCACGATCTCGTCGACGAGCTCTCCGACGAGAAGCGGTTCGACAAGACGGTGCGCGGCGCGCTGCGGCGCGTGCGTGCGGTCGGCGGCGACGGCCTCTTCACCGCCGACACCCGTGAGCCGAACTGGAGCAAGGCGCACAACATCCTGCTGCAGCCTTTCGGCAACCGCGCCATGCAGTCCTATCACCCGAGCATGGTCGACATCGCCGAGCAGCTCGTCCAGAAATGGGAGCGGCTCAACGCCGACGACGAGATCGACGTCGTCCACGACATGACCGCGCTGACGCTGGATACGATCGGCCTGTGCGGCTTCGAGTACCGCTTCAACTCGTTCTACCGGCGCGACTACCATCCTTTCGTCGAGTCACTGGTACGATCGCTCGAAACCATCATGATGACGCGCGGCCTGCCGTTCGAGCAGCTCTGGATGCAGAAGCGGCGGAAGACGCTGGCCCAAGACGTCGCTTTCATGAACAAGATGGTCGACGAGATCATCGCCGAACGCCGCAAGAGCGCGGAAGGCATCGACGACAAGAAGGACATGCTGGCCGCGATGATGACCGGCGTCGACCGTTCCACCGGCGAGCAGCTCGACGACGTCAATATCCGCTACCAGATCAACACCTTCCTGATCGCAGGGCACGAGACCACCAGCGGCCTGTTGTCCTACACGCTCTATGCGCTGCTCAAGCACCCGGAGATTCTCAAGAAGGCCTATGACGAGGTCGACCGCGTCTTCGGCCCCGACGTCAACGCCAAGCCGACCTATCAGCAGGTGACGCAGCTCACCTACATCACGCAGATCCTGAAGGAGTCGCTGCGGCTGTGGCCGCCGGCGCCGGCCTACGGCATCTCGCCGCTGAACGACGAGACCATCGGCGGCGGGCAGTACAAGTTCAGGAAGGGAACGTTCGTCACCATCCTGGTGACGGCGCTGCATCGTGATCCCAGCGTGTGGGGTCCCAACCCCGACGCCTTCGACCCCGAGAATTTCAGCCGCGAGGCGGAGGCAAGACGGCCGATCAATGCTTGGAAGCCGTTCGGCAACGGCCAGCGCGCCTGCATCGGCCGCGGCTTCGCCATGCATGAAGCAGCGCTCGCACTCGGCATGATCCTGCAGCGCTTCAAGCTGATCGACCACCAGCGCTACCAGATGCACCTGAAGGAGACGCTGACCATCAAGCCGGAAGGCTTCAAGATCAAGGTGCGGCCGCGCGCCGATCGCGAGCGCGGCGCTTATGGCGGGCCCGTTGCGGCTGCGTCCTCGGCACCGAAGGCGCAGCGTCAGCCCACCACGCGGCCCGGCCACAACACGCCGATGCTGGTGCTCTACGGCTCCAATCTCGGCACCGCCGAGGAGCTCGCAACGCGCATGGCCGATCTTGCCGAGATCAACGGTTTTGCCGTGCATCTCGGCCCGCTCGACGACTATGTCGGCAAGCTGCCGCAGGAGGGCGGCGTGCTGATCATCTGCGCCTCCTATAACGGCGCGCCGCCGGACAATGCGACGCAGTTCGTCAAATGGCTCGGCGAGGATCTGCCGAAGGATGCCTTCGCCGGTGTGCGCTACGCCGTGTTCGGCTGCGGCAACAGCGACTGGGCCGCGACCTATCAATCGGTGCCGCGCTTCATCGACGAGCAATTGTCGAAGCATGGTGCGCGCGCGGTCTATCCGCGCGGCGAGGGCGATGCGCGCAGCGATCTCGACGGCCAGTTCCAGAAATGGTTCCCCGCCGCCGCGCAAGTCGCGACCAAGGAGTTCGGCATCGACTGGAATTTCACCCGCACCGCCGAGGAGGATCCGCTCTATGCAATCGAGCCGGTCGCGGTGACCGCCGTCAACACCATCGTCGCCCAGGGCGGCGCAGTGGCGATGAAGGTGCTGGTCAATGACGAGCTCCAGAACAAGTCCGGCGCGAATGCTTCCGAGCGCTCGACGCGCCACATCGAGGTGCAGCTACCGGCCAACCTCAGCTACCGCGTCGGCGATCACCTCAGCGTCGTTCCGCGCAACGATCCTACGCTGGTTGATTCGGTTGCCCGCCGCTTCGGCTTTTTGCCGGCCGATCAGATCAGGCTTCAGGTGGCCGAAGGCCGGCGCGCGCAATTGCCGGTCGGCGCGGCCGTGTCGGTTGGCCGCCTGCTCAGCGAGTTCGTCGAGCTGCAGCAGGTCGCGACCCGCAAGCAGATCCAGATCATGGCCGAGCACACCCGCTGTCCCGTCACCAAGCCGAAGCTATTGGCCTTCGTCGGCGAGGAGGCGGAGCCGCTCGAGCGCTATCGCAGTGAGATCCTCGCCAAGCGCAAATCGGTGTTCGACCTGCTGCTCGAATATCCGGCTTGCGAACTGCCGTTCCACGTCTATCTCGAAATGCTCTCGCTGCTGGCGCCGCGCTATTACTCGATTTCGTCTTCGCCGTCGGTCGACCCGGCGCGTTGCAGCGTCACGGTCGGCGTGGTCGAAGGTCCGGCTGCCTCGGGCCGCGGCACCTACAAGGGCATCTGCTCGAACTATCTCGCCAATCGGCGGGAGGGCGATACGATCTATGCCACCGTGCGCGAGACCAAGGCGGGCTTCTGCCTGCCGGACGATCCTTCCGTGCCTGTTATCATGATCGGTCCGGGCACGGGACTTGCGCCGTTCCGCGGCTTCCTCCAGGAGCGCGCCGCGCGCAAGGCGAAAGGGGCCGCGCTCGGCCCGGCCATGTTGTTCTTCGGCTGCCGCCATCCCGACCAGGATTTTCTTTACGCGGAGGAGCTGAAGGCGCTGGCGGCGAGCGGCATCACCGAGCTGTTCACGGCATTCTCGCGCGCGGACGGGCCGAAGACCTATGTGCAGCAGGTGATCGCGGCGCAGAAGGACAAGGTCTGGCCGCTGATCGAGCGGGGCGCGATCATCTATGTGTGCGGCGATGGCGGCAAGATGGAGCCCGACGTGAAGGCGGCGCTCGTCGCGATCCACCGCGACAAGAGCGGCAGTGATGCCGCGGCAGGCGCGCGCTGGATCGAGGAGATGGGCGCGAACAACCGCTATGTGCTGGACGTCTGGGCGGGAGCGTAGCCGCAGATCGTAGGGTGGGTTAGCCCCGCGGATTGCGCGAAGCGCAAACCGCTAGGCGTAACCCACCAATTCTGTCCGAGCGGTGGGTTTCGCCTTCGGCTAACCCACCCTACAATCCTGTTCGTGCTAAAGCATTCCCATGATTCCCTGGGAAAAGATCGACACCGCCAAGATCCCCGGTTCCGACGAGGAGCTCCGCCTGATGCGGCGGGGCAAGGAGTTCTCCATCAAGCTCGGCACCAACGAGCTGATGAACAGCCGCCTGTCGGGGTCGGAAGCGGCGCTGGCAACCCTTGCCGCGAAGCAGATCGAGAAAGTCGCAAAGCCCGTCGTTCTCATCGGCGGTCTCGGCATGGGTTTTACGCTACGCGCGGCGCTGGCCGTGCTCGGAGCCCAGGCGAAGATCGTGGTCTCCGAGTTGGTCCCGTCGGTTGTCGCCTGGGCGCGAGGCCCGATGGCCGAGGTCTTCGGCGACAGCCTCGATGATGCCAGGGTGAGCATTCGCGAGATCGATGTCGGTGAAATCATCCGGGCGAAGCGTTCGGCCTTCGATGCCATCCTGCTCGACGTGGACAACGGGCCCGAAGGGCTGACCCGGAAGGGCAATGACGCGCTCTACGATGCGAGCGGGCTGCAGGTTGCGAAGACGGCGCTGCGGGCGGGAGGCGTGCTGGCCGTCTGGTCGTCGGGACCCAATCCGCCGTTCACAGGGCGCCTCAAGCGCGCCGGCTTCGACGTCAACGAAGTCAACGTTCGCGCCACCGGCAGAGGCGGCGGCGCGCGCCACGTGATCTGGATCGCGCGGAAAGGCTAGGCGCGCCTCGAGGCTAGAACATCGTGTTGCCGTTCGCCGGGTTTTCAGGAATCTCCTGAATGACGTCCCAATGCTCGACGATCTTGCCGTTCTCCAGCTTGAAGATGTCGACGATCGCGCGGCCCCTGGTGCCGGGCTCGCGAACGGAGTGGACGTGCAGGATGACGAAGTCGCCCTCCGCGAAGCTGCGCTTGATCTCGCTGCGCGAGTTCGGAAACTTCTCGCGCAGGAAGCCGATGAACTTCCGGAAGCCCTCCGGCCCGTCGGGAGCGGTTGGATTGTGCTGGACGTAACGGTTGCCGACATAGGCGAGGGCGGCGTCGGCGTCCTTCTGATTGAGGCCCTTCTCATAGAAGGCCAGCACAGTTTGGCGGTTGGCTTCTTCCTGCGCGCTGGCCGCCATCGCGGCGCCGCCGGCGAGAGACAACATGAGAATGGAAGCGGCCATTGCCGCCGATCGAATGATGAAGTGCATGTGAGCTCCGAGAGGCCGCAGCCTCTGTCTGGCGTCTGAGACGGTCTGTATAGCCTTCATCGGAACCCGCGTTAAGACAGGCACCGGCTGCTCACATGGTCACTTGGAGGAGACCGGCCGGCCTAGGCCGCCTGCGCCGCCGCGCCATGCGCGTGCTTGTCGATCGCGTCGATGATTTCCGGCCAGAAGCGCATGGGCAGCGCGTGGCCCATGCCCTCGATCATCAGCAGCTTTGCGTTCGGGATCGACGCGGCCGTGTCCTTGCCGCCTTCGGGGCGGACCAACGGATCGACGGTGCCGTGAATCACGAGCGTCGGAACCTTCACGGTGTGCAGCCGCTCCTTGCGGCTGCCCGAGGCAAGCACGGCGCGGAGCTGGCGGCCGACGCCGGCCGGATTGAGCCCGCGTGCAAACACGCGCTCGGCGCGCCCAAGGTCGAGCGCTTCCTCTTCCGGGAAATGCCCGGCGCGCAGCACCTTCCAGGTCTGGCCGTAGCGGACGATGAACTCCTCCTTGCTGCGCGGCGGCGGCGCCATCAGCACCGCGGCGGCCTCGCGGGTCGGCGGCGGTACGCGCGGATTGCCCGTCGTCGACATGATCGAGGTCAGCGAGCGCACGCTGTGCGGAAACGACAGCGTCACCTCCTGCGCGATCATGCCGCCCATGGACGCCCCGACGAGATGCGCCGACTTGATGCCGAGCGCATCCATCAGCCCGACCGTGTCCTTGGCCATGTCGATCAGCTTGTAGGTGGCGGCTACGGGGATCCGCAAGAAGCGCAGCTTCAGCAGCTCGAACGGCGTCAGCCGCTTGCCGCCGGTGAGATGGCTCGACTTGCCGATGTCTCGGTTGTCAAAGCGGATCACGCGGAAGCCGCGTGCGGCGAGCTGCTCGCAGAACGCATCGTCCCAATGGATCATCTGCGCGCCGAGGCCCATGATCAGCAGTAGCGGCTCGGCATTTTCGTTGCCGAAGATCTCGTAGCAGATGTCGATGCCGTTGGCGCGGACGGTCTGGGGCGGTTGATGGGCGGTCACGGGTTCCTCCTGCTGACCGATGCTGTATCGCACGGTTTCATTCCACGAAGAAGCCGCGTCTCCGACGTTGCGTCAGTTGCTTGCCGGTTGACCGGCACCACGCAACGGTGTGGTATGGCGGGACAAGAAGGGTGCAAAGCCCTCCGCATTGGGAGGACGCTGATGACCGACAAGATCACTGATCCGGTCGCCTTGTGGCAGAAGATGGTTGGCGAAATGGAGAAGGGTTTCAACTCCTTCGCGACTAAGGCGATGGAGACGCCCGAATTCTCGCAGGCCATGAACCGCGCCGGCGGCGTTGCTGCAGGTGCTCAGAAGCAATTCGGCGATCTCATGGAGAGGTACCTGATCTCGATGAACCTGCCGAGCCGCGAGCAGATGACCGGCATCGCGGAACGGCTCCAGTCGATCGAAGGCCAGCTCGGCGAGATCAAGTCGATGCTGAGCCAGATGTCGGCCACGTCGGGCGCGCCGCAACCCGGCGCCGCGCCGCGGCCACCGCGAACCAAGCGTCCGCCGTCCGAAGGCGGAGACCAAAAATGAACGCGCCGGCGGGACTTGATCTTGCCTCGATCCCGGAGCGCATCCAGTCCGAGGTGCAGCGCGCGATTCAGCGCAGCATCAAGGGCGTCGAATATTTCTCGACCTCGGGCCCCTCGCTCGGCTCGACGCCAAAGGACGTGCTGCACTCGCGCGGCACCATGAGCCTCTATCACTACCGGCCGATGTCGGACGAGATCTACCGCGTGCCGGTGCTGATCGTAATGGCAACCACCAATCGCGGCTACATCCTCGACCTCGTGCCCGGCCAGAGCTTCATCGAGTTCCTGCTGAAACGCGGCTACGACGTCTACATGCTGGACTGGAGCGCGCCGAGGCCGGAGGAGAAGAGCTTGCGCATGGAGGACTATGTCCTCGACTTCATTCCGGACTGCGTCCGCCGCGTGCAAGCCGATTCCGGCGAGCAGGACGTTTCGGTCATCGGCTATTGCTTTGGCGGCGTGCTGTCGCTGCTCTACGGCTCGATCCACAAGGACGGGCCGATGAAGAACCTGATCTGCTTCACCACGCCGATCGACTTCCGGGAGATGAAGCTGTTCTCGAACTTCTCCGATCGCCGCTATTTCGACGTCGACCACCTCGTCGACAGCGTCGGCAACGTGCCGCCGGAGATGATCCTGTCCTCGTTCGAGATGCTGCGGCCGGCCTCGCGTACGGTGAGCCAGATCCAGCTCTGGGAGAACATCTGGAACGACGAGTTCGTGAAGTCGTACCGCATGTTCGATCGCTGGGCGACCGACACGCTGCCGCTCGCCGGCGAATATTTCCGCACCATCACCAAGGACCTGATGTGGGACAACAAGCTGTTCGACGGCACCATGTCGGTCGGCGGCCGTGCGGCCAAGCTCGAGAACATCACGGTGCCGATCCTGCATGCCGTCGCCGAGCACGATCATATCGTGCCCTATGAGGCGGCCAAGCACCTGATCGCCAAGGTCGGCTCGACCGACAAGGAAGAGGTGATCCTGAAGGGCGGTCACGTTTCGCTCGTTGCCGGCGCCAACGCGGTGAAGCGGCTGTGGCCGAAACTGGATTCCTGGCTGGGAAAGAGATCGATATGAGCGAGCAGCGTTCCTATCCGCGCCATGTCAAGACCGACGCCGGCACTATCGAGATCCGCCTGATGTCGCCCGCGGACGAGGCCGCGGTGCTGGCTTTTGGCAAGGGCCTGCCGACCCATGACCTGTTGTTCCTGCCACGCAACATCAGCGAGCCGAAGGTGCTGTCGGCCTGGGTCAAGGAAATCGAGCGCGGAGCTATTCAGAGCCTGCTCGCGGTGAGAGAGGGCAGGGTCGTTGGTTGCGGCACGCTGGTGCGCGATCCCCATTCCTGGTCGCCTCATGTCGGTGAGATCCGGATGGTGGTTTCGCCTGAGGTCCGCGGCAAGGGCGTGGGCAAGGCGCTGTCGCAGGAGACTTTTGCGCTGGCGCTCGGAGCGGGCCTGGAAAAGCTCTCGGTCCAGATGACGGTGGATCAGCAGGCGGCGATCGCCCTGTTCGAGAGCCTCGGCTTCAAGGCCGAGGCCCTGCTGCGGGACCATGTCCGGGACGTCGACGGCAAGACCCACGACATCGTCGTGCTCGGCCACAACATCGCGCAGGTCCAGGCTCAGATGGAGGCCTACGGCCTGCCTGGCGCCGTGCAGCACTAAACAGGGGGCGTCCGACATTGGGTCCGGATCGGACCCATTCACGTGCCCCCATGGCTACGGAAGCATCAGGATGCCTCTCGCGAGGGCTGTTCACTATTTCGTGATATCGCACTGCAATATCAATATTGCAATGCACAATTAACCGTGCCATATAGGTCGTGCCCCGGGCCAATGCGGACGGGGTGAGCCCATAGCTCAAACCATTGAGGATGGAGAGAACCCCATGACCACTGAAACCAACACCGCTTTCGAGGGCTTCAAGGACGCTTTCAAGAACATCCAGAACCTGGAAGTTCCCGAGGCCGCCCGCGAATTCGTCAAGAAGACTGCCAACACTGCCAAGGACCGTGCTGCCGAGGTGTTCGCTGGCTCCGAGCGCGTGACCGCCGCCGTCGAGAACGCGGTGACCGAGTCCATCACCGAGGCCGGCAAGATCAGCCGCAACATCCAGCAGGCGATCTACGAGGACGCCGAGGCGTTCTTCTCGGGCATCGACAAGCTCGCGTCCGCCAAGTCGGTCAGCGAAGCCGTCGAGATCCAGTCGAGCCTGCTCCGCTCCCGCGGCGAAGTGTTCGTCTCGCGCGCCAAGGCGACCGCCGACTATCTCGGCAAGCTCGCCGCCAACGGTGCGAAGTCCGCTCAGGACAATTTCGCCAAGGTCTACAGCAAGACCGCCTGATCTGGCGCCTGAGCACAAACTGAATTTAAGGCCCGCTTCGGCGGGCCTTTGTTTTTGCGCCGCCGTCATTGCGAGGAGCTCGCGACAAAATTGCGTAGCAATTTTGCGCTGATGCGACGAACAATCCAAAGTCTTTGAACGATTCTGGATCGCTTCGCTCGCAATGACGAGTACTGTGATGCAGTCATGGACTCATCTGTCACCTTTTCCTTCGACGCCCCCGGCGATGCCGAACGAGCGGCCGAGCTGCGCCGCGTCAAGGCGCTGGCGACTTTGGTGCTGGCCGCGACGCTGGCACTGTTCGTCGTCGCGAAATGGCTTCTGCCCGTGCATCCCGTGTTCGGCTTCATTGCCGCCTTCGCCGAGGCCGCGACCATCGGCGGGCTCGCCGACTGGTATGCCGTGGTGGCGCTGTTCAAGCGGCCGCTCGGCCTGCCGATCCCGCACACCGCGATCATCCAGAGCAACCAGGCCCGCATCGCCGACAAGCTCGGCGAATTCATCCAGGTGCATTTCCTCGAGGCGGGTCCAGTCGAAGCCAAGCTGAAGGAGATCGACTTCGGCTCCTTCGTCGCCGACTGGTTGCGCGACCGCAAGCGCAGCGACGACCTTGCGCGCTTTGCGCTGCGGCTGTTGCCGGAGGCCGTATCCGCAACCGAAAGCTCCGGCCTGATGACCTTCATCATCCGCCGCATGTCCTCGCAGCTCCAGGCGATCGACCTCGCGCCGCTCGCGGCCGGCACGCTGCGCGGCTTCGTCGCGGAGGGACGGCACCAGATCCTGTTCGACGATCTCCTGCGCGTGATGCACGAGACCTTGAACCAGACGGAGACGATGGCGATGATCCGCGAGAAGGTGCGCGCGGAATTGCCGACCCTGCTCAAGCTCTATCGCGCCGACAAGTTTCTGGTGAACAAGATCGTGGCCTCCGCCACCGCCTTCTTCAACGAAGTGCGCAGCGACCCCAAGCATCCGTTCCGCGACGAGTTCGACCGCATGGTGCTGAACTTCGTCGACAGGCTCGGCACCGATCAGGCCTATATCGACCGCATCGACGGCCTGAAACGCGATCTCCTGGCGCGGCCGGAGCTTGCCGATCTCGCCCGCACCGTCTGGGCCAACACGCGCTCCTTTATCGAGCGCAGCGCGAGCGGCGAGACGCAGGTGTTGCAACATCATCTCGCCGAGATGTTCGTCTCAGCCGGCGAGGCGCTCGCCAGCGATGCCGAGTTGCGCGGCGAGATCAACAAGGGTCTCGTCACCGTGCTGCGCAGCTTCGTCGCGGACCAGAAGAGCGGCGTCTCGACCTTCATCTCCGATCAGGTCAAGGCGTGGAATATGACGCAGCTGATTTCGCTGATCGAGATCAACATCGGCCGCGACCTGCAATACATCCGCTTCAACGGCTCGTTGATCGGCGGGCTCGCCGGGCTCGCGCTCTACACCGTAGAATTCCTGCTCCGATTGTTGTGACTTTTGCGTCACGGCCGTTAAGCATTAACGCGCGGACCTATTGTCGCCCCGCGTCTCTCCCGCTTGAATGTCGGGAACCGGCCGCCTAGCTGATTCATGTTGCGCTGCGGAACGATCCAGAAGCCGGTGCATTGGAATTCATGCCGATTTGCCGGTCTCGCTGCCGGCGGCCTTTCCAGGAATTCTTCCCAGGGGAAATATTGATGACCGCAACTGCCCAGACGCTGCGTCCGCCGTCCCGTACCTTGATGTTTCTGGAAGGACGCGCGATCCACGAGTTCGGCGCATTCCTCGGCGCGCTTCCGCTGCTGAGCCTTGCGCCGCGCGGCGATGGGCATCCGGTGCTGGTGCTGCCGGGCCTCGTGGCCTCCGACACCTCCACTGGCGCGCTGCGCACGTTTCTGAGCAGCAAGGGCTATGCAGTGGCTGGTTGGCGCCAAGGCCGCAACTACGGCCTGCGGCCCGGCGTGCAGGATGCGATGCTCGGTCAGATCCGAGAGCTCAACGACACCCACGGCCGCAAGATCAGCTTGGTCGGTTGGAGCCTCGGTGGCATCTATGCGCGCCAGCTTGCCAAGATGGTGCCGGACAGCGTGCGCCAAGTGATCACGCTTGGTAGCCCCTTTGCCGGCGATCCACGCTCGACCAACGCCTGGCGCGTCTATGAATGGGCGAGCGGCCGCAAGGCCGACGAGGTTGATCCGCGTTTCGGCGGCGAGCTTGCCGCTCCGCCGCCGGTGCCGACCACCGCCATCTTCAGCCGTACCGACGGCGTCTGCGCCTGGCAAGGCTGCATGGAGAAGACGGGCGCACAGACCGAGAGCATCGAGGTCGAGAGCAGCCATTGCGGCATGGGCCATCATCCGGCCGCCGTCTATGCCGTAGCCGATCGCCTCGCGCAGAAGGAAGGCCAGTGGCGCCCGTTCGATCGCAGCGGCTGGCGCAGCGTGGTGTATCCCGATCCGCATCGGTAGCGCTCCTCTTCACCTCTCCCTGCAAGCTGGGCGAGGTCGGATTGCATCGGAGATGCGATAGCGGGGAGAAGGAGAAGAGCCGTCGTCCCCCTCCATTGTCGCGCCTGCACCAAACGCGCTAAGCCTGCCGCATGGCGCATCCGCTCTCCCGCATCATCGACCAGCTCAAGCGCGAGCCCTCGCGCACCGGCTCCATCGTCATCACAGTGTTTGGTGATGCCATCGTGCCGCGCGGTGGCTCGGTGTGGCTCGGCACGCTTCTGGAATTCTTCGAAAGCCTCGACATCGACAGCGGCGTGGTGCGCACCGCAATGTCGCGGCTTGCCGCCGACGGCTGGCTGACGCGCGAGAAGGTCGGCCGCAACAGTTTCTATCGCCTGGCCGACAAGGGCCGCCAGACCTTCGAGGCCGCGACGCGCCACATCTACGATCCGCCGCCGTCCGACTGGACCGAACGCTTCGAACTGCTGCTGATCGGCAATAGCGAGGATCGCGAGGCTTCGCGCGAAGCGCTCCGCAATGCCGGCTTCGGCAGCCCTCTGCCGGGCGTATGGGTCGCACCATCGGGCGTTCCGGTGCCGGATGAGGCGGCGGGCGCGATCCGCCTCGAAGTCTCGGCGGAAGACGACAGCGGCCGCCGTCTGCTCAGCGCGAGCTGGCCGCTCGATCGGACCGCCGACGCTTATCTGAAATTCATGAAGACGTTCGAGCCGCTGCGCGCCGCGATCACGCGCGGCACGGATCTGTCCGAGGCCGACGCCTTCACCGCGCGGATCCTCTTGATCCACCATTACCGCCGCGTCGTGCTGCGCGATCCATTGCTGCCCGAGAGCCTGCTGCCGCCGGATTGGCCGGGCAGGGCCGCCCGCGAACTCTGCGGCGAGATCTATCGCGCGCTGCTTGCTCCGTCCGAACAATGGCTCGACAGCCATGGAACCAATGAAAAAGGGCCGTTGCCGCCCGCGCGAAAGCTGCTGGAACGAAGGTTCGGCGCTTGACCATTATGTTACAGAAATATCTTGCATGATGTAAATCTTGTTATATATTCCTTCCCAATAAGCGGGAGGATGCGCATGTACACCCAGGCGCTGAACACGGCCGAGACCGCTGATCGCGATCTCGAGGACGCAGGCAAAGCTGCGCAATTCCAGGCCCGCGTCGATGCCGAGGAGCGCATCGAGCCGAACGACTGGATGCCCGCGGCCTATCGCAAGACGCTCACCCGCCAGATCTCCCAGCACGCCCATTCGGAAATCGTCGGCATGCTGCCCGAAGGCAACTGGATCACGCGCGCGCCGACCTTGCGCCGCAAGGCCGCGCTGCTCGCCAAGGTGCAGGATGAATGCGGCCACGGGCTCTATCTCTATGCCGCCGCCGAGACGCTCGGCTCCTCGCGCGAGGAGCTGGTCGACGCCATGCTCGCCGGCAAGGCCAAATATTCATCGATCTTCAACTATCCGACGCTGACCTGGGCGGACATCGGCACGATCGGCTGGCTGGTCGACGGCGCCGCGATCATGAACCAGATCCCGCTGTGCCGCTGCTCCTACGGGCCTTATGCGCGCGCGATGATCCGCGTCTGCAAGGAGGAGTCCTTCCACCAGCGCCAGGGCTACGAGATCATGGTGACGCTGTGCCGCGGCTCGGAGGAGCAGAAGGCGATGGCGCAGGACGCGCTGAACCGCTGGTGGTGGCCGGTGCTGATGATGTTCGGCCCGCCGGATGCGACGAGCCAGCACAGCGACACCTCGACGAAGTGGAAGATCAAGCGCTTCTCCAATGACGAGCTGCGCCAGAAATTCGTCGATGCCACCGTGCCGCAGGCGCAATATCTCGGCCTCACCATTCCCGATCCCGGCATGATTCAGGACGCCGACGGCCACTGGCGCTACAGCGAGATCGACTGGACCGAGTTCAAGCAGGTGCTCGCCGGCAACGGCCCCTGCAATCGCGACCGCATCGCCGCGCGCCGCAAGGCGCACGAGGAGGGCGCCTGGGTGCGCGAGGCGGCAGCTAGCTATGCAGCCAAGCGCGCCCAGCGTCAGACCGCCCAGGCTGCCGAATAGGAGACCAATATGGCCACGCCGAACACGCCGCTGTGGGAAGTCTTCATTCGCAGCCGTAACGGGCTCGCGCACAAGCATGTTGGTTCGCTGCATGCGAGCGATGCGACGATGGCGCTGCAGGCCGCCCGCGACATCTACACCCGGCGCGGCGAGGGCCTGTCGATCTGGGTCGTGCCCTCCAGCGCCATCACCGCGAGCGATCCCGCCGAGAAGGGCATGATGTTCGAGCCGGCAGAATCCAAGATCTACCGGCATCCGACGTTCTACGAAGTGCCGGAAGAAGTGGGACACATGTGATGATGGTCGCCAACATCCAGGTCTCCGAAACCCCGCTGGTAATCTACGCGCTGCGCCGCGCCGACGATGCGCTGATCCTCGGTCACAGGCTGTCGGAATGGTGCGGACACGCGCCGATGTTGGAAGAGGATATGGCGCTCTCCAACATCGCTCTCGATCTGATCGGCCAGGCGCGGGAGCTCTATACCTTTGCCGCCAAGGTCGAAGGCAGGGACAACGACGAGGACAAGCTCGCTTACTTGCGTGACGTGCGGCAGTACCGCAATCTTCTCCTAGTCGAGCAGCCCAACGGCGATTTTGCCCAGACCTTGGTGCGGCAATTCTTCTATTCCGCCTTCGCCGATCTCTACTGGCGCGCGATGATGAATTCGCGCGATGCGACGCTGGCGGCGATTGCTGCGAAATCGGAGAAGGAGAGCGCCTACCATCTGCGCCATGCCTCGGAATGGATCATCCGGCTCGGCGACGGCACGGAGGAGAGTCATCGCCGGGCGCAGGCTGCGATCGACAATCTCTGGGCCTTTACCGGCGAGATGTTTGCCGTCGACGACGGCGAACGCGCGCTGATCCATGCCGGCATTGCCGTCGATCCCGCAAGCTTGCGCGGGCGCTGGCTGGCGACTCTCTCGGAGGTCACGCGTGAAGCAACGCTCGCTCTGCCGCAGAACGACTGGATGCAGCAGGGCGGCCGCTCCGGTCGTCACAGCGAGCATCTCGGCCACCTCCTGTCGGAGCTGCAATCGATCCAGCGGACTTTTCCGGGGCTGACATGGTGATGGTGACCGATGACGCCGCGCTGCGCCAGCGCGCCTGGGACGCCGCCGCCAGCGTGGTCGATCCGGAAATCCCGGTGCTGACCATCGGCGATCTCGGCGTGCTCCGCGACGTCGTTCTCGACGGCGATCATGTCGAGGTCGCGATCACACCGACCTATTCGGGTTGCCCGGCCATGAACATGATCGCGCTCGAAATCGAGGTTGCGCTGGAGCGCGCCGGTTTTCAACATGCAAAGGTACGGACCGTGCTGTCGCCGGCCTGGACCACGGACTGGTTGACCGAGGACGGACGCAAGAAGCTGCGCGCTTACGGCATCGCGCCGCCGCAAGCTTCAAACTCGCGCCGCGCGCTGTTCGGCGATCAGACGGTGGCGTGCCCGCAATGCGGCTCGGACAAGACCGAGCTGTTGTCCGAATTCGGCTCGACCTCCTGCAAGGCGCTCTGGCGCTGCAAGGCCTGCCGCGAACCCTTCGACTATTTCAAGTGCCATTGACCATGTCCGCAGCCGCACCGCGCTTCCATCGCCTCGCCATCAGGGACCTCCGCCGCGAGGCCACGGACGCCGTCTCGATGACCTTTGCCATCCCCAACGAACTCGCCGGCGCTTACGCCTTTACGCCCGGCCAGTATCTGACGTTGCGCGCCATGCTTGACGGGGAAGAGGTGCGCCGCTCCTATTCGATTTGCTCCGGCCCCGACGATGGCGAGATCCGCATCGCCGTGAAGAAGGTCGATGGCGGCGCGTTCTCGAGCTGGGCAGCCGAAGATCTCAAATGCGGCGACGAGCTCGACGTGATGACGCCGACCGGCCGCTTCGGTCTGGTCCCGCCGGCAGATCGTGCGCGCGTTCATGTCGGCTTCGCCGCCGGCTCCGGCATCACGCCGATCCTGTCGATCGTGAAGGGCGTGCTCGCGCGCGAGCCGGACAGCCGCTTCTTCCTGTTCTACGGCAACCGCACCACCGACAACGTCATGTTTCTCGAGACGCTCGAGGAGCTGAAGGATCGCTTCATCGATCGTCTCTCGATCTTTTACGTGCTCTCCGGCGAGGAGCAGGACATTCCGATCCTGCATGGCCGGCTCGACGGCGACAAGGTGAGGGTGCTGCTCCGCGCGCTGGTGCCGGCGGCCAGCGTCGATCACGTCTTCATCTGCGGTCCTCTTGGCATGAGTGAGGACATCGAGGCGACCTGCCGCGATCTTGGCATCGCCGACGAGCGCATCCATGTCGAGCGCTTCGTCTCCGAGTTCGGCGGCAAGCCGCGGCCGAAAAAGGCGGTTGCGCCCGACGCGCCGCCGAAGGCGATCGCCTCGCTGATCATCGACGGCAAGCGCCGCGACGTGCCCGTCGCCGAGGACGAGGCCATCCTCGATGCCGCGCTGCGCGCCGGCGTCGATCTGCCCTTCGCTTGCAAGGGCGGCATGTGCTCGACCTGCCGCGCCAAGCTGGTCGAAGGCGAGGCGCCGATGGACATCAACTATTCGCTGGAACCGTGGGAGCTCGAGGCCGGTTTTGTTCTCACCTGCCAGGCCAAGCCGTCCACCGAGCGCGTCGTGGTCGATTATGATCATGTCTGATCAGGGTTTCTGCGGCTCCGCAATGCAAATGCGTCGCAATATTTGACAGTGTGAGCCAACCAGAACAACATCATGAGCAAACGTCTGGCCGGGAGAAGCGCGTGAACGTGAAAGCCGCCCTGTCGCCTGAGGATATCGCCCGTGCCTGCGCCGATGCGATGTGGGCCGAGGACGATGCCTCCAAAGGTCTCGGCATGGAGATCGTCGAGATCGGCCCGGGCTTTGCGACGCTCGCCATGACGGTGCGGCCTGATATGGTCAACGGCCAGCGCATCGCCCATGGCGGCTTCATCTTCACGCTCGCCGATTCCGCCTTCGCGTTCGCCTGCAACTCGCACAATGAGCGCGTCGTGGCGGCACAGGGCCAGATCACCTTCATCAAGCCGGGCAAGCTTGGCGATCGTCTCATCGCAAGAGCGCGGGAGATCACCCGCGGCGGCCGCTCCGGCATCTACGACGTGCGTGTCACGGTGGGCGAGGTCGTCATCGCGGAATTCCGCGGACATTCCCGCGTCATTCCCGGCAAATGGCTGCCGGCGCAAGATCAATAAAACCAAACAAAAAAGAACAGGCAATGTGGGGAAACGAGGATGGCTCTGACGAGGCTCAAGGAAGGTGGCAACGCCTATAGCGCCGAGATGGATGCGCATGAGCGCGCCTCGCGCGACGAGATCATGGCGCTGCAGAAGCAGCGGTTGGCGTGGTCGCTGAAGCACGCCTACGACAATGTCGCGCATTACCGCAAGGCGTTCGACAAAGCGGGCGTGCATCCGTCCGACTTTCGCGAACTCTCTGATCTTGCCAAATTTCCGTTCACGGTGAAGACGGACCTGCGCGACAATTATCCCTTCGACATGTTCGCCGTGCCGCGCGAAAAGCTGGTGCGGGTGCATGCCTCATCCGGCACGACCGGAAAGCCGATCGTGGTCGGCTATACGCAGCGCGACATCGACACCTGGTCCGAGGTGATGGAGCGCTCGATCCGCGCCGCCGGCGGCCGCACCGGCATGATCATCCACAATGCGTATGGCTATGGACTCTTCACCGGCGGTCTCGGCGTGCACTACGGCGCCGAGAAGCTTGGCTGCACGGTTGTCCCCATTTCCGGGGGCATGACCGAGCGGCAGGTGCAGCTCATCAATGATTTCCGGCCCGACATCATCACGGTGACGCCGAGCTACATGCTGGCGATCCTCGACGAGTTCAAGCGCCAGAAGCTTGATCCGCGCCAGTGTTCGCTCAAGATCGGCATCTTCGGCGCGGAACCCTGGACCAACGCGATGCGCGCCGAGATCGAGGACGCCTTCGACATGGACGCGACCGACATCTATGGCCTGTCCGAGGTGATCGGCCCGGGCGTCGCTCAGGAATGCATCGAGACCAAGGACGGCCTGCACATCTGGGAGGATCATTTCTACCCGGAAGTGATCGACCCCGAGACCGGCGCGGTGCTGCCCGACGGCGAGAAGGGCGAGCTGGTCTTCACCTCGCTCACCAAGGAAGCCTTTCCGGTGATCCGCTATCGAACCCGCGACCTGACGCGGCTGCTGCCGGGAACGGCACGGCCGGGCATGCGGCGGATGGAGAAGGTGACCGGGCGCTCGGACGACATGATCATCCTGCGCGGCGTCAATCTGTTCCCGACCCAGATCGAGGAGGTGCTGCTCGCGACCGACTGGTGCGGCGGCCATTTCATCCTCGAGCTCACCCGGGAAGGCCGCATGGACGAGCTCACCATCATCGCCGAGGCGCGGCCCGAGAGCTGGGACGGCCGCGGCCTCGTCGACCATGCGGATCGAATTTCGACCCACATCAAGAATACGATCGGCGTCAGCTCCAGGGTGCAGGTAGTTGCGCCGGCCACGCTGGAGCGCTCGCTCGGCAAGGCCAAGCGGCTCTTCGACAAGCGGCCAAAGGACTGACCGGACGGATTGACTCGACCGGCGCCAGAGGCGACAAGGCCCGCGAGAAATCGCGGGTCTTTTCATGTCAGCCGATGCCAAAACCGTCGAAGCGCGCTGTGTGCGCCTCAGCGCCAAAGCTGAAAATGCCGCTGCGCTTGCGCCGACAATTGAGCGGCAGATGCTTGCGCGCGGGCCGAACGATCTTCTGATCGAGGTGAAGGCTGCCGCGGTCAATCCCTCCGACGTCAAGGCTGCGACCGGGCTGATGCCCTATGCCGTGTTCCCCCGGACCCCCGGCCGCGACTATGCCGGCGTGGTGATTGACGGGCCCGCCGCCACCATTGGGAACGAAGTGTTCGGCTCGTCCGGGGACCTCGGCATTCGTCGTGACGGCACTCATGCGAGCCATCTCGTGGTCGAACCCGATGCGGTCGTGGAGAAGCCGAAGACTGTGTCCTGGGAGGAGGCCGCCGGCATCGGCGTGCCCTTCGTGACCGCGATGGAAGGCTTTCGCAGGGCGGGCGTGCCGAAGCGCGGCGAGACCGTTCTGGTTTTCGGGGTGAATGGCAAGGTCGGTCAGGCCGCGGTGCAGATCGCGACCTGGCAGGGCGCGCGCGTGATCGGTGTGGTGCGCAGGGCGGAAGCCTATGAAGGCCACACCAACGCGCCCATCGAGGTGATCGACGCCTCCGCCACCGAAATCGCCGCGCGCGTGCACGAATTGACCGGCGGCAAGGGCGCCGACGTCGTCTTCAACACGGTCGGCGATCCCTATTTCCAGGCCGCGCACAAATCGCTCGCGCTTCGCGGCCGCCAAATCCTGATCGCCGCGATCGACCGCATCGTGCAGTTCAACATCCTCGAATTCTATCGGGGCCAGCACACTTATGTCGGCATCGACACGCTGGGTCTATCCTCGGCCGCGACGGGTGCGGTGCTGCGCGACATCGGGCCGGGTTTTGCGAGCGGCCATCTGAAGCCGTTTCCGATCAGGGCGAATGCGATCTATCCGCTGGAGCGCGCGAAGGAAGCGTATGTTGCGGTCGCCGGCTCGTCACGTGACCGGGTGATCCTGAAGCCGTAACCATGGAATCCACGCAACTCGTTATCCTCGCCGGCCTGGCCATCGGTCTCGTCTACGGTGCCGTTGGCCTGCTCAGCGGTTTCTGCCTGATGAGCAGCATGCGCGGGTTACTGGCTGAGGGCGACGGGCGGCTGGTGCGGACCTACGCGCTCGCAATCGCTGTTGCGATCGCCGCGAGCCAGTTCCTCGCCGGCAGCGGCACGGTCGATCTCGGCAAGTCGATCTATCTGCAGCAATCGTTTTCGCCGGCGGTGCTGTTCCTCGGCGGCCTGCTGTTCGGCTACGGCATGGTGCTTTCGAACGGCTGCGGCTCGCGGGCGCTGGTGCTGCTCGGCCGCGGCAATCTCCGCTCCTTCGTGGTCGTGATCGTGCTCGCGATTGCCGCGCAGATGACGCTGAAGGGCCTCATCGCACCGGCGCGCATTGCGCTGGTCCAGGCAACGCAAGCCACGGCTCCTGCCAATTCGCTGCCGTCGTTGCTGGCGACGCTCGGCTTCACGGAATCGCTTTCACGCGCGCTCGCCGCGGCCGCGACAACCGTCGCGCTGAGCCTGTTCGCTTTCGCGCATCCTGCGTTCCGTCGCTCGCCCGGTCAGGTCGTAGCGGGCATCATTGTGGGCCTCCTCGTCGCCGGCGGCTGGCTGGCCACCGGCTATCTCGGTGCCGACGACTTCAATCCGGTCCCCGTGACCTCCCTTACGTTCGTCGCGCCGATCGCCGATAGCCTGCAATATGCCATGCTCTCGACTGGACTGACGCTCAACTTCGGCATCGCGACGGTGGCCGGCGTCTTCGCCGGCAGTCTGGTGACGGCACTCGCAACTGGCCGCTTCAAGCTCGAAGGCTATTCCTCGCCGCGCCACATGCTCCGCTCAGGGACCGGTGCCGCGCTGATGGGGATCGGCGGCGTGATGGCGTTCGGCTGCTCGATCGGGCAGGGGCTCACCGGCGTGTCTACGCTCGCGCTGGGATCGTTCGTCGCGGCTGCGGGCATCCTGCTCGGCACCGCGGCGGGCCTGCGCGGGGTTCTGCGGGTTCAGCCTCTCGCGGTGGCCTGACTGCGCAACAACCGATCGCCCAGCGTCGCAAGGCCGATGCCGGAGACGATCAGCGCGGCCGCGACGGCAAGGCTCGCGTCGATGGGTTCACCCAGAAGGATCGCAGCGCTGGCGATGCCGACCAGCGGTGTCCCGGTGGTGCCGAGCGACGTCGTCAGGGCTGAGATGCTCCTGTTGACCATCGACATCGCCCAATAAGCCAGGACCGTTCCGACCAGGCCCGAATAGAGAAACAACAATACGAGCCTCCACGACCACTCCACATGCGGGAGGCCATCCACAGCTGTCGCGCCGACCGACAGCACGATCGTTGCCACGAGCACCTGCCAAAGCAAAAGCTGAAGCGGAGATCCGATCCAGCGATGCGCGCGGATATAGATGATGTTCGCAGCCCAAGAGATCGCGGCCAGGATGACCATGCCGGCGCCGAGCAGCACGTTTGGGTTGGTCCAGTCGATCGAGGATGGATTCAGGATGACGGCAAGGCCGATCAGCCCGAGCAGAGCGCCGGCGAGCTTCGGCGCCGTCAGCGTGTCCTTGCCGAAAAGGGGCGCGGCGAGTGCGACCCAGAGCGGCGTGGTGTAGCCGAGCACGATGCCCTTGCTTGCGGGCAGGAAGCGAAGGCCGCTGGCAACCAGGATCGAGAACAGCGTCATATGCAGCAGCGCCACGCTCAGGATCACGGGAAAGTCGCGTCGCTCCGGGATCACGAGATTGTTGCTCAGTCCGAGCAGCACGAACAATCCAACCAGCGCGATCCAACTCCGGATTGCCGCGCTCCACAACGGCGGGACGAACTGCACGAGCTGCTTGGTCACCGACCAATTCACGCCCCAGGCCAGCACCACGATGAGGAACAGGCCGATGGCCGCACGGGGTGACAGGGTGTTCATGTCGCAGGTCCTTGAAGCAGTCCGAGCCGCCGGATAGCATCCCGACTGGCATTTGAAAAAGTGCCAGATTGGAGAAGAAGAGAGTGCCAGTATCCGACACGACGATCTCCGCGTTGATCGAGCTGAAGCGGACCGATGGCGAGGGGCTGGTGGCGCAACTGACGAGCCAGCTGCGAGGCCTGATCGCGACCGGCCGCCTCGGCAAAGGCCGCGTTCTGCCGTCGAGCCGACGGCTTGCGAGCGATCTCGGCGTCTCGCGCAACACCGTCACATACGCGTTCGAGCAGCTCGCGGCCGAGGGATATGTCGCGGCGTCTCATGGCCGCCGTCCCGTGGTCATGATCGACGGCCACGAACGCATCGAACGGGGCGCCGTCGCAGCGGGCGAATGCGTCGGCAAACTGCAGCTCTCGCCTTGGGCTACGAAGCTCCAGCAGGCCGACTGGCCGATGTCTTATCGGGGGGAGCTCAAACCGCTGCGCCCGGGGCTGGGCGATTTCAGGGAGTTTCCGAACGAGGTCTGGGCACGGTGCCTGCGCCGCAGCGCCGTGCATGCAGGCAGGCGCGAGCTGGGACCGGTCAACCGGCTGCGCCTGCGGGAGGCGCTGACGCATTATCTGGCGACGAACCGGGACGTCCGCGCCACGGCGGAGCAGATCATGATCCTGCCGAGCGCGCAGGCCGCGCTGACCTTGATTGCTGCCACACTCATTTCACCGGGCGATCATGTATGGGTTGAAGACCCTGGCTATCCCGGCGCGGCGGCTGCCTTTCACGCATCCGGCGCGCGCCTGACCGGCATCAGGCTGGATGAACAGGGCATGCAGCGAATGCCAGGCCTTGGAGCTCCCAGGCTGATCTTCATGACGCCGTCGCATCAGCACCCAACCGGCCGGTTGATGTCGCTGGCCCGTCGAACCGAGTTTCTCGCGGCAAGCCGGCCCGGCAGGACCTGGATCGTCGAGGACGATTACGACGGCGAATTCCACTACGACAGCCGGCCGGTGCCGGCCTTGCAGGGGTTAGATGCCCATGGCCGTGTGTTCTATGTCGGCACATTCTCGAAGGCGATGAGGTCGGACATCCGGCTCGGCTATCTGGTAGCGCCGGCGGCGCTGGTCAGTACCTTGGAGATCGCGCAGCAGCACATGGGACTGATCGCCGCCAGCCACATCCAGGAGGCGCTGGCCGAATTCATCGCCGATGGGTACTTCCTCGCACATCTGCGCCGCATGCGCCGGCTCTATCACGCGCGCCGCGATCATCTTGTCGAGGAGCTGCAGCGGCATCTCGGTGGCATGCTCTTAGTCGAGGTGCCCCCCGGCGGTATCCAGCTCGTCGCCCGTCTCGAGCGCGGCCGCACTGATCGGGCGGCGGTGAAGCGGCTGGTCGAGGCGGGCGTCGAAACGCGCGCCTTGTCCAGCCTAGCGCTCGGCAAGCCGCGCGATCACGGCCTGCTGCTCGGCTTTGCGGCGTGGCGCGAAAACGAGATCAGCGCGGCCGTGCGCACGATGGCGTCGTGCTTCTAGTGGGGCATCGCTACTCCACCGCTTTCGTCACGATCCGGATCTCCGACGTCAGCGTCCGGTGCACCGGGCACTTGTCGGCGATCTCCATCAGCTTCTTGCGCTGCTCGGCATCGAGCGCGCCGTCGATCGCGATGTCGCGCTCGATCTGGTCGAGCATGCCCTCGCGAGTCTCGCACTCCGCACAATCCTTGGCGTAGATCTTGGAATGCTTCAGCGTCACCGTGACGCGGTCGAGCGGCAGCGACTTGCGGTCGGCATAGAGACGCATGGTCATCGAGGTGCAGGCACCTAAGCCGGCGAGCAGGAAATCGTACGGGCCGGGTCCGGTATCCGCGCCGCCAGCCGCGAGCGGCTCGTCCGCCACCAGACGATGCGGGCCGACGGTGATGGTCTGGTTGAACTTGCTCTTGCGGGTCTCCTGCACCACGACCTTGCGCGGCTCCTCCGGCAGATCCATCGCCTTCGCGGGCGTCGCTGCATCGACGTAACGGCTGGCCCATGCCACGATCACGTCGGCGGCGTAGAGCGCGTCGGCAGGCTTGGTCAGAAGATGATCGGCATGGTCGAGCGAGACGAAGCTCTTGGGGTGTCTTGCCGCGACGAAGAGCTTCGTTGCGTTGTCGATGCCGACGGTGTCGTCGAGGGGCGAATGCATCACCAGCAGCGCCTTGTGCAGGCCGGTGACGTCCTTCATCAGCTCGTGCTCGGCGATGTCGTCGAGGAATTCGCGCTTGATCCGGAACGGGCGTCCCGCGAGCGAGACTTCGACCTCGCCTTGCGCGCGGATGTTGTCGAGATGCTCCCTGAACAGGCCGGTGACGTGGGCGGGATCCGAGGGCGCTGCGATGGTGGCCACCGCTCGTGCCTCGGGAATTTGTCCGGCAGCGGCGAGGATCGCGGCGCCACCCAGGCTATGGCCGATCAGGATCGAGGGTGCCTTGCGGGTCTCGCGCAGATGATCGGCCGCGCGCACGAGATCGGCAACGTTGGAGGAGAACGTCGAGTTGGCGAAATCACCGCCGCTGGAGCCGAGCCCGGTGAAGTCGAAGCGCAGCACCGCGATGCCCTTGGCGGCGAGCGCGACCGAGATGCGCTTGGCCGCCAGCGTGTCCTTGCCGCAGGTGAAGCAATGCGCGAACAGCGCGAAAGCCGCGGGCTCGCCGTCAGGCAGCTCCAGCGCGGCCGCGAGCTGATGGCCGCCTTCGCCGGTGAATTGAAAGCGTTCCGTCGGCATGGGCTTCCCCCCCGTCTTGCTCGAACCTAATCGCCCGAATAGCGCTGCTCGGCCCAGGGATCACCGCGGTTATGATAGCCGCGGACTTCCCAGAAGCCCGGCGCGTCCTCGGTCAGGAATTCGATGGCCTGGAGCCATTTTGCGCTCTTCCAGAAATAGAGGTGCGGCACGACCAGCCGCACCGGGCCGCCATGCTCCTCCGCCAGCGGCTGGCCGGACCAGCTGTGGGCGAGCAGCGCGTCCTCGGCGGCAAAATCCTCCAGCGCGAGATTGGTGGTGTAACCGTCATAGGAATGCAGCACGACGAAGCGAGCATCCTCGCGCGGCTGGCAGGCCGCCAGCAGCTCACGCGTGGCGAGCCCTTCCCATTCGTTGTCATAGCGCGACCAGGTCGTGACGCAATGGATGTCCGAGGTGAACCGGGACTGCTTCTGCGCGGCGAATTCGGCAAAGGTCCAGAAAACGGGGGTCTCGACCGCGCCATAGACGTCGAGCCGCCAGCGCTCGCGCGAGACCGGCGGCGTGACCCCGAGATCGAGTACCGGCCAGTCCTTGGTGAGGTGCTGCCCGGGCGGAAGCCTTTGATCCTCCGGGCGTGTAATCTTGCCGGTGAGAAAGCGGCCCTCGCGCGCCCACTTCTCCTTGGTGCGCGTCAGCTTGCTGTCGGATGGCGTCTCGTCGGTCATGGCCTGTGCTCGTGGCGATGCATGGCTGAGGCGTGCTTGGTGTCGCGCACGCCATGAAAGGCCTGTCCGCTTCCTTTGGGAAGGCTTTACATCGCCTTTCCGAGCAAAAATGGCAACTGGCGGGGGCCGCGCACCGTTCCTTGCGACCAAGTCACCGTGCCTGCCGGATCGAGCCGGAAGTCGGGAATCCGCTTCAGCCATTCCTCCAGCGCCACCTGCATTTCCATGCGCGCGAGGTTGGAACCGACGCAGCGGTGGATGCCGAGGCCGAAGGCCGCATGGCGGTTCTCGCGCCGGTCGATCACGACTTTGTCAGCGTCCGGAAACACCTTGGGGTCGCGGTTGGCTGCCGGGAACGACAGCAGCACCATGTTGCCCGGCTTGACCGGACAGCCGGACACCGTAGTCTCCTTGACCACTTCACGCGCCATCGTCACCGGCGAATAGGCGCGCAGCAGCTCCTCCACGGCTGTCGGGATCAGTCCGGGCTCGGCGATCAGCCGCTCGCGGTCGGCCGGCGTCTTCGCAAGATGCCAGAGCGAGGAGCCGATCGCGCTCCAGGTGGTGTCGATGCCGGCGATCAGCAGCAGGCGCAGCGAGCCCATCACATGGGTGTCCTCGAGCGGATTGCCGTTCTTGTCCCTGGCGTTCATCAGGTAGGAGATCAGGTCGTCGGTGGGCTTGCTCTTGCGCGCTTCGATGTGGCCGCCGAAATAGGCCGTCATCTCCTGCACGGCCTGGAGCAGCTTGCTCTCGTCCTTGATGCCGAGCTCGAGGATCATGTGGATCCAATTGATGAAAAGGTCGCTGTCGCTCTCGGGAATACCGAGCATGTGCGCGATCGCCCGAACCGGGATGTGCTTGGTGTAGCGCGCCGCAGCGTCCACCCTCTGCTCGGCGATGAAGTCGTCGATCAGCTCGTTGCAGATGGCGCGGACGCGCGGCTCGAGCTTCTTCATAGCGTCCGGGGTGAACGGCGGCAGCAGCAATTGCTTGGCCGGCTTGTGCTCGGGCGGATCGGAGGTGATCGGCGGGGCTGCGTTCCTGCTGGTGATTTCCGGCCGTACGTCGCGGACGATGATGCGGCGGGAGGAGAAGTGCTCGGTGTCGTTGGCGATCTCGCGCACGGCCTCATAGGTCGTCGGCAAATAGCAGCCGAGGAAGCGTTTCGTGTGCACCACGGGGCTTACGGGTCGCAGCTCGTCCCAGATCGGGAACGGATCCTCGGTCCATTGCGGATCGGTGTGGTCGAAATCATGAACCCAGTCGGTGACGGGCGGATGGGCGACAGGCTGGTCGACGTCGGACATGGCAGGGAATCCCTTGGCTCGTATTCGCTGAACGCAGCGGGGCGGCAACGGCCGCACTATTCCTCGATCACATCGATTGCGATTTCCGGGCAGTTGGATTTCGCAAGCCAGGCCTTGTCCTCGAGTCCCGGAGGGACGGTGCCGTCACCAGCTTCGTGCGCGTTGCCGTATTCGTCGAGCTCGAAAAGCTCCGGCGCGAGCGCCTTGCAGCGGGCATGGCCCTGGCATTTGTCGGGATCGACGTGAACCTTCAGTCGCTCTGCCATTCTCGGCTTCCTTGGTCGTGTGCGCGCGAGGGCCCGAAGGCGGCGCGTTTCCTCATCTCGGTTCTATTTAAGTTATATACTATTACATTCGCGGCGGGCTTCCCTTGTCAAGCGGGAACTTGTAGGCTTCGCCCCGACATGCGTTCACGACCAGCCCGCAAGCCCGCGAAGACCTACCACCATGGCGATCTTCGCGATGCGTTGATCGAGGCCGCGCTGCAAGAGGCGGAGCGGGGCGGCGCGGAGGCGATCAGCATCAAGGCGCTTGCCAAGAAGCTCGGGGTCTCGCAGCCGGCGCCATACCGGCATTTTGCCGACCGCGAGGCGCTGCTCGCCGCCGTCACCGCGCAAGCATTCCGGCAGCTCTCGGCGCTCTTGCGTGATGCGATGGCAAAGCCGTCGCAGCAATCGAAGCTCTCGCGGCTCGCACAGGCGACGCTCGATTTCGGCTTGCGCCGGAATGGCATCTACCGCCTGATGTTCGCCTCGCGCACGGTGTCCTGCGCGGCCAAGGGCAGCGAGCTGCACGAGGCAACGCGGGAGACCTTTGCGCTCGTCATCGAAGCTCTGGAAGCGCCCGCCGTGGGCTATTTGCGCGAACGGCAGGCGCTCAAGATCTGGGCGGCGCTGCACGGCGTGGTGATGCTGGCCGAGCAGGGCCTGTTCACGGGCGAGGCGGCGCATGCCACGCGCGAGGAGCTGGTCGAGGATTTCGTCAACGAGACGAAGGCTGCGCTTGCGGTCGCGATCAAGGATGCGCGACGTCGGACCAAGGCCGGCGCTTAGAGCATGATCCGGAAAAGTGCATGGCGGTTTTCCGAAAAGATCATGCTCAAACAATAACCTAAAGCGCGATGACGATCCATCCTAATCGCATCGCGCTTTAGGCCTTCGCCTTCAGCAGCTTCAGCAGCTTCATCAGCTTTTCGACCGCGCTGTCCGGCGTGGTCACGACGGGGCGGCCGGTGGCCTCCGCGACCAGCGGCGCCGTCGCGGCGATGCTGAATTGCGCCAGCGCGATGACGTCGCAATCGCGCAAGCTCCGTGAGGCCTCCGCGATCAGCCGGTCATGCGTGGCGCGGTCGCCGCGGTCGAGCGCGGCCAGCGCGCCGTCGGCGAGCTTCGGCACCACCTCGACGGAGGCGGGAAACTCGGGCGGCATCGACGCCAGCGTCGGCGGAAAGGTCGAGAGCAGGCCGATGCGCCGGCCCATGGTCACCGCCCTGTCGATCATGGCCTCGTTCGGCTTCAGCACCGGCATCGGCGCATGCGCGCGCGCGACGGCCTCGATGCACGGGCCGAAGGCGGAGCAGGTGAACAGGATTCCATCCGCTCCCGTCGCCGCTGCATAGTCGCCGAGCGCGAGGAACCGTTCCGTCATGGCATCGTTGAGGTGCCCGTCGCGGGCGAGATCCGCCGAGAGACTGTCGTCAAGCAGGTTCATCAGCCGCGCCTCGGGCCACGCCTGCGCAAACGCTGCCTCGATCGGGGCGATGGAATGCTTGAGGGCGTGGATAAGGGCGATGCGCATGGGGGGCTCGATGCTTCTTCTCCCTCTCCCCGTTCTTACGGGGAGAGGGTCGGGGGTGAGGGGCTCTCTCGGCACAAAAAGGTGAGAGTTGGACGGGCGGAAACTCCCCCTCACCCGGATTGCTGCGCAATCCGACCTCTCCCCGCAAGCGGGGAGAGGTGAACTCTCTTACTTGAACGGAATGGCGTACATCAAGCCGCCTTTGCTCCAGAGGCCGTTGAGGCCGCGATCGAGCTTGAGCGGGCTGGCCTTGCCGACATTGCGCTCGAAAATCTCGCCGTAATTGCCGCCGGCCTTGATCGCCTTGACCAGCCATTTGTTGTCGAGCCCGAGCCGCGAGCCGAGGTCGCCGCTGGCCCCTAGCAGCCGCTGGATCGCAGGCGTTTGCGACTTCGTCATCTCCTCGACATTGGCTTGCGTGACGCCGAGCTCCTCGGCCTCGATCAGGCCGTAATGCAGCCAGGCGATGATGTCGCTCCAGACCTCGTCGCCATTGCGGGTGAAGGGTCCGAGCGGCTCCTTGCTGATGGTCTGCGGCAGCACAATGTAGTCGGCTGCGTTCGGCGCGGCCGTGGTCACCGCGCCGGCGAGGGCCGAAGCGTCCTGGGTCATCGCATCGCAGCGGCCGCCGAAGAAGGTCTGGTACATGGTGTCGACGCGGTCGAACACCAGGGGCTTCCAGTCGATGCCGTTGGCGCGGCCGTAATCGCCGAGCGTGACCTCGTGCGTGGTGCCCTGCGCGACGCAGACGGTGGCGCCCTTGAGGTCCTTCAGCTCCTTGACGCCGAGGTCCTTCTTCACGACAAAACCCTGGCCGTCGTAGAAGTTGATCGGACCCTGCCGCAGGCCCAGCGTCGCGCCGCGCAAATAGGTCTGCGTCGAGTTGCGATAGAGCACGTCGATCTCGCCCGATTGCAGGGCGGTGAAGCGGTTCTGAGCCGTCAGCGAGACGTAGCGCACCTTGGTAGGATCGCCGAGCACGCCGGCCGCCAGCGCGCGGCAATAATCGACGTCGAGACCCCTGTAATTGCCTTGCGAGTCCGGCGCCGAGAAGCCGGCAAAACCGGCACTGACGCCACACACCAGCGTGCCGCGGCTCTTCACCGTATCGAGCGTCGCTGCCGCTGCGATCATCGTCGATGCCGCGAGCAGGCCCGCTGCGATAACCACTTTCCTCATACTACTCTCCCCTCACTGATTGACACTACGCAACACGCTGTCGACGGCCGTGCCCAGCTTGTCGACGATCAGGTCGATTTCGTCCGCCGAGGCGATATAGGGCGGTGCCAGCAGCACGTGGTCGCCGCGCACGCCATCGACGGTACCACCGCTGGGATAGCAGCCGAGGCCACCGGCAAAGGCCTCCGCCTTGATCTTCTGGTGCAGCTTGAGGGCCGGATCGAACGAGATGCGGCTAGCGCGATCGGCGACCAGCTCGATCGTCCAGAACAGGCCGCGGCCCCTGATGTCGCCGACATGGCGATGATTGCCGAAGCGTTCGGTCAGGCGCTGCTCGAGCTGCTTGCCGCGCTCCTTCACGCGGTCGAGCAGGCCATCCTCGCGGATCACATCCTGCACCGCGAGCGCCGCAGCGCAGGCGAGGGGATGCGCCAGATAAGTGTGGCCGTGCTGGAACGCGCCCGAGCCTGCGCGGATGGTGTCGATGATCTTGCCGCTTGCCAGCATCGCACCGATCGGCTGATAGCCGCCGCCGAGCCCCTTTGCGATGGCCTGGATGTCGGGGGCGACACCTTCTTGCTCCCACGCATGCATCGTGCCGGTGCGGCCCATGCCGCACATGACCTCGTCGAGAATGAGCAGCGCACCGTGACGGTCGCAGATCTCGCGCATCGCTTTGAAGTAGCCGTCCGGGGCGGTCACGGCGCCGGCGGTGGCGCCGACGACGGGCTCGGCGAGGAAGGCGGCGACGGTGTCGGGGCCGAGCCGCTGGAACTCGGCTTCGAGCTCGGCGGCGAGGCGCGCGACGAACCGCGCGTCCGACTCGCCCTCGCGCTTCTCGCGATAGGCGAACGCCGGCGTGACGTGGCTGAAAGCGGTCGAGAGCAGCGGCGCATAGGGAGCGCGACGCCAGGCATTGCCGCCGGCGGCGAGCGCGCCGAGCGTGTTGCCGTGATAGCTCTGCCGCCGCGCGATGAAGTGCTGCCGCTGCGGTTCGCCGCGCTCGATGAAATATTGCCGCGCCAGCTTGATGCTGGCTTCGATCGCCTCCGATCCGCCGCTGACGAAATAGGCGTAGGCGAGCCCGCCGGGCTCGTGTCCGACCAGTATTTCAGCAAGTGCTTCCGCCGGCTCGGAGGAGAAGAAAGCCGTATGCGCATAGGCGAGGGTGGACGCCTGCTTGGCCATCGCCGCGATCACGCGCGGATGCTGGTGGCCGAGGCAGGAGACCGCCGCCCCGCCGGAGGCATCGATGATGCGACGTCCGTCCTCGGCGAAGAGATAAACGCCCTCGCCGCCGATCGCCTTTGGCGGGGTTTCGCGCAGCGAGCGATGCAGCACGCGGCTGGTGCGAGTGCTCATGGGTCAACCTTTCTCCGGGACGTAGGTGGAGGCAGCAGTGAGCCGCGCCTCGGTGTTTTCCAGCCGCTTCTTCGCGGCGGCGCCGCCGAGCGAGAACGTGACCGCCGCGAGCGACTGCGCGATCGCGATCGCGCCCGTGAGACTGGGGAAAAAGCCGGGCGAGGAGGCTGCCTCGAACAGCAGCACATGGTCGGCGCCTTCGGCCATCGGTGCCGACAGGCTGTCCGCAATCGCGATCAGCGTCGCGCCGCTGCGATGCGCGGCCTGCGAGACGCGGACGCTCGCATGCGTGTAAGGCAGGAAGCCGATGACGATGACGGCTTCGCTGGGCCGGAACGCGCCGAGATCGAGGTCGTCGGGCCCGGACGTGCCGACGAGCTGCACCTGTTCGGGCCGGAACAGGCGCAGCTCGTAGTTCAGGAGTTCCGCGACGCTGCGGCAGCTGCGATAGCCCGCGATCCAGATCCGCTTGGACTCGTGCAGCGCGCGCGCCGCTTCCGCGATCGGCTGTGCCGGGATGCGCGGAAGGCCGGCGGCCTCGGCCTCGAGCTTGTCGAGGATGAGCGTAACATCGGCGTTCGGCCCGTGACGGCGGCCTCTTGTGCGGCCGGAGAAGGGCGCGGTCTGGGACGGCCGCCGCGCCTCGGTCAGCGCCGCACGCAGCTCGTCCCATCCGGAATAGCCGATCGCTTTCGCAAGCCGGGTGAACGCGGCGGGATCGGCACCGGCTTCCGCCGCGAGATCGCGCATCGAGCGGGTGGTGGCATCGTAATCATTGGCGGCGACGAAACGGCCGACCTCCTGTAAGCGCAGGGGGAGCGACGGCAATGCGATGCGCAGTTCGCTCAGGGGCGAGGATTTCGCGGGCTCGGCCATGAAACATTTGTTGCATGAATTCGAATTCGGTGCAACAGTTGACGTGCGCGCCGGAAATCGCTGCATTCGACGAAGGATTGTTGTGCTGTGACCGCCGATCATCCCAGGCCGCCGCCGCGCCGCCGCTTCGTGCTCGGCCGCAACCAATTGATGGGCCTGTTCTGGCAGGTCCTGGTGGTCGGCATCGCGATCGCAGTGATCGCCTTCCTCTGGTCCAACACCGTCACCAATCTGTCGGCCCGCCGCATCACGACCGGCTTCGCCTTTCTCGGCCGCGAGGCCGGCATGCCGATTGCCGACAGCCTGCTCGCCTACAATCCCGGGGATACCTACCTCTGGGCCTTCGTCGTCGGCGTCGCCAACACCTTGCGCGTCGCCGTGATCGGCATCGTGCTCGCGACGATCCTCGGCACCCTGATCGGGATCTCGCGGCTGTCGGCCAATTGGTTGCTGTCGCGGCTTGCGGCCGTCTACGTCGAAACGCTCCGCGACATCCCGCTGCTGCTCCAGCTACTGTTCTGGTACGTGCTGATGCAGGCGCTGCCGGCTGCACGTGCCGCCTGGCGGCCCGTCGAGGGCGTATTTCTGTCCAATCGCGGCCTGATCCTGCCGGCGATCCCGTTCGGCCCGCCGCAGCTCACGGTGCTCGGCACCGCGGTGCTGGGCTGTGCGGTGTTCTTCCTCTTCCGTCGCTGGTTGGTCGCACAGCAGATGCGCGACGGCAAGCCGCGGCCGGCCTGGCCGTCTGCGCTCGGCCTCATCGTCGTGGTGCCGGCGGCGGTCTCGCTGGTGCTCGGCGTGTCCTGGACGGTCGAGTGGCCGCAGCTGCGCGGCTTCAATTTCGTCGGCGGGCTGACGCTCGCGCCGGAATATTTCGCGCTGCTGATCGCACTGGTGACCTACACCTCCGCCTTCATCGCCGAGATCGTGCGCAGCGGCATCCAGTCGGTGCCACGCGGGCAATGGGATGCCGCCAACGCACTCGGCCTGCGTCGCAGCTTCATGCTGCGGCAGATCATCCTGCCGCAGGCGCTGCGCGTCATCGTGCCGCCGATGACGAGCCAGTATCTCAACCTGACCAAGAACTCCTCGCTCGCGGTCGCGATCGGCTACCAGGACGTGGTCTCGATCGCCAACACAACGCTGAATCAGACCGGACAGGCCATCGAAGCCATCGCGCTGATCATGGCGGTGTTCCTGACCATCAGCCTTTCGATCAGCTTCTTCATGAACTGGTACAATGCGCGCATCGCGCTGGTGGAGCGCTGATCATGACCGCGATCACGGACATCCCCGATGCACCCCGGGCCGCTCGCCGACCGCAGCTGGGCAATCCGGTGCTGCACTGGCTGCGCAAGAACCTGTTCTCCTCGATCCCGAATGGGATCATCACCGTCCTGCTGCTGGTGCTGCTCGCCAAGGGCATTTTCAGCTCCGTGCAATGGGGCATCGCCAATGCGGTCTGGCTGACGCCCACCAACGATTCCAGCGCCTGTCGCGCCGCGCGTGGCCTCGGCGCCTGCTGGGCCATCGTCCCCGAGAAGTATCGCTTCATCCTGTTCGGCACCTATCCGTTCGACGAGCAGTGGCGGCCGGCACTGTCGGTCGTGCTGTTCATCGCATTGTACTACCTCTCGACCCGCCGCGCGCTATGGCGGCGCGAGCTTGTCTATCTCTGGATCGGCGCACTGGCGCTGATCAGCGTGCTGATGTGGGGCGGCGTGATCGGCCTGTCGTTCGTCTCGCAGGACCGCTGGGGCGGCTTGCCCGTGACGCTGATCCTGGCGACGTTCGGCCTCGCTGTCGGCTTTCCGCTCGGTATCCTGGTCGCGCTCGGGCGGCGCTCGAAGCTGCCGGCGATCCGCTCGCTCAGCGTGCTCTATGTCGAGCTGATCCGCGGCGTGCCGCTGGTGAGCCTGCTGTTCATGGCGAGCGTGATGTTTCCGCTATTCATGCCGGCCGGATTCAACATCGACAAGCTGCTGCGCGCACAGATCGCGATCATCCTGTTCGCCGGTGCTTACCTCGCCGAAGTGATCCGCGGCGGGCTTCAGGCCGTGCCGCGCGGACAATACGAAGCCGCCGACGCGCTCGGCCTGTCCTACTGGCGCAAGCACCGGCTGATCATCCTGCCGCAGGCTATCCGCCACGTCATCCCGCCGCTGGTCAACACCTTCATCGCCTTCTTCAAGGACACCAGCCTGGTGCTGATCATCGGCATCTTCGACCTGCTGACGACGGCGAAGACCGCGATCATCGATCCCGCCTGGCAGCAGTTTTCGGTCGAGGTCTACATCTTCGTGGCCGCGATCTACTTCGTCTTCTGTTTCGCGATGTCGCGCTACAGCCGGAGCCTGGAGGCGCCGACAACGCCGAAGTGACGGGCGGTTTCTGGTTTGGTGCCGCTTGTTTGCGCTTGCGCCGATTTCCGATCTTGATCTCTAATACCAGAGGTTGCTCCTGCGGTCGACTTGGCGAGGCTGTCATGCGCGTGGCCGTTTTGCGGCAATTCACCGCCGCCCAGATTTGCGTCCTGATCTTCACAACCGCTCTCGGCGTGTCATCGTGCGCCGCGGAGGGGTTGCGGCGCTATCGCGCGCCGATCGGTGAGAGTTCGATTTCGGGAATTTCGTCGGGCGCGTTCATGGCCGTTCAGTTCGGCACGGCATGGTCGTCGGTGATCAAGGGCGTCGGTGTGGTCGCGGGCGGCCCTTACTGGTGCGCAAAGGCGGACGCGTTCGACGCCGTCACCTGGTACTGGGGGCCGATCCGGCGGGCCACGGGTGCATGCATGAAAGGGCCGGCGTCGGATCTGAATCCGAGGGATTTTACGGCAAAGGCCGACGCGAAGGCCGCAGCGGGCGAGATCGACCCTCTCAGCAATGTAGGCAGGCAGAAGATCTATCTCTTTCACGGCTACAATGACGCGATCGTCGACAAGGCCGCGACCGATGCGGCCGCCGATTTCTATCGCCATTATCTGGGGGATGCTAATCGCGGCAACTTGTTCTATCAGGCCACGCTCGGCGCGGGCCACTCGTTCGTCGTGGCGAAACAGGGTGCACCCGGGCTCAACGACTGCAAGGCCAACACGGCGCCCTATATCGACCAATGCGGCTATGACCAGGCCGGCGTCATCCTGCAGCATATTTACGGCCGCCTGAATCCGCCCAATGCCGCGCAGCTTGCAGGTTCGGTGAAGAGCTTTGATCAATCGATCTATACCACGCCGCATCTGCCCGACGCGTTGAGCATGGGCGATACCGGCTATGTGTTCGTACCCAGGGATTGCGAGCAGGGCAGTCCGTGTCGCGTCCATGTTGCGCTCCACGGATGCAAGCAGGACGTCGCCGATATCGGACGCAAATTCGTGGATGAGGCCGGCTACAATGAGTGGGCGGACACGAACCGCATGATCATTCTCTATCCGCAGACCAAGACCAGCCCATACTGGCCAAGCAATCCGCAGGCCTGTTGGGATTGGTGGAGTTACGTCAACCATCAGGATAGCTACGTGACGAAGTCCGGATCGCAAATCAAGGCGATCAAGGCGGTGCTGGATGCGCTCACGGCCGCTGCCGCGGCGCCCGCCGGCGCGACCGCGCCCTCGCTATCGGCGCCGCAGTCGCTCACGGTGATCGATACGTCGGATAGCGGCGCTGACCTGGCCTGGTCTCCAGGAGACGACGGAACAACCTACCGGGTTTCGCGTGCGGGACCCGATGGTGCGTTCCAATCGGTTGGCGACGTGACAGGCGCGAGCTTTGGGGATTCCGGTCTGACGCCGCAAACAACATATCGATGGCGTGTCTCGGTCATTCTGAACGGGGCGGTGGGCCCGAGCTCCGAGGAGGCGACCGGCACCACGCGATCGACGCCTCCTCGCTGCGCTAATCCCGGCTCCTGCCCGATCGCCAAATAGCGAACCGAGTAACCGCCCCAGCCTGGAGGCGGCCAGCGGGAGGTGAGGTCTCGTGTCCCGGCTCTGCGACGCAGCGCTGGCGCGCTGCCCCTTGTCCGGGACACGAGAGTGAGGCTAGTCCTTCACCTTCGGATCGATCGGCGTCGTACCGCGCAGGCCCAGAATATCCTCCAGCACCTTCGCTCCGGCGATCACCTGCGCGTCGGCGCGCGGCGCGCCGACCAACTGCACGCCGACCGGCAGGCCCGAGGCCGTGAAGCCGCAGGGCAGGGAGAGAGACGGGCAGCAGGCCAGCGTGATGGCGTAGACGATGCCGAGCCACTCGACGTAGTTTTCGAACCTCTTGCCGGCGCATTCGGCGACATAGCGATGCTCGATCGGGAAGGGTGGAACGATCGTGGTCGGCGTCAGCAATAGATCGTAGCTCTTGAAGAACTCGACTGCCCGCGCCGTCATGCCGACGCGCTGCGCCTCGGCGCGCGCGAGCTGCTCGACTGTGAGCTTCAGACCCTCCTCGATGTTCCAGATCACCTCGGGCTTGAGCAGGTCGCGCTTGGTGCGCAACAGATTGGCCTTGGTGATCGCAAAGTCGAAGGCGCGCAGCACGTGGAAGCATTCATGCGCCTCGCGCCAGTCCGGATGCGCCTCCTCGACGATGGCGCCGGCTTCGGCGAAACGTTCGGCGGCCTTTCGTGTGATCGCCTTCACTTCGGGATCGACCGGGGTGATGCCGAGATCGGGCGAATAGGCGATGCGCCTCGGCCGCTTGCCCGCCTGGGCCGCCGACAGGAACGAGGTTGCGGGAGCCGGCAGCGACAGCGGATCGTCGGCATAGTCGCCGCTCATGGCATCCAGCAGCAGCGCGAGATCCTCGACGTTGCGCGCCATCGGGCCGACCACGCCGAGATTGCGATCGATGCCGGACTTTGGGGTATGCGCGACGCGGCCGATGCTAGGCCGCATGCCGACGACGCCGCAGAAGGCCGCGGGGCTGCGCAAGGATCCGCCCATGTCGGAGCCTTGGGCGAGCCAGGCCATGCCGGTTGCCAGCGCCACCGCCGCGCCGCCGGAGGAGCCCGCGGCCGATTTCGTCGTGTCCCAGGGATTGAGCGTCGGACCGAACACCTCGTTGAAGGTGTTGGCGCCGGCGCCGAATTCCGGCGTGTTCGACTTGGCGTAGACGACCGCGCCGTTGGCCTCGAGGTTCTCGACCATGAGGTCAGACTTCGCGGGGATGTTGTCCTTGAAGATCGGCGAGCCCTGCGTGTTCAACACGCCTGCAACGTCGGTCAGATCCTTGATTGGCACCGGCAGCCCGGCGAGCAGCCCGCGCGCGCCGGCCGGCTTCTGCATCAGTGTCTTCGCACTCTCCCGCGCGCGATCGAAGCACAGCGTCGGCAGCGCGTTGACCTTGCCGTCGACCTCCTGGATGCGCGTCTCCACCACGTCCAGGAGCTCGAGCGGCGAGACGTCGCCGGAGCGCAGCTTGTCGACGACGGTGCAGGCGGTTTCGCGGATCAGATCCTGGGACACTTAGTTTGCTCCTGTCCTTATTCGAGGGCTCGTCATTGCGACGAGCGAGTTGACTAAGCAATCCAGACCGTTGCTACAGAGGCATTCCTGGATTGCTTCGCTGCGCTCGCAATGACGAGAATAGAGTTAACCCCACCCGGCGCTGATGCCGCCGTCGACGGTGTAGATCACGCCCGACGTATAGCCGGCGCGATCCGACGCCAGGAACGCCATGAGGTCGCCGATCTCGCGCGCATGCGCGGGACGGCCGAGCGGCAGGCTCTTCTGGAATTCCTTGTAGCGGCTCTCGTCGCCGAACTGGTGCTTGGCCCGCGTCTTGAGCAGGGTGACGTGGCGGTCGGTGCCGACGGGGCCGGGATTGATGCCGACCACGCGGATGTTGTCGCCCAGGCTCTTGCCGCCGAGCGCCCGTGTGAACGCCATCAGCGCGGCATTGCCGGCGCTGCCGCAGATGTAGTTGGCGTCGAACTTCTCGCCGGCCGCGCCGATGTCGTTGACGATGACGCCGCCGCCCCTGGCTTTCATCTGGGCGTAGATGTAGCGAGTCAGGTTGATATAGCCGAACACCTTCAATTCCCAGGCGTGCCGCCAGGTCGCCTCATTGATCTTGTCGATCGAGCCGCCGGGGATGTCGCCGGCATTGTTGACGAGGACGTCGATGTCGGCGGCTTCCTTCGCCAGCCGGGCCACGTCGTCCTCCTTGCGCAGATCGACGATGCTCGTTGTGGCGTCGATCTGGTGCGCGGCGCGCAAACGGTCGGCCAGCGCCTTGAGCTGATCGCCGCTACGCGCCGCGAGGAGGAGATGCGCGCCTTCCTCGGCGAAGGCCTCGGCGGCGGCTGCGCCAATGCCCTTGGACGCGCCGGTGATCAGGACGCGCTTGCCGCGCAGATGCAGATCCATGGGGATACTCGTTCGTGGGAACAGGATCAAATCAGTAGGCGCTTGGCCGCGCCATGGTCAACATTGCAGTGCAGCGTTGCACTGCCGCCGCGTTTGGTCCATTGCAGTGCAGTCAGAAGGCGGCGACTGCCGGACCAACCAAGGACGTTCTCGATGAGCAAGAAGCAATACCGGATCGCGGTCATTCCCGGCGATGGCATCGGCAAGGAGGTGATGCCCGAGGGCCTGCGCGTTTTGGAGGCGGCGGCGAAGAAGCACAACGTCTCGCTGCATTTCGACCATTTCGACTTCTCGTCTTACGACTATTACGAGAAGCACGGCCAGATGATGCCCGACGACTGGAAGGAGAAGATCGGCAAGCACGATGCGATCTATTTCGGTGCGGTCGGCTGGCCGGCCAAGATCCCGGACCACGTCTCGCTGTGGGGCTCGCTGATCAAGTTCCGCCGCGAGTTCGACCAGTACGTCAACCTGCGCCCGGTGCGGCTGATGCCCGGCGTGCCGTCGCCGCTGGCGGGGCGCAAACCCGGCGACATCGATTTCTGGGTGGTGCGCGAGAACACCGAAGGCGAATATTCCTCGGTCGGCGGCCGCATGTTCCCGGAGACCGACCGCGAGTTCGTGACGCAGCAGACGGTGATGACCCGTACCGGCGTCGACCGCATCCTGAAATTCGCCTTCGAGCTCGCGCAGTCGCGGCCCAAGAAGCACCTGACCTCGGCGACCAAGTCCAACGGCATCTCGATCACCATGCCCTATTGGGACGAGCGCGTGGAGGCGATGGCCAAGAAGTTTCCAGGCGTGAAGTGGGACAAGTACCACATCGACATTCTCACCGCGAACTTCGTGCTGCATCCGGACTGGTTCGACGTCGTGGTCGGCTCCAACCTGTTCGGCGACATCCTCTCCGACCTCGGCCCGGCCTGCACCGGCACCATCGGCATCGCTCCGTCCGGCAACATCAACCCGGAGGGCGATTTCCCATCCGTGTTCGAACCGGTGCACGGCTCGGCGCCCGACATCGCCGGCCAGGGCATCGCCAACCCGATCGGCATGATCTGGTCCGGCGCGATGATGTTCGAGCATCTCGGCGAGAAGGAAGCCGGCAAGTCGATCGTCGAGGCGATCGAGCGCACGCTCGCCGAACGCACGCTGCGCACCAAGGATCTCGGCGGCAATGCCGACACGACGGCGTGCGGCAAGGCGGTTGCGGATATGGTGGATTAGTTCGCCGCCTCACCCTCTCCCCTTGTGGGAGAGGGTGGCTTCGATGCGAAGCATCGAAGACGGGTGAGGGGTCTGTTTCCGCAGATGCAGACCTATCAGCCGTAAAATTGTTCGCCGAGAGAACCCCTCATCCGGCGCCATAGCCGAAGCTTCGCTTCGGCGTTCTTAGGAACGGCGGCCCAAGGCCGCCTATGCCACCTTCTCCCACAAGGGGAGAAGGGAACGGCAGCAGTGCTTTGGCCTACGACTACACATACGACTTCCGCGACGGATCGAATATCGGCGGATAGTCGTTCTCGTCGAGCAGATCGAGAAACGGATCGAGCCCCCTGGACTTGATCAGCCCGAGCTCCTGATGCGAGATCAGATTCACGGTCAGGATCTCCACCGGATCGCCCGCAATCTCCAGCGCCTCGGCGATCTCCTTGTCGGGTCCGATGATCGGTGTGAGCAACAGGAACGTCTGGAAGTCCGTTCCTGCAACCGGCGGCCACGGAAGCGCGACGCGATGGCCGAAGCCGAACCAGGTCGTGTCGATGAACGGCAGATTGGCCAGCCAGCGCAGATTGGCGCAAACGTCCTGCGTCGGCTCGCGGACGTACCACATCAGCTCGGCCCGGGGCTTCGCGTCGCCGGGGACGCCGTGCATCCGTTGCTCGCTCATCCCGTTTGTGAGAAGGACATAACCTTCGTCGGAGCCCTCCTGGCAGACCGGGACGAAATCGCGGCCGAAGGCGTGGATGTCGATGCGGCGCTCTGCGTTATCAGTGAATGTGCGCTCGGGCTCGCCAAGCTCGCTCTCGTAGATGGCGAGCCGTTGCCGGTAGAGATCGGATCCGGGCGACGGAAGGTTTGAGCCGGACACGAATTTTGCGAGACGGGAGAGCATGCGAACCTCGGGCGGATGCAATCGGATATCCGCATTGTCGCAAGGTCATGCGGGGCGGTTCAAACCCGTGCCGCGAGCACGTCGACATTTCGCCGCCGTCCAGTCTCTCTTGCGCGATTGGTCATGAGGCGCGAGGCGACGCCGAGGAGCGCGCCTCGCTCCGATCAGCTCGCGATCTTCTCGATGGCCGTCTGTTCCAGCCCGAACTTCTTCCCGGCATCCAGGATCTCCTGCCAGGTGGTTGGGTCGACCGGGATGCCCTCGGCGAGACGTTTCTTCTTGATCTCGCGCTCCGGCTCGCCCGCGATTCTGACCTTGTCGATGCCGGGGGCAGGCGGCGAGCCGGTGTGCCAGCTCACGAAGCTCTCAACTTCGCGTGCAAGGTTCTCGCCGGTGCCGAGCTTGCCCGGATCGATGACGATCGAGAGCATGCCGTTAAGGACGTTGTACTTGCCGTCGGACGAGCCCTTGACCACCTGGCCGCCGGAGAGCGCGCCGCCGAGGATCTCGCACACCAGCGCAAGGCCCGAGCCCTTGTGCTCGCCGAACGGGAGGATGGCACCGTAGGGCGGGATCACGGTGTAGCGCGGATTGATCGTGGGCTTGCCTTCGTGATCGATGATCGTACCGGCCTCGAGCTCGACACCCTTGTTATGTGCAACACGGGTCTTGCCCTGCGCGATCCTGCTGGTGGCGAAGTCAAGCACAATGGGATCCTTGCCGGCGCGCGGGATGCCGACGCAGAACGGGTTGGTGCCGTGGCGTGCGTCGCTGCCGCCCCAGGGCGCCACGATCGGCCGCGAGATCACGTTGACGAAGTGGATCGAGACCAGGCCGTGGTCGATGCACTGCTCAGCCCAGTGGCCGATGCGGCCGATGTGATGCGAATTTGAGAGGCCGACAAGGCAAACACCGTTCTTCTTTGCGCGCTCGGCCGCGAGCTCCATCGCTTCATGGCCGATCACCTGGCCGTAGCCGGTGAGGCCGTCGAGGGTGAGAAGCGGGCCGGTGTCGAGCACGATCTTGACGTGCGAATTCACGGCGAGGCCGCCATTGGTGACGCTCTGGACGTAGCGCGGAATCATGCCGACGCCGTGCGAGTCGTGTCCCTTCAGATTGGCTTCGACGAGATTGGTGGCCACGAGCTCGGCCTCGCGGTCCGAGGAGCCGCCGGCCCTGACGATGGCATGGATGGCCTTGGTGAGCGACTCTGCCTTGATGATGCGATAGTCGGCCATTGTTGTTGCTCTTATCCCTTCACGATCCGGCGGCAATGGACCAACGCCGCTTCAATCAGGTTCTCGCTCGCCTCCGGTGTGCGGAAGGCCGAATGCGCCGACAACGTCACGTTCGGCAGCTTCGTCAGCGGATGATCGCCGGGCAGCGGCTCGATGTTGAAGACATCAAGGCCGGCGTGGCGGATATGGCCGGACTTCAGCGCCTCGATCATGGCGGCCTCGTCGACAACAGCGGCGCGGGCGGTGTTGATGAGAATGACGCCGCGTTTCATAGCAAGGATCTTCTCGCGCGTGATCATGCCGCGCGTCTCGTCGTTGAGCAGCAGGTGCAGCGACACCACGTCGCTTCTCGCCAGCACGCTGTCGAGATCGGTAAATTCGACCCCCGGATAGCTCTTCGGCGAACGGTTCCAGGCGATCACCTTCATGCCGCTGCCGGACGCGATGCGCGCGACCTCCGCGGCGATGCCGCCGAAGCCGATCAGGCCGAGCGTCTTGCCGGTGAGCTGCATGCCGTCCTCCCGCAGCCAGTTCCCGGCGCGCATCTCGCGGTCCATCATCGCAATGACGCGGGCCGACGCCCACATCAGCGCGATCGCGGATTCCGCAACCGCCGTGTCGCCGTAGCCCTTGATCAGATGCACGGAGATGCCGAGCTCGGCGAGCTCTTCCGGATTCATGTAGCTGCGCGCGCCGGTACCGAGGAACACGACGTGCTTCAGCCCGGTGCATTTCTTCGCGACTTCGGTCGGCAGTGCGGTGTGGTCGACGATCGCGATCTCGGCGCCGTCGAGAATATCAGGATATTGCTCGGGCGTGATGTCGGGATTCCTGTTGATCCGCACCTTGGGATCACCAGGCTTCTCCAGCCGCTCCATGATCACGGCCAGCGATTCATTGGCGTCGACGAAAACTCCGCGCATGGTTCTCTCCGCTCAGGATGCGACGCCGGCGACTGCCAGCACGGTATGCATGAGGACGTTGGTGCCCGCGGCGCAGTCGCCCTGCGTCGCATCCTCCAGCTCGTTGTGGCTGATGCCGTCCTTGCAGGGCACGAACACCATCGCCGCCGGCATGATCGTGTTGAGGTTGCAGGCGTCGTGGCCGGCGCCGGAGGTGATGCGGCGCGAGGAATAGCCGAGCGTCTTAGCGGCGTTCTCGACGGCAGCAATCAGCTTCGGATCGAAATGCGTCGGCGGCTTGCGCCATACCAGATCGATCTTGACCTCGACCTTGCGGCGCGCGGCGATCTCGGCGATTGCCGCCCGCAGATCGCGGTCGAGCGCATCCATGATGGCGCCATCGGCACTGCGGCAGTCCATGGTGAAGGCGATCTCGCCGGGAATGACGTTACGCGAGGGATTGGCGATGACGGCCTCGCCGATGGTGCCGACGGCGTTCGGTCCGTGCTTCCTCGCAATCGACTCCATCGCCAGCACGATTTCGGACAAGGTCGCCAGCGCATCGCGCCGCAGCGGCATCGGCGTGGAGCCCGCATGGCTCTCGAAGCCGGAGATCTTGCCGTCGTACCAGAGCACGCCCTGGCCGGAATCGACCACGCCGATGGTCTTGCCTTCGGCTTCCAGGATCGGCCCCTGCTCGATGTGCAGCTCGACGAAGCAGCCGAGCTTCTGGAAGCCGACCGGCTTGTCGCCGCGATAGCCGATGCCGTCGAGCGCCTGGCCGACGGTGGTACCCTCGGCGTCCTTGCGCGACAAAATGTCGTCTGTGGTGAAGTCGCCGACATAGGCGGCGGAAGCCATCATCGCCGGTGCGAAGCGCGAGCCTTCCTCGTTGGTCCAGTTCACGACGCAGATTGGCGCCTCGGTTTCGATGCCGGCATCGTTCAGCGTGCGAATCACCTCCAGCGCGCCGAGCGTTCCCAGGATGCCGTCATACTTGCCGCCGGTCGGCTGGGTGTCGAGGTGCGAGCCGATGCCGACGGGCAGCTTCGACATGTCGCGGCCCTTGCGCAGGCCGAACTGTGATCCGAGCGCGTCGACGTGGACTTCCAGTCCGGCATCCTCGCAGGCCTTGCGGAACCAATCGCGCACCTGCTTGTCTTCACGGCTCAACGTCAGCCGCCGCACGCCGCCTTTGGCCGTCGCGCCGAATTGCGCGGTCTCGTGGATGGAGCCCCACAGGCGGGCGGAATCGATTTGCAGGTTGGTCGCGGCTCGGCTCATGCGGTCGTTCTCTCTTTTGTCCGGCGCCTTTTTCAATGACGCGCCTGTGCGGGCGCGTCAACCGCGAGGCTGCTCTGCGCAATTTGCCGTGCAAGCTCGGCGACGCGCTCCACGGCGACGACATCGGGCGAGGCCAGCCAGCTCGCGGTGAAGGTCAGCGGCGCGATGGAAAGATCGGTGTCGAGCAGCTGCAGCCGTCCGTCGGCGAGCTCGTTCTCGACGATGGCGTCGGGGATCACGGCGATGCCAAGGCCCTCGACCGCCATGTGGATGACGGTCGCCAGCGAAGCGGACGCATGCAGGCGGATCGGCGGCAGCTCCGGCCGGTCGAACACCTCGCGCACGACCTCGTAGGGCTTGGTCTTGCGCGGGAAGGTGATGATCGGAAACCGCGCGAGGTCCGCCGGCGTCACCGGGCCCTTGCCGAGCCCGAGCGAGGGACTCGCGAGGAAGCCGATCGGATAATCGGCGAGCACGCGGTTGTGCACGCCGGAGGCGGACAGCGGTCCGACCACGAAGGCGAGCTCGATCTCCTGTGCGAGCAGGCGCGCGGTGAGGTTCGGCGTGATGTCGACCTCGATCTCCAGCGACAGGTTCGGATAGACCTCGTTGACGCTCTTGACGAGCCGCGGCAGCCAGGTGTGCACGATGGTCTCGGCGACGCCGAGCCGCATCACGCCGCGCATCGCCGAAGCATCGCCGATCTCCGCCATCATCGCAGCGCGCAGGCCGATCAGCTTCTCCGCATAGACCATCATCTGCCGGCCGCTCGGTGTCGGTGAGGCGATGCGATGATCGCGGTTCAGGAGCTTCACGCCCATCTCGCGCTCGAGCTGGGCGATGCGCTGGGAGATCGCCGGCTGGGTGGTGTTGAGCCGTTGCGCGGCGCCACGGAAGCTACCGAGCTTCACAACCCATAGGAACGTCTCGATCGACCTGAAGTCCAGCATTGGAAGGATTTCCCCAGTCGATAAATCAGATTTATCGAGATTGATTAGAAACGAAGATTAGACTTTATAGCACGCTTGGTGTTGGCTTGTCTTTGTCGAGTTTATAGGCAGGTCGATCACATGACTGTTTTGGTGGCAGCGCAGCAGACTGAAACACCCGACGCCCTCCCGAGCCGCAAGGCCCGGCTCGCCTACCGCGAGGGGCTGGCCGCCTCCACCGCCGGTGTCGCCCCCGGATACGTCCAGGGCAATCTGGCGATCCTGCCGGCGGAATATGCCGGTGCCTTCCACCGCTTCTGCCAGCTCAATCCCAAGCCGTGCCCGATCATCGGCATGTCCGACGTCGGCAGCCCTTACATCCCCTCGCTCGGCGCCGATCTCGACATCCGCACCGACGTTCCGCGCTACCGCGTCTGGCGCGACGGCGAGGTCGTGGACGAGCCCACCGACGTGAAGAGCTACTGGCGCGACGATCTCGTCACCTTCGTGCTCGGCTGCTCGTTCTCGTTCGAGGAGGCGTTGCTCGAGGAGGGCATGCCGATCCGCCACATCGAGAAGAACGTGCGCGTGCCGATGTACCGCACCAACATCGCCTGCGGTGTATCAGGTCCGTTCGCCGGTCCCATGGTGGTGTCGATGCGTCCGTTCAAGCCGGCCGATGCGATCCGCGCGGTGCAGATCACCTCGCGCTATCCGGCCGTGCACGGCGCGCCCGTGCATCTCGGCCATCCGCATCTGATCGGCATCAAGGATATCGCCAAGCCCGACTACGGCGATCCGGTGCCGGTCGCCGACGACGAGATCCCGGTGTTCTGGGCCTGCGGGGTGACGCCGCAATCGGTCATCAACGCCGCGAAACTGCCGTTCGCGATCACGCATTCGCCCGGCCTGATGCTGGTGACCGATCTCAAGAACAGAAACATGGCCGTGATTTAGTGGGCAGCGTCTGCTGCTTCTTCGGGCTTTACCGCATCCACCAATCGCTTCATTCGATCAGCCGAAATTCAGTAACAGGGGACTTTGCCATGACGATCACTCGCCGCGACGTGTTGTTGGGGGCCACCGCCACTGCCGCCCTAGTGCCGCTGGCAGCGCGCGCACAGAGCTCGGAAGTCGTGATCGGCGTGATCTATCCCTTCTCCGGCGGCAGCGCGCAGCAGGGCGTCGACGCGCAGAAGGCCTATGAGACCGCGCTCGAAGTCATCAACAAGGACAGCGATTTCGACCTGCCGCTGGCGAAGGGCGAAGGCCTGCCGGGCCTCGGTGGCGCCAAGATCCGACTCGTGTTCGCCGACCATCAGGCCGATCCGCAGAAGGGCCGCGCCGAGGCCGAGCGCCTGATCACGCAGGAGAAGGTCTGCGCCGTCATCGGCACTTACCAGAGCGCGGTGGCCGTCACCGTCAGCCAGATCTGCGAGCGCTATCAGGTCCCGTTCCTGTCCGCCGACAATTCCTCGCCGAGCCTGCACCGCCGCGGCCTGAAATATTACTTCCGCGCCTCGCCGCACGACGAGATGTACTCGGCTGCGATGTTCGACTTCTTCGACGCCATGAAGAAGAAGGGCACCAAGATCGAGACGCTGTCGCTGTTCCACGAGGACACCATCTTCGGCACCGATTCCGGCAATGCCCAGACCAAGATCGCCGGCGAGCGCGCCTATAAGATCGTCACCGACATCAAGTATCGCGCCAACTCGCCCTCGCTCTCTGCCGAGGTGCAGCAGCTCAAGACCGCCAATGCCGACGTGCTGATGCCGTCGAGCTACACCACCGACGGCATCCTCCTGGTCAAGACCATGGCCGAGCTCGGCTACAAGCCGAATGCGATCGTGGCGCAGGACGCCGGCTTCTCCGAGAAGGCGCTCTACGATGCCGTCGGCGACAAGCTCGAAGGCGTGATCTCGCGCGGCACCTTCTCGCTCGACCTCGCGCAGAAGCGGCCGATGGTCGGCAAGATCAACGAGATGTTCAAGGCCAGGTCCGGCAAGGATTTCAACGACCTCACCTCGCGGCAGTTCATGGGCCTGATCATCCTCGCCGACGCCATCAGCCGCGCCAAGTCGACCGACGGCGAGAAGATCCGCGACGCGCTGGCCGCGACCGACATCCCGGGCGAGAAGACCATCATGCCCTGGAAGCGCGTCAAGTTCGACGAGATGGGCCAGAACAACGACGCCGATCCGGTGCTGCTGCAATATGTCGGCGGCAAGTTCGTCACCATCTTCCCGCCGCAGGCCGCGATCGCCGAGGCGATCTGGCCGATGAAGTAAGCGCTGCGGGGGCAGCGGAGCAGGCGCTGTGGGAAGCAAGCTGCTCCCACACCGTCATTGCGAGGAGCGAAGCGACGAAGCAATCCAGACTGCTTCCTTCGAAACATTTCTGGATTGCTTCGCTTCGCTCGCAATGACGAAGCCTGTCGTGACGTTTCGAACGGGGGACCAGAGTTGACAGCCCAAGCCATTATCCAGAGTCTCGCGAGCGGCCTTCTGATGGGCCTGCTCTACGGATTGATCGCGGTCGGCCTCGCGCTGATCTTCGGCCTGATGGACGTCACGAACTTCGCCCATGGCGAGTTCCTGATGATCGCGATGTATCTGTCCTTCTTCCTGTTCGCGTTCTTCGCGATTGATCCCTTGCTGTCGGCGCCGTTGGTCGCTGCGGCACTCTTCATATTCGGAGCGGTCGTCTACCTGCTCCTTGTACGCTTCGCCATGCGGGCCAAGGCCAACGCCGGCATGGTGCAGATCTTCACCACCTTCGGCCTCGCCATCGTCATGCGCGGCCTTGCGCAGTATTTCTTCACGCCGGACTATCGCAGCATTCCGCAGTCCTGGCTCGGCGGCAAAACCATCTCGGTCGGCGGAATCTTCCTGCCGGAGCCGCAACTGGTCGGCGCGCTGGTCTCGATCGCCGCTTTTGCAGGTCTCTACTTCTTCATCCACCGAACCGATTTCGGCCGCGCGATCGAAGCGACCCGCGAGGATCCCGGTGCAGTCGCGCTCGTCGGCATCGACAAGAACCGCGTCTTCGCGTTCGGCTGGGGGCTCGGCGCCGCGCTGGTCGGTCTCGCCGGCGCGATCATGGCGGTGTTCTTCTACATCTATCCCGACGTCGGCGCGTCCTTTGCGCTGATCGCCTATGTCACGGTGGCGCTCGGCGGATTCGGCAGCGTGTTCGGCGCCTTCGCCGGCGGCATCATCGTCGGTCTCGTCGAAGCGGTCACCGCGCTGGTGCTGCCGCCGTCGCTGAAATCGGTCGGCATTTACTCGGTCTATCTGCTGGTCGTCTTCATCCGGCCGCGCGGCCTGTTCGGATCGATGTGATGGACAAGGATTTTGCAGCGCGGCGCCGCCGCAACCTCATCATCGCCGCAGCGCTCGCTACCATTGCCGCGCTGACGCCGTTGTTCGTGAAGGACGTCGTCGTCCAGAACATCCTGATCCTGACACTGATGTATGCGGGATTGTCGCAGAGCTGGAATATCCTGTCCGGCTATTGCGGGCAGATCTCGCTCGGCCACGCGCTGTATTTCGGCCTCGGAGCCTATACCACCGAGCTGCTGTTCACGAAGTTCGGCGTGCTGCCCTGGTTCGGCATGCTGGCGGGCGGGGTGGTGTCGGCGCTGATCGCGATGGGGCTCGGCTATCCCTTCTTCCGCCTCCGCGGCCATTACTTCGTGATCGCCACTATCGTCATCGCCGAAATCGGCTTGCTTCTGTTCCACAACTGGGAATGGGCAGGCGCTGCGATGGGTATCACCATTCCGATCCGCGGCGACAGCTGGCTGAAATTCCAGTTTCTGCGCACCAAGCTGCCCTACTTCTATTTCGCGCTGGCGCTGTGCTGCCTCGCCTGGTTCGTGACATGGTGGCTGGAAAACTCCAAATGGGGATTTTGGTGGCGCGCCGTCAAGGACAACCCGGAGGCGGCCGAGAGCCTCGGTGTCGACGTGTTCAATTCCAAGATGGGTGCGGCCGCGGTCTCCGCCTTCCTTGTCGCGGTCGGCGGCAGCTTCTACGCCCAGTTCGTCTCCTACATCGATCCGGAAAGCGTCATGGGCTTTCAGTTTTCGCTGCTGATGGCGCTGCCGGCCGTGCTCGGCGGTATCGGCACCCTGTGGGGGCCGGTGTTAGGGGCGGCCATCCTGATCCCGCTGACTGAGCTGACGCGCTTCAAGTTCGGCGGCTCGGGGCGGGGTGTCGACCTCATTGTCTACGGCACGCTGATCGTTCTGATCTCGCTGGCCCTGCCGCGCGGCCTGCTGAGCCTGTTTTCACGCCCGAAGAAGACGGGAGCTGCCCGATGAGCGCGCTGCTCGAAACCCGCGGCGTCTGGCAGCGCTTCGGCGGCCTCGTCGCCAACAGCGACATCTCGATCTCGGTCGGCCGCGGCGAGATCGTCGGCCTGATCGGTCCCAACGGCGCCGGCAAGTCGACGCTGTTCAATCTCATCGCCGGCGTGTTGCCGCCGACCCAAGGCTCGATTCTATTCGACGGCGAGGACGTCACCCGCATGCCGGCGGCCGCGCGCTGTCAGCGCGGCATCGGGCGCACCTTCCAGGTCGTGAAGAGCTTCGAGACCATGACTGTCATCGACAACGTCATTGTCGGTGCGCTCGTGCGTACCACCGTGATGCGCGAGGCGCGCCGCAAGGCGCATGAAGTGCTGGAATTCACCGGGCTCGCAGCGCGCGCCGACGTGCTCGCGAGCGACCTCGTTCCGGCCGAGAAGCGCCGCCTCGAAGTCGCGCGGGCGCTTGCGACCGAACCGAAGCTGCTGCTGCTCGACGAAGTCCTCACCGGACTGACGCCGACCGAGGCGCAGACCGGCGTCGCCTTGGTGCGCAAGGTGCGCGATACCGGCATCACCGTGCTGATGGTCGAGCACGTCATGGAGATCGTGATGCCGCTGGTCGATCGCGCCATCGTGCTCGATCTCGGCAAGGTGCTGGTCGAGGGCAAGCCCGCCGACGTCGTGCGCGATCCCAAGGTGATCAAGGCATATCTGGGAGATCGTCATGCTGTCGGTGCGTGAAGTCACCACCGCCTATCAGGGCCTGGTTGCGATCTCCGCGGTCTCGATCGAGGTCCAGAAGGGCGAGATCGTCTGCGTCGCCGGCGCCAACGGCGCGGGCAAGTCGACGCTGCTGAAGTCGATCGCCGGCGCCGAGCGTCCGCGCTCGGGCAGCGTGACCTTCGACGGCAAGCGCCTCGACGGCATGGCGCAGCATCACATCACGGCCACCGGCATCGCCTATGTGCCGGAAAACCGCCGTTTGTTTCCGCGTCTGTCGGTGCGCGACAACCTTCGCCTCGGCAGCTATCTCTACAGGGGCGAAGCGAACCGCGAAGAGCCGCTCGATCTCGTCTTCAAGCTGTTCCCGCGCCTCCAGGAACGTCTGGAGCAGCGCGCCGAGACGCTCTCTGGCGGCGAGCAGCAGATGCTCGCGATCGGCCGCGCGCTGATGACGCGTCCGCGGCTGTTGATGCTGGACGAGCCCTCGCAGGGCATCATGCCGAAGCTGGTCGACGAAATTTTCCAGGCGGTGAAGCTCATCCGTGACTCCGGCATGACCGTCCTCATCGTCGAGCAGCGCATGGCCGAATGCCTGGAGATCGCCGACCGCGCCTACATCCTGCAGACCGGCCGTGTGCTGATGCAGGGCGCAGCCAGCGAGATAAAGGGCAATCCGGATGTGCGGAAGGCATATCTGGGGCTGTAGCCGAATAGTATCGGGCACGCCCGCGCAACATACCCGGTGTCATCGCCCGACTTGATCGGGCGATCCAGTACTCCGAGACGTCAGAGATATGCGGAGAAGCCGCGGCGTACTGGATTCCCCGCTTTCGCGGGGAATGACAGCGGTGGTGAGGCGACGCTCGTCCACCCCTTACCGCAAGTCGCTAATACTCGTGCCCGTGCTCCGGCAACGTCACCCCGAACACCTGCACCAGATCCTTCACCTGCTCCGGCGACAGGTAACGTGGGTTCATCCCGCGCAGCAGCAGGTACAGCCTCGCCGTCTCCTCCAGCTCTTCCGTCGCGAACACCGCCGCTTCCAGCGTGTCGCCGGCGACGACCGGGCCGTGATTGGCGAGCAGCACGGATGAGTACTTCCCAGCCAGCCCCTTGATCGCATCTGCGACCGCGGGATCGCCAGGGCGGTAATAGGGCACGAGCGCGGTGGCGCCGCATTTCATCAAATAATAGGCCGTCATCGGCGGCAGCGCGGCGCGCGGATCGATCTCGGGCAGCATCGACAGCGCCACCGAATGCGTGGAGTGCAGATGCACGATGGCCCGCGCGCTGCCGCGCGTGTCGTAGAGCGCATTGTGCAGCGGAACTTCCTTGGTCGGGGCATCGCCCGAAACCAGCCGGCCCTGCTGGTCCAGCCGTGACAGTTTCGCGGGATCGAGGAAGCCGAGCGAGGCGTTGGTCGGCGTCACCAGCCAGCCGCCATCGTCCAGCTTGACGCTGATATTGCCGGAGGAGCCCGGCGTCAGCCCGCGCTCGAACAGGGACCGTCCGAAGCGGCAGATGTCCTCGCGCAGCAATGTCTCATTGCTCATGGCCGTCATGCCTGCTTGTCTCACGCTTTGGCAGCGCGGCCAAGCCGTGTTATTCGGTTGCCAAGCTGCCGCAAAGGGCGGCCATCTGGGAAACGCTCGCAAGGGTCAGTTGCATATGTCCGCCTCCACCTCACAAAATCAGCGTATTGCCGTCGTCGGGCTCGGCTCGATGGGATTTGGCATGGCGACCTCGCTCAAGAGCGCCGGCCATGCCGTGACCGGCTGCGACGTCTCGGCGGATGCCGTCGCGCGCTTCGTGAAGGACGGCGGCGCGGGGGCCAAGACGCCGGCCGAAGCGGCCAAGGACGCAGACATCGTCGTCAGCGTGGTGGTCAATGCCGCGCAGACCGAAACCATCCTGTTCGGCAAGGATGGCGCCGCCGAGACCATGCCCAAGGACAGCGTGTTCATCTCCTCGGCGACGATGGATCCCGACGTGGCGCGCCGTCTTGCCAAGCAGCTGGAGGCGACCGGCCGGCACTATCTGGATGCGCCGATCTCCGGCGGGGCGCAGCGCGCCGCGCAAGGCGAATTGACGATTCTTGCCTCCGGCAGCTCGGCCGCCTTTGCCAAGGCGCGGCCGGCGCTCGATGCCATGGCTGCAAAGCTCTACGAGCTCGGCGATGCGGCCGGGCAGGGCGCTGCGTTCAAGATGATCAATCAGCTGCTCGCCGGCGTTCACATCGCCGCCGCCAGCGAAGCCATGGCGTTCGCAGCCAAGCAGGGCCTCGACATCCGCAAGGTCTACGAGGTGATCACGGCCTCGGCCGGTAATTCCTGGATGTTCGAGAACCGCATGCCGCATGTGCTCGACGGCGACTACACGCCGCGAAGCGCGGTGGAGATCTTCGTCAAGGACCTCGGCATCATCCAGGACATGGCGCGCACGGCCCGATTCCCCGTGCCGGTCTCCGCCGCCGCGCTCCAGATGTTCCTGATGACATCGGCCGCCGGCATGGGCCGCGACGACGACGCATCGGTCGCGCGCATGTATGCGCAGGTCACCGGCGTCAAGCTGCCCGGCGACAAGTAACAGAGGATCTCCAATGCCCCGTTTCGCCGCCAATCTCTCGATGATGTTCACCGAGGTGCCGTTCCTCGACCGCTTCGACGCCGCCGCGCAAGCGGGCTTCACCGCGGTGGAATTCCTGTTTCCGTACGAGCATGCCGCCGAGGCCGTCGGCGAACGGCTCAAGCGCAACGGCCTGACCCAGGCGCTGTTCAACCTGCCGCCGGGCGACTGGAACGCCGGCGAGAAGGGCTTTGCGGCGCTGCCATCGCGCTTTTCCGATCTCAAGGCGAGCCTGGAGACGGCGCTGCCTTATGCCAAGGCGACGGGCGTCAAGCGCCTGCACCTGATGGCCGGCATCGCCAATCGCGGCGAGCGCGTCGCGATCGAGGCCTTCTACAAATCGGTGGCCTGGGCCGCCGAGTTCTTCGCGCCGCACGGCATCGACATCGTGATCGAGCCGATCAATGCGCGCAACGTGCCCGGCTACTTCCTCAACGATTTCGGCTTTGCGCGGGATCTGATCCAGGAGCTGAGGCTTGCGAACCTGAAGCTCCAGTTCGACATCTATCACTGCCAGATCATCCATGGCGACGTCACCATGCGGCTGCGCGAGATGATGTCGATCATCGGCCACATCCAGATCGCGAGCATTCCCTCGCGCAACGAGCCCGATGGCGAGGAGCTGAACTATCCGTTCCTGTTCGGTGAGCTCGACCGGCTCGGCTATGCCGGCTTTGTCGGCTGCGAATACAATCCGCGCGGCAAGACCACCGATGGCCTCGCCTGGTTCAAGCCCTATGCGGGAGTGAAGCCGTGACCCCAGCGTTAGGCTGCATCGCCGACGATTACACCGGCGCCTCCGATCTCGCCAACACGCTGACGCGCGCCGGCCTGCGCACCGTCCAGACCATCGGCATCCCTGCCGACGATCTGATGCTGCCCGAGGTCGATGCCGTCGTGGTGTCGCTGAAGAGCCGCTCGATCGAGGCCGGCCTTGCCGTGTCGCGCTCGCGCGCGGCGGACAAATGGCTGCGCGGCCGCGGCGTGGGCCACGTGCTGTTCAAGATCTGCTCGACCTTCGATTCCACCGACGCCGGCAATATCGGCCCGGTCATGGATGCGCTGCGCGCCGATTGCGGCGAGGGAGCCGTGCTGGTGACGCCTGCCTTTCCGGAGACCGGGCGCACCGTCTATCAGGGCAATCTGTTCGTCGGCGCCGTGCCGCTCAGCGAGAGCCCGCTAAAGGACCATCCGCTCAACCCGATGCATGATTCCAACTTGGTGCGCGTGCTGGCGCGCCAGAGCAGCACGCAGATCGGCCTCGTCGATCTCGCCACCGTCGCGCGCGGCGCGGAGGCCGTGCGGGCACGGCTGGCCGAGCTCGCCGCCAGGGGCATCGGTGCTGCGATCATCGACGCCGTGTTCGACCGCGACCTCGAGACCATCGGTCTCGTCGCCGCTGAACATCTTCTGTCGGTCGGCGCGTCCGGCATGGGCCTCGGGCTTGCGCGCGCGCTGGTGTCGACGGGCAAGGTGAAGTCGGCACCGAGCGGCGAAACCGGCGCGGCCGTCGGCGGCCTGGCGGCATGCCTTGCCGGCAGCTGCTCGCAGGCGACGCTTCAGCAGATCGCCAGCGCCGAACGCAACATGCCGGTGCTTCATCTCGATCCGGAGCGGATCGTCGCGGGCGCTGCTGAAGCGCAGCGTGCGCTGGACTGGGCGAGGCCGCGGCTTGCGGAAGGTCCGGTGCTGATCGCTTCGAGCGCGACGCCGGACGCCGTTGCGGCCGTGCAGGCACGCCATGGCCGCGATGCCGCAGGCCACGCGATCGAGCAGGCCATGGCCGGTATCGCCGAGGGTCTGGTGCAGGCCGGCGTCCGTCGCTTGATCGTCGCCGGTGGCGAGACATCCGGCGCCGTGGTCGATCGGTTGAAAATTCCTGGATTTCTCGTAGGAGTAGAAATCGCGGCGGGAGTCCCGGTGCTGCGCGCGGTCGGTGCAAGCTCCGGCGAGATGTTGCTCGCTTTGAAATCTGGAAACTTTGGCGGTCCGGACTTCTTCTCCGACGCGCTTAGGCTCATGCGCTGAGCGCAGAGCCTCCTTAGTCCATCGTTCATTTCTTTCGGCTTCGGTACTCGTACGGAGCCGCAGTTAACATTTGCGCAGGTGCTCTGCGCTCAGATGTCGCCGCAGCTCCTCTTTGGTTGATTCTTAGAGCTTCGACGCGCATCCGCGCCAGCACAACGAGATCCGATTATGTTCGCCAACATTTCCATCCGCGCCAAGATCATCAGTGTCGTGGCATTCCTGCTCGTCGCGATGGCCGGCATGGGCCTGCTCGCCATCATGAAAATGCGGTCGATGAACGCCAACACGGTCGACATCACGATGAATTGGATGCCCAGCGTGCGGGTGCTGGGCGAGCTTCGGGCGAGCGTCATCACCTATCGCAACGTGGTCCGCCAGCACATGCTTTCCGACACGCTGGACGAGAAGCTCGCCAACGAAAAGACGGCCGTGACGGTGCTCGAGGCGCTTGCCAAATACCGCAGCCGCTACGAGCCGATGATCACCTCGCCGGAGGAGAGGGCGCTCTACACCCAATGGGCAAAGCTCTGGGACGATTACAAGAGGGGCACCGAAGAGGTGATGGCGCTCTCGCGCAAGGAAGCCGGCAAGATCCCACACGAGGCCCGGGAGCTAAATACGAAGACCGTCAACAAGCTCGGTCTTCAGGCAGACGAGGTCCTGACCAAGGACATCGAGCTCAACACCAAAGGCGGAGAACAGGCCGCCCAGGACGCCGCCGACAGTTACGCCTACGCCTTCATGCTGGTCTCGGCCATTCTCGGCGCTGCTATCGTCATCGGCATCGCCGTCAGCTTCTATCTCGTCCGCGACGTCTCTAGCGGCATCAACTCGATCACCCTGCCGATGCAGGCCCTGGGCCGAGGCGACCTCTCCGCCGAAGTCCCGCATCGCGGCGAGAAGACCGAGATCGGCGCCATGGCCGACGTGCTCCAGATCTTCAAGGAGGCGTTGATCGCCAAGAAGGCCGCCGACGAAGCCGCCGCGGCCGACGCCGAAGCCAAGATCGAGCGCGGCCGCCGCGTCGACGACATCACCCGCGAATTCGAAACGATGATCGGCGAGATCGTCCAGACCGTGTCATCGGCCTCGACCCAGTTAGAGGCCTCCGCCTCGACCTTGACCGCGACCGCCGACCGCTCGCAGCGGCTGGCGACCACGGTGGCCGACGCTTCGGAGGAAGCCTCCACCAACGTGCAGTCGGTGGCCTCGGCGACCGAGGAGATGGCCTCGTCGGTCGGCGAGATCAGCCGCCAGGTGCAGGAATCGGCGCGGATGGCGGGCGATGCAGTCGGTCAGGCCCGTGCCACCACCGAGCGCGTCAGCGAATTGTCCAAGGCCGCCGCGCGCATCGGCGACGTCGTCGAGTTGATCAACACCATCGCCGGCCAGACCAACCTGCTGGCGCTGAACGCCACCATCGAGGCGGCGCGCGCCGGCGAAGCCGGCCGCGGTTTTGCCGTCGTCGCCTCCGAGGTGAAGGCGCTCGCCGAGCAGACCGCGAAGGCGACCGGCGAGATCGGCCAGCAAATCTCCGGCATCCAGGCGGCGACCAACGACTCTGTCGGCGCCATCAAGGAGATCTCCTCGACCATCGAGCGCTTGTCGGAGATCTCGTCGGCCATCGCGGCTGCGGTGGAAGAGCAGGGCGCCGCGACGCAGGAGATTGCCCGCAACGTGCAGCAGGCGGCGCAGGGCACCCAGCAGGTGTCGTCCAACATCACGGACGTGCAGCGCGGCGCGACCGAGACCGGCACGGCCTCCTCGCAGGTGCTGTCCGCGGCGCAGATGCTGTCGAATGATTCGGGCCGGCTGAAGAACGAGGTCAGCAAGTTCCTGACCAACGTCCGCGCCGCGTAGACAGACGTGGGTTCCACAAGCAAGGGCGGCGCCATCGGCGCCGCTCATAGTTTTTCCTGCGCGCGTTGCGCTGTCGATATGCCCGTAGAATTGCGACGTACTCTTCAGCGAAAGCTCCGTACTACTGCGTAGCGTCGTTAAACCTAACAATCCTGAGCGACGGTAAGATCGTGGCGGAAGTCGTAGCACGATCGGAGCCGGTCCGGACCAGCAACTCCCGACCGTCAGCATTGGGGAGGATTTAATGTCTTGGATCAACAACCTTCGTATTTCCATTAAGGTTTCCGCCGTATTCGCGGCGATCTGTCTCGTCGTCGCCGGCAGCACCGCAGCCATCTACAACTCGCTGAGCGTAATGAATTCCACGGCGAAGATGACAGTGCATACCTATCAGGTGCTGGAGCAGCTTTCCGAGCTTGTCGGTGCGATGGTCAATCAGGAAACCGGCGTTCGCGGCTATCTCGTGTCTGGCGATGCCGGCTTTCTCGCTCCTTACGAAGCCGGGCTGAAACAATTTCAGACTGCGGCGGCCAAAGTCGACAGCCTGACCTCGGACAACGCCACGCAGCAGAAGCGACTCGAGCAGGTCAAGGCGCTTGCCAACGACTGGGCAACCAACGTCGCGCAGCGCGAAATCGCGCTGATGAAGGATCCGGCAACCCAGGCGAAGGCGCGTGAGCTCGAGGCTTCCGGAGCCGGCAAGAAGTCGATGGATGGCCTCCGCGCCGTCGTCCAGGAAATGGACAGGGAAGAGCGGTCGCTGTTGTCAGTGCGGGCGGCTGCCTCCGACGCCGCCTCGTCCAGCGCCACCATGGCCATGCTGATCGGAGGCCTCGTCACCCTGCTGCTCTCGCTCGTGGGCGCCTTCGGCGTCGCCTTCGCGGTCACCCGCCCGATCCAGCGCATCACGACCGAGATGGGTGTTCTCGCGAATGGGGACACCTCGGTGATCGTATCGGGTATCGAACGCAAGGACGAGATCGGTGAGATGGCTCAGGCGGTCCAGGTGTTCAAGACCAATGCCATCGAGGTCGAGCGGCTGAAGGCGGAACAGGCTGAAACCGAGCGTCGCAATGCCGAGCAGCGCAAACGCGACATGGTCAGGCTCGCCGACGACTTCGAGAGCGCCGTCGGCCAGATCATCGGAACAGTGTCGTCGGCATCGACCCAGCTGGAAGCATCGGCCACCACCCTCACAGGTACGGCCGAGCGGTCCCAGAAGCTCGCGACCACGGTGGCCGGCGCTTCGGAGGAAGCCTCCACCAACGTGCAGTCGGTGGCCTCGGCGACCGAGGAGATGGCCTCGTCGGTCGGCGAGATCAGCCGCCAGGTGCAGGAATCGGCGCGGATGGCGGGCGATGCAGTCGGTCAGGCCCGTGCCACCACCGAGCGCGTCAGCGAATTGTCCAAGGCCGCCGCGCGCATCGGCGACGTCGTCGAGTTGATCAACACCATCGCCGGCCAGACCAACCTGCTGGCGCTGAACGCCACCATCGAGGCGGCGCGCGCCGGCGAAGCCGGCCGCGGTTTTGCCGTCGTCGCCTCCGAGGTGAAGGCGCTCGCCGAGCAGACCGCGAAGGCGACCGGCGAGATCGGCCAGCAGATCTCCGGCATCCAGGCGGCGACCAACGACTCCGTCGGCGCCATCAAGGAGATCTCCTCGACCATCGAGCGCTTGTCGGAGATCTCGTCGGCCATCGCGGCTGCGGTGGAAGAGCAGGGCGCCGCGACGCAGGAGATTGCCCGCAACGTGCAGCAGGCGGCGCAGGGCACCCAGCAGGTGTCGTCCAACATCACCGACGTGCAGCGCGGCGCAACCGAGACCGGCACGGCCTCCTCGCAGGTGCTGTCGGCGGCGCAGATGTTGTCGAACGATTCGAGCCGGCTGAAGAGCGAGGTCAGCAAGTTCCTGACCAACGTCCGCGCCGCGTAAGGCGCGGCCGAAGGATAGATCAAACCGGGAGCGGCGCCCAAAAGCGCCGCTCTTTTTTTTCTGCGGTAGCGTGATGTCGTCTGGCGGTAGGATCATGGGGAGCCGACCGTAAACATACGGGGCGCCCGTTTCATGGATAGTTAAATTCGATTCACGAGAATCGGCGGAAGGCGCCTCGAGCAGCGGCCGTCCTGTCTTGGAATGAACGCATACCGCATTGTTTGGGGGCTCTGATGCGCAAGAATCTTCCCGTCACCACCGTTGAATATCCGGTCAGTGATGAGACGTTGATCGTTTCGCGGACCGACCTGAAGGGCAAGCTCGCCTACTTCAACGAGGACTTCCTCGCTGCCGCCGGATTCACGTCGGCGGAACTGATGGGCCAGCCGCACAACATCGTCCGCCACCCCGACATGCCGCCGGAGGCATTCGACAATCTCTGGGACACGCTGAAGGCCGGCAAGCCCTGGCTCGGCGCAGTCAAGAACCGACGCAAGAACGGCGACTTCTATTGGGTGCTGGCGACGGCTTCTCCGATCCGCGAGAACGGCGAGGTCAAGGGCTATACGTCGATCCGCACCAAGCTGCCGGCCGACCAGCGCAAGCTCGCCGAAGAGGTCTATGCCGCCATCCGCGAGAAGAAGCCGCATGGCTATCGCATCGACGCCGGCATCATCCGCCGCCGCTCCTGGCTCGACCACTTCAGCATCTTTACCGGGACGCTGAAGGCGCGCCTGATCACGATGATGGTGCTGCAGTCGCTGTTCATGCTCGCGCTCGGCATCGGTGGCGCGGTCGCCACCGGCGGTTCGACCAGCCTGATCCTGTCGCTGCTGGCTGTCGCCGGTGCGGCTATCGTCGGCTTCGCAGGCCTTGCGACCATGCGTGCTATTCAGGGACCGATGCGGCAGCTCAACGACACGCTGGTCAACCTCGTGCAGGACAAGCTTGACAATCGCATCGTGATCGAGCGCGACGACGAGATCGGCGAGGCGCTGCGCAACCTTCAGACCGTGCAGACCATCGTCCGTTTCAGCCGCGACGAGGTGCAGGCGGTGCAGCGCCGCGCCGAGGCGCAGCGCAAGGCCGACATGACCAAGCTTGCCGACGGTTTCGAGGCGGCGATCGGGGAAATCGTCGAGACCGTATCGGCCGCCGCGACTGAGCTTGAGGCATCGGCCTCGACCCTGTCCTCGACCGCGGGCCGGGCGCAGGAGCTGGCCACGGTAGTTGCGTCCGGCTCGGAGGCCGCCTCCAGCAATGTCCATTCGGTGGCTTCGGCTGCCGAGGAGATGTCGTCCTCGGTGCGCGAGATCGGGCGGCAGGTGCAGGATTCCTCCCGGATCGCGAGCGAGGCGGTCAGCCAGGCGCATGCCACCACCGAGCGTGTTAGCGAGCTGTCGCGGGCTGCGGCGCGGATCGGCGATGTCGTCGAGCTCATCAATGCGATTGCCGGCCAGACCAACCTCCTGGCACTCAACGCTACCATCGAGGCGGCGCGGGCTGGCGAAGCCGGCCGCGGCTTCGCGGTGGTGGCCTCCGAGGTCAAGGCGCTCGCCGAGCAGACGGCCAAGGCCACCGGCGAGATCGGCCAGCAGGTCGGCGGCATCCAGGCGGCGACGCAGGATTCGGTCAGCGCCATCGGGGAGATCAGCGGCACCATCGCGCGTCTGTCGGAGATCGCTTCGGCCATCGCGACGGCCGTGCAGCAGCAGGGCGCAGCGACCCAGGAGATCGCCCGCAACGTGCAGCAGGCCGCCCTGGGCACCCAGCAGGTCTCGTCCAACGTCGGCGACGTGCAGCGCGGCGCCTCGGAGACGGGATCAGCGTCCACGCAGGTGCTGTCGGCGGCCCAGATGCTGTCCCGCGATTCCAACCGCCTCAAGCTCGAGGTCGGCAAGTTCCTGAACTCGGTTCGCGCCGCCTGACTCTCGACCGCGTCGGAAAAAACAGGCGCCGAAGGGCTGAGATCTCGTAGGGTGGGCAAAGGCGCTCTTGCGCCGTGCCCACCATTCTTTCCGGATCACACGAAGGCCGTGGGCACGCTTCGCTTTGCCCACCCTACGAGATCACGCCACCCGCCACTCGGGCACGTTATCTTCTGCCATAGCGATTTCGCCGAACGAGCCGACCGGGGTGCGATCCATGGCGAGCAGCTGCGCCAGCGTCGCGCCGTCGCTCGCCGGGACCCGCGCCAGCGTGCGGCGATCGTCCTCTGTCCGCAGCATCACGACGCCATGCTCGATATTGCCGCCGCGGCCGTAAAGCACGGTGAAGCTCTCGACCGTGCCCTTGCCAGTGGCCTCCGCGACGAACTCCGGCACCGCGCGCTTGTTGCGGTCCGCATCGGCCTGCACGCTCGTTTCCTGCACCAGCGCCTCGCGCGGCGCCGTCTTCGACACCACCAGCGCGTGGTGCTTGGTGACGAAGCCGCCCTGGCCATAGAGCAGGCCGAGCTTGGCGCCGTCGCGCAGCCGCCGCACCATAGCGCAGGCGGCATGCGTCATGTAGGTGTTGAGCGGCGCGCCGAAGAAGGTGAGGCCGCCCGTCACGGTCGGCTGCACGTCGGCACCTAAGCCCAGTGTCCGCCGCGCCATTTTGGGCACGCAGGGGAAGCAACTGTAGAGCTCGATCGCGTCGAAGGACTTGCCGTCGCCGCCGGCGAGGTCCATCGCCGCTTTCAGCACGGCGTTCTGCGGGTGGCTCTCGTAAAACTGGTCGCGCAGCAGATAGTCACGCGGCTCTTCCGCGGAGGCGCCGCCGAGCGGGTAGACCAGTTTGTCTTCGGCGATCCCGGCTGCGCGTGCCTTGGCGAGACTGGTGAGCAGCAGCGCACCGCCCATGTTGACGCTGGGGTTCGCCACCATCAGCTTGTTGTAGGGCCAGGCGATCAGGCGATTGTCCGCGGTCGGCGTCGTAATCTCCTCCGGCGTGTAGCGCCGCTTCAGCCAGGCGTTCGGGTTCTCCGCGGCGGCTTCCGAATAGCGCGACCACAGCGTGCCTGACTCCGCCATGGCTTCGCGTGGCGTCTGACCCCAATGCGCGGAGGAGGCCGCTTCATAGAATGGATAGACGGTCACAGGTCGAAACACGCCGAGCTTCACCGCCAGCGGCTTCTGGAACGCCGCGCCGCGCTTGGGTTCCTCGACGTCATAGGCGAACGGCGTCCACGGCAGCTTGACGCCGGCGCGCTCCGCCTTGGTAGCGCTCGATTGCGCTTCCGCGCCGCACACCGCCGCCACGCTGCACTCGCCGCGCGCGATGCGCTTGGCCGCCTCGTGGATGTAGCGGATCGGGCTCTCGCCGCCGACTGGGCCGTAATAGCAATGCGCGGGCGAGATGCCGAGGCGCTGAGCCAAAAGCTGCTCCGGATCGCGATAGCGCCAGCTCAGGAAATTGACGACGTCGAGCGATTGCACCTCGCCGAGCAGCTTTGCGCCGGCGTCTTGTTCAGCCCGCCGCAGCGCCTGTTCGAGCAGGTCGAGCGGTTCGAGACCCTCGGCGATCTCCTTGGGGCGATCGACGATCTCGCCGATGCCGACGATGACGGGGATGCGGTCTTCGGGGATATTGGTCATTTCTTCTTGCTTCAGTTCACGATGTCAGTTGTTCGTCATTGCGAGCGCAGCGAAGCAATCCAGGATCTTTCCGCGGAGGCAGTCTGGATTGCTTCGCTGCGCTCGCAATGACAAGTGGGATCGTCACTCCGCCACCAGCGCATTCATGTGCTCGACGGCTTCGGCGAAATCCTGCTTGAACTCCTGTACCACCGCACCCGCCGACTTGACGCTGTCGATCAGGCCGACGCCCTGGCCGACGAAATAGCTGACGAGATCGCGCGCCTTGGCGTTGCCGCTTGCGGCGGCTCGGTCGATCGAATGGAAGGCGTCGCGGCTAATGATGCTTTGCAACGGCATCGGCAGCGCGCCCGGGCTATCCGGCGCGCGGTCCCAGGCGTCGGTCCAGACTGAGCGGAGCTGCCGGGCCGGCTTGCCGGTGCGGCCCTTCGAGCGCACCGCATCGCGCGAGGATGCCGCGATCATCTTCTCGCGAAAGATCTCGCTTGTCTCGGACTCGACCGTGGCCAGCCACACCGAGCCGGTCCAGACGCCGGCCGCGCCCATCGCCATGCAGGCCGCCATCTGCCGTCCCGTCATGATGCCGCCGGCTGCCAGCACCGGCACGTCTCGGATAGTCTTGATCGCCTTGATCACCTCCGGCACCAGCACCATGGTCGAGACCTCGCCGCAATGGCCGCCGGCCTCGGTGCCCTGCACGACGAGAATATCGACGCCGGCCGCGACCTGGCGCAGCGCGTGCTCCTTGGCGCCGACCAGCGCTGCAACCGGCACGCCGTGCTTCTTGCCCATCTCGATCATCGCCTTCGGCGGCACGCCCAGCGCATTGGCGATCAGGCGGATCGGATGATTGAAGGAGACCTCGAGCAGCTGAAGCGCGGTCTTGCCGTCGAACGGCTGCGGCTGGTTGTCCGCGACCTCGGTGGTGGTCAGCTCGATGTCGTACTTCTTCAGGAGATCGCGCGTGTAGTTGCGGTGCTCCTGCGGCACGCGCGCTTCCAGGCTCTTCCAGGTGACGTCCTTCTCGCCGGCCGTCGAGATGTTTTCCGGGATGAGCACGTCGATGCCGTAAGGCTTGCCGTCGACGTGATCATCGATCCACGTCAGCTCACGCTCGAGCGTGTCCGGCGTATGCACGGTCGCGCCCAGCACGCCGAAGCCGCCGGCGCGGCTGACGGCGGCAACGACGTCGCGACAATGGCTGAAGGCGAGCAGCGGGAATTCGATCCCCAGCATGTCGCAGATCGGCGATTTCATGGCTCTCTCCCGGCGGCAGGCTTCGCATTCTCGTTGCTTTCGCTGGCAAAGCAAAGTGACGCTAGCCGATCGATGACATGCCGGATCTGGCGAGGCATCTTGTGTGCAGACGTCGCGCTCTATCCGCGGGCCGCAGGCCCTGCGGGCACCCGGGAATGACGGAGGGGAGGGGCTGCCATGACAAAACGCAGAGTTGTCCCATCCGGCAATGCATTGCGGCGCCCTTGTCATCGGCCGTTTGCGGGCTAATTAATGCAGACGCATCCTTTTTGCCCGGAGCCCCGCATGACCGACGCCCCTTACGTGCCGCCCAGAGTCTGGACCTGGAACAAGGAGAACGGCGGGCAATTCGCCAACATCAACCGCCCGATTGCCGGCCCCACCCACGACAAGGAGCTGCCAGTCGGCAAGCATCCGCTTCAGCTCTACTCGCTGGCGACGCCGAACGGGGTCAAGGTCACCGTGATGCTGGAGGAGCTCCTGGCGCTCGGCCACAAGGGCGCCGAATATGACGCCTGGCTGATCAAGATTGGCAATGGCGATCAGTTCGGCAGCGGCTTCGTCGACATCAATCCGAATTCCAAGATCCCGGCGCTGATGGATCGCTCCGGTCCCGAGCCTGTCCGGGTGTTCGAGTCAGGCTCGATCCTGTTCTACCTCGCGGAGAAGTTCGGCGCCTTCCTGCCGAAGGACGTCAAGGCCCGCACCGAGGCGATGTCCTGGCTGTTCTGGCAAATGGGCAGCGCGCCCTATCTCGGCGGCGGCTTCGGCCATTTCTACGCCTATGCCCCGACCAAGATCGAATACGCCATCGACCGTTTCGCGATGGAGACCAAGCGCCAGCTCGACGTGCTCGACCGGCGTCTCGCCGACAACGAATATCTCGCGGGCAAGGACTACACCATCGCCGACATGGCGGTGTGGCCCTGGTATGGCGCGCTCGCCAAGGGGCTGGTCTATGGCGCCGGCGAATTTCTGTCGGTGCAGGACTACAAGAACGTGCAGCGCTGGACCGACCAGATTGCGCAGCGCCCCGCCGTGAAGCGCGGCCGCATGGTCAACCGGGTCTCCGGCGATCCCGCCAGCCAGCTCCACGAGCGCCACGACGCGAGCGACTTCGAGACCAAGACCCAGGACAAGCTCGTGCCCGCAACGTAGCTGACGGGTTCATCACCTCTCCCCGCAAGCGGGGAGAGGTCGAATTCGATCGCAGATCGAATTCGGGTGAGGGGGTACAGGTCCCTCGACAGTCTCGCGCGTGGAGAAAGCCCCTCACCCCAACCCTCTCAGCGCGAGCCAAGCTCGTCGCGGCCCCGTAAGAATGGGGCGAGGGAGCGCACCGTTGCTGCGGCCTATTTCTTCATGCCCTCCGCCGCCGGAAACACCACGCGGTCATCGGTGCGGCAGTAACGGTCGGCGAACATGCGGCCGATCGGGTGATAGCGGTCCATGTGCACCCGCATCGCCTTGTCGTCCCAGAGCTCGTCGCGGATGTGGAAGTGGAGGCCTTCGCCCATGATCAGCCGGCGATCGTCGTTGACGTCGATCAGCTTCCAGAGCTTGCACTCCATCGCCCAGGGCGTGTCAGCTAGCCGTGGCACCCCGATCTTCGTCGAGGGCGCAAGCTTCAGCCCGAGATAATCGGGCTCGCTGATCTCAGGCGGAAAATCGCCGCTGCTCTCGTGCATCGCCCGCGCCAGCGGCTCGTCCGTGAGGTTGACCACGAATTCACCGGTGCGCTGGATGTTGAGAAACGTGTCCTTGTCCTCGCCGTTCGGCTTGCGGTTGGCCGCGAACATGCAGAGCGGCGGATCCTCGCAGAAGGCGTTGAAGAAGCTGAACGGGGCGGCGTTGACCACGCCGGTCGGCCCGAGCGTGGTCACCCACGCGATCGGCCGCGGCAGAATGAAGGACGTCAGCACCTTGTAGCGCTCGCGTGGCGTCAGCTCGCTGGCGGCGTAGTCCATGGTGGCTCCGTTTCTTTCTGCGCCTCTCCCCGTGGGCGGGGAGAGGCCGACGCGCGCCAAGAGAGCGGCTCACGCCATGCTCAGCTCGTGGCGGCCCACCACCATCCAGTGCACCTCGTCCGGACCGTCGGCGAAGCGCAGGTGCCGCACGTCCTGATACATCTCGGCGAGCGGGGTCCAGTGCGAGATGCCGGTGGCGCCGTGCATCTGGATGGCCTGATCGATGATCTTGCAGGCGCGCTCGGGCACCATGGCCTTGACCATGGAGACCCAGACGCGGGCCTCCTTGTTGCCGAGCACGTCCATTGCCTTCGCCGCTTTCAGCACCATCAGCCGCATCGCCTCGATCTCGCAGCGCGCCTGCGCGATGATCTGCATGTTGCCGCCGAGATGGGCGATCTTCTTGCCAAAGGCCTCACGCGTGAGGCCACGCTGCACCATCAGGTCGAGCGCCTTCTCGGCCTTGCCGATGGTGCGCATGCAGTGATGGATACGGCCGGGGCCGAGGCGGAGCTGCGAGATCTCGAAGCCTCGGCCTTCGCCGAGCAGGATGTTCTCCTTCGGCACGCGCACATTGTTGAAGCGCATGTGCATGTGGCCGCGCGGGGCGTGGTCCTGGCCGAACACGTACATGGGACCGAGCACCTCGACGCCGGGCGTGTCGCGCGGCACCAGGATCTGCGACTGCTGCTTGCTCGGCGCCGCGTCCGGGTTGGTCTTCACCATCACGATGAGGATCTTGCAGCGGGGATCGCCGAGGCCCGAGATGTAGTACTTCTCGCCGTTGATCACCCATTCGTCGCCGACGAGCTTTGCGGTGGTCGAGATGTTCTTGGCGTCGGAGGAGGCGACGTTCGGCTCGGTCATGACATAGGCCGAACGGATCTCGCCGTTGAGCAGCGGCTTCAGCCATTTCTCCTTCTGCTCCTTGGTGCCGACCCGTTCCAGCACTTCCATGTTGCCGGTGTCGGGCGCCGAGCAGTTCATGGTCTCCGAGGCCAGCGGACTCTTGCCGAGCTCTGCCGCGATATAGGCGTAGTCGAGATTTTTCAGGCCCTGGCCGGTCTCGTCATCGGGCAGGAAGAAGTTCCAGAGGCCTTCCTGCTTGGCCTTGTTCTTGGCCTTCTCCAGCACCTCGAGCTGCTTCGGCGTAAAACTCCAGCGATCTTCCTTGCCCTCGCCGGCCTTGGCGAACTCGATCGACATCGGCTCGACGGTATCGCGGATGAACTTCTTGACGTGATCGTAAAGCGGCCGGACCTGGTCCGACATCCGCAAGTCGTTGAGCTCGTCGCCGGGATTGAGCGTGTAGTTGGTGGTGCGGGGAATGTAGGTGTGTTTTGTCATTGGTCCTCCCGGGATCGCTAGAACGTGTTGTGCGCAAGAATAGTCGCAGCGCCGGCAAAGTGCGAGGGCGCATTTTCACGCGTGAGGCCATGCCATGCGATGGAATATCGCAAGGCCGTTTGAAATGTTGTTTGAATGGGCGCGGCGCACTGGGCACGCCCGCGCCACGCTCTCCGCCGTCATCGCCCGCCTTGTGCGCACTTGCGCACTGGGGCGGGCGATCCAGTACTCCGAGACGGCAGTGATTGAACAGAGTAGCTGCGGCGTACTGGATTCCCCGCCTGCCGCCTACGCTAAAGCTTCGGCGCCCCTGGACCTCAACCCTGGCGAAGCCTTGGCGTAGCCGGGTCGCGGGGAATGACAGCAGTGGATGTGGCTAGTTCGCCATCCGATGCATCGCGCAGATTTTGTTGCCATCGAGATCGCGCAGGTAGGCCAGATAGAGCTTGCCGCCCGGGCCCTGGCGAATGCCGGGCGGATCCTCGATCGATTTTGCGCCGGCTGCAACGCCCGCCGCGTGCCACGCATCGACCTGTTCCGGCGAATTGGCGGCAAAGCCGATCGTGCCGCCGTTGGCGCAGGTCGCCGGCTCGCCGTTGATCGGCTTCGATACCGAGAACACTCCGGTCTTGGTGATGTAGAAGATGCGGTGGCCGTCGACCCTGGCCGGCCGCACCTCGAGCGTGCCGAGCAGTTGGTCGTAGAACGCCTTGGCCTTGTCCAGGTCGTTGGTACCGATCATGACGTGTGAAAACATTTGCCCGTTCCCTCAGTGTTGTAGCCCGGATGGAGCAGAGCGAAATCCGGGTCTTGCTTGCTTTTGGCCGTCCCGGATTCGCTGCGCTCCATCCGGGCTACGAGAATCAAAAAGCGGTATAGCCGCCGTCGATCACGAACGTATCCGCGGTGTGATACGACGACGCCTTGCTCATCAGATACACCGCGATGCCGCCGAAATCGGAGGCTTCGCCGAAGCGCCGCATCGGAATCCGCGGCATCACGTTGGCTACGAACTTGTCGTTCGCCATGAGCCCTGCGGTCATGTCGCTCTTGATCCAGCCCGGCAGGATCGCATTGGCGGTGACGCCGTGACGTGCCAGCTCGACGCCGAGCGCGCGCACCAGCGCGTTGATGGCGGCCTTGGTCGCGGCATAATGCTCGTTGCGCGCCGTGCCGAAGATCGAGGCGAGGCTCGAGGTCGCGACCAGCCGGCCAAAGGGATCGCCGGCATTGGCGCGATCCGTCATGTGCTTGGCGGCGGCCTGGAACGCGTGGAACACGCCGTCGAGATTGGTCGCGAACATCGTGCGCCATTCCTCCTCGGTGCGCTCGATGAAGGCGCGCCGGCCACCGCCGCCGATGCCCGCATTGGCGAAGCAGCCATCGACCCGGCCGAAGGTGTCGAGCGTCGCCTTCATCGCTGAAGCGACCGAGGCCGGATCGGTGACGTCGCAGACGCGGCTGTCGACCTTGCCGGACAGGCCCTCCATGCTCGCGGCAGCGGCCTTGTTCTTGTCAGCATTGCGGCCCCAGATCGAGACGTTGCAGCCCTGGCCCGCGAGCGCCTGCGCGATACCGAGCCCGATGCCGCCATTGCCACCGGTGATCACGGCCACGCGGCCGGAAAGGTCGAAGAGGTTCATGGCGCGTTTCCTGTTTTTTGACTGCGGCGCATCAGCCGCTGCGCACAAGATGCTTGCTATGCTCCGATCACCATGGACAAGACCGCGCCAAAAATCAAATATGCGCCCCGGCAAAACGAATTCCGGCCTGCGAAACTGGTGCGGGCCGCAACTGATGAGGAAACCATGCAGTTCAAACACGTCACGCTCGACTTCGATGGCTCGGTCGCGATCCTCAAGCTCGACCATCAGGAGGTGATGAACGCGGTCTCCGTCGACATGCTGGGCGGTCTTTCCGAGGCGCTCGATGCGATCGAGGAGAAGAAGGACGAGGTGCGCTGCGTGGTGCTGACCGGTGCGGGGCGGGCGTTCTGCACGGGCGCCAATCTGCAAGGCCGCAACAACCAGGCGAAGAAGACCAAGGCCGGCCTTACGCTGGAGACCGGCTTTCATCCCTTCCTGCGCCGCATCCGCAACCTGCACTGCCCGATCGTCACCGCGGTCAATGGCCCGGCCGCCGGCGCCGGCATGAGCTTCGCGCTGCTCGGCGACATGATCCTATGCGCGCGCTCGTCCTATTTCCTGCAGGCCTTCCGCCGCATCGGCCTCGTGCCGGATTGCGGCTCGACCTGGCTGTTGCCGCGCCTCGTCGGCCGCGCGCGCTCGATCGAATTGTCGTTGATGGGCGAGCGCCTGCCGGCCGAGAAGGCGCTGGAATGGGGCCTTGTCAACCGCGTCTATGATGACGGCGTCTTGATGGAGGAAGCGATGAAGCTGGCGCGCGATCTCGCCAGCGGGCCGACCGTGGCGCTGTCGCTGATCCGCAAGCTCTATTGGGACAGCCCGGAAAATTCCTTCGAGGATCAGCTCAATCTGGAATTCCAGTGCCAGCTCCGCGCCGGCGACACCGAGGATTTCCGCGAGGGCGTCGGCGCCTTCCTCGAGAAGCGGCCCGCGCAGTTCAAGGGCAAATGATCGAGGCGGCGCTTTCACGCAGCGTCCAGCGCTGGTGCAAAGGGGCGACCGGCGCGACCTGTGCGGCAAAGCTCTCCGGCGGCGCCAGCCAGGAAACCTGGCGCTTCGACATCTCCCATCCCGACGGGCCGATCGGCGCGATCCTGCGGCGCTCACCAAAGGGCTATGGCGCCGCGCCGACCCGCGCGGCCGGTCTTGCCGCGGAAGCGCAGTTGATGCAGCTCGCCTATGAGGCCGGCGTGCCGTCGCCCCGCGTCCTGCATGTGCTGGTGCCGGAGGACGATCTCGGCACCGGCTTCATCATGCAGCGGGTCGAGGGCGAGACCATTGCGCGCAAGATTCTTCGCGATGAGGAGTTTGCTGCGGCGCGACCCATTCTGGCGCGGCAGATCGGCGGCATTCTCGCCGGCCTGCACAAGCTGCCGCTGGACAGACTGCCCGAGCTGCGCAGCCGCGGCGCAACCCAGGAGATCGCCGAGTTCGAGCGCGACTATCGCAGCCTGAACTGGCCCAAGCCGGTATTCGAGCTGGCGCTGCGCTGGCTGCGCGATCACGATCCCGGTCCCGCGGCCGAGACCACGCTGGTGCACGGCGATTTCCGCAACGGCAATCTCATCATCGGCGCCGAGGGCGTTCGCGCGGTGCTGGACTGGGAGCTCGCCCATCTCGGCGATCCCATGGAGGACCTCGGCTGGGTATGCGTGAACTCCTGGCGCTTCGGCGAGATCGACAAGCCCGTCGGCGGCTTTGGCGCGCGCGAGGAACTGTTCGCGGGCTACGAGGCCGCGGGCCGCAAGGTCGATCCCGCGCGCGTCAAGTTCTGGGAGGTGATGGGCACGCTGCGCTGGGGCATCATGTGCGGCGGCATGATGCAGCGCTTTCGCGAGGGGCCCGACCATTCCATGGAGCGCGCCATGATCGGCCGCCGCGCCAGCGAGACCGAGATCGATCTGTTGCGGCTTTTGGCGCCGCGCGGGAGCTGACACATGCAGGACGAGCCGACCCCGATCGAGCTGACCAAGGCAGTCGCCGATTTCCTCCGCAGCGACATCACGCCGCTGATCTCCGGCCACCAAGCCTTCAAGCTGCGCGTCGCCATCAACATCCTCGACCTCGTCACGCGGCAGCTGACGCGGGAGGAGGGAAGCGATGCGAAGGAGGTGGAGCGCCTGCGCGCGCTGCTCGGCCTGGATGGCTCAATCGCCGAACTCAACCGCGTGCTCGCCGAGCGCATCGCCAGGGGAGAAGTCGATCTCGCGACCCCCGGTCTCGCCGAGCATCTCTGGGCGACCACGATGGACAAGCTCGCGGTGGATCAGCCGAACTACGCGTCCTACAAGCGCGAGCTGGGGCGGGGCGGATAGCTCTCTCCCCGTCATTGTGAGGAGCCCTTGCGACGAAGCAATCCAGACTGTCTCTGCTGGGCAGCCTGGATTGCTTCGCTACGCTCGCAATGACAGTGTTGAGAGAGGGGGCGCTCCTCTCTCCGCCGTCATTCCGGGGCGTCGCGAAGCGACGAACCCGGAATCCATTCATCCGCACGTTCTGTCGCTCAATTGGTTCCGGGCTCGCGCCTGTCGGCGCGCTCCGCAATGACGAGTGGGGAGACCCGTTTCCTACTTTCCCACCCATTTCGGCGGCCGCTTCTCGGAAAACGCCTTCGGGCCCTCGATATAATCCTGCGAGGCGACCATCGCCTGCACGGCCGGATAGTCCCGTTGCTCCGCGATCGCCTGCTCCAGCGACACGCCAAGCCCCTTCTGAATCGCCTGCTTCGAGGCCCGGATCGACATCGGCGAATTCTTGGCGATCATCTCGGCCCAGCGCAGCGCGGCCGCGAGCGCCTCGCCCTGCGGCACCACCTCGTTGACGAAACCGAGCTCGAGCCCTTCCTTGGCGCTGACATGGCGCGCGGTGAGGATCATGCCCATGGCGCGCTTCAGCCCGATCTGGCGCGGCAGCCGGTGCAAGCCGCCGGCGAGCGCGGCAAGGCCGACGCGCGGCTCGGGCAGGGCGAAGGTCGCGTTCTCCGCGGCGATGATGAGGTCGCAGGCGAGCGCGATCTCGAAGCCGCCGCCCATGGCAACGCCGTTCACCGCGGCGATGATCGGCTTGTCGCAGTCGAAGCGTGAGGTGAGGCCGGCGAAGCCGCCCTTGTCCCAGCCGCGTTTTCCCCCCGCTGCCTGCCACTTCAGATCGTTGCCGGCGCAGAACGCCTTATCGCCGCTGCCCGTGACGATCGCGATCCACTGCTCGGGATCGGCGGAGAAATCGTCAAACACCTTCTGAAGCTCGAAGTGCGCATCGGTGTGCAGCGCGTTGTAGACCTCGGGCCGCGACAGCGTCACGATCGTGATCGGCCCCTTGCGTTCCACCTTTGAGAATTTCAGCTCCATCGCGCGCTCCCGGATTTTCTTTCGAAGGAATATTGGCCCCATACTACCGTGCGGGTGCGCCAGAGCACCATCGAATTGCGCGGGCGCGCCTTGCGCTCCTCACATCTCGGCTTGCTTGACTTGCACGCGCTCTTCTCACCTTAATCGCACCAAGCAAGAATGCGCCCAGCGCCTTAACGCAAAACGATAAAATCAATCCGGGAGAGAACCTGTGGATTTCTCATTGCCTGCCGATCTCGTCGCCTATCTCGGAGAACTCGACCGTTTCATCGAACGCGAGATCAAGCCGCTGGAACGGGCCGACGACAACATCCGCTTCTTCGACCATCGCCGCGAATGGGCGCGCACCGATTTCGACAATGGCGGCCTGCCGCGTCACGAATGGGAGGCGCTGCTGCGCAAGGCCAAGGATCTTGCGGATGCCGCCGGGCATTTGCGCTTTCCTGTGCCGAAGCAATATGGCGGCAAGGACGGCTCCAACCTCTGGATGGCCGTGATCCGCGAGCATTTTGCCGCAAAGGGCCTCGGCCTGCATAACGACCTCCAGAACGAGCATTCCATCGTCGGCAACTTCCCCGTCGTCACCATGCTCGACCGCTACGGCCGCGACGACCAGAAGGCGATGATCGACGGCTCCATTAAGGGCAAGTACCGCATCACCTTTGGCCTGACCGAGCCGCATCACGGTTCGGATGCCACCCACATGGAGACGCGCGCGGTGGCAGCCACCCGCGACAACGTCAAGGGCTGGATCATCAACGGCGAGAAGATGTGGACGACCGGCATGCACGTCGCCACGCACTGCGCGCTGTTCGCGCGCACCAGCGGCAACGATGGCGACGCCCGCGGCATCACCTGCTTCCTGGTGCCGGCGAAGACCCATGGTGTGAAGGTCGAGGAGTACATGTGGACCTTCAACATGCCGACCGACCATCCGCGCGTCAGCTTCACCGACGTCTTCGTGCCGGAGGATGCGCTGTTCGGCGAGGTCGGCCGCGGCCTGTCGCTGGCGCAATGCTTCGTGCACCAGAACCGCATTCGCCAGGCGGCAAGCTCGCTCGGCGCCGCGGTCTACTGCATCAACGAGAGTGTGAAATACGCGCGTGAGCGCAAACCGTTCGGCAAGGCGCTGGCCGAGAACCAGGCGATCCAGTTCCCGCTGGTCGAGCTTGCGACCCAAGCCGAGATGCTGCGCCTCTTGATCCGCAAGACCGCCTGGGAGATGGACCAGCTCAATGAGGAGCAAATCGAGCGCACCCTGTCCGACCGGGTCTCGATGTGCAATTATTGGGCAAACCGCCTCTGCTGCGAGGCCGCCGACCGCGCCATGCAGGTCCATGGCGGCATGGGCTATTCACGCCACAAGCCGTTCGAGCACATCTATCGCCACCATCGCCGTTATCGGATCACCGAAGGCAGCGAGGAGATCCAGATGCGGAAAGTGGCGGGATTCCTGTTCGGGTATATGGGGCCGGGGAAGCATTAGACGCTCGCACTGCTATCGTAGGGTGGGTTAGCGCTGCGATTGCGCGAAGCGCGATCGCAGGGCGTAACCCACCAGCGCCATCCGCGTGGATTGCAAAGAGGTGGGTTACGCCTACGGCTAACCCACCCTACGGCACCGCGGATCAATTCACCCGCCGATCCTTCCCCGCCCAATACGGCTCGCGCAGCTGCCGCCGCAGGATCTTGCCAGACGGATTCCGCGGCAGCGCAGGCAGGAATTCCACGCTCTTCGGCGTCTTGTAGCCGGCGATGCGCGTCCGGGTGAAGTTGATGATCTCGGTGGCAGTCGCCTGCTTGCCCGGCTTCATCACCACGATCGCCTTCACGGCTTCGCCCCATTTGTCGTCAGGCACGCCGATCACGGCGGCTTCCGCGACATCGGGGTGGTCGCACAGAGCGCTCTCGACCTCGGCCGGATAGATGTTCTCGCCGCCGGAGATGATCATGTCCTTGATGCGGTCATGGATGTAGAGATAGCCGTCCTCGTCCATGTAGCCGGCATCGCCGGTGCGCAGCCAGCCGTCGCTGCGCAGCGTGGATGCGGTCGCCTCCGGCAGGTTCCAGTAGCCGGCCATGTTGGAGCCCGAGCGCGTTGCGATTTCGCCGACCTGCCGCGGCGGCAGCGGCTTGCCGTCCGGATCCAGGATCGCGATCTCGACGCCCGGCAGCGCCTTGCCGGCCGAGCGCATCCGCTCCAGCCCCTCGACGTGATCCTCCGGCGGCAGCGCGACGATGGTGCCGGTGGTCTCGGTCATGCCGTAGAGCTGCACGAAGCCGCATTTGAAGACCTCGATGCATTCCTTCAGCAGCGCTGCGGGAATCGGCGAGGCGCCGTACAGCATGTATTTCAGCCGCGAGAAGTCGACCGTCCTGGCGCGTGGCTGCCGCACCACGAACTGCATCGCCGCCGGCACCATGAACAGTTTTGTGATGCCCGACTGCTCGAAGAAATCCAAAACCTTGGTCGGGTCGAACTCGCGCGCGATCACGCCGCGGGCGCCGTGATAGAGCCCCATGACGCCCCACCCCGAACCGCCGATGTGAAAGATCGGCATCGCCACCAGCGAGACATCGTCGGTCGACCACCGGTTCCACTCCGGCTTGTCCTCGGCATTGCCGGATTGCACCAGGTTGAGGAAGTTGGCATGCGACAACATCGCGCCCTTCGGCTTGCCCGTCGTGCCCGACGTGTAGAGCTGGATCGCGATGTCCGTGGTTTCGATCGGCACCTTCGGATCATCGCCGCTCTGCGCATCGCGCCATGCCGTAAAATCCGGCCATTTCGGCGCGCCGCCCTCGGTGGTGATGACGGTGCGCACGCTTGGTATCTGCTCCCTGATCTGGCGCACTTGAGTGATGAACTCCGGCCCGGCGAACAGCACCGGCGCCTTGCAATCTGAGACGATGAAGGCGACCTCGGGCCCTGCTAGCCGCCAGTTCACCGGCGCCATCACGACGCCTGTCTTCATCGCCCCCATCAGGAGCTCGAAATAGATGTCGCTGTTTTTGCCGAGATAGGCGATGCGGTCGCCCTTCTTCACGCCCATTGCGAGGAGCGCGTTCGCGACCTTGTTGGTCTTGATGTCGAACTCGGCGAAGCTCGTGGTGCGGCCCTCGAATTCATAGGCGATGGCGCTGCCGCGGCTCTTCGCACGCTCGCGCACCATGTCGGCGAGGTTCGCCAGTTTCTGTGTGGACATGTTTCTCCCGCAGGCGTTTGTTTTTATGCCCGGGAGTGTGGCGTCATCCGCCGGTGAAGACAAGATGGGCTCCGCTGTCGTCCCGGACAAGCGCGCCTCAAGCGCGCGCAGATCCGGACCCATAGCGACAGGAAGTTGTTTGGCGAAGACATGCAGTTACCTGTCTCGCGCCACGACTGCTCCCTGTGGTTATGGGTCCCCGCCCCCGTGCGCTTTGCGCACTAGGCGGGGACGACGACTGGGGGCGTGGTGAAAACGTCAGCCCCTTACATGTCCGCGCATTTGCAATGCGCCGTCATCCCCGCTTCGCGCGGTCCTTCTCGTTCTGCGCCATGATGCTCTCGCGCGCGGTCTTCCAGTCGTCGTCGCTCCAGTCGCGGAGCTGGTAGAAGTTGCCGCCCATGGCGAGCGCCTGGGCGCCGTCCATGGCGATGGTCTCGCCGTTGATCCAGTCGCAGCCGCCGGAGATCAGGAACACGGCCACGTTCTGCAGTTCCTCCATGGTGCCGACCCGGCCCATCGGGTTCATCGCCTTGGTGCGCGCGCCGGCTTCGTCACCGGGCTTGATGCGCTTGCTCATGCCCTCGGTCGGGATCTCGCCCGGGGCGATGGTGTTGAGGCGGATGCCGTGTCGTCCCCATTCGGTGGCAAGCGACATCGTCATGGCGTGGATCGCCGACTTGCTCATCGCCGAGGGCACCACGTAAGGCGAGCCGTTGCGCACCCAGGTTGTGGTGATCGAGACGACGTTGCCGGGCTGCTTCAAGGCGATCCAGCGCTTGCCGACCGCATGTGTCACGTAGAACGTGCCGTGCATGACGATGTTGGCGACCGCATCGAAGCCGCGCGGCGAGAGCTCCTCGGTCCGCGAGATGAAATTGCCGGCCGCATTGTTAATGAGATCGGTGAGGGGGCCATCGCGGAAGATGCTCTCGATCATCTCCTCGACCGCAAGCGCGTTGCGGATGTCGACGCCATGGCTGGTGACGCGGCCGCCGTAGAGATCCATCAGCTCGGTTGCGGTCTCGTCGCACACGATCTTGCGCCGACCGCAAATGTGCACCTCGGCGCCGAGTTGGAGAAAGCGCGCCGCCATCGATTTGCCGAGACCGGTGCCGCCGCCGGTCACGAGAATGCGCCGGCCGGCCAGAAGATTTTCCTTGAACATGGCTGTTTCCTCTGCCGCGATTGTCAGTTAATTGGTCGATTGACTAAATCCGGCCGCCGGCGTCCTGTAAAGCGGCACTGAACAAGAACAGGCAAGAACTAGGGGAGAATTCGTCCATGGACGACCGCGTCTCGATCTCGATCTCGGAAGGCGTCGCCGATGTGCGCCTGGTGCGCGCCGACAAAATGAACGCGCTGGATCAGCCCATGTTCGAGGCCCTCGTCGCCGCAACCGACCGGCTGTCGAAGGAGAAGGGCGTGCGCGCCGTCGTGCTCTCGGGCGAAGGCCGTGCCTTCTGCGCCGGATTGGACATGGGGCGTTTTGCCGCCATGAAGGAGAAGGGCGGCAACGGAATTCCGGGTGGCGAAAATCGCGATCTCACGGTGCGGACCTATGGCAAGGCCAACTTCGCGCAACAGGCGGTGTGGGGCTGGCGTCAGCTTCCGATGCCCGTGATCGCGGCCGTGCATGGCGTCGCCTTCGGCGGCGGCTTCCAGCTCTCGCTCGGCGCCGACATGCGCTTTCTCAGCTCGGATGCGCGCATGTCGATCATGGAGATCAAATGGGGCCTCGTCCCCGACATGGCTGGCACGCCGATCCTGGCCTCGCTGGTGCGCGATGACATCCTGCGCGATCTCACCTACACCGGGCGGATCTTCTCGGCGCAGGAGGCGCTGGCTTACGGCCTTGCCACGCGCATCTGCGACGATCCGCGCGCTGCGGCGCTTGATGTCGCGCGCGAGATCGCAGGGAAAAGCCCCGATGCGATCCGCGCGGCCAAGCGGATGCTGAACAATCTCTCGGTCGATCCGGGCCCGGCGCTGCTCGCCGAATCCGTCGAGCAGCAGAAGCTGATCGGCAGCCCCAACCAGACCGAGGCCGTGCGCGCCAATCTGGAAAAGCGCGCGCCGAATTTTGCGGATTAGCTTTGGGTCATTCCGGGATGCGCCGTAGGCGCAGGCCCGGAATCCATCGAGCCGCATCGTTCGCTGTGAAATGGATTCCGGGTTCGATGCTGCGCATCGACCCGGAATGACGGCACAAACAACAACAAAGAAAAACAACAATGAGCCAAACGTCCCCCTTCCTCGGCATCGTCTCCGGCGAGCGCCGCCGCTCTCACGGCGAGGTCACTGAGCGCGCCGACCGCATCGCCTCCGGCCTCGCCAAGATCGGCGTCCGCCAAGGCGATTGCGTCTGCATGCTGATGCGCAACGACATCGCCTTCCTGGAAGCCGCCTACGCCGCGATGCGGCTGGGCGCCTATGGCGTGCCGATCAACTGGCACTTCAAACCGGAGGAGATCACCTACATCCTGAAGGATTCCGGCGCCGCCGTGCTGATCGCTCATGCCGACATGCTGCACGGTTTGCGCGATGCGATTCCTGAGGGAGTCACCGTGCTCAGCGTGCCGACGCCGCCGGAAATCCGCTCCAACTACAAGATCGATCCCGATCATCTGAAGACGCCGGACTTCGCGATCGATTTCGAAGCCTGGCTCGCGCAACACCCGCCCTATGACGGCCCGATCGTGCCGCAGCCCATGAACATGATCTACACGTCGGGCACGACAGGCCATCCCAAGGGCGTCCGCCGCAACGCGCCGACGCCGGAGCAGCAGGCTGCCGGTGAGCGCATGCGTGCGATGATCTATGGGCTCAAGCCCGGCGCCCGCGCATTGCTGCCGGGGCCGCTCTATCATTCCGCGCCGAACTCGTTCGGCATCCGCGCCGGCAAGCTCGGCGGGGTGCTGGTGCTGATGCCGCGCTTCGAGGCGGAGGAATTCCTGCAGGCGATCGAGCACTACAAGATCGACACCATCTTCATGGTGCCGACCATGTTCATCCGCCTGATGAAGCTGCCCGAGGAGGTGCGCAGGACGTACGACGTCTCCTCGCTCCGCCACGTCATCCACGCCGCCGCGCCGTGCCCGGCCGACGTCAAGCGCGCCATGATCGAATGGTGGGGGCCGGTGATCTACGAGTTCTACGGCTCGACCGAATCCAGCGCCGTGACCTTCGCGACGTCGGAGGACGCGCTGAAGAAGCCCGGCACCGTCGGCAGGATCTCGCCCGGCGCCGAGCTGCGCTTCATCGGCGACGACGGACGCGTACTCGGCGTCGGCGAGATCGGCGAGATCTATTCGCGCATGGCCGAGATGGCCGATTTCACCTATCACAACAAGCCGGAGAAGCGCGCCGAGATCGACCGCGACGGCTTCATCACCTCCGGCGACGTCGGCTATATCGATGAAGACGGCTACGTCTTCATCTGCGACCGCAAGCGCGACATGGTGATATCAGGCGGCGTCAACATCTACCCGGCCGAGATCGAATCCGTGCTGCATGCGGTGCCCGGCGTGCATGATTGCGCCGTGTTCGGCATCCCCGACGCCGAGTTCGGCGAGGCGCTGATGGCGGTGGTGGAGCCGCAACCCGGGGTCACGCTCGCTGCTTCCGATGTCCGCGCCGCGCTGAAGGCGCATCTGGCCGACTACAAGGTGCCCAAGCACATCGAGATCCGCACCGGCCTGCCGCGCGAAGATTCCGGAAAAATCTTCAAGCGCCGCCTGCGCGATCCCTATTGGGAGCAGGCGGGCCGGAAGATCTAGCTACTTCGTAGCCCGGATGGAGCGAAGCGTAATCCGGGATCTCTCGCCGTGGAAAGATCATCCCGGATTACGCTTCGCTCCATCCGGGCTACGCCCCGCGCGCTGGAAGCGTCCTGGCACGAACAAATTCCGAGCCTATATGAATGGGATCATCCACCTCCGGATCATCCCATGGCCCCCGTTTCCATCCTTCTCAACATCCTCTGGATCCTCATCGGCGGCGCCTGGATGGCGTTCGGCTGGCTGATCGCGGCCGTTGTCATGGCGATCACCATCATCGGCCTGCCCTGGGCGCGGGCGGCGTTCAACATCGCCGTCTACACGCTGCTGCCGTTCGGCTCCCGGGCGGTCAACCGCTACGATGTCACCGGCGTCGAGGATATCGGCACCGGCCCGCTCGGGGTGATCGGCAATATCATCTGGTTCGTGCTCGCCGGCTGGTGGCTCGCACTCGGTCACCTCCTGACCGCGCTCGTCCTCGCCGTCACCATCATCGGTATCCCGTTCGCCTGGGCTCATCTGAAGCTCGCCGGCATCGCGCTCTGGCCGATCGGCAAGGTGATCGTGCCGGCTTAGGACGTTGCCTCAACATCGGCGCTCGGCGGCAGAGCGGAGCCGTGTGGCGCCGTCGCGGACTCAATCGCGCGGGCTACTTCTTTTTTGGTGTCAACCAGTCCTCGTCTTCCAGAGACGGTGCTTGTTTCTGCTGTTCCAGGATTTTTCTGTACTCCTCCGGGATCACCTGGCTGCGAGATGCTTCATGCAGCGTGTGCGGGAACCAGGTCGCAATGCCGGGGAAGGCAATCATCAGGCCAACGCAGATCACCTGCAGCACCATGAACTGGAACATGCCAGCGTAGATCGTTCCGAGGCTCCAGCCCTTGACCACCTGCTTGAGATAGTACGCTGACATGGCGACGGGCGGCGACAGGAAAGCGGTCTGCAGCACCACCGCAACCAACGCTCCGAACCATATGAGGTCGATGCCCATGCCTTTCACGACAGGATAGAAGATCGGCAGAAACACCAGGATGATGGCCGGCCACTCAAACGGCCACCCCAGCAGGAAAATGAGAAGGAGCACGACAATCAGCATGAGGCTCGGCGGCAACTGCAGGCCGAGCATCGTCTCGGTGATCCAGTTCGCTGAGCCAAGGCGGGCGAACACCGCACCGAAAATGTTCGACGTGACCGCCAGCAGGAGGACCATGCTCGACGTCGCCATCGTCGAGATCAGCGCCCGTTGCAGTCCGCTGAGCGAGAACCTGCGATATGCGATGGCCAGGATCAGCGCGCCGACGCTGCCGATGCCGGCGGCCTCCGTCGGCGTCGCAAGCCCCCCGATGATCGAGCCGAGCGTCGCCGTGATGAGCCCGAGCAGCGGCAGCGTGCCGACGGCCACCTCGCGTGCAATGTATCCAGCGGAGTAGATCCGCTCATCCTTTGGCACTGGCGGCCCGAGCTTGGGATTGATGAAGGAGCGGCCCATCAGATAGATGATGTAGACGCCGGCCAGCAGAAAGCCCGGTCCGAAGGCTGCAGCATAGAGATCGGCGACCGAAACCCCGAGCACCGGCCCCATCACGATCAGCATGACCGACGGGGGAATGAGAATACCGAGCGTGCCGCCCGCCGTGATGGTGCCCGCTGAAAGCTTGGCATCATAGCCCGCCTTCGTCATGATCGGCGATGCCATGATGCCAAGAACGGTGACGGCTGCGCCGACGATGCCTGTCGCCATCGCGAACACGGTCGAGGTCAGGATGACGACGAGGAAGAGTGCGCCGCGCACCGGCGCAAGCAGCATGCGGAACGCGGTAAAAAGGCGCTCCATGAGTCCCGCCTGCTCGGTGATGAAGCCCATGAAGATGAACAGCGGTACGGCGGCGAGAAGTTCTTCCTTCATCATGCCGATGGTCTGGAAGTAACCAAGCTCGAAGACCGTCCCGCCCATGCCCCAGTAGCCGAACGAGAAGGCGAGAAACAGCAACGTGAACGAGATCGGCACACCGATGAAGATCGCGCCCAGCAGCACCAGCAGCATGATGAGGCCGATGAGCGCTTCTGCGGTCATATCTCGACTTTCTCCTTATGCTCCAGCTCGACGCCGGTGCGCGCCATGTAGATGCTCTTGATCAACTCGGACACGCCCTGGACCAGCAGCAGGAGGCAGGCGAGCGGCACGACGAATTTGAACGGCCACAGCACGGGCCGCCAGGGAGTCTGGTCCGAAGTCTCGTTGATCAGCCAGGCGTAGTGGAATTCGTTCCAGCTGATCAGGAACAGCATGATCAGGCTCGGGAAGAAGAAGACGACATAGGAGATCGTATCGATCCAGCCCTTCCTACGGATCGAGAACTTCTCCCAGAAGAAGTCGGTACGGATATGAGCACCCTTGTGCAGCGCGTAAGCGGCGCCAAGCATGAAGAGCGAGCCGTAGAGCATGTAGGTTGCGTCGTAGGCCCATATGGTCGGCGCGTTGAACAGGTAACGCGCCCCAACCTCATAGGCGACGGCGAGAACCAGCGGCACCGAGAGCCACGAGATGATCGTGCCGGTCCGGTCGGTGAAGCCGTCGATCATCCTGATGATAGCCAGAAGCGCCGGTGGCTGCCCGCCTGTTATCTCAGCCATGCCTCGCCCCTTTCGCCGATCATTCGTGCGGCGCAAAGCAGGCCGCCTGCGTGCGAATTGAGGGCGGTCAAATCGGCCGCCCTCGGAGGAAGTCCTATTTCTCGGTTGGGAAGTAGTAGTTCGCCATGAAGGAGTATGGCGGGAAGTAAGACCTCTTGTACGGGACCACAGCGCTGGCATACGCCTTCTGCGAGTCGTGCACCTTCTTGAAGAACGGGTTCCTGGCGCCCTCGGCGGCCGCGATCTCGTCCCACTTCTTGATGAAGGCCAGCAGGATCTCCGTCGGCGTGCGGAGAATCTGTACGCCGTGCTTCTGCTGCATCTCAATCAGCGCATCGGCGTTCTGGCGCTGCCACTTGGTCCACCAGACGAGGAATGTCTCGTTGGCCGCCGACTTGATGATCTCCTGATGTTGCGGGCTGAGCTCCTTCCACACATCGCCGTTGATGACGAGCTCGCCGACCGTCACGTTCTCATGCAAGCCGGGTGAATAGTGATACTTCCAGACGTTGTGGAAGCCGAGCTGCATGTCCTCGATGCCGCCGACCCATTCGGCGCAATCGATCACGCCGCGTTGCGCGGAGGGAATGATTTCTCCGCCCGGCATGTTGACCACCGTGAAGCCGAGCGCCTGCCACACTTCGCCGGCCATGCCGGTCTGGCGGCATTTCATGCCCTTCATGTCCTCGACCGTCTGGATCGGCTTCTTGAACCAGCCGAACGCCTGCGGCCCTGCAGGCAGGATTGGAAACACGACGAGGTTGAGCTTGAGCTCCTTCTGATAAAACTCGTTGTAAAGCTCGAGGCCGCCGCCGTGATAGAGCCAACCCATCACGTCCATGAAGTCCATGCCGAAGGTGCCGCCGGGACCGCCGGTGAACAGGATCGCGGTCTTGTTCTTGCCGGTCCAGTAGCCGGCCCACGCATGCGCTCCGTCGAGCACCTTCTTGTTGGTTGCGTCCAGCACCTCGAACGCCGGCACGACCTGGCCGGCGGGCATCGCCTCGATCTTCAGCGCGCCGGCTGACAGCTTGTTCACTCGATCGACGAAATAGGTGAAGTTGTCATAGAGCGTGAGCGACGCCGGCCATGTGGCCTGCATCTTCAACACCTTCGTCTGCGCCATGACTGTTGTGGTGGATACGACAAACGCCGAAGCGATCAGGGCAACGGCGACCAGTCCCAGAAACATGCGTTTCATGAGCCATCTCCTCCCTTGGACAACGTGACCGCGGCGAACTATTCTCTTCGTTGTTCTTGGTCGCCAAGTCTTCAAACCACGTCTGTCATCATTCTGCCACCATCGCCGCAAGTTGTCATCTTGCTTTCTGGCGGTAGCAAGCGCTGGAATTGGACATGGTCGAGACGTCAGCTCTTTGACCCTTCGGCGACGAACCTCCATTCGTTTGTTACGCTGGCTGTCGGTGGCAAACCAGACGCCGGGGGCGCCTTTGGCTGCGGCGGGACGCGGCCAGGCGATGCGGCGCACACCATGCCTCGCGTTGCCCGACGGGCAAAACACGCCAATGCAGGTCAAGTGGCGGGAGTGCAAATATTCTGATTGACCGAATTCGCCGTTTCGGGTAAACCGCAGCACATCCCGGCTCGTCAAAGGGACGTTTCGCGATCGTCACGATACGTAGGCCAGGATGCGATGGACGCGGCAGCGCCGGCGCGTGACGGGATGGCAGGGCGGGCAAACCCGTGAGCCATCGCGATCCGCGGCACGACACGGTGTGGTCACAACGTTGCTTTTCGGCATTGGGGGCGAGCACGCGCGAGCTTCCGACAGTCCGGGAGAGACGTCCGCGGACGGCAAAAGCGTGTGGTCCTGACGCCCGGGGTCTGTGCGTCAAGGCTTGCGGTGGTGAAGCGGCCCGACCGGGTGCGCGCATCAGTGATCCGCAAGGCGACGGGGGCAATAGTGCATCGCTCCCCGGGGAGAGCGCGCCATAAGCCGTAAAACCATTGCGCAGGGAAGGCCGGGATGTTCCGGCATCACCTGTGGTCACCCCGCGTGCGTCTTGTCGCGTGCGGACCTTGGGTGCCGGCTGGCGCCCGGCCTTCCCTGCGCCCTTGCTTCTCGATGAGGGCGAAACGGAAAGCAAAACTTCGGGCGCCTGCGCCGCGAGACCGAGAAGGCATGCTTATTATACGACTAGTATTTTCTCGTGCCCCGGACGCAGCGCAGTGCGCCGCGCCTTCGCGGCGTGGTGCGCTGCAGAGCCGGGGCCCATTGCGGCGATGTGCTCTGAGGCTCCTGGGTCCCGGCTCGGCGCAGCAACGCTCGAAGGCGTTGCTGCTTGTCGGGACACGAGGTCGTCGCACTCCGATCCACGGTGCGTCGCCCCAACTTCATCTTGCACTGCGGTAGAAAAGTATCGCACACTCCGCCGGACCGGGCCGCCAAGGGCGCGAGCAGGGGAGCGAGCCATGTCCCTCCAGACCGTACCATCCGACAGCACTGAGCAGCGCCCCAACCGCCCTGAGGATGTCCAGGCGATGGAGGCCGATGCCCGGCTGCGGGACGATATCCGCCTGCTCGGGCGCATTCTGGGCGACACCGTGCGCGACCAGGAGGGCGCCGACGTGTTCGACCTGGTCGAGCGCATCAGGCAGACCTCGATCAGGTTCCACCGCGACGAGGACCGGCTCGCCCGCCGCGAGCTCGAGCAGATCCTCGACAGCATGTCGACCTCCGAGACGGTGCGGATCGTCCGCGCCTTCAGCTATTTCTCGCACCTCGCCAACATCGCCGAGGACCAGAACAATATTCGACAGATGCGCGCACGCGCGGCGGCCAAGAATGGCAGCTCCGGCGTGCTGGCGGAGACACTGGCGCACGCCAAGGCGGCGGGCATTGGTCCCGATCAGCTCCGCACCTTCTTCAAGACCGCGCTGGTCAGCCCGGTGTTGACCGCGCATCCGACCGAGGTCCGCCGCAAGAGCACCATGGACCGCGAGATGGAGATCGCAGCCCTGCTCGATCGCCGCGAGCGTGTCGCCATGACCGCGGAGGAGGCCGATGCCGGCGACGAGCAGCTCCGCCGCGAGGTGCTGACGCTGTGGCAGACCAATCTGCTCCGCCGGACCAAGCTCACCGTGCTGGACGAGGTCGCCAACGGGCTGTCGTTCTACGACTACACCTTCCTGCGCGAGGTGCCGCGGCTCATCAACGCGCTGGAGGACAGGCTGGAGGAGGGCGGCGAGCAGGCCGCCAGCGAGCTCGCCTCGTTCCTGCGCATGGGCAGCTGGATCGGCGGCGACCGCGACGGCAATCCCTTCGTCACCGCCGACGTGATGCGTGGCACGCTGCGGCTGCAGTCGAGCCGGGTGATGCAGTTCTATCTGAACGAGCTGCACGTGCTCGGCGCGGAGCTGTCGATCGCGGCCCACCTTGCCGACGTCTCCGAAGAGCTGCGCAACTTGGCGGAGCGTTCGCCGGACACCTCGCCGCATCGGAGCGGCGAGCCTTATCGTCTGGCGGTATCAGGCATCTACGCGCGCCTGACCGCGACGGCCGAAAAGCTCGAGGTCGAGATCACGCGCCGGCCGGTCGGCAAAGCGGCGCCTTACGACAGCGTCAGGGAGCTGCAGGCCGATCTCGACGTGCTGCACCGCTCGCTGATCTCCAACAACGCCCGTGTCATCGCGCGCGGCCGGCTGCGGCTCTTGCGCCGCGCGGTGGACTGCTTCGGCTTTCACCTCGCCCGGCTCGACATCCGCCAGAACTCGGCCGTCCATGAGCGCACCATCGCCGAGTTGATCGACGCCGCCAATCCCGGCATGTCCTATCTCGCGCTTGGCGAGGACGCCCGCATCTCGCTGCTGACGAACGAGCTGCGCTCGACGCGCGCGCTGGTCTCGCCCTTCGTCAAATACAGCGACGAGACCATGGGCGAGCTCAACGTGTTCCATGCCGCCGCGGAAGCGCATGCGAAATTCGGCTCGGACGCCATTCCTCAATGCATCATCTCGATGTGCAAGGGCATGTCGGACATGCTCGAGGTCGCCGTGCTCCTGAAGGAGGTCGGCCTCGTCCATCCCTCCGGCCGCAGCGCCATCAACATCGTGCCGCTGTTCGAGACCATCGAGGATTTGCAGGCTTCGAGCAGCATCATGGACCGCATGCTGTCGTTGCACGATTACCGCCGGCTCGTCGACAGCCGCGGCAGCGTGCAGGAGGTCATGCTTGGGTACTCCGACAGCAACAAGGACGGCGGCTTCGTCACCTCGGGCTGGGAGCTCTACAAGGCCGAGATCGGCCTCGTCGAAGTGTTCGAGCGGCACCACGTGCGCTTACGCCTGTTCCACGGCCGCGGCGGCTCGGTGGGGCGCGGCGGCGGGCCGAGCTATGACGCCATCATCGCGCAGCCCGGCGGCGCGGTGAACGGCCAGATCCGCATCACCGAGCAGGGCGAGATCATCTCGTCGAAATATTCCAACACCGAGGTCGGCCGCAACAATCTGGAAATCCTCTCCGCGGCGACGCTGGAGGCAAGTCTGCTGCATCCGCGCCAGAGCGCGCCGCGCCGCGAATATCTGACCGCGATGGACGAACTCTCGAACCTCGCCTTCAAGGCCTATCGCGGCCTCGTCTACGAGACCGAAGGCTTCGTCGAGTACTTCTGGTCGTCCACCGTCATCAACGAGATCGCCACGCTCAACATCGGCAGCCGTCCGGCCTCGCGCAAGAAGACGCGCGCGATCGAGGACCTCCGCGCGATTCCCTGGGTGTTCTCCTGGGCGCAATGCCGACTGATGCTGCCGGGCTGGTACGGCTTCGGCAGCGCGGTCGAACAGTGGATCGCGGAGCATCCAGAGCAGGGCATGCCGTTCCTGAAAGAGCTCTACCAGGAATGGCCGTTCTTCCGCATGCTGCTGTCGAACATGGACATGGTGCTAGCCAAGAGCTCGATCGCGATCGCCTCGCGCTATGCCGAGCTGGTGCCGGACGAGGCCTTGCGCGAAAAAATCTTTGGCCGCATCCGCCGCGAATGGCATTCCTGCATCGAGACGCTGCTCGACATCATGGGTCAGGACCGTCTGCTCCAGGGCAACCCGCTGCTGGAGCGCTCCGTGCGCCACCGCTTCCCCTATCTCGATCCGCTCAACCACGTGCAGGTCGAGCTCTTGAGAGAGCACCGCGCGCAGAACCCCGACGAGCAGGTGCTGCGCGGGATCCAGCTGACGATCAACGGGATTTCGGCGGGCTTGCGGAATACGGGGTAGGGCGAATTGCGAATGGCGAGTAGCGAATAGAAACCCTATTCGCCATTCGCCACTCCCGATTCGCGCTACCTCACACCGGATCCCAGGTGAAGATGTCGGCCGAACGATCGAGCTTGTAGAACGAGCCCTTCAGCGCCGGCATGCCGTGTTCCGCGATCGACTGCGGAGTCCAGCCTTCGTTCCGCTGCACCGACCGGATCGGACGGTTCTGGCTGAACAGGAAGATCTCGTTCATGCGCACGCCAAAGATCTGGCCGGTGACGTCCTTGGCGGAATCGCCGAGCAGGTAGCCGCAGAGCGGCGCGATCTTCTCCGGGCCCATCTGCTTGATCTTCTCGACACGCGCCTTCTCGGCGTCGGTCTCGGTCGGGATGGTGCCGATCATGCGGGTCCAGGCGAACGGCGAGACGCAGTTGGAGCGGACGTTGAAGCGGCCCATGTCGAGCGCGATCGACTTCGACAGCCCGACGATGCCGAGCTTGGCCGCCGCGTAATTGGCTTGTCCGAAATTGCCGATCAGGCCGGAGGTCGAGGTGAAGTGCACGAACGAGCCCGACTCCTGCTCGCGGAAGATGCGCGCCGCGGCGTGGCTGACGTAGAACGAGCCCATCAGATGCACCTTGATGACGGCTTCGAACGCTTCCACGCTCATCTTGTGGAAGATCATGTCGCGCAGGATGCCGGCATTGTTGACGACGCCGTCGAGCCGGCCGAAATGATCGGTCGCGGTCTTCACGATCTTGCTGGCGGGGATCGCTTCCGCGACGCTCTCGAAATTGGCGACCGCCGTGCCGCCGCGCTTCTTGATCTCCTCGACCACCTCCTCGGCGGGCGCCGCGTTCGCGCCGGCGCCGTCGGCGGCTCCGCCGGGATCGTTGACGACGACCTTGGCGCCCTCGGCGGCGCACAGAAGCGCAATCTCGCGCCCGATGCCACGGCCTGCGCCGGTGACGATGATGACCTTGTCTTGCAGTGATTTGCTCATGTGGGTTCTCCGCTATGCGTTCCGGCGTTTCTTACCTCGCCCCGCTTGCGGGGAGAGGTCGGATCGCATCGAAGATGCGATCCGGGTGAGGGGGTACAGGTCTCGCGGCCATCTCATCCGTGGAGAGAGGCCCCTCACCCCAACCCTCTCCCCGTAAGAACGGGGAGAGGGAGAGGCGAGCGGCGCATTACCTCTCGTTCGTAAACACGATCGTGCCACTCGCGGCGAACATGCCGCCGACACCATGGCACACCGAAATCTTCGCGTTCGGCACCTGTGCCGGCGCGATGCCGCGCATCTGGCGCACGCTCTCCTGCAGCGCGTACATGCCGTACATGCCCGAATGCATGTAGGACAGGCCGCCGCCATTGGTGTTGAGCGGCAGTTTCCCGCCGGGACGCGTGTTGCCGTCGGCGATGAACTGGCCGGTCTCCTCATAGGGCATGAAGCCGAGATCGCCGAGGCCGAACAGCGGCAGATGCGCGAACGCGTCGTAGATCATGAGATGGTCGACGTCGCCGTGGGCGATGCCGGCTTCCTTGAACGCCAGCGGCCCGGCGGTCTTGAACGCACGCGAGGAGTTGAACGTCTCCATCTGGCTGACCATCGGCGTCTCGACGCTCTCGCCGGTGCCCATGATGTAGACCGGCTTGCGCGGAAAATCCCTGGCGCGGTCGGCCGAGGTCAGGATCAGCGCGCCGCCGCCGTCGGTGACGAGGCAGCACTGCAGAAGCCGGAAAGGATAGGCGATCATGCGCGAGTTGAGGACGTCGGCGACCGTGATCGGCTCCTTCATCATCGCGCGCGGATTCTTCGTCGCCCATTCCCGCTGCACCACCGCGACCGAAGCCAGCTGCTCGTGGGTGATGCCGTAGGTCTTCATGAAGCGCAGCACGGGAATAGGGAACATGCTGGGCGGGCCGTAGACGCCGAAAGGAGCCTCGAACTGGCCGTTGAGGCTATCGGCCGGCGTCGAGCGCGGCAGTTTGCCGATCATCGACTTGCCGCTCTCGGCGTGGGTGATCAGCACCGTCTTGCACAGACCCGCCTCGATCGCCGCCGCGGCGTGGCGGACATGCAGCATGAAGGAGCAGCCGCCGACCGAGGTGCCGTCCACCCAGGTCGGCTTGATGCCGACATAGTGGCAGACCTGCTGCGGCGTTTCGACCGCGGTGGCAAAGCCGTCGATGTCGGACAGTTTCAGTCCGGCGTCGGCGATGGCGTTGAGCGCGGCATCCGCGTGCAGCTGGAGCTGCGAGGCGTTGGGAATGACACCGAGCTCAGTGGTCTCGGCCGCGCCGACGACGGCAACCTGGTTCTTGCGCATGACCTTACCCCTTCGCCGGGCGGAAGACGGGGAGGGTGATCTTGTCGTCGAGCTCCTGGAACGCGACCTCGAGCTTCATGTCGAGTTCGAGCGCCTCGGGTGTCTGCGGGCAGTCGATGATGTTGCTCATCATCCGCGGGCCCTCGTCGAGCTCGACCACCGCGATGGCGTAAGGCGGCGTGAAGCCCGGCGCGGCCGGACGATGGTTGATCACGTAGCTGTAGAGAAAGCCCTTGCCGCTGGCCTTGAAGATGCTGACCTTGCGCGAGGCGCAGGAGGGGCAGAACGGGCGCGGCGGGAAGTAGACATGGGCGCAGGCATCGCAGCGCTGCAGGCGCAATTCGCCGGCCTTGGTGCCGTCCCAGAAATGCTGGGTCTCCGGCGTCGGTTTCGGTCGCGCGCGCTGCGGTTCGGCCATGTGGGCGGCTCCTCCCAAAAGCAGGCCTCGCGCCCGCCGGTTTCGAACTTGATGCGACAATCGACCATGGCGCGTCAACGGTCCAGCAATGCGCATGCATGCCATCATGCGCACAATGCTTGTGTCGAGCTGAGCCAGCGCTATAGATTGCGCGCGAAATATTCCGTGAGACAGACATGTCTGATTTTCCGACACTGGCGCAGCTTGCCGAAGACCTCGAAAGCGGCCGCATCACCTCCCGCAAATTGGTCGAGGCCTGCCTCGCCAGGATCGCCGACCCCGCGGGCGAGGGCCAGCGCGCCTTCATCCATGTCGACAAGGACGCCGCGCTCGCGGCGGCCGATGCGATGGATGGCTTGCGCAAGGCCAAGGCGGCGCCGTCGCGCTATGCGGGCATCCCGGTCTCGATCAAGGATCTGTTCGACATCAAGGGCCAGGTGACGCGCGCCGGCTCGCGCGCGCTGGATGACTCAGCCCCTGCCGAGCACGATGCCGCGACGGTGGCGCGGCTGCGCAAGGCCGGCTTCGTCGTGATCGGCCGCACCAACATGACCGAGTTCGCCTATTCCGGCATCGGCATCAATCCGCATTATGGCACGCCGAAGGGGGCCTGGAACCGCTCGGAAGGCCACGTGCCCGGTGGCTCGTCCGCCGGCGCGGCGGTGTCCGTGCTCGACGGCATGGCGCATGGCGCGCTCGGCACCGACACCGGCGGCTCCTGCCGGATTCCGGCCGCCTTCAACGGCATCGTCGGCTACAAGCCGACGCAGCGCCGCGTGCCGCTCGACGGCTCGGTGCCGCTGTCGTTCTCGCTCGATAGCATCGGGCCGCTGGCGCGATCGGTCAGTTGCTGTGCCATACTCGATGCCGTGCTCGCGGCCGAGCCGATCGTCGCCTTGAGGCCGCGGCCGACCCAGGGCATGCGCCTCGCGGTGCCCACCACGATCGCGCTCGACGATCTCGACGCAGAGGTGGCCAAGACCTTCGAGCGCGCGCTGAAGACGCTGTCCGATCACGGCGCCATCGTCGAGCGTATCGAGATGGCGGAGTTCCATGACGTCGGTCCGATGAACGCGAAGGGCGGTTTCGCGGCGTCCGAGAGCTATGCCTGGCACCGCTATCTGATCACGGCCAAGGGCGACGTCTACGATCCCAGGGTGGCGGTGCGCATCATGCGCGGCGAGGCGCAGAGCGCGGCCGACTACATCGACCTGCTCAACGAACGCCGCTCGCTGATCGCGCGCGTCAATGCGCGCATCGCGCCCTATGACGCCCTGGTGCTGCCGACCACGCCCAACACACCGCCGAAGATCGCCGACCTCGCCGACGATCAGGCGTTCACCCGCGAGAACATCCGCGCCTTGCGCAATTGCAGCCTGATCAACCTGATCGACGGTTGCGCCATCTCGCTGCCCTGTCATCGCGAGGGCGACGTTCCCGTCGGCCTGATGCTGGCGGGCGCAGGCGGCTCGGACCGCCGTATCTTCGAGCTTGCTGCCGGCATGGAGGCCGTCATTCGTGTTTGATCTCACGTTCACCGTCGATGCCCAGGACACCACCACGCCGCTGACGCTGGCGATCGACCAGCTGGTCATCGCCGGCTGGACCGGCCGCGACACGGTCGCGCGCGACAAGCACATCGCCGAGCTGGAGGAGATGGGCATCGCCCGCCCAGCCTCGACGCCGATCTACTATCGCGCCTCGGCGCGCCGGCTGACCCAGGAGGACAGCATCGAATGCACCGGTGGCGATTCCTCCGGCGAGGTCGAATTCGTGCTCATCGGCTGGCAGGGCCGCATCTTCGTCGGCTGCGGCTCCGATCACACCGACCGCAAGGTCGAGGCCTACAGCGTCACGGTCTCCAAGCAGATGTGCGACAAGCCGATCGCCTCGACGCTGTGGGAGTTCGAGGACGTCATCGGTCATTGGGACAAGATGATCCTGCGCTCCTACGCCACCATCAAAGGCGAGCGCGTGCTCTACCAGGAGGGCACGTTGGATGCGATGCTGCCGGTCGCCGACCTCATCGCGCGCGGCTTTGACGGTGGCAAGTTTCCCGACGGCTGCGCCATGTTCGGCGGCACGTTCGCCGCCAAGGGCGGCATCCGCCCGGCCGACCGCTTCGACTTCGAGCTGGAAGACCCCGTGCTGAAGCGAACGATCAGGCACGGCTACGACGTGGCGACGTTGCCGGTGAGGGGGTAACTCGCGCCACAAGCGACGGCCTTGTAGGGTGGGCAAAGCGAAGCGTGCCCACGTATTGCGAAGACGTGGGCACGGCGCAAGAGCGCCTTTGCCCACCCTACGAAACTGCCGGTGAGGGGCTGATCTCTCTCCGCGTCGGCGAGCGAAGCGAAGCAATCCAGGGTCTCCGCGGAACCAGTCTGGATTGCTTCGTCGCAAGGGCTCCTCGCAATGACGGTGGAGACGATCATCGGAAATCGGGTGGTTGTGGCGCCCGGGATCTGCGACACCCACTCCCGTCATTCCGGGGCGCGCCCACTTGGGCGCGAGCCCGGAATCCATACTCCCGATCGTGGTTATGGATTCCGGGCTCGCGACTTCGTCGCGCCCCGGAATGACGGATGTGAATGGGATGATTGCTATGGCCATCGCGAAACGCGTTTCCGCACCAGACTCCGTTCCCAACCTCGCCGACCATGTCGACGCCCTCGACTGGCCGCAGATCACCGCCGAGCTCGACACCCAGGGCTGCGCCGTCCTGAAGAACCTGCTGACGCCTGACCAATGCCGCGCCATCGCCGCGCTCTACCCGGACGATGCGCACTTCCGCAGCCGCATCGTGATGGGCCGCCACGGCTTCGGCCGCGGCGAGTACAAGTACTTCGCCTATCCGCTGCCCGATCTGATCGCGCAGCTGCGCCCGGCGCTCTACGCGCATCTTCAAGCCGTCGCCAATCGCTGGAACGAGGCGATGGGGATCGACATCCGCTATCCCGCCGCACACGCGGCGTTCCTGAAGCGCTGCCACGATGCCGGGCAGGCGCGGCCGACGCCCCTGCTGCTGCAATATGAGGCCGGTGATTACAATTGCCTGCACCAGGACCTCTATGGCGAGCACGTGTTCCCGCTCCAGGTCGCGATCCTGCTCTCCGAGCCCGGACGCGACTTCACCGGTGGCGAGTTCGTGCTGACCGAGCAGCGCCCGCGCATGCAGTCCCGCGCCGAGGTGGTGCCGCTGGCACAGGGCGATGCGGTCGCCTTCGCTGTGCATCATCGTCCGGTGCAGGGGACACGCGGCACCTACCGCGTTAATCTCCGCCACGGCGTCAGCCGGATCAGGTCCGGCCAGCGCCACACGCTGGGTGTGATTTTTCACGATGCCAAATGAGCGGAGCCGTTGACGGCTGATTTGTTCGATAGCGTCGCAGAAGCCCAACCGTCGCGCGAAAACATCGCCGATGGGGCCGTGCTGCTGCGCGGCTTCGTCAAGCCGATCGAGAGCGGGCTGATCGACGCCGTGCGCGCCATCGTGGCGCAATCGCCGTTCCGGCGGATGACGACGCCGGGCGGCCATCTGATGTCGGTGGCGATGACCAATTGCGGCGAGCGCGGCTGGATCACGGATCACACCGGCTATCGCTATGATCCCATCGATCCGCGCACCGGTGCGCCATGGCCGGCGATGCCGCCGCTGTTGGCCGATCTCGCCCGCGGCGCCGCGGAGCAGGGCGGCTTTGAAGGCTTTGCGCCCGATGCTTGCCTCGTCAACCGCTACGAGCCCGGCACGCGGCTGTCGCTGCACCAGGACAAGGACGAGCTGGACTATTCCGCGCCGATCGTCTCGGTCTCGCTCGGCCTGCCCGCGACCTTCCTGTTCGGCGGCCTCGCGCGCAATGACAAGCCGCGCCGCTTCCGCCTCGTCCATGGCGACGTGGTGGTCTGGGGCGGGGCCAGCAGGCTCGCCTATCACGGCGTCGCGCCGCTCGCCGACGGCGAGCATCCGCTGCTCGGCCGGAAGCGGATCAATCTGACCTTCCGCAGGACGCGCTGACGCGTTTCCTCGCCGCCTTCGCTCGTCTAAGCTTCGGGCGGGGAGGCGGCGACATGACCACCACACAGAACTCGACCGGCACGGGCACGGCGAACCGCACGGGGCTTTATCTCGCAGGCCTGCAATTGGTGTTCACGCTGGGCTGGACGACCTACGTTGTCTACCTGCCAAAGCTGGCCGCAGAGGTCGGCATCGCGCCGTCCGCCGTGATCCTCATCCTGATGCTGGATCAGGCGATCTTCACCATTGCGGACACCGCGATGGGAATCGCCGCCGACAAGCTCGCGCCCCATGTCGGCAGGCTCGGCCTGTTCGTCGCCCTCGTGACCGCGATCTCCTGCGGCGCCTTCGTCGCGCTTCCGTTCGTTGCCGGAGCCGGTGCGGCGGCGCAGGGCTGGTTCATCGCGCTGATCGTGATCTGGTCGATCACGTCCTCTGCGTTGCGGGCGCCGCCTCTGACCTTGCTCGGCAAGTACCGCGCCAAGCCGCAAGTGCCGTTCCTCGCCGCGCTGACCATGCTAGGCTACGGCGTCGCCGGCGCGCTCTCGCCCTATCTCGGCGTGGTGCTGCGCGAGCACGATGCGCGGTTGCCGTTCGTGATCTCCAGCGTGGTGCTGCTCCTGACCGCGCTCGGGCTGTCCAGGATCGAGCACGACGTGGCGCGCGACACCGTGCCGCCCACACCGGACGAAGCGGCAGCACCGCTCGGTCTCGTCCCGATCACCTTCATCGTCGCGATGGTCGCGCTCGCACTCGGCTACCAGCTGCACTTTGCCATGAACAGCGCGCCGTTCTATCTGCGCTTTGCAGCTCCCGGCGACCTGCAATGGCTGATGCCGGTGTTCTGGATCGGCTTCAACATCGCGATGTTTCCGGCAAGCCTCGTCGTCAAGCATCGTGGCGGCCTCGTCGTGATGGGTGCCGCGGGCTTGTTCGGTGCGGTGGCGATTGCGGCGGCCGAGTTCGCCGGCAATCTCAACATGCTGATCGCCGCGCAATTTCTCGCCGGAGCCGCGTGGGGTTGCATGCTGATGAGCGCGGTCTCGGCTGCGCTCGCGATCGGCTCGACCGGCGCTGAAGGCAAGGTCACGGGCCTCGTCTTCTCCGCGCTCGCCCTCGGCACCTTCGCGCGGATGGCGGCGGTTGCCGGCGGCCTGCAGAAGATGCCGGAATACGCGCCGCTGCTGCACTGGGCGCCGGTCGCCTGCTGGTCGGTCGCAGGCGCCGGTCTGCTGGTGATTGCAGCCGCGCGGCTACAGGGAGCGTCCGGCCTCAAGGCTTCGGCGGGTGAATGAAAGCCCACGGGCTGACTTCGGAATCCCTGGGCACCTCGACTGAAATCAGCACCGGCCCGCCGTGGCCGAGCGCCTTCTCCATCGCCGCCTTGAACTGCTCCGGCGCGGTGACGCGCGCCGCGGCGACGCCAAAGGATTCCGCGAGCTTGACGAAATCCGGATTGATGAGGTCGGACGCCACCACGCGGCCATCGAAATGCTGGCGCTGGTCGCGGCGGACATTGCCGTAGGCGTTGTTGTTGAACACCAGCGTCACCACGCCGATGTTGAACTGCACGGCGGTGGCAAGCTCCTGCACGCCGAACATGAAGCCGCCGTCCCCGGTGATGGCCACCACCGGCTTGTCGGGATTGGCGACCTTGGCGCCGAGCGCGGTCGGGAAACCCGAGCCGAGCGTGCCCTGGTAGCCCGAGGTGATGAAGGTGCGCGGCTGGTACACCGGAAAGCCGTACCAGGAGGCGAAGCCGACCTGCGATAGTTCGTCGGTGACGATCGCGTTCGCCGGCAGTACCTCGCGCAGGATGTTGAGATAGGCCATCTGCGGCTGGACCCGCTGGATCTCGGCTTGCGCGGCCGCGGTGGCCTCGCGGATCGTGGCGCGCCGTCCGGAGGTCTTGCTGTAGCCGGCCTTGCCCACGGCGGCAGCGAGATCGCGGGTCGCGGCCCTGGCGTCGGCGACGATCGCAGTGTCGGACGAGAACCGCCGCATCTCGACCGGATCGATGTCGATGCGGATGCACTTCAGGCCAGCGGGCCGATACGGCCAGCGCGACATGGTCGGCAGCTCCAGCCGCGTGCCGATGCCGATCATGAGATCGGTGTTCGGCCACAGCCTGTAGGCCGCGGCCATGGTGAGCCCGAGCTCGTGCGCATTGGAGACGATGCCGCGGCCGCTACGGAAGGCGACCACGGGCGCATCGATCATCTCGGCGAGTTCGAGGATCTCCTCACCCGCTTCGATCGCGCCGCTGCCGACGAAGATCATCGGCGCCTTGCTGGTCCTGATGAGCGCGGCGGCCTGCTTGATCATATCAGGATCGGGCTGCGGCGCCGGCAGCGGCTCCAGCACCTGCGCAGGCACTGTTGCCGCGCGCTGCGTGAAGACGTCCCAGGGCATCTCGACCGAGGCGGGGCCGCGCCGTCCCGACATCATCTCCTGGAACGCGCGTGCCACGATCGTCGGCGCATTGCCGGGATATTCGATGCGCTCGGCCCATTTCACATAGGTGCGCAAGGTTGCGAGCTGGTCCGGCATCTCATGCAGATGGCCGCGACCCTTGCCCAGGAACGAAGTCGGCACCTGGCCGGTGACGCACAGCACCGGCTCGTTGCAGCCGAACGCGGTGAGCAGCGCCGCGCTGGCATTGAGCACGCCCGGGCCGGGTACCACGCTGAACACGCCGGGCCGGCCGCTGGAGCGCGCATAGCCGAATGCCATGTAGCCGCAGGCCTGCTCGTGCCGCGCGCCGATCACCTTGAGCTGGGCCTGGTGGAAGGCGTCGAACAGGCCGTAGACCTGCGCGCCGGGCAGGCCGAACACGGTGTCGACGCCGTGGGCGACAAGCCCGCTTACGATCGCTTCGCCGCCGGTGAGGCTGGTCATTTGGCTATTCCATTTCGCTTGTTGTTCAGGCTTCGTCGACCACGCCGTTGCGCAAGCGTCCGATCCCCTCGGCCTCGACCTCGACGATGTCGCCGGGCTTCAGATATCGCGGCGGATCGAACCGCGCACCCGCGCCGGTCGGCGTGCCCGTGACGATGATATCGCCGGGGACGAGGGTTGCGAAGGTCGAGATATAGTTCAGGAGATAGCGGAACGAAAACATCAGCCGGCTGGTGCGATCATCCTGTCTGAGCTCGCCGTTGACATGCGTGGTGAGCCTGATGTCGGCGACCTGCGATTCCCGCGTGTAGGGCACGAGCCACGGGCCGAGGCTGCCGCTGGAATCGAAGTTCTTGCCTTGCGTCACGTTGAACTTGGCGTGGCGCAGCCAGTCGCGCACCGAGCCCTCGTTGCAGAGCGTCAGCGCGGCGATGTGGTCGAGCGCGCTGCTTTCGGGGATATGCCGGCCTGGCTTGCCGATCACCAGCACGATCTCGCCCTCATAGTCGAGCTGCACCGAGGCGCGCGGGCGCACCAGCGGCGTGTCGTGCCCGACGAAGGAGCGGGGCGAGCGCATGAACATGCTCGGATATTTCGGCGCCTCCTGGCCATCCCTGTATTCGGCGTTGCGGTCCGGATAGTTGACGCCGATGCAGATGATCTTCTCCGGCGCGGGTACCGGCGGCAACGAGGTAATCTCGCTGAGTGCGTGAACCGGCGTGCGACCAGCGGCTTCCTCTGCAAGGCTCACGAGCTTTCCGGACGCGATCACCTCGCGCAGCGTCGGATAGGTCTGGGCATAGCGCGCGGAGAGATCGACGATGCCGCCCTCCAGGACGGCGCCATAGCTGACATCACCCTTGACGGAATAGGTGGCGAGACGAGGCAGCTTCATCAATCCGCCACCAGCACATCGGCCACGAATTTCGGCTCGCGCACGGCCTGCCCCGTGAACGGCGAGCCCTGCTCGAACCAGGAACGCGGGGCAGGGGCGCCCCACAGCGTCTGACGGCGCGGATCGCGCAGCGACCAGCGCAGCGGCTCGTGGTCGTGGTCCCCGGTGAAATAATCGCTGGTGTAGAGCTCGAGGCGGTGTCCGTCGGGATCGCGCACATAGAGGAAGAACGCGTTCGAGATGCCGTGGCGTCCCGGACCGCGTTCGATGTTCTTCACGAAGCCCTGCGAAGCCATGACGTCGCAGAGATGGATGATGTTCATCGCCGTCGGCGTCCAATAGGCGAAATGGTGCAGCCGCGGACCCTTGCCGTTGGTGATGGCGAAATCGTGGACATTGCCCTTGCGATGCATCCAGGCCGCGGCGATGCGCCCGTCCGGCCCGTCCTCCTCGGCATATTCGGTGAGGCGAAAGCCGAGCCGGGCGTAGAATTCCATGGTGTCCTGCACTTCGGCGGCGAAGACGTTGAAATGGTCGAGCCGCTGCGGGTGGCAGCCCCGATAGAGGTCGTAGCGGCGCAAGAGATGCGGCCGCCGCTCCATCGCCGCGTAGAGCTCGATTCTAAAGCCGAAGGGATCGGTGAATTGCAGCGTGCGGCCCTGGAACGGCTGGTCGACGAAGGCGTAGGCGAGGCCGTTCTCGGACAGGAACGCGGCGGCCTTGTCGAGATCTTTGTCGTTGCCGACCTTGAAGCCGAGCCGGGCGCAAGCCGGCGCGGCGGCTTTCCGTAGCACCAGGGAGTGATGCTGGTGCTCCTCGGCCGCGCGCAGGTACACGACCTCGTCGTCCGCGTCCTCGACATGCAGGCCGACCATGCTTTCGTAGAACTCGCGGCTCAGCTTCAAATCGGTGACGTCGAGCACGACGTGGCTCGAGCGAATGATGTTGAACGGCGGCTCGAAGACGTGTTGCGGTACCGGCATGTGCGTTTCCCCTCTCTCGGCTTCGTCATTCCGGGGCGTGCGAAGCACGAACCCGGAATCCATTCATCCACCAACTCTGCTGCTCGATGGATTCCGGGTTCGGCTCTTCGGGCCGCCCCGGAATGACACCGCCGCTAAATTCCCAGCTTCTGAATCTTGTGCGTGCCCCGCGCCAGCGAGACGTGCTTGGTTTCCATGTAGAAGTCGAACGAATAATCGCCGCCGTCGCGCCCGATGCCTGAAGCCTTCATGCCGCCGAACGGCGTCGGCAGGTGGCGGACATTCTCCGAGTTCAGCCAGATCATGCCGGCCTCCAGCGCATCGGCAACGCGCAGCGCGCGTCCCATGTCATTGGTCCAGACATAGCCGGTCAGACCGTAACGGATGTCGTTGGCGATCTCGACCGCGTCCGCCTCGTCGCGGAACGGCAGCACGGTGAGGAACGGCCCGAACACCTCCTCCTGCGCCACCCGCATCTTGCCGTGCGCCCCGGTCACCAGTGTCGGCTCGACATAATGCCCGCCGCCGGGCCCGTCATAGGCCTTGCCGCCGACCGCGATCGTCGCGCCGTCCTGGCGCGCCACGTCGAAATACGAGCAGACCTTTGCCAAGTGCCGCTCGTGGATCAGCGGGCCGATCTCGGTGGCGGGATCGAGGGGATGGCCGACCTTGAGCGCCTTCACCCGCGCCGTCAGCTTCTCCACGAATTCTTTCGCGATGCTCTGCTGGATCAGCAGGCGGCTGGAAGAGGTGCAGCGCTCGCCGTTGAGCGAGTAGATCATGAACACGACGGCATCGAGCGCGCGGTCGAGATCGGCATCGTCGAACACGATCACCGGATTCTTGCCGCCGAGTTCGAAATGCACGCGTTTCAGCGTGGGCGCGCCCTGCATCATGATGGCCGAGCCGGTCGCGCTCTCGCCGACGAAGCCGATTGCCTTGATGGCGGGATGCTCGGTCAGCGCCTTGCCCGCTTCCTCGCCGAAACCGTGCACGGTGTTGAGCACGCCGTCGGGGACGCCGGCTTCCTTGACGAGCCTGGCGAGAATGGAGGCCGTCACCGGCGACCATTCGGCCGGCTTGTGCACGACCGTGCAGCCGGCCGCAAGCGCCGGGGCGATTTTCCAGGTCGAGAGCATGAATGGCGTATTCCATGGCGTGATCACGCCGACCGGGCCGATCGGCACCCGCGTCGAGACGTTCCAATGCTCGTCGCTCGGCGTGTTGAGGCCGTCGCGAGCTTCTGCGCATTTGTCGGCGAAGAAGCGGAAATTCTCGGCGGCGCGGATCGCGGCCTTGGCCATGAAGCGATAGGCCTGCCCGGTATCGATGCATTCGAGTACCGCGATGTCCTCCGCATTGTCCTCGATCGCGTCGGCCACCCGATGCAGCAGCTTCTTCCGCATGGCCGGACCCATGTCGCGCCAGGACTTGAAGGCGAGCGCAGCCGCAGTCGCCGCCGCGTCGATATCCTCGGCCTTGCCCCGCGCGACACTGGCGAGCACGGCACCATCGACCGGCGACCTGGTCTCGAACGTCTCGCCGGAGATCGAGGCGACGGTCTTTCCGTCGGTCATGTGACCGATGCCGTCCGCGCGCAGAGTCTTCAAAAGCGGCGCGAGGCGGTCACGGTTGGCCTGGAACAGATCGGCTTTCGGCGTGGGCTTATCCATGAGCGGTCTCCGCTTTCAGGGCGTCGTGAATGTTGTTGCGCTTCCAGCTGGTGTCCTTGTCGTTGATCTGCATGTCGAACGACAGGGCGAACTTGCTGGCGGCGAAGACGGGATCGAGATGTCTTGAGAGCGCCTGGAAGACGTGCTCGCCGGCCTTCTGGCGGGTAGGCAGGTCGCGGCCCTCGCCGATGCGCAGCACCATGTCGAGAAAGCCGTAATCCTGCTTTGCATCCGCAATCGCATAGTGCTCGCAGCGGATGGCACGAACGCGGATGCCGCCGAGCGGGAAGATACCGGTCTCGCTAGCTGCCTTGCGCACGACCTCGCACACCGCGGCGATGTCGAGGCGGCCGTCGAGATTGGCCGAATATTCGATGGTGAAATGCGGCATCGCGGTTTCACTCCCTGTCTTCAGGCGAAGTAGCAGCTGACCGAGCCATAGGCGCCATAATCGGCCTGGATTGTGTCGCCCTTGCGGGTCTCGATCGGACGGATGAACGAGCCGGCGAGCACGACCTGGCCCGGCTCGAGCGCCAGCCCAAGCGGGGCGATCTTGTTGGCGAGCCAGGCGACGGCAGTCGCGGGATGGTTGAGCACGCCGGCGGCAAGGCCGGTCTCTTCCAGCTGGCCGTTCTTGAAGCACAGCGCTCCGATCCAGCGCAGGTCAGCATCCAGCGGGCGGATCGGCCGCCCCCCGAGCACGATGCCGGCATTCGCCGCATTGTCGGCGATGGTGTCGAAGATCTTTCGCGTCGCCTTGGTCTTGGGATCGACGCGCTCGATCCGTGTATCCAAAATCTCCAGCGCCGGCACCACGAAGTCGGTGGCGTTGAGCACGTCGAATAGCGTGCAGTCGGGCCCAGAAAGGCGCTTGCTCATGACGAAGGCGAGCTCGGCCTCGACGCGCGTCGCGATGAAGCGCTCGGTCGGCACCAATCCGCCATCGGCGAAGAACATGTCGTCGAGCAGCACGCCGGAATCCGGCTCGTCGATGCCAAGCGCGCTCTGCATCGCCTTCGAGGTCAGGCCGATCTTGTGGCCTTTGACCATGCGCCCCTCGGCGATCTTGACGTCGACCCAGGCCTTCTGAATCGCGTAGGCCTCCGCGATGCTGATGTCCGGGAAGTCCTGCGAGAGCTGCCGGATCTGCGTGCGGGTCTTCTCCGCCTGGTGCAGACGCCTCGCACAAGCTTGGATATCGTCGTTGGAAAGCGCCATTTGTGATCTTACAAATCGTGGTGCCGCGAGATACTTAACATGTTAAGTGAATGCGTCAAACACAAATTCGGCTTGCTGCACTGCAAACGTTTTGCGGCTTGAAAGGGCGTCATGACGAAGAAATCCGCCGATCCCGTCAACGGTCACCCGCCTGCTACGCGCCAGGTGCCGATGCGCGATTTCTCGCGTTCGCTGCCGATGTCGCTGCTGCGGGCCCGGGAAGCTGTGATGCGGCAGTTTCGTCCCTCGCTGCGCGAGCACGGCCTGACCGAGCAGCAATGGCGCATCCTGCGCGCACTGGCGGCGATCGAGGCGGTCGAGGTCACGGAACTCGCGCGCACCGCGTTCCTGCTCGGGCCGAGCCTGTCGCGCATCCTGCGCGACCTCGAGGCGCGCAGCCTGATCGAGCGCAAGACGGCGAAAGCGGACCAGCGCCGCAGCATGGTCTCGATCTCGAAGGAGGGGCTGAAGCTGATGGCCTCGGTCGCGCCGACGTCGGAGGCGATCTATGCCGAGATCACGCGGCGTTTCGGCGCCCGCAAGCTCGCCGAATTGCAGGAGATGCTCGGCGAACTCGAACGGAGCCTTGCGGGGCTCGGCAGCACCGATGATACCCTCGCGGAGGGATGAACCCTGATATGCGTGCGTGCGCGGCGAGAGCCATGGACATTGACGCTTTTTTTCGCTCAAAGTGCGGCCCAACCCGATCCGCGGCGAAGTGAGAGCAACAGGGAAGGAAAGGCAACGTGGCCAATAAAGTCAAAGAGATCTGGAAGTCGGGCAAGGCGGTCGTCAACGCGTGGCTTGCCATTCCCTCCGGCTTCTCGGCCGAGATGATCGCGCAATGCGGCTTCGACAGCGTCACGGTCGACATGCAGCATGGCGTGCAGGACTATCTCTCGATGGTGCAGTGCTTCCAGGCCATGGACAAGCATCCGGTCACCCCGATGGTCCGCGTGCCCTGGAATGAGCCCGGCATCATCGGCAAGGTGCTCGACGGCGGCGCCTATGGCGTGATCTGCCCGATGGTCAACACGCCGCAGGAAGCCCGGAACCTGGTCTCCTATTCGAAATATCCGCCCAAGGGCGTGCGCTCCAACGGCCCGATCCGCGCCGGCATGTACGGCACCGCCGGCTCCTATCAGAAGACGGCCAACGACGAGATCGTGCTGCTGCCGATGATGGAGACGCGGACCGCCGTCGAGAACATGGAAGCGATCCTCGACGTCGAAGGCATCGACGGCGTCTATATCGGCCCGTCCGATCTCGGCTTCTCCTATGGCCTCGAGCCCAAGCTCGACCGCAGCGAGCCCGAGATTCTCGCGATCTACGAGAAGATCATCAAGGAGTGCGGCAAGCGCGGCCTCAACCCGGGCATCCATTGCAGCGGCGCCGAAGGCGCGGCGCGCGCGATCAACATGGGCTTCAAGCTGGTGACGCTGTCCAATGAAGTCGGCCTGATGACGACCTACGCCAAGATGCAGGTGAACGCCACCCGCAAGGAATCGGGCGGCAAGGCCTGAGAAACTCGCGAATGGCGAATGGGGAGTAGCGAATAGGGCTACTCCCTTTTCCATTCGCCACTCGCCATTCGCTATTCGCCTCCAAAGGAGACCCGCCATGACCATCAGCCCCGTCATCCGCCTGCATCCCGATGATGGTGTGGTGATCGCGCGCGCGAGCCTGCCGCCGGGAACATTGGTGGCCGACGGCGTGACTACGGTCGACCGCATCCCCTCCGGCCACAAGGTCGCGATCAAGCCGATCGCGGTGGGCGAGCCGGTCAAGCGCTACGGCCAGATCATCGGCTTTGCCACGCAAGCGATTGCGCCGGGCCAGCACGTGCACGTGCAGAATTGCGGAATGGGTGATTTCGCCAAGGACTATGCCTATTGCGCTGACGTCAAGCCGACGCCGAACTTCGACCTGCCGGCGACCTTCGAAGGCATCCGCCGTCCGGACGGCCGCGTCGCCACGCGCAATTATATCGGCATCCTCACCTCGGTGAATTGCAGCGCGCATGTCGCCAGCCTCGTCGCCGACGTCTTCAAGAAGAATCCGTTCACCGGCGACAATCCGCTCGCTGACTTCCCCAACGTCGACGGCGTGGTTGCGCTGACCCACAAGACCGGCTGCGGCATGACACAAAACGAGCCGCTGGCGTTGCTCCGCCGCACACTCGGCGGCTATGCGCGGCACGTCAATTTCTCGCACGTCATCGTGCTCGGTCTCGGCTGCGAGGTGAACCAGATCGGCGGCCTGATGGAAGAGCAGAAGCTTGCCGGCCGCCTGCGCGCGATGGATATCCAAGAGGTCGGCGGCACCCGCAAGACGGTCGAAGCCGGCATCGCCTTCGTGCGCGAGGCGCTCGCCGATGCCAACAAGGTCAAGCGCGAGACGGTGCCGGCGAGCGAGCTCACCGTGGCGCTGCAATGCGGCGGCTCGGACGGCTATTCCGGCGTGTCGGCCAATCCTGCGCTCGGCGCGGCCAGCGACCTCATCGTGCGTCACGGCGGCACCGTGATCCTGTCGGAGACGCCGGAGACCTACGGTGCCGAGCATCTGTTGACGCGCCGCGCTGTCAGCCGCGAGGTCGGCGAGAAGCTGGTCGACCTGATGCGTTGGTGGGACGAATACACGACGCGCGAAGGCGCCGAGATGAACGCCAATCCCAGCCCCGGCAACAAGGCCGGCGGCCTCACCACCATTCTGGAAAAGTCACTCGGCGCGATGGCGAAGGCCGGCACCACCAACCTCGTCGAGGTGCTGCGCTACGCCGAGCCCGTCACCAAGAAGGGGTTCGTGTTCATGGACACGCCCGGCTACGACCCCGTGGCCGCGACCGGGCAGGTCGCAGGAGGTGCCAACCTCGTCTGCTTCACCACGGGCCGCGGCAGTGTGTTCGGCTGCAAGCCGGCGCCCTCGATCAAGCTCGCCACCAACACGCCCATGTACAAGCGCATGGAAGAGGACATGGACGTCAATTGCGGCACCATCCTCGAAGGCGAGGAGAGCGTCGAACAATGCGGACAGCGCATCTTCGAACTCATCCTCAAGACGGCCTCGGGCCAGCCGACCAAGAGCGAGAGCTTTGATTTCGGTGGCGCCGAGTTCGCGCCCTGGGTGCTTGGCGCGACGATGTAGTCGCGCGTCGCGCGAGCATCGCCGCGCAGCCCAATCAAGCGCCGCCGGTATCCGATGATCGCAACCGGAATCGGAGCGCGTGTGGCGATCCGAAATGCAACGGCCGTTCGCTAAGTAATGATACGGAGGTGGGCGCCTGCCGCAAAAAGTTCCCGGCTTACACCTGGTTAATATTGTTGTCGTAGACACGAGGGTGATGCGGCTTCACAGCGTGGTGGGGCCGGCGTGATTTGAGGATCGAGCCGATGCAAGCGATACGTCCCACTGGGGTGGAAAATCTCCTCGGTGAGGAGGAGCTGATCGTATCGAAGACCGATCTCAAAGGCCGCATCACCTACGCCAACGACGTCTTCATCCGCATGGCGAAGTACTCGTGGAAGGAGCTGATGGGCGCGCCCCACAGCCTGATCCGCCATCCCGACATGCCGCGCGCCGTCTTCAAGCTGCTCTGGGACACGCTGCAGTCCAAGCAGGAGATCTTCGCCTACGTCGTCAACCTAGCGAAGGACGGCAGTCACTATTGGGTATTCGCCCACGTCACGCCGACATTCGACGAGCGCGGCAACATCGTCGGCTATCACTCCAACCGTCGCAAGCCGGATCCCGCGCAGATCGAGCGCATCAAGCCGATCTACAAGACGCTGTGCACTGAGGAGGCGCGGCATGCCAATGCCAAGGAGGGCATGCAGGCGAGCTTCGAGGCGATGGTCGGGCTGCTCAAGCAACAGGGTGTCGGTTACGATGAATTTGTGCTCTCTCTCTAAGGCGCAGGGAGCAACCGCGCTCGCGTGTGGTCTTGCCGTCCTTGCGTTCGTTCTCTCGCTTCTCGGCATGACCGGGATCGCGAGTGCCGCTTCTCTCGGCGCGACGATCGCGCTCTCCGGCTATGCCGTCTGGTGCCAGCACCGCACCGCGATTGCCGTCGACGAGGTCGCCGCTGTGTGCCGCAAGGCGGCGGGCGGCGATCTCGAGGCGCGCATCCTCAGTGAGCGGCAGGCCGGGCGCATCGGCGCCATCCAGAGATCAGTCAACGACATGCTCGACATTACCGATGCGCTCCAGCGGGAAGCTTCGGCATCGATGGAGTATGCTAGCCGCGGCAAGTATTTCCGCAAGATCCTGGCGCGCGGATTGCCCGGCTCGTTCCGCCGCTCGGCGACCGTCATCAATGCCGGCACCGACAGTCTCGGCCGCCGCGTCGTCGAGATCGCGGACCTCGCCAGGCGGTTCGGCACGCATCTCGATCAGGTTGCGGGCACGCTGATGGGCGCCGCGACCGATCTCGAATCCGATGCCGGCCAGATGGCGGCGGCGGCGGAGAAGACCAGCCTGCAAACCTCCGGCGTGCTCTCCGCGTCCGACCAGGCCTCGCGCAACGTCGCCACTGTCGCCAGCGCCGCCGAGCAGCTCGCATCGTCGATCGCCGAGATCAATCGCCAAGTGGCCGGCTCGACCGCGAGCACGGGACGGGCGGTGAACGAAGCCAATCGCGCCGGCAGCGAGATCCGGAGCCTTGCGGACGCCGCGATGCAGATCGGCGACGTCGTCAAGCTTATCAGCGAGATCGCCTCGCAGACCAACCTGCTCGCGCTCAACGCCACCATCGAGGCGTCGCGGGCAGGGGACGCCGGCCGCGGTTTCGCGGTGGTGGCCTCCGAGGTCAAGAGCCTCGCCAACCAGACCGGCAAGGCGACCGAAGAGATCAGCGCCAAGGTCGGCGAGATGCAGCAATCGACCACCAATTCGGTCGCGGCCGTCGAGGCGATCTCGCAGACCATCGCCGAGATCAACGGCATCACTGCCTCGATTGCCGCCTCGATCGAGCAGCAGGGCGCGGCGACGCGCGAGATCGCCCGCAACGTTCACGAAGCTTCCGCCGGCACCTTGCAGGTCTCCTCCAACGTGACGGGCATCAGCGAAGCCGCCGCCGACACCGGCCGCGTCGCTGCCCGCGTCAACAGCGCCTCCGAACGCGTCCACGGCGAAGTCGAGACGCTCCGCCGCGAAGTGACCCAATTCCTGCAAAGGCTGACCTCGGCGGCGTAGGGCTTTCAAACCCTCTCCCCTTGTGGGAGAGGGTGGCTTCGCTGAAAGCGAAGCCGGGTGAGGGGTCTCTATCCTCACGAGCGGTTTTGCGGGTTGAGAGAGACCCCTCATCCGGCGCTTCGCGCCACCTTTTCACAAGGGGAGAAGGGAAGAGCCTCGCCGGCGCGGCCCAATAACAACCACCATCACCCGCCCCGCACCTTACCTAGGCACCCCGTGCCCGTTGTTAGTGCTTGATCGCGTTGACCTCAGGTGTTCTGCTCAAAAAAGCTGCTGGAGCACCGCATCCCGTGTCGATCTACGTCGCGCTACACCACGTCACGCACTACAAATACGACCGCCCGATCGACCTTGGCCCGCAGACGATACGGCTGCGGCCGGCGCCGCATACGCGCACGCCGATCCTGAGCTATTCGCTCAAGGTCACGCCTTCCAATCATTTCGTGAACTGGCAGCAGGACCCGCAGGGCAACTGGCTGGCGCGCTACGTCTTTCCGGAGAAGACCACCGAGCTGAAATTCGAGGTCGACTTCACGGCGCAGATGACGGTGGTCAACCCGTTCGACTTCTTCGTCGAGCCGTATGCCGACAGCTTTCCGTTCGACTATCCCAAGGATCTGAAGACGGAGCTCGCGCCTTATCTCGAGACCATCAAGCCCGATCGCCTGTTCGCCAAGTTCCTCGATTCGATCCCGCACGAAGCCCCGAACACGGTCAATTTCCTGGTCGACCTCAATCGCGAGATCCAGAAGAAGGTCCGCTACATCATCCGCATGGAGCCGGGCGTGCAGACGCCGGAGGAGACGCTTGTCTCCGGCGCAGGCTCATGCCGCGACTCCGCCTGGCTCTTGATCCAGACCTTGCGCCATCTCGGGCTCGCCGCCCGCTTCGTCTCGGGCTATCTGGTCCAGATCCGTCCCGACATCGATCCGATCGAGGGGCCGCCGGAAGTCGAGAACGATTTTACCGATCTGCACGCCTGGGCCGAGGTCTATCTGCCCGGCGCGGGGTGGATCGGATTCGACGCGACCTCGGGCATGCTCGCAGGCGAGGGGCACATCCCGGTCGCAGCCACGCCGCACTACCGTTCGGCGGCGCCGATCTCCGGCGGGGCCGGCTTTGCCGAGGTCGAGTTCTCCTTCGACATGAGCGTGAGGCGCATCCGCGAGGCGCCGCGCATCACAAAGCCGTTCTCCGACGAATCCTGGGCGCGCCTCGACGATCTCGGCGAGCAGGTCGATGGCGATCTCGCCAGCGAGGACGTGCGCCTCACCATGGGCGGCGAGCCGACCTTCGTCTCGGTCGACGATCTCGAGGCCGGCGAGTGGAATACGGAGGCCGTCGGCCCGACCAAGCGCGCGCTCGGCGACGATCTGATCCGCCGCCTGCGCACGCGCTTCGCGCCGGGCGGGCTGCTGCATTACGGCCAGGGCAAATGGTATCCGGGCGAGAGCCTGCCGCGCTGGGCCTTCGGCCTCTATTGGCGCAAGGACGGCGTGCCGATCTGGAAGAACGCCGATCTCATCGCCAGGATCGAGAATCCCAGGAGACCGGAGGTCAAGGATGCCGAGGCCTTCATGGAAGGCACGGCGGCGCGACTCGGCGTCGACCTCGGCTACATCATGCCGGCCTATGAGGATCCCGCCTATTGGCTGCAGAAGGAAGCGGAGCTTCCGGTCAATGTCGATCCCACCGATTCCAAGCTGTCCGATCCCGAAGCGCGCGCACGCATGGCGCGGGTGTTCGACCAGGGCCTGAATACGCCGCGCGGCTTCGTGCTGCCGATCCAGCGCTGGAATGCACCTCCGCGCTGGCGCAGCGAACGCTGGCCGCTGCGGCGCAATCATCTGTTCCTGACGCCGGGCGATTCACCGCTCGGCCTGCGCCTGCCGATCGGCTCGCTCGGTCACGTCCCGCCCAACCAATATCCCTACATCGTCGAGCAGGACCCGATGGAGCCGCGGGGCAGGCTGCCGGTGTTCACCCGCATGGCGCGTCCGCCATCGCCGCCGCGTACGGCCCCCGAGCATCTCAACACCGCTATACCCGTGCGCACGGCGATGGCCGTGGAGATCCGCGACGGCCTGATCTGCGCCTTCATGCCGCCGGTCGAGCGCATCGAGGATTATCTCGAGCTGATCTCGGCGCTGGAAGACACCGCCGAGGAGATGCAGCTTCCGGTCCATATCGAGGGTTACCCGCCGCCGTTCGACCCGCGCATCGAGGTGATCAAGGTGACGCCCGACCCCGGTGTCATCGAGATCAACATCCAGCCGGCCAAGAGCTGGCGCGATGCGGTCGAGATCACCACCGGCCTCTACGAGGATGCGGCCAAGGTCCGCCTCGGCGCCAACCGTTTCTTGGTCGACGGCCGTCACACCGGCACCGGGGGCGGCAATCACGTCGTGGTCGGCGGCTCCTCACCGCAGGACTCGCCGTTCCTGCGCCGGCCCGATCTTCTGAAGAGCCTGGTGCTGTATTGGCAGCGCCATCCGGCGCTGTCCTATTTCTTCTCCGGTCTTTTTATCGGCCCGACCAGCCAGGCGCCGCGCATCGACGAGGCGCGCCACGACAGCATCTACGAGCTCGAGATCGCGCTCTCGCACGTGCCGCCGCCCAGCTACCAGACGCCGCTCTGGCTGGTGGACCGGCTGTTCCGGCATCTATTGGTCGACATCACCGGCAACACCCACCGCGCCGAGATCTGCATCGACAAGCTCTATTCGCCGGAAGGAACGACGGGCCGGCTCGGCCTCGTCGAATTCCGCGCGCTCGAAATGCCGCCGGATCCACGCATGTCGCTGGCGCAGCAGCTCCTGATCCGCGCGCTGATCGCAAAGTTCTGGCGTGAGCCGCTGAGCGGCAAGTTCGTGCGCTGGGGTACCGCGCTGCACGACCGCTTCATGCTGCCGCATTTCATCTGGGAAGATTTTCTCGACGTGCTCGGCGAGCTCAAGCAATCGGGCTATCCGTTCGAGCCGGAATGGTATCTGGCCCAGCTCGAATTCCGCTTCCCCGCTTTCGGCCGCATCCACCATGGCGGCGTGACGCTGGAGCTGCGGCAGGCGCTGGAGCCCTGGCACGTGCTCGGTGAGGAGGGCTCGGCCGGCGGCACCGTGCGCTATGTCGATAGCTCGGTCGAGCGGCTCCAGGTCAAGGCCGAAGGCTTCGTCGAGGGCCGCCATGTCGTCACCTGCAACGGCCGCCGCCTGCCGATGACCCCGACCGGCCGCTCCGGCGAGGCTGTGGCTGCCGTCCGCTTCAAGGCCTGGCAGCCGGCCTCCGGCCTGCACCCGACCATCCCCGTGCACGCGCCGCTGACCTTTGACCTGATCGATACCTGGAACGGCCGCTCGCTCGGCGGCTGCGTCTACCACGTCGCCCATCCTGGCGGGCGCAACTACGACACCAAGCCGGTCAATACCTACGAGGCCGAGGCCCGGCGGCTGGCGCGCTTCCAGGACCACGGCCACACCCCGGGTCCGATGCAGCCGCCGCCCGAGGAACGCACAAATGAATTTCCGCTGACCCTCGACTTGCGGACCCCGCTCCTGCAATGAGTATGATGGTGGGGGAGGGAAAGGCCCATGGGCGAGGGCGCAGCCGAAGACAACGACCAGGCGGGCAGGGCAAATGCCCAGCAGCGGATTGCGCAGTGGGTCCGCGACTATAGCCGCCTGCCCGGCATCCCCGACGAGTTCCTGGGGCCCGACGGTGCGCCGCGCGCGGTCTGGAGCCGCTTCTTCGACGCCTTCGGCGCGCTGGCGCCCGACGAGATCGAGCGCCGCTTCGGCATGGCCGATCGCCATCTCCGCGAGGCCGGCGTCACCTACCGCGCGCCCGGCGATAGCGCCGACCGGCCCTGGTCGATCAGCCATCTGCCGCTTTTGATCGACGAGGCCGACTGGCAGCAGCTTTGCGCCGGCATCACCCAGCGCGCCGAGCTGCTCGAGCGCGTGCTGCGCGACATTTATGGCGAGGGGCGCCTCGTGGCCGAAGGCGCGCTCCCGGCCGCGGCGATCGCCGGCAGTCCCGAATATCTCCGTCCGGTCTGCGGCGTGCCGCCGCCCGGCGGACGTTATCTCTCGATCTATGCCGCCGATGTCGGCCGCGGGCCCGACGGCCGCTGGTGGGTGCTCGGCGACCGCACCCAGGCGCCATCGGGTGCGGGCTACGCGCTGGAGAACCGCCTGGTGCTGTCGCGCGCCTTCTCCGATCTCTACAAGTCGATGAACGTGCCGCGCGTCGCGCCGTTCTTCGAGGCATTCCGCGACAGCTTGCGCGCGCGCGCCGATCGCGACGAGCCCAGGATCGGCGTGCTCACCCCCGGCAGCTTCAGCGAGACCTATTTCGAGCACGCGACGCTGGCGCGCTATCTCGGCTTCCTGCTGGTCGAGGGCGACGATCTCGCGGTCAGCGACGACCGCGTCCACATTCGCACCGTCGCCGGCCTGAAGCGGCTGGATGTGCTGTTGCGCCGGGTCGATTCCAACTCGCTCGACCCGCTCGAGCTCGATGCCTCCTCGCGGCTCGGTGTGCCCGGCCTGATCGACGTGCTGCGCAAGGACGGCGTCGTCGTCGCCAACATGCCAGGCTCGGGCGTTTTGGAGGCGCGGGCGCTGCTCGGCTTCCTGCCGGCGCTGAGCCGCCGCCTGCTCGGCGAAGACCTGAAGATGCCGCACATCGCGACCTGGTGGTGCGGCCAGCGCGTGGCGCGCGACGAGGTGCTGGCGCGGCTCGAGGAGGTCGCGATCGAAGGCGCCTATCGACGCGGCGTTCCCGGTTTCGACAGCAATGGTCCGGTGCTCGCGAGCGAGCTCGACGTCAGCGCCCGGCAGCGCTTGATCGATGCGATCAGCGCGCGCGGCATGGACTATGTCGGCCAGGAGGTGGTGCGGCTCTCGACCATGCCGGTGTGGGAGCACGGGCAGCTCACGCCGCGCCCCTTCGTGCTGCGCGTGTTCGCCGCCGCCACGCCGGACGGCTGGGCCATCATGCCCGGCGGCTTCTGCCGCATCGCCGAGCAGCCGGACGCGCGCGCGGTGTCGATGGGCGACGGCGCGCGCGCCGCCGACGTCTGGGTCGTCTCCGACAAGCAGGTCGCGACCGCGACGCTCCTGCCGGCGACCGACAAGGTGCGCATCCGCCGCATCGCTGGCGTGCTGCCCAGCCGCGCCGCCGACAATCTGTTCTGGCTCGGCCGCTATCTCGAGCGCGCCGAGGCGACGCTGCGGCTGCTGCGCGCCTTGGGCTCGCCGAGCGGGCCGAACAAGGGCACGGCGGCCTCGGTGCAATCGGCCGAACGCATCCAGCGCCTCCTTGTCGCCTGGGGCGCGGTCTCGCAATCCTCGCGCACGGCCGCGGGGCGTATCGTCGCCGAAGCGCTGCAGGGCGCGGAGCGTTTCGGCTCGGCCCTGTCGCTGGTGAGGGCGGCGCAGCGCACGGCGACCTCCTTGCGCGAGCGGCTGTCGCCCGATGCCTGGCAGGTGATCACCGAGATGGCCGAGCGCCTCGCCATCGAGGTGGAGGACGACGACAGCGTGCTGAGCGCCGCCGAGCTGACCTTGCAGGAGCTGGCGAGCTTCGCAGGCCTCGCGCAGGAGAACATGAACCGCGCCGCCGGCTGGCGCTTCCTCGACATCGGCCGCCGCATCGAGCGCGCCATCAACACCACGCGCTTCACCCGTCAGTTCGCCTATGACGAGGCCGGCGACGAGGATCTCGACATCCTGCTGACGCTGGTGGATTGCCAGATCACCTACCGCTCGCGTTATCTGCTGGCGCCCATTCTGGCCCCGGTGCGCGACCTCGCGGTGCTCGACGGCTACAATCCGCGTTCGGTGGCGTTTCAGGTCACGACGCTGAACGAGCACATTGCGGCGCTGCCGAGCCTGAAGGAGCATGGCCTGATCGAGAAACCGCAGCGTCTCGCCGTGGCGATGCAGGCGATGCTCGCGACCGCCGAGGCCGAGAAGCTCGAGGTCAAGACGCTGTTCGCCCTGGAGCAGGATCTGCTCAGCCTCGGCGAGGCGATCGGGCAGCACTACTTCCCGCACGGTCCCAATGCCAGCCGGCCGGAAAAGCTGACGGGGCTGGCGTGATCTACGACATCCGTCACGTCACCACCTACGAGTACGAGAATCCCGTCAGCTTCGCCCGCTGCACGCTGCGGCTGGAGCCCAGAAGCGGCGGCGGCCAGGAACTGATCTCGCACGAGGTCGAGATCCATCCGCGCCCGGCCGAGCGCAATGTGCGGCGCGACTTCTTCGGCACGTTGACCGAGAGCGTGACGATCGAAGCCGCGCATCGCAATCTGCGCATCGACTCGCGCTCGCGTGTCTCGGTGTCGCGCAAACCGCCGGCGCGAGATGCGGTCAGCCCGCCCTGGGAGAGCGTCCGCGACACCGCGTTCGAAGCCACCAGCCTCGGGCCGTCCTCGCCGGTCGGTTATGTCTTTGCCAGCCCCCTGGTGCCGGTGCTGCGCCCGGTCAGCGCCTATGCGGGGATGAGCTTTCCGCCCGGCGCGGGCATCCTCGCCGGCGCCGTCGACCTGATGCGACGCACCCGCGGCGAGTTCCGCTACGATCCGAAGGCGACCGTGATCTCGACACCGCTCGAGGAAGTCTTCGACAAGCGTCACGGCGTCTGCCAGGACTTTGCCCATGTGATGATTGCCGGGCTGCGCGGGCTCGGCCTGCCGGCCGCCTATGTCAGCGGCTATCTGCGCACCATTCCGCCGCCGGGCCAGCCGCGGCTGCAAGGTGCCGACGCCACCCATGCCTGGGTGTCGCTCTGGTGCGGGGCCGAGCTTGGCTGGATCGATCTCGATCCGACCAACGATCTCCTCGTCGGCAACGATCACATCGTGCTCGCAATGGGACGCGATTTTTCCGACGTCTCGCCGGTCGACGGCATCATCGTCGGCTCGCCCAAGCAGAAGCTCGGCGTCGCCGTCGACGTGCTGCTGGTGGAGTAGGGTGGGTACTCAAAGAGTCGGCTTATGACCCCGTTGCGGAAGTTGACGTGAGCTGTGCGGCCGCGCGGCTCAATCACACACTTCCGCTGTGCCCTCCCACCGCGTACTCGTACGACAGTGCCTTCTGTCCGACAACCGGACCTTACCAGCCGGCAGCCCGGGATCAGATAGTTGATGCAGTCCAGTTCGGTGCCATGCCCGGCGTAATAGACCACCGCGACCTCGGCATCGCGCGCCTTACTGCCAAAGTCGCGCAGCGTCCTGCGCATCTCCGAAACATTGAGTTCGAGCTTGATGTTAACATTATCGAACCCGGCCCTCCTGCATGCCGGCGACTAATGCGGCATCGTTCGTGGGGTTCGCCAGCTTCGCGCCGAGTTACCGATCACCAGCGCGCCGCGCTTTTCAGCGTGTGCGGAGCTATAGCCCAACCAGACTGCACAATATCAATAAGGCGATTAGCCGAAGCAGGCCCTAGCGCCGTGTCGGGAACACGGACGAACTTCTGCCGGCGGCGATTCGCTGATTTAATTGTTAGACCTGTTATTAATATTGTCATTATACTAATAACTGGCAGACTCGGAAGAGACAGATAGGTCTAAATAGTTGCGATGCGCGCCTGCAGCAGCACTACTTGCCTCCGTCAACGTTGTTTAGTTGGGACGTCATCGGCCGGGGAGACTTATGCAAGAGAGAGCAAGCGCCGCCAATCGGCTACCGGTCACCGTGCTCAGTGGATTTCTGGGTTCGGGGAAGACGACATTGCTCAACCACGTGCTGAGGAATCGCGGGGGCCTCCGAGTTGCAGTCATCGTCAATGACATGAGTCAGTTGAACGTAGATGCGGATCTGGTTCGCAACAGTGGCGCGAACCTATCGCATACCACCGAAACACTCGTGGAGCTCAGCAATGGTTGCATATGCTGCACGCTGCGCGACGATCTCCTGGTGGAGGTCAGGCGGTTGGCCGAGGAGCGGCGCTTTGACTATCTTCTGATTGAAGGGACCGGGATTTCTGAACCTCTCCCTGTCGCGGCAACTTTCTCCTTTCGCGACGAAGCCGGCGTCTCGCTCTCCGATCTTGCGAAACTCGACACGATGGTGACCGTCGTGGACGCGACGGACTTGCTCGCCAAGTATAGCAGTCGCGATCTTTTGCGCGACCACGGCGAGCTACGTGATGCCTCCGACGTTCGTACGGTCGTCGATCTCCTAGTTGAGCAGATCGAATTCGCTGATGTAGTCGTCATCAACAAGGTGTCAGAAGTGACCGAGGCGACGCGAGCGGACGTGCGCAAGGTGGTTGCCGCGCTCAATCCCCGGGCACGCACAATCGAGACCGACTTTGGCGACGTTCCTCTCCACACAATTCTTAACACCGGCCTCTTCAATGAAGCCAAGGCTGCGACACATCCTCTCTGGAACAAGGAGCTGTACAATCCCGCTTGCCATGTGCCGGAGACCGAGGAGTACGGCATATCCAGTTTCGTCTACTTGGAAAGACGTCCGTTCGATCCCGTCAGTCTCTTGTCCTTTCTCAATAAACCCTGGCCAGGCGTATTGCGCGCCAAAGGACATTTTTGGCTTGCGACCCGCCCGGATTGGGTGGGTGTTCTCTCCGTCGCAGGGATGCAGCGTCGATGCGAGCCCATGGGACATTGGTGGGCGACGGTCCCGAAGTCGACGTGGCCAAGCCATCCTCAGGTCCAACAACATCTCGATCACCAATGGGACAACACCTGGGGCGATCGCCGCCAGGAGCTTGTGTTCATCGGTTCAGGCATGGACGAAGTGTCCATCCGAGCTTCGCTGGATGCCTGCCTTGCCGATTCGGAGAATGGGTTCGATCCCCAGAGTTGGCGCAATCTCAGCGATCCCTTTCCGCCCTGGCAATATCCTGATCACGTAAGCTAGGCGGCGCCGGGCGCTTTGCATTTTAGCTACATCAAGACGGCCAGATGGCGAGTATGTGATATGAAAAATCTTGATATTTAATATTTAATAAGTTAAAATGTGCGCTTTAATTCGGCGGAATTGAATTTTGGGCAATCATGGCAGCCGCTACCAGTAACGGTGCAACCGCAGCCGAAAGGCAGATCGAGCAGTGCGGCTTCCCGCTCGCCTACTGGTTCAGAGCCCCGCCTGTCAGTCCAAAATTGGCTCGTTCGCGAACATTGGGGATGTCCCTCCGACATCCACGTCATCGTCTAGGTGACGGGCATCAGAATCTTTCATTCACACTCTCACATCTCTCGCGAGGATGTCATGAGGTCCTTGTACGAAAAGTCTGGCTTGAGCCAGTTGGCTTTCGGATTGCGGACTTGGCCACGGACCCTGCACCGGAGGAGCATTTGGGCGTCAGATCCAGAGGCTAAGGACGAGCTGCTGCCAACGCACCCCGTGCGCAATCCGCTTGAAACGGACCTGCGCGCCTCAGATGCCACTGCACTATCTTTATCCAATTTGGCTTCGAGCGCCGAATTGCCGAGGGTAACCGCAGGATGGCGAACGCCAACCTCTGCGGCAGCCGACCAAACGACCTCAAATCCGGTCGTCATTCTTGGTCGGATTCCCTCGGCGGCCTTGGCTCCGAGTATCGTTGGATCGTCGGGGATTCCAGCGGCCGCGCAGGTTTGTGGTTGCGGCTACTTCATTGCTCCAACACGATTGCTCGATCAAAGTGCAGCCCACATCGGGCAGTTGCAAGGTAATCGTTTATCTGGTGGAGCGGACTTCGTGCTGACCGGCCAGACCGGAATCATGGGAGCCTCCACCAGTGCCGACATGCCATTGCAGCAGGTTACGCCTCTTATCAACTGGAACGCGCTGCCAGGTGGAGGAGAGACCGGTACCGGGACGGCAACCAGCCCAATTGGAATTCTGTCCGGCTCGGTGACAACCGCAAAGGCTCCCCCAGCCGGCCGGCAGGCCGCCACAACGGAGTCCACCAGCAGTCTCGCGGCTGCAGCGACTTCCACAAACCCAATTGTTCTCGAGAACCAGAAGCCGGGAAACCCACAAAGCGAATGGGATATCGTTGGCGCGGGCAGTTCGAATATCGAAGGTTTCGCCACCGACATCAGCGTCAATCGGGGTAACCGGGTCGACTTCAAGATCAATACGAATTCATCAAACTACCGGATCGACATCTACCGCCTCGGCTACTATGGCGGCATGGGAGCGCGAAAGGTCGCCACCATCCAGCACACGGGCGTGCAGAACCAGCCTACGCCGCTGCGCGACGCGGCGACCGGCCTGGTCGATGCCGGCAATTGGTCCATCTCAGCCTCCTGGGATATTCCCGCCGATGCCGTGTCCGGCGTCTATATTGCAAAGCTCGTGCGCCAGGACGGAACTGCCGGCGCCAATCACATCCCCTTCATCGTTCGAGACGACAGCAGCACCAGCGATGTGATCTTCCAGACCTCGGATACAACCTGGCAGGCCTATAACGGCTGGGGTGGTGCAAATTTCTATGGCGGCAACGGTCCCGCGACCGGTCAAGGCGCCGGGCGCGCCTACGCGGTGAGCTACAACCGGCCGATCGCCACCCGCGGCAACGTCGGGACCTATGCCGGCCCGCAGGACTATTTGTTCGGCGCTGAGTATTCTGCGATCTACTGGCTGGAGCAGAATGGTTACGACGTCTCCTACATGTCGGGAGTCGATGCCGATCGTTACGGCAGTCTCCTCCTCAACCACCAGCTCTATCTCGACGTTGGTCACGACGAGTATTGGTCAGGGCAGCAACGCGCCAATGTCCAGGCGGCCCGCGATGCCGGCGTGAATCTTGCGTTCTGGAGCGGCAACGAGATGTATTGGCGCACGCGCTGGGGTAACAGCATAAGCAGCGACGCCACCGCCTACCGCACCTTGATCTCCTATAAGGAGACTTTTTCACCAGGAGCGTCGATTGATCCAAGCGACCAGTGGACAGGAACGTTCCGTGATCCGCGCCTCAGCCCGCCGGCGGTCGGCGGGGGAATCCCGGAAAATGCCCTGATCGGACAGATGTTCCAGGTCGATGATGTCGGCCAAGGCAGCGGCCTCCAGTCAATCACAATTCCCTATGACGACGCTAACCTGCGCTTCTGGCGCAATACCAGCGTTGCCAATCTTCAGCCCGGGCAAACGGCAACGCTGACCAAGAACTATCTTGGCTATGAGTGGGATGAAGCGCCTGACAACGGATTCGATCCAGCCGGCCTGGTTCGGCTTTCCTCGACAACCATTCCGGTCAATACCTATCTGCTTGACTATGGCAACACGACCGGAAGTGGCGTTTCAACCCATAACCTGACCCTCTATCGCGCTCCGAGCGGCGCATTAGTCTTCGGCGCCGGTACGGTCTACTGGGCATGGGGCCTGAGCGACAATCACGACCTAGCGCCGACGCCGACCGATCCGCGCGTGCAACAGGCTATGATCAATCTGCTCGCCGACATGGGGATTCAACCGGGAACGCTCCAACCGGGGATGGTCGCGGGTACCGGCTCGACGGACTCGACAGCTCCGACCTCCACCATCAACGCCCTGGCAAATTTCAGTGCCGGAAATACGGTCACGATTTCCGGCACGGCAGCCGATGTGGGCGGCGGCGTGATCGCCGGCGTGGAGGTCTCGACCGATGGTGGGCTGAGCTGGCAGAACGCGATTGGCGATGAGACGTGGACTTATACCTGGGCGCCGCAAGTTGCCGGGACCTACACGATCAAATCACGCGCGGTGGACGACAGCATCAATCTGGAAACGCCTTCGGCGGGCCGCACGGTGACCGTGAGCGCGCCGTCCTTCATCTCGCTCTTTCCTGGCTCGGCGACCCCCGCCACAGTCAACACCATAGATGCCAGCGCCGTCGAGCTCGGTGTGAGGTTTCAGACGTCGACTGCCGGCACCGTAAGCGGAATCCGCTTCTACAAGAGCAGCCAGGATACAGGCACCCACACGGGTGAACTCTGGACCAGCACCGGCACCTTGCTGGCAACCGCCACGTTTACAAACGAAACGACAAGCGGTTGGCAGAGCGTGACCTTCTCCAACCCGGTCCCGCTGACGGCAGGCACCACCTATGTCGCGTCTTATCACACGAACGTAGGCCACTACTCCTCCAGCGTGAACTACTTCACGAGCAATGTGACCAGCGGTCCGCTGACCGCCCTCGCCAATGGTAACGGCGTCTATACCTACAGCAGCAACAGGGCATTCCCGACCACCACGTTCCAATCGACAAATTTCTGGGTTGACGTCATGTTCAACCCTTCCACCACCAATTCCGCGCCGGTGGCTACGAACGATACCGGGCCGACCGTGACGCAAAATACGCCCATGACGATCACTGCGGCGTCGCTGATCGCCAACGACAGCGACCCCAATGGGGACGCCCTAACCATAAGCGGAGTAAGCGCAGCGACAAACGGCACCGTGGTCCTCAACACGCAACCCAATCCGCAGAATAACAACATCACATTCACGCCCGCCGCCGGCTATACCGGTCCGGCCAGCTTCAGCTACACGATTTCGGACGGGCGCGGCGGTACGGCCACTGCCAGTGTCAGCCTCACGGTGGTACCGCCCGGTGCGGCTCCCGTCAGCCTGTTCAGCGCGTCAAATATACCAGCGCAGACCAACCTCAATGACGGATCGCAGCTTGAAGTCGGGATGAAGTTCACGTCCTCCGTCGCCGGCCAGATCACGGCTCTCAAATTCTACCGCAGCGCCGGCGACACTGGTCCCGACGTGCTTGATCTCTGGACGTCAACGGGCACCCGACTTGCTACCGCCACCTTCACCAATACGTCGGTCAGCGGGTGGCAGACCGTTACCCTGCCGTCCCCAATTTCGATCGCCGCCAACACGACCTATGTTGCTTCTTATCACACCACCGGCTCCTATGTGGCCACCAGCAACTACTTCACCACGGCTGTCACCAACGGCCCATTGACCGCGCTTTCGACTACGACGGCCGGCGGCAACGGCGTCTATTCCTATGGCGGCACCAGCACGTCCGGCATCTTCCCGACCAGTACCTATAACGCCGCCAACTACTGGGTCGATGTTGTGTTCGCGCCGTCCGGCGGCGGCAACCAGCCACCGGTTGCCAACAACGATAGCGGCTACACCACCACCCAGAATACCGCACTGACGATTGCGGGCAGCGCGCTGCTCGCCAACGACTCCGATCCCAATGGCGGCACTCTCACAATCACCGGCGTGAGCGGCGCCGTCAACGGCACCGTCAGCTTCAACAGCCAAACCAATGTAGTTACCTTCACGCCGACTACCGGCTATACCGGTGCGGCATCCTTCAGCTATGCCATTGCCGACGGACAGGGCGGAACCGCAACTGCCACGGTCAGCCTGACGGTAAATACCGCAACGAACCAGCCGCCGGTAGCTAGCAACGACAGCGGCTACAGCACCACGCGGGACACGGCTCTCACGATTGCCGCGTCGGCCCTGCTTGCGAACGACACCGATCCGAATGGCGACCCGCTGACGATCACGGGCGTGAGCGGCGGCGTCAACGGTACCGTCAGCTTCAATGCCCAGACCAATCGCGTCACCTTCACGCCGACCACCGGCTACACCGGCGCTGCATCCTTCAGCTATGCCATCTCGGATGGTCGCGGCGGCACCGCAACTGCAACGGCTAATTTGACAGTGACCCCGCCGACAGTGAGCCTGTTTTCAAGTTCCGACACGCCGGCCATTCTCTCGGATCCTGACGCGGCCCAGGTCAATCTCGGGGTGCGTTTCACGTCATCCGCGGCCGGCACCATCAGCGGCATCAAGTACTACAAGGGTACCGGCGACACCGGCACCCATACGGGGTCATTATGGAGCAGCACGGGCACGCTGCTCGCGACCGCGACGTTCACGAACGAAACCAGCAGTGGATGGCAGACCGTCATCTTCAACAATCCGGTTTCGATCGCCGCCGGCACGACCTATGTGGCAAGCTACCACAGCAACGGGCACTACACGTCCACGAGCAACTACTTTACGGCCCCGCGCGTCAATGGTCCGCTCACAGCGCCCGCCGGCAACAATGGCGTCTACACCTACGGCACCGGCAATCTGTTCCCAACCAGCACCTTCGGGGCCACCAACTACTGGGTGGACGTGATGTATAGCCCCGCGAGCGGCGTCAACCGGCCACCAGTCGCGGCGAATGACTCCGGGTTCAGCGCTACTCAGAACACTGCGATCTCGATCCCGGCTTCGGCATTGTTGGCCAACGACACCGATCCCGACGGCGATGCCCTGACCATCACGGGCGTCAGCAACGGCGCCGGCGGCGTCGCGAGCTACAACGCGCAGACCAGCACCGTCACTTTCACCCCGAACTCCGGATATACGGGACCGGCGTCATTCACTTATGCAATCTCTGACGGTCGAGGTGGGACGGCAAGCGCGTCCGCCTCTCTCAACGTCAACGCAGCATCTGCGAGCATCGTAAGTCTGTTCAGCAATAATCCGACGCCGAGTGTGGTATCGGTCAATGATCCGAATTCGGTGGAGCTTGGGTTCAAATTCCGGGCGTCGAGCGCCGGCGATGTCACCGGGCTACGCTTCTACAAGGGCCCGTCGAACACCGGCACTCACACCGCCAATCTCTGGAGCAGCACCGGCACCCTGCTGGCCACCGCCACCTTCACCAACGAGACGGCGAGCGGCTGGCAGCAAGTCAACTTCGCCACACCGGTGACGATCACGCCAGGGCAGACGTATGTTGCATCCTATCATACGTCGGGAAACTACTCCGCCGATCCCAACTTGTTTAGCTCGGCGGTTAGCAACGGACCGCTGACTGCGCCATCCTCGGCTTCGAGCGGAGGCAATGGAGTGTATGCATATGGATCAAACAGCCTCTTCCCAACCGACACTTACAACTCAACGAGCTACGGTGTGGACGTTCTGTTCCGCCAGCAACTGACTGGCTAACGGGGGCAGCGCCCGTTTGCGTAGCGACTACGGTCAGATGGCAAGGACGCAATGCGGAGTACGCTCCATGACTTCAGTCGATGAATCATTACACTAGCTTATCCGAAATTCCTCCCACCGTGTCTCTACTAGAGCGCGGGTTGCGGTTGGTGCCGCAAGGGTCGCCTGAGCTCGTGTCGGCTACTGCATCGGGTTGTTTTTGCAGATTTTGAAATCAGGTCTCCTGCCCAAGCATCGCGATCGGCCTTACCCGGCGGACGGCAAAAGTTCTGGATCAAGGTGAAGAACCGCAGGAAATGGTCGGCGCCCGCCGGTCACCGCACCATGGTCTCGCGATCCATGCCTGACAGCCGCGTCAATACGGCGGCACGGGGCGCTGGTGCGTCCCGTGCCGGGGGATGTGAGGATGGTCAGCGCGCCGCGCCGGTCGTCTTCGGCAGCAGCTTCTGCACGTCAGCCGTCATGTCGGCGAGAACGGCCTCCGACTCCTTGGCGCGCGCGCCCGAGATGATCGAATTGAGATGATCCTTGATCACGTCGGTGATCTTCAGGCCGTTGTCGCCGGGGAAGGCGTACCATTTGGTGAGCAGCGCGAGTTGGCTGACCGCGGTGTAGTTGTTGGGGTTCTTGACGTAGAAATCCTTCAGATAGACCTCGTTGGCGACCTTGTTCGGCGGCATGTAGCCGGTCGTCTCCGCCATGATCGCAGCGCCCTTTGGGCCGGTCCAGAACTTCACCACCTCCCAGGCGGCGTCGCGCTTGGCCTTGTCCTTAGCGAGGATCAGCACGACGTTGCCGCCGGCCGGCAACCTGCCCTTCGGGGAGGCGAGGTCCGGGAACGAAATTGTCTTCAGCGCGAACTTGCCGCCGGTCATCTGTGTGACCTTGTTGAGGTCCGAGGTCGAGGTGACGTGGAAGCCAGTCTTGCCGGCCGCGAACGCGGCGCGCATCGACGGCTGGTCGAGATTGGGCATGCCGGCCTCGTTGACGAGCCGCGCGATCGTGTTGATGGCGAACTTGCCCTCGGCTCCGTCGAAGGCGACCTTGGTCTCGTCGGCATTGAGCATGGTGCCGCCGCGCGCGAACACCGGCGCCTGCCACAGCCAGTTGCCGGTGATGTCCCAGGCATAGGTGACGCCGTTGTTGTCATTGCCGAGCGCCTTGATCTTCTTGGCCAGCGCGATCAGCTCGTCCCATGTCTTCGGCAAATTGTTCACGTCGCCGCCGGCCTGCTTCACCAGGTCAAGATTGACGTAGACGATCGGCAGCGAGATCGCGAAGGGCAGGGCGTAGACCTTGCCGCTGGCGGTGCCGATGTCGAACATCGCCTGGTGGAAGCCCTGCTTGTCGAAATCCTTTTCGGCAGCGATGTAGCCGTCGAGCTCGGCCGGGATGTTCTTGTCGACCAGGACGCGGATGCGGTTCAGGCCCTGGAAGGACACGTCCGGCATCTGGTTGGTCACGGCCTCGCGCAGCACCTTCTGGGTGCCGTCCTCGTAGGATTCGTAAGGCGCCCGCATGGTGACCTTGATCTCCGGGCGCACCTTGGCGAACTCCTCGGCGATGCGCTTGTGTGTCTCGGTGAACAGCTCCGGATAGGGATATTGCATCACGATCTCGGTCTGGGCCTGCGCGAGCGCAGATCCGGCCACGAGCGACAGAGCCGCTGCGGCGATGATGGACTTCAGCATGGATAGACTCCCTGTTTGAGGTGACGCGGTTACTTGATCCCGGTGAGGGTGATGCCTTCGATGAAGCGGCGCTGGGCAAAGAGGAAAGCGATGACGAGCGGCGCGATGATCACCATCGCGGCGGCCATCAGCGGGCCGTAGCTGGTGCCGGCCTCGCTGTTGCGGAAATGGGCGACCGCGAGCGGCGGCGTGCGCAAGTGCTCGCTGTTGAGCACGATCAGTGGCCAGAAATAATCGTTCCAATGCGCGACCACGGAGAAGATGCCGAAGGCGGTCACTGCGGGAATCGCGGCCGGCAGCATCACCCGCCAGACGATGCCGAATTCGGAGATGCCGTCCATGCGCGCGGCGTCGACGAGATCGTCGGGCACGGTCTTGAAGAACTGGCGCATCAGGAAGATGCCGAACACCGAGATCGTGAAGGGCAGCACCAGCGCGGCATAGCTGTCGAGCAGACCGATCTTGTGCAGCAGCAGGAAGACCGGGATCGCGGTCGCCTGCGGCGGGATCAGGATTCCGAACAGCACCAGGGCGAACAGCGTCTCGCGACCGAGGAAGCGGAGTTTTGCCAGCGCGTAGGCCGCCGGCAGCGCCACCATCACCTGCAGCACGAAGATCGAGACCGTGACGATGATTCCGTTGAGCAGGAAGCGCAGCAGATTGGCCTTGGCGAAGGCCTCGCGCAGATTCTCGACAAGCGCGAACTGGTGCGGGATCAGGTGCAATTCGCTGGAGAAGATCTCGGTCTGCGGCTTGGACGCGGTCGAGATCATCCAGATGAAGGGGGCCAGCATGAGCGCGGCGCCCGCGATCAGCAGCACGTGGCGGAGGATCGCCCGGAATGGGATGGGATGCGCGTTGGTCATGTGTAGTGCACGCCGCGATCGGCGAGCCTCGACTTGATCAGGGTGAGCGCGAGGACGAAGACCAGGAAGACCACGGTGATCGCCGCGGCGTAGCCCGAGCGGAAGAACTCGAATCCTTCCGTGTACATCGTGTGGATCAGGACCTCGGTGGATTTCGACGGGCCGCCCTTGGTCAAGACGTGCACGGTGTCGAACACCTGGAACGAGCGAATGCCGGAGATCACGACGACGAAGGTCGTGACCGGCCCCAGCATTGGCCAGGTCACGAGGCGGAAGCGCGCCCAGCCGCTCGAGGCGCCGTCGATTTCGGCCGCCTCGTAGAGCTGCTTGGGGATGGAGACGAGGCCGGCCAGGAACAGCACCATGTTGAAGCCGACGGCCTGCCAGATGCCGATCGCGCACAGCGCATAGAGCGCCGTGCTGCGGTCCTGCAGCCAGGCGAAGGCCGGCAGGCCGGCGCCGCGCAACAGCCCGTTCACCAGGCCGAACTGCGGATGCAGCATGAATTCCCACACCACCGCCATCGCGATCAGGGTCGCCATGACGGGCAGGAAATAGATCGTCCGGTAGAGGCTGCGCAGGCTGGTGCCGCTCTGGATCAAAAGCGCGATCGCAAGGCCGGCGATCACGGCGCCGGGCACCACGATCACGACGTAAGTCAGCGTGTTGCGCAGCGCGGTCCAGAACACCTTGTCGGCGAACAGGTCCTGGTAGTTGGCGAGCCCGATCCAGGAGAAATGCGGCGCGCCGAGCTGATAGTCGGTGAAGGAGAGGGCGATCACGCCGGCGAGCGGACCGAGCAGCATGACCAGCATGAGCGCGGCGGCCGGCGTCACCAGCGCGTAGGCGGCATGGCTCCGCCTGCTGCCATGGGCCGGCAGCGTGCGCCTCGTCGTGCCCGCGGGAGCAACAGTCGCCCCGATGGTGATGGAGCCGTCAGACATGGGCGGGCTCACGGATGCGCTCGGCCTGCTCCATTCTGAGCTCGATCCGTTTCCCGGCCGGATCGAACATCCGCACCGCGTCTGGTGCGAAGCCGAAGGCGACGGAGCTTGCCATCGCCGGCAAATGCTTGACGTCCGCGAGCCGCGCGATCAGGCGCGACCCGATGCCTTCGACCGCCAGATGCACGAAGGCCTCGGCGCCGAGATTCTCCAGATGGACGACGGTTCCGGAGAACGGCCCGGTGCCGAGCTCGATCCGCTCCGGACGGACCCCGATGCGGCAATCGCCGGCCGCCGCATTGCACGTAAGTTTCAAGGCGGTCCCCAGCACATCGACGCCGCCGTCCTTTCGGATCCGGCCGGGGAGAACGTTGATCTTGGGGCTGCCGATGAATTCGGCAACGCGGATGTCGCCGGGCTCGTTGTAGATCTCGGCCGGCGTGCCGGCCTGGATCAGCTCACCGCCCATCATGACGGCGATCCGGCTCGACATCGTCATCGCCTCGGCCTGGTCGTGCGTGACGTAGACGAACGTTGCCTTGAGGCGGCGATGCAGCTCGGCGAGCTCTGCGCGCATGTGGACGCGCAGCTTGGCGTCGAGATTGGAGAGCGGTTCGTCGAACAGGAAGGCCACCGGCTCGCGCACCATGGCGCGTCCGACCGCGACGCGTTGCCGCTGTCCGCCGGACAATTGTCCGGGCTTGCGCCGCAGCAATGGGCTGATGTCGAGCTGCTCGGCGATGCCTTCGATGTCGGCGCGAATGTGCCGTTCCTTGGCGCGCCGGCCCGGCAGCAGCGCACCCAGCAGTGGCAGTCGCTCGATCGCGGAGAGGCGCCGCATCCGCAGCGGCACCGCGATATTGTCGAAGGCGCTCAAATGCGGATAAAGCGCATAGGATTGGAACACCATCGCGAGGTTTCGCGCGCTCGGGCGAATGCCGTCCACGGGGCGGCCGTCGATGTGGACCTCGCCGGAATCTTGCGGCTCGAGCCCGGCAATGATGCGAAGCAGGGTCGACTTGCCGCAGCCGGACGGGCCGACCAGCGAGATGAATTCGCCGTCGGCGATGCGGAAATCGATGCCTTTCAGGACGTCGGTGCCGTCAAAGGACTTGCGGATTGCGGATAGTTCGATTTGCGCCATGCGCGCTGATCCCCTGCTGGTCCGTTTGCGGCGCACGAGGAGTAGGAAGCGCGTCTGACATTCACATAACGGTCAATGGCCTTCCTTATGGTCATCCCAGGTTTTGCTTTCGCCCCGTCCGACGGGGAATATCATCTTGGGGTTGTCGTCGTGGCGTTGACGTCGTCGCGCGTTCGGGCGGTCAATGCGGTGTTCGATACCGGCAGCTTTGCCGCTGCGGCAAGGCGGCTCGGGGTGTCGCAGCCGGCCGTTGCGCAGCTGGTGCGGGATCTGGAGGCCGAGTTCGGGGTGGCGCTGTTCGACCGGCACGGCCAGACCCTGATCGCGACATCGCTGTGCCGGCGGCTCTATGCCGCGACGAGCCGCATGCAGGCGGTCGAAGCCGATGCGCTCGCCATCCTGCAGCAGCGCGACGAGCTCACGGGAGGTGAGCTTCGCATCGGGCTCGGCAACGCCATGCCCGGCATGGCGTTGATCGCGGCGTTCCGCAATCTCTATCCGAAGATCCAGATCAACATCGAGATCGGCAGCTGGTCGGCGATCATGGCCGCGGTGGTCGACCAGCGCGTCGACGTCGCCGTACTGCCGGAGGTGCCGCAGGACAACCGCTTCCGGCGCGAGCCCTGCGTGCAGCAACGCGTCGTTGCGATCTGCCATCCCGTTCACGACCTCAGCCGTCAAGCGCGGATATCCATTGCGGGCCTCGTGCAGTATCCGCTGGTGTTTCGGACCCGGGATTCCGCGACCCAGCGCGCCGTGGACAGGGCGTTTCGCGCCGTCAACCTGCGCGCCAATCCGGCGATCATCGTCAACACGCGCGAGGGGATGCTGGAGGCCGTCGCCAACCGGCTTGGTGTCGGCTTTGTCTGGGAGCACGGCTCGAGCCGCATCGACCGGATCGCGAAGGTGGCGATCGCGGAAATCGAGGCGGAGTCGCCCGAATACATCTTCTCGCTGGCGGGCAAGCGCGGCAAGCTGGTCGAGCTGTTCTATCTCGCCAGAAGCCTTTCGCGCCCGGCCGACGGCGCCGATATCCTGGCCGCGCCCTGAGCGGCGGCCGCCTTCCCGCCGCTTTGGGTTGTGCTGAACTGTGACGGCAACCGTGATGTTGCGCAGCGGGACGGTAAGGTATTTGCGTATTTTCCGTCCCCGAAGTTTGGTTACCCGGCCCAAGATGGGCTATGCTCCCCGCTGCGTCGACGACAAGAATGAGACGTCGGGAGATGGCATGGGATACCAGCGGCGGACGGGGCTGCGTCCATGATAACCTTACCCAGACTGGCAGCTGAATCGCTGGAGCAGTTCCTCGGCAACTTCATGCGCCGCCGGTACGATGAGACTTCCGCAAGCATCGTTGCCAGCGCAACCCGTACCGCGATGGAATGCATCGGCAACAGCGATGCGCTCTACCACAATATCGAGCATACGATGCTGGTGACCCTGGCCGCCCAGGCGATCCTCCGCGGCCGAAGCCTTCATACCCATCTTTCGGCGGAAGATTACGTTCATGTCCTGATCGCCTGCCTCGCCCACGACATCGGCTATGTCCGCGGCCTGTTCGAGGAGGATGACGCCGACGGCTTCGTCATCGACGCCGCCGACAACAAGATCTCGCTGCCGCGCGGTGCATCGGACGCGAGCCTGATGATGTATCACGTCGACCGCTCGAAGCTGTATGTGACGCGGCGGCTGCGCCATATCCCGGGAGTCGATCCGGAGCGCGTTGCCCGCGCCATCGAGGGGACGCGCTTTCCCGCCCGTGAAGGCCAGGAATACGACGACGAAGCCTCGATCCTGCGTGCGGCCGACTTCATCGGCCAGCTCGGCGATCCCAACTATCTGCGCAAGGCCAACGCGCTCTATTACGAGTTCGAGGAGGTCGGCATCAACCGCCAGCTCGGCTACGACTCGCCCGCCGACATCGTGAACCGCTACCCGCAATTCTATTGGAACAGCGTTGCTCCGCACATCCAGACCGAGATCGGCTATCTCAACAAGACCGAGATCGGCCGGCAATGGATCGCCAACCTCTACAGCAACGTGTTCCGCGCCGAACGTGACATCTCGCTGTCCGGTCCGCAGAAATAGGCGCCTTGTAGCCTCGTAGCCCGGACGGAGCGTAAGCGAAATCCGGGATTCGCGGATACAGGCGTCCCCGCATTGCGCTTCGCTCCATGCGGGCTACAAGAGCTCTGCGCAACGAGATCATCCGTGAGCAAATCATGCAACAAAAAACCATCACCGCTGATATCCTCGACATCGGTTATCGCGAATACGGTGCGCCGGACGGCTGGCCCTGCATCATGGGGCATGGCTTTCCCTATGACGCGAACGCCTATGCCGAGACCGCGCCGATCCTCGCCGAGGCCGGCGCACGCGTGCTGGTGCCCTGGCTGCGCGGGTACGGGCCGACGCGGTTTCGCTTCGCTGAGACGCTGCGCTCCGGCGAGCAGGCGGCGTTAGGTGCCGATCTCCTGGCCTTCATGGATGCGCTCGGTATCAGGCGCGCCGTCGTCGGCGGCTACGATTGGGGCGGGCGTGCCGCCTGTGTGGTCTCGGCGCTCTATCCGGAGCGCGTGGTCGGTCTCGTCTCCGGCAATTCCTACAATATCCAGAACATCGCCCTCGCCATGGAGCCGGCTTCGCCGCCGGAGGAGGCGGCGTTCTGGTATCAATATTTATTCCACAACGAGCGCGGCCGCCGCGCGCTGCAGCGCAACCGCCGCGGCTTTGCCCGTCAGCTCTGGACGATGTGGTCGCCGAAATGGGTCTTCGACGACGCAACGTTCGAGACGAGCGCCGTGTCGTTCGACAATCCTGATTTCGTCGACGTCGTGATCCATTCCTACCGCCATCGCTACGCGCTCGTGGCCGGCGATCCCGCCTATGCGGGGATCGAGGCAAAGCTCGCCGCGCAGCCGACGATCCGCGTCCCGACGATCGCGATCGACGGCGACAGCGACGGCGTCAATTCCGGCACCGCCCACCACGCGCGCAAGTTCGAGGGATTCTTCGAGCGGCGCGTCTTCACCGATGCCGGTCACAATTTGCCGCAGGAGCGGCCGGCCGAATGGGCACAGGCCGTGATCGACGTGCGGAAAGCGGCTGCGTCATAGGCGGCCCCGAGGCGCCCTCGGCGCACCTCATCATGAGGGGATTGGCGGGTCGGCACTAGGCCATCCATCCGTTCCCCAAATTTCCCCGACTTTCGGGAACCTTTTCCGATTGCGGCCGTCCAAGCTGTGGGCCCGCTTCCATATGCGGGCTCGTTGCAGGGGAGAAGCTTGATGAAGTCACAAGTGCGCAAGCTGGAACGTGTCGCCGTGGCGCAGACGCCGAGCGATCGGCCTGACAGGGCGGAGGTCGAAGAGGCGATCCGGACCATGATCCGCTGGGCCGGCGATGATCCCGCGCGCGACGGTCTGCGCGAGACACCTGATCGCGTCGCACGCGCTTTCGAGGAGTATTTTTCGGGGTACGCGCAGGACCCGACCGAAATTCTGCAGAAGACTTTCGAGGAAATCGAAGGCTATGACGAGATGATCGTGCTGCGCGGCGTTCGCTTCGAGAGCCATTGCGAGCACCACATGGCGCCGATCGTCGGCCGCGCCTGGGTCGCCTATATTCCGCAGGGGCGCGTCGTCGGCATCTCCAAGCTCGCACGCGTGGTGGACGTCTACGCAAAACGGCTCCAGATCCAGGAGAAGATGACCGCACAGATCGCCAACACCATCAACGACGTGCTCAAGCCCGAAGGCGTCGGCGTCATCATCAAGGCGACGCATCACTGCATGACCACGCGCGGCGCGCACAAGCCCGGGACCGATCTCGTCACCAGCCGTATGCTGGGTGTGTTCCGCGACAATGCGCTGACGCGCCAGGAACTGCTGGGGCTCGCCAGTTCGGACGATTGACCTGCGCTCGGCGCTGACCCGCCGCATTCGATCTTGATTTGCGTCAAGGTTGCGGCAGGCGAGGTCTGCTCTGCTGGGTGTTGTCTCGGTCGGGTGCGTGCTATCATGGCGTGTGCCCGGGGGCTTCGCATGCAGGAGTGGCCCATGACAACTGCGTCAGATACGTCTCATCCGTCCGGTCTCGGCTCGGGAATGGCTGCGCTACACGCCAAATGGGGCTGGATCGTCGCGCTCGGCGTCGTCTACCTGATTGCCGGCTTCGTCGCGCTCGGCAGCATGGTGATGGCAACGGTGGCGAGCGTGATCGTGGTCGGCGCAATGATGATCGTCGCCGGCGTCACCGAGGTGATCGGCGCATTCCAGATGAAGAGCTGGGGAAAGTTCCTGATCTGGGCCTTGCTCGGTGTGCTCTACATCGTTGCCGGCTTCCTCACCTTCGCGAACCCGCTCTTCGCCGCGGTTCTGCTCACGCTGTTCCTCGGCGCCTCGCTGCTGGCCTCCGGCGCGGTCAGGCTGTTTCTCGCCTTCAGCATGAAGCGCGAAAGCCCGTGGGGCTGGGTGGCGGTGTCGGCCGTCGTCACGCTGCTGCTCGGGCTGCTGATCCTGGTGCGCTGGCCGGTGAACAGCGTCTACATCCTCGGCCTGTTCCTCGGCATCGACCTGATCATGGCCGGTGCCGGATGGGTCAGCTTGGGCTTCGCCTTGAAGCGGCGCGGCTAAAGCATGATCCGGAAAAGTGCCGAAGCGGTTTTCCGGAAAGCTCATGCGTCAAGAACAACCTGACGCACGATGACGATTCATCAAAATCTCGTCGCGCTTCAGGCGATGCCATCAGCAACTCGACGCAAGACCATCTTGATGAACTCCGCTGATCTGACGCGCTGACAAGAAGCAGCGCGCCGCGCGGTCGTTTCGCCGCGGCGACAATCATTGGGGAGAAACCATGAAAGCCGCTTTGGCCCTGGCCGCAGCGCTGGCTGCCGCCTGCTTGTCCGCTCCTGTCTCCGCGCAAAAATCCTACGGTCCTGGAGTTAGCGACACCGAGATCAAGATCGGCAACACCATGCCCTATAGCGGCCCGGCATCGCCGCTCAGCATCACGGGACGGGTGATCTCCGCCTATTTCGACGAGATCAACGAGAAGGGCGGCGTTGGCGGCCGCAAGCTCAACCTGATCTCGCTCGACGATGCCTTCTCGCCGCCCAAGACCATGGAAGCCGCGCGGCGCCTCGTCGAAGGCGACGGCGTCGCCTTCATCTTCGCCACCATGGGCACGGCGCCGAGCTCGGCGATCGCAAAATATCTCAACAGCAACAAGGTGCCGCAGATCTTCCTGATCAGCTCGGCCTCGAAGTGGAACGATCCCGCCAACATGCCTTGGTCGATCGCGCTGCCCTGGGCGCCGAACTACACCAGCGAGGCTGCGATCGACGTCGCCTATGCCCGCGCCAGGAACCCGAATGCGCGCTTTGCGGTGCTCTACCAGAACGACGACGCCGGCAAGGAATATCTTCGCGGCGTCAAGGAGGCGCTCGGTGCCGACGCCGACAAGGCGATCGCGATGGCCTCGAGCTTCGAGGTCGCCGATCCCACCGTCGATTCCCAGGTCCTGACGCTCGCCAATACCAAGGCCGACGTCTTCATGATCTATTCGGTGACGCCGCGCGCCTGCGCGCAGGCGATCCGCAAGGCGCACGAGGTCGGCTGGCAGCCGACGCGCTTTCTGGCCTCCGGCTGCGCCAACAAGGCTACCGTGATGGCGCCCGCTGGCCTGGAGGCCGGCAAGGGTGTGCTGTCGCTCGGCGCGCTCAAGCCGTTCGTCGAGGCGCCGAAGGACGATCCGGCGATGACGGCCTATATCGACTTCATGAAGAAGCGCCTGCCCAATGCCGACATCAACAACGTCGCGGGCCTCTATGGCTACACCGTCGCCGAGGCGCTGGTGGCGCTGCTGAAGCAGTGCAAGGACAATCTGACGCGCGAGAACATCATGGCGCAGGCCGCGAATCTGAAGAACGTGCCGCTGTCGCTCCTGATGCCCGGCATCACCCTCAACACCACGCCGCAGGATTTCCGCCCGATCAAGGACGGCTACATGCTCCAGTTCGACGGCAACGACTGGGTGGTGGCAAGCGAGCTGTTGCGCGGGACGTGAGAGATGAAATAGCGGTCACACGGCGGTGCACCCTCTCCCCTTGTGGGAGAGGGTGGATGCGCGAAGCGCAGCCGGGTGAGGGGTTTCTCTCCGCGTGCGAAGCTGTCTGTTGTGTTGCGGAGACAACCCCTCATCCGGCGCTTCGCGCCACCTTCTCCCACAAGGGGAGAAGGGAAGAAGCGCCCTCATCGAGCGCAATATACTTGGCGAACAGGAGACCACCATGGACTTTCACCACTCCGCCCGTTCGCTGGAGCTCCAGGACCGCGTTCGCCAGTTCATGCAGGCCCATGTCGAGCCGGTCGAGGAGCTCTATTACGAGCAGGTCAAGCCGGAAGCTTCACGCTACAAGACTCCGCAAATCCTTCAGGATCTGAAGCGGCGGGCGCGCGAGCAGGGGCTCTGGAACCTGTTCCTGTCCGGCGAGCACGGGCCGGGTCTGACCAATCTCGAATACGCGCCGGTGAAGGAGATCATGGGCCGCATCCTCTGGGCGCCCGAGGTCTTCAACTGCTCCGCGCCCGATGTCGGCAACATGGAGGTGCTCGCAAACTACGGCACCAAGGCGCAGCAGGAGCGCTGGCTGAAGCCGCTCCTCGAGGGGCGCATCCGCTCCGGCTTCTCGATGACGGAGCCGCAGGTCGCCTCCAGCGACGCCACCAACATCCAGTGCGAGATCCGGCGTGACGGCGACGACTACGTGATCAACGGCCGCAAATGGTTCACCTCGGGCGCGATGAACGAGGATTGCGAGATCCTGATCGTGATGGGCAAGACCGCGCCCGACCATCCCGACCGCCATCGCCAGCAATCCATGATCCTGGTGCCGAAGAATACGCGTGGGGTGCGCATCGTCCGCGACATGCTCACCTACGGCTATGACGATGCGCCGGTCGGCCATCCCGAGATCGTCTATGACAACGTCCGCGTGCCCGCCGAGAACATTTTGCTCGGCGAGGGCCGCGGCTTCGAGATCGCGCAAGGCCGTCTCGGCCCCGGCCGCATCCACCATTGCATGCGCCTGATCGGCTGCGCCCAGCGTGCGCTCGAACTGATGTGCCAGCGCGCGGTCTCGCGCGTCGCCTTCGGTAAGCCGCTCGCAGAGCAGGGCTCGGTGCGCGAGGACATCGCGCATTCCTTCTGCGAGATCGCGCAAGCCCGCCTGCTTACCTTGCAGGCCGCCGACAAGATGGACCGCGAGGGCAACAAGGCCGCGCGCGACCTGATCGCCGCGGCCAAGATCGTGGTCCCCAGCATGGCCGCCCGCGTCATCGACCGCGCCATCCAGATTCACGGCGCCGCCGGGGTCTCGCAGGACACGTTCCTCGCGCGCGCTTACGTCTACGCCCGCTTCATCCGCATCGGCGACGGGCCGGACCAGGTGCATCTCGCGGCCGTCGGGAAGGAGCTGATCAGGCGCGGCGGGGTGATGGGGTAGCGCCGTGGCCCTTGGCCGGATTGCGCATCGGCGGCGCTTCGAAGCGCCGCGACGGGCAAGTCTTTTGGCCGCGATGCAGTATGGCCTCAGATCAGTGTAGTACGATAGTAACTGCTGACCGAGAGTGACCCTGCACGCCATGGCGGGTTCACCCAGGTGAAAGAGCATAGATCGCTTTTGCGCGAGAAAACGTCCGATGCCGAAGGCGAGCGCGCAAGACTGGACAGCATCATCGATTTCGAGCGGCGGCACTTGCTCGCGGACCTGCGCGCCGGTCGTCCGGATGTGATCCTCGTGGATACCCGGCTGCTCAGCGCGGTCCCGTTCGACTGGCTGGCCTGGGCAAGGTCCGATCCGGAGCTCCAGGCCGAACTAAGTCGTTACCGCGAGCTCGAGGATGCCGGCGGCCGCGTCCGGATCTTGGTCGCTCGATCGGGTTCGGAGCGGTAACCCCGTTCGGTTGCCAGCCGCGGCACAGGCGCCACGCTCGGCATGCTGACATCATGCCCCTGTTTTGCCCGACGAGTCAAAATCGGTCCGTAAAAACAGCAGGGCTTCGCGCCGGGCCGCCAAGCCATTGAAAAAGCTGACCCCCGTCTACTGTGCATGGGGTTGTTTTTCCGTTTTTGCTGGAGCGACCGTTTTCGCGGCGCCAGGCGGGCCGCTACCCCGCCTTGGCGATGCGACCGTCCGCCGACCCCGCGCGCAGATTCTGGAAGAACGTCTCCACCTCCCGCGACAGCGTCTGCGCCGTCTCGGTCAGGCTGCTGGCGGCGGTGAACACCGAAGCCGCCGCAGTATCGGTCTCGCCGATGGCATCGCGCAGCGAGGTGATGTTCGCCACCAGCGTCTCGTTGCCTTGGGCAGCGCTTTGCGCGTTGGAGGAGATCTCGCGCGTGGCCTGGTCCTGCTGACTGACGGCGCCGGCAATCGCGGACGTGACCTCGTTGATCTCGCGCACCGCCCCGCCGATCTCGCGCACGGCGTCGACGGCGTTCCGCGTCGAGGCCTGGATCATCGCGACGTTCTCGCTGATCTCGGCGGTGGCCTTGGCGGTCTGGCCCGCGAGCGCCTTCACCTCGTGGGCGACGACGGCAAAGCCGCGGCCGGCATCGCCGGCGCGCGCCGCCTCGATGGTGGCGTTCAGCGCGAGCAGGTTGGTCTGCTCGGCGATCGCCTGGATCAGGTTGAGCACGCCGTCGATGCGTTGCGTGGCTGCAGCGAGGCTCTCGATCTCGGAGATCGACTTCTCGGTGCGCTGGCCGGTCTGCTCGACCGCGCCGGCGCTCTGCCGCACCTGGCGGCCGATCTCCACCACCGAGGCCGAAAGCTCCTCGGCCGCGCCCGCCACCGCGGTGACGTTGTGCGAGGCCTGCTCGGTGGCGTTCGCCGCGGTGCCGGCGCGGCTGCTCGCATCCGCTGTGACCCGCGTGATGGTCTGCGCCGTCTCGCGCATGACGGAGGCGTTGTCGCTGAGGCCGCGCATGATCGCGCCGATCGCCTCGCGAAATTGCTCGACGGACCGCTCGACGTGACGGGCGCGCTCCTCGCGCGCGGCGGCGTCTTGCGACACTTGCGAGGCGAGATTGCGGTTGCGCCCCATCGAGTCCTGGAACACCTGGATGGCGCGGGCCAGCGCGCCGATCTCGTCGGCGCGGTCGGAGTGCGGCACCACGACATCGGCGGCGCCGTCGGCGACCTGCTTGATGGTTGCGGTGATCGCGGCGAGCGGCCGGGCGATCGAGCGGGCAATGATGACGATGCCAGCGACGACGAGGGCCAGCGCCACGCCGCCGAGGCAGGTGAGGATGAACGACAATGTGCGGGCGGTCTCGGTCTGCTGCGCGATCTGCCTGCCGCGCTCGGCATAGACCTTGGACAGCGCCTCGAGGTCCTTGTTCAGCGCCGAGCGGACGCTGCGGTTGGCGTCGTTGTCGCCCCATTCGCGGCCCGCTGCCGCGTTGATCTCGACGCCGCGCCGCACCAGCTCCTTGCGGAACTCGACGAACTGCTCGATGCGCTTCTTGAAGGTCGCGAACTGCTCGGCATCGTCGGCCTTGACGATGGTCTCCCAGCGCTTCACGACGTCGAGGATCTGGGCGTTGAACTTGAGCAGGCCGTCGCCGTATTTCTTCACCACGGCCGGCTCGGTCGACATGTAGATGCCGCGCGATTCCATCACCACCGCATAGACGAGGGAGTTGACCCGCTCGACGTTCAGCGCGGCGGCATTGGCCGTCTCAATCGCGACTGCGAGGTCCGCGCTGCGGCGGCTGTTGTAGTCGGACAAGATCGCGATCGCTGCCGTGAGCAGCGCGAACAGCGCGAAGATCGCATAGAGCTTGCTGGCAAGCGTGAAGCGGCCTGCCGGCTTTGCGGCATTCCCAGATCGGTCGGATGTCATGATGTTCAAGGAGCCCGGATTGGCCTGACCGGCCGGTGAACGGGGTCAGGCAAATTGTTGCAAAACTATGCAGAACGAAGATGGACGCCTCGTTAACGCGCGGCCTGGCCGCCTCCGTCCTTGGTCGAAGGAAAGGCAAGTCATTTCAGCGTCTTGATCCGAAGGTTTAGTTTCAGGATAGTCTTTTGGGATAGTCTTGGAGTCGGCCGTTGGCCGAGCAACCCCGGAGAGACCCTTGGTCTACCGCCACAGCATCGACGCCACGACCTACAGCTTCCCTGACCTGCGCGACCTGCTCGCCAAGGCGACACCCCCGCGCTCCGGCGACCGGCTGGCCGGCATTGCCGCTGCCAGCTCCGAGCAGATGATCGCCGCGCGGATGGCGCTCGCCGATGTGCCGCTCGGCCAGTTCCTGCAGGAAGCCGTCGTTCCCTACGAGGCCGACGAGGTCACCCGCCTCGTCATCGACAGCCATGACGCCAAGGCGTTCGCGCCGGTGGCATCGCTGACGGTCGGCGCCTTCCGCGACTGGCTGCTGTCGGACGCCGCAACGCCCGAGATCCTGCGCAAGCTGGCGCCCGGCATCACGCCGGAGATGGCGGCCGCGGTGTCGAAGCTGATGCGCAACCAGGATCTGATCCTGGCGGCGCGGAAATGCGAGGTCACCACCGCCTTTCGCAACACTATCGGCCTGAGGGGGCGGATGAGCACACGCCTGCAGCCGAACCATCCCTTCGACGATGCAAGGGGCATCACCGCCTCAATCCTCGACGGCATCCTGCTGGGGGCGGGCGATGCCTGCATCGGCATCAATCCCGCCAGCGATGACCCCGCCGTCATCGCGCAATTGCTGCGGCTGCTCGACGAGATCATCGCGCGGCTACAGATCCCGACGCAAGGCTGCGTCCTGACCCATGTCACGACGACGCTGTCGCTGATCGGGCAGGGCGTGCCGGTCGACCTCGTCTTCCAGTCGGTCGCGGGCACCGAGGCCGCCAACCGCAGCTTCGGCATCGACCTCGCACTGTTGAAGGAGGCGCAAGAGGCCGGGCTGTCGCAGTCGCGCGGCACGGTCGGGCGGAACCTGATGTATTTCGAGACCGGCCAGGGCTCGGCGCTGTCAGCGGGCGCCCATCACGGCGTCGACCAGCAGACCTGCGAGGCGCGCGCCTATGCGGTCGCCCGCGCCTTCGCTCCGCTGCTGGTCAACAGCGTGGTCGGCTTCATCGGCCCGGAATATCTCTATGACGGCAAGGAAATCATCCGCGCGGGGCTGGAGGATCATTTCTGTGGCAAGCTGCTCGGCCTGCCGCTCGGGGTCGACATCTGCTACACCAACCACGCCGAGGCAGATCAGGACGACATGGACAATCTCCTGACGCTGCTCGCCGCCGCCGGCGTCACCTTCATCATGGGTGTTCCCGGTGCCGACGACGTCATGCTGAACTACCAGTCGACGTCTTTTCACGACGCGCTCTATGTCAGGGACGTCTTCGCGCTGCGCCGCGCGCCGGAATTCGACGACTGGCTGGCGCGCTCGGGCATTGCAGGTGCCGATTTCCGGATTGCCGGCGATGCAGGCCTGCTGCCCGATTTTGCCGCGCGGCTGATCGCATGAGGCGGAAGGTCAACTCGGTTGGGAAACCATCGGCGCCTCTCGGAATTATGCTTACGCCACAATATTGAGAAATTCCGGCGACAGCATTACGCTATGTGTCGGGCTGGCAATTTCCGTACCATCGGTTGAGTGTGGCGGGGGAGCTTTGATGCGAGCTGAAAGTAACGGAACGTCCCGGCGGATTCTCTGCGTGTTTCCGCGCTACACCTCGTCCTTCGGCACGTTCGAGCATTCCTATCCCCTGACCGATGGCGTCCGCGCCTTCATGCCGCCGCAAGGGCTGCTGCTGATCTCCGCCTATCTTCCGAAGGAATGGCAGGTCAAATTCGTCGACGAGAACCTGCGCCGCACGACGAGGGAGGAGTTCGAATGGGCGGAAGCCGTCTTCGTCAGCGGCATGCACATCCAGCGCCAGCAGATGACCGACATCTGCCGCCGCGCCCATGAGTTCGATCTGCCGGTCGCGCTCGGCGGGCCTTCTGTCAGCGCCTGTCCCGACTATTACCCGTCCTTCGATTATCTGCATGTCGGCGAGCTCGGCGATGCCACCAACCAGCTGATCGAGATCCTGTCGCGCGGCACCTCGCGGCCCGAACAGCAGGTCGTGCTCACGACCAAGGACCGCGTGCCGATGACGGAGTTTCCGATCCCGGCCTACGAGCTCGCCGACGTGAAGAAGTACTTCCTCGGCAGCATCCAATATTCCAGCGGCTGTCCCTACCAGTGCGAGTTCTGCGACATCCCCGGCCTTTACGGCCGCAATCCGCGCATCAAGACGCCGCAGCAGATCATCGCCGAGCTCGACCGCCTGCGCGAATGCGGCATGACCGACACGGTCTATTTCGTCGACGACAATTTCATCGGCAACCGCAAGGCGGCCATGGACCTGCTGCCGCACCTGATCGAGTGGCAGAAGCGGACCGGCTACGTGGTGCGGCTCGCTTGCGAGGCGACGCTCAACATCGCCAAGCGCCCCGAGATCCTCGAGAAGATGCGCGAGGCCTATTTCATCACCATCTTCTGCGGCATCGAGACGCCGGATCCCGACGCGTTGAAGGCGATGCAGAAGGACCACAACATGATGGTCCCGATCCTGGAGGGCGTGCGCACCATTAACTCCTATGGCATGGAGGTGGTCTCGGGCATCATCATGGGACTCGACACCGACAAGCCGAACACCTCGGAGGCGCTGCTCGCCTTCGTCGAGGAGTCCCGGATTCCGCTGCTCACCATCAATCTGCTGCAGGCGCTGCCGAAGACGCCGCTATGGGACCGGCTTGAGCGCGAGGGGCGGCTGGTCGAGGACGATGGCCGCGATTCCAACGTCGACTTCCTGCTGCCCTATGACGAGGTCGTCGCGTCCTGGAAGCACGCCATGGCAGTCGCTTACGCGCCCGACAAGGTCTACGCGCGCTATCAGCACCAATGCGACCACGTCTATGTGAACCGGCTCAAGGTACCGGTGCCGGACGAGATGAAGACCTGGCGCAGCATCCGGCGCGGCCTCGTCATACTGCGCAACATCTTCTGGAAGGTCGGCGTGCTCGGCGACTATAGGCGCGTGTTCTGGAAGTTCGCGCTGGGCCGCATCAAGCGCGGCGACATCGAAGGCCTGATCGGCTGCACGCTGGTCGCGCACCATCTCATCACCTTTGCGCGCGCGGCCTCCAGCGGCAAGCAGAACGCCTCGAACTATTCGATCCGGCTGCGCGAGGCCGCCGTGCCCGCCGAATGATGCCACATGTCTGACCCGGCCCTGCCGCGCCGTCCGACCCTCGATTTGCGCTCGTTTACGCCTGCGCGCGTCGCGCTGGGGCGCAGCGGCGCGAGCCTGCCGACGAGAGCGTTGCTCGATTTCACGCTGGACCATGCCCGCGCGCGCGATGCTGTGCATGCGGCCTTCGACACGCCGCGTCTCATCGCCGATCTCGACGCACTCGGTGTTGCGGTGACCGAGGTCAGGAGCCGGGCGGTCGATCGCAGCGACTATCTGCGGCGGCCGGATTTGGGACGACAGCTCGACCAAGACTCGGCGCAGCGTCTGGCACGAAGCATCTCGGCGCCGTGCCAGCTCGCGGTCGTGATCGGAGACGGCCTGTCCGCGGCGGCGGTCCATAGCCATGCGGCGATCGTGGTAAGGCGCCTGTTGCAATCGCTTGCGCAGGGGGATGCCGTCGCGATCGGCCATGTCGTCGTCGCATCGGGCGCGCGCGTCGCGCTCGGCGACGAGATCGGCGCCATTCTCGGCGCGCGCATGGTCATGATGCTGATCGGCGAGCGGCCCGGCCTGTCCGCGCCCGACAGCCTCGGCGCCTATCTGACCTTTGCGCCGAGGCCCGGCCGCACCGATGCCGAGCGCAATTGCGTCTCCAACATCCACCACGCCGGGTTGAGCCACGAGGAGGCGGCGTTCAAGATCGCCTGGCTGGTCCGCGAGGGGCTGGCCCGGGAGATCACCGGCGTGGCGCTGAAGGACGAGAGTGCGGACCGCGCGCCGCGCCAGATTGGCACATCCTCGCCGGGATGAGGGTCATTCCACGCCCGGATCGCCACTTTTCTGATCGATTCGGCCGCGCCGGGCCTGCTTGCGAAAAGACCTGTTGACCTGCTAAACCGCTGCCGGCGATTTTCCGCGCATTTTCAAAGGGCAAGCCTCCCATTGGTATGGCGTTTTCAAGCCGTTCGCGCGGCGCGATAAGCTCACAGCCCGAGCCGATTTAGGAACTGGACAAGGCATGCTCGAAAAGCACAGCGAGAGTGAGGTTCATGTCGACAAGGTCGAGCAGGGATCTACGTCCTCCATCGCCTTCGGGCTGGAGCGTCTCGGGCTGATCGCCGTTCGGGCCCCAATCGTCTCCTGCATCGTCCTGCTCGCGCTGATCGTCGGCGCGGTGTTCGGCATCTACCGGATCAAGATCGACGATTCGCTGTCGCAGCTGTTCCGCTCCGACACTCGCGAATTCAAACAATATGAAGAGGTGACCAAGAAGTTCCCGGCCGAAGAGTTCGACGTACTTGTCGTGGTCGAGGGCAAGACCCTCCTGGAACGCAGCAACCTCGAGAAGCTGCGCGACTTCGTCACCGACCTGCAGCTGGTCGAAGGCACGCGCGGGCTGGTCTCGCTGTTCTCGGCGCGCCAGGCGCCGGCCCCCGGCAAGCTGCCGGCGGCCCTGTTCCCGCCCGAGCTACCGGAGGGCGCGGCCTATGACAAGTTCATCGAGACCGTCAAGAACAACGAGATCATCCGCGGCAAGCTGCTGTCGGAGGACGGCACATTGGCGCTGGTTGTGCTGTCGCTCGATCCGGAGGTGGTCGCTTCCAACAAGTTGACCAAGACCGTCGCCGACATCCGTGCGCTGATGAAGGAGACGCTCGGGGACACCGGCCTCAACGTGCAGCTCTCCGGCGTCCCGGTGATGCAGCTCGAGATCCGCAACGCGGTCGAGCGCGACGGGCTGACCTACAACATCCTCGGCATCCTCGCCGGCTGCATCATCGCCATCATCTTCTTCCGCAAGATCTCGTTCATGATCGCGGCGGCATTCCCGCCGATGATCGCTATCCTGCTGGCGCTCGGCGCGCTCGGCTGGGCCAATTTCAACCTCAACATGTTCCTGAACGTGATGACGCCGCTCATCATGGTGATCAGCTTCTCGGACTCGATGCAGCTGACCTTCGCCGCGCGCGACCGGCTGATCGCGGGCCAGGACAAGTTCACCGCGTTCAAGAACGCGGTGCTGGTGGTGGGCCCGGCCTGCGTGCTGACGCATGGCACCGCCGGCATCTCCTTCATCGCGCTGCAATTCTCCGACTCCGACCTGATCCGCAAGTTCGGCGAGGCGGGCCTTGCCGCCACCATCATCGCGCTGGTCGCGGTGCTGTCGCTGGTGCCTGTCTTCGGCGTGCTGTTCGTGCGCAACGAGAAGGTCTTTGCAGTCAAGTTCCAGGGCGCTGATGCCGGCGTACAGGCGCTGCGCAATTTCTGCTACTGGATTGCGGTGCGCATGGTCGGCCGGCCCGGCCTGTTCAGCCTGCTGGCGGTGCTGTTCGTCGGCGGCCTCGGCGTCATCTATGCCAATCTGGAGCCGCGCTACCGGCTCGCCGACCAGGTGCCGGACAAGCGCCAGGCGGTTGCCGCCAGCGACCGGTTAGACGCCAAGCTGACCGGCGCCAATCCCGTCAACGTGCTGATCGTGTTCCCGAAGGGTGAATCGCTTTATTCGCCGCAGACGCTCCAGACCATCGCCGAGGTGCACGCGACAGTCGAGAAATCCGCAGGGGTCGGCAACGTGTGGTCGCTGGAGACGCTGCGCCGCTGGCTGGCGGAGAAGGCCGGCAGTGCCGACGTCGCGACGCTGAAGGAATATGTCAGCGTCATCCCCGAGCACCTGGTGCGCCGCTTCATCGACGCCGAGCAGGACGCTGTCGTAGTGGCCGGCCGCGTGCCGGACAAGGATTCCAGCCAGCTCCTGCCGATCGTCGACAAGCTCGATTCGGAGCTCGACGCCGTCCGCAAGAAGCATCCGGGCTATGAGATCGCCGTGACGGGTCTCGCCGCTATCGCCGCGCGTAACTCGGCCAACATGATCGAGAAGCTGAACCACGGCCTCACGATCGAATTCGCGCTGGTCGCGATCTTCATCGGCCTCGCCTTCCGCTCCTGGGTGGTGACACTCGCCTGCATCCTGCCGGGCATCTTCCCGGTGGTGATGTCGGGCACGGTGCTGTGGGCGATGGGCGAGGGGCTGCAATTCGCCAGCGTCGTTGCGCTCACGGTCTCGTTCGGCCTCGGCCTTTCCGCTACCATCCACTTCCTCAACCGCCTGCGGCTGGAGAACAAGCCGGGTGTCGGCTCGGCGCTCGCGGTGGAGCGGGCCACCGTGCTGGTGGGACCTGCGCTGATCCTGACCACGGTGGTGCTCGCCTGCGGCCTCGTCGTCACCGTGTTCTCCGACCTGCCATCGCTGCGTCTGTTCGGCTGGCTCAGCGCCTTCTCGATGGTGATGGCATTGGTCGCTGATCTCTTCATCCTCCGGCCGACGGCGATGTGGCTGATCAATCTGCACGCCAAGCTGCATGGCGCGGACAAGCAGGCGATCTGAGGGGCTTCATCCACCGGACATGGAATCGGCGCAGTCTGAATGACTGCGCCGGAGTTCCGGTCGGGGACGAATCATGCAGCACGACGGCGCGATCGTGGCGTTTCAGCAGAAGCGAGGCGGCGATTCAGCCGCCTTTTTCGTCCCGTTCCTGACATCGGGTATGACCCTGCTCGACGCCGGCTGCGGGCCCGGCACCATTACGGCAGCGCTGGCGGGGCACGTCGAAAGGGCCGTCGGCCTCGATATCGAGCCGACGGCCATTACCGCCGCCAATCGGCTCGTGTCGGCGGCGGGCTCGACCAATCTGGCCTTTGTCGAAGCCGACATGACGGCGCTGCCGTTCGACGATGGAACGTTCGATGCCGTGTTCTTTCACGCGGTGCTCTACCATCAGAGCCGAGAGATATTGGTGCGAACGCTGGCCGAAGCGCGACGTGTGCTGAAGCCGGGCGGCCTCGTCGCAACGCGCGATGCCGACGTCGGCGGCAACGTTCTTCACCCTGAAATCGACGGCGTGCGGCTCGCGCTCGATCTTTGGCAACGCTGGTACCAGCACGACGATTTGGAGGCGCTTCGCTTCGGGCGCCGGCAGGGCTCCATCCTCCGAGCCCACGGCTTCGCGCCGGTCTGGGCCGGTGCGAGCTACGTCAACCACAGTGCCGATGCGCAGAGCCGCAGCGAGGCCGTTGCCGATGCGCAGCGGAGCCTGCTGGGGCTCGGACCGCAACTCGTGGCCAGGCGGCTCGCGACAGACGATGAGATCCGGGCCGCGCTTGCCGGCTGGGAGGCCTGGGAACGCGATCCGGACGCGGTCTATTTCCGATGCCGCTGCGAATGCATCGCGCGAAAGGACTGATCCGGCGCGGTTCGGCTCACGCCTCGACGCGGACGATTCCATAGGGATTGAACTTGAAGTCGCCCTCGGCGTAGTCCTGCTCCCGCGACAGCGCGAGCTTGCGGTCGCGCAGCGTTGCCTCGATGCCGCGCTCGGCCATTGCGTCCGCGATTTCGTCCATCAGATTCGCTGCGTTCCGGTCGCTGCCGCGCGATCGCGCGACATAGATTTCCGGCAGTCCGACGAGGTGGAAGCCGACGCTTTCGTTGTAGGTGTCGCCGGCAAGCGGACGCTTGGCGAAGGCGAGGCGACAGGATCGGCCCATCGCTGGCGTGACGGTAAGGCCCTGGTTCGTGTTTGCGGCGGCCTTGCACTCGCGGGCCAGTTGCCGCCATCGCGTGAGTCCGTGGGCAACGCCCGCGCTTTCTCCTTTCACGGCCGTGGCGCCGGCCTCGATCATCTCCTCGACAATTCGCAAGGCGGCAGCTGAATAGGCGACCGTCTTGTGCTGCTCCATCGGCGGGCTCAGCACGTAGAGGACCGCTTTGTGATTGAGTACGGCCATTTCGTCCGCCTCGGACCACGCTTTCGGAAAGACGCGGTCCCAGCACACACCGAAAGAGCGCTCCATGTGCGGATCGGGTTTGGCTTGCGAATAGGTGCGGTCGATCTCGAAGCCGAAGTCGGCGATCGTCTTCGCCACCGCCTTGGGCGGATGCAGCAGGCTTTCATTCCTGCCGAGGAAGCAGAGCACGTGACGCGGCTTCACGGACGAAGGCTGCATGTTCGCTCCCTGCTGATCGCTGGCGAAGGCGCGGCTGGCCACGAAGAGCCCGGCGGCCTTCAGCAGATGTCTGCGGATCGGGTCCATCTCAGCAAATCCAGCCGGTCAGTTCGTGTCAGCAAAAAGCCCCCGGCTCGCGAGAACCGGGGGCATGTTCCTCATTGCGTGCGAAAGGCCTTCAGCCCTTCGTCATCGTGATGTTGACGCCGCGGATCTCGCCCTTGGACGAGATCTGCACCGTCTGCTTGGTGCCGTTGGTGCGCAGCGACAGGTTGGCGGCAAAGCCGTTGGCCTCGACGAAGACCTCGATCTGGCCGCCGCCGGCGGTGCCCTGGAGATTGCCGAAGATGTTGCGGCTGGACTCGCTCCAGTTGCCGGAGATGCGGTCGCCCTGGCTCGTCACGTCGCTGGTGAGGTTGAACTTGTAGCTGTCGGAGGCGCAGCTCAGCGCCTGCTTCAGGTTGAGGCCGCTGCCGGCGACCTTATAGTCCGCTTTGCAGCGAATGCGCTCGGTGGAGCCGTCGGACAGCGACACCGTGCCGGTTCCGGTCCACGCGCCGTCGAAACCGGCAAACGGTCCGGACGACTGCGCGTGGCTTGCCGATGCCGAGAAGAGCAGCGCCACCCCGATGCCGGCCGCCCTGATTGCCAGTCCAGATCGCCAAAAGAATGTCATCTCGAATATCCCGCTTTGGAACGACGTTCGCTTCGATCGAGAACGTCTCGCCACATCGAAAGTTTAGTGCTCCGAGCAAGTCGCAGGTTCAAAGCCCTGCGGCCAGAGACGGCGGTTCACGCGGCCGCGCCGTGCTTCCAGGGGCCGCGATTTGCCGCGCTTCGTCATGTTTCCGGCAGCCGAGGACGGGCGAAGAGATGCAGCGCGGCAACAGGTCTGCATTAAAACGCAATGCTCCCGAATTATGATGTAGTATCAATCCCTTACATCTGTCAATGAAGGCGCGGGGAAGACCTGATTCGGCGGGGGCGGCGCCAATTTGGCCGCATTTGCCAGTGCTTGTGCCTTCCCTGAGGCCGCTACAAGCGGCGACTTGCCATCAGAACCAATCCGTTCCGGCCATCCGCCCTGCGCAGTCCGGGATCGGTGCGATTCTGCCGTCAGAATGAAGGAATACAATGCGCAATCTTCTCGTCGCTCTCACCCTGCTGTCGGCCTCCCTTTCGACGGCAGCGTTCGCCCAACAAGGGCGTGGCACGGACGCCGAGCAGAAGGCCTGCACCCGCGATGTGCAGAAGTTCTGCCGCCCGGTCATCGACCAGGGCGATTTCACCATCCTGGCCTGCCTCAAGGAGAACCGGGCCAAGATCTCGCAGGCCTGCGACCAGGTGCTGAAGAACCACAATCAATAAACTCGGCCATTGGCCTAGAAAGGCGGCCCTCGGCCGCTTTTCCGGGCCCAATTCGAAGGGGCAGCCATCGACGGACAGGATTGGTTTTGCGGCCGTATTCCCCTATATGGGGGCCGCGGCGGCGTCGCGGCGTGAGCCCGCCCGAGCGAAAAAGCCCTTCCTGTCCAAACGATTGTAAACCAGCCCTCGATGACCTCTGCGAGCGAATTGCGATCCGGCAAGGGTGACCGCGACGAGAATTTTCCCGTCGCGTCCTGGATCATTCATCCGCGTCATCGCGCCCTGATCCTGGCCTATTACAATTTCGTCCGCACCGCGGACGACATCGCCGATCACGCCACGCTCCCCCCCGACCAGAAGCTCGCTTATCTCGATCTGCTCGAGGCGGAACTGCTCGGCAAGGGTGACACCCAGCCTGAGGCCGTCAGCTTGCGCCGCGCGCTGGCCGAGCGCGGCATGGCGCCACGTCATGCGCTCGACGTGCTGATCGCCTTCCGCATGGACGTGACCAAGCTGCGCTATGAGACCTGGGACGAGGTCATCCATTATTGCCGCTACTCGGCGATGCCGGTCGGCCGCTTCATGCTCGACGTTCACGGCGAGAGCACCTCGACATGGGCCGCCTCGGACGCGCTCTGCGCGGGCCTTCAGATCAACAATCACCTGCAGGATTGCGGCAAGGATTATCGCGAGCTCAACCGCGTCTATCTGCCGCGCGATGCGCTAGCAGCACACGGCGCCACCGTCGAGCAGCTCGGTCTCGCGCAGTCGCCGCCGGCGATGCTGGCCTGCCTGCAGTCGCTCGCCGCACGCAACGAGGCGCTGCTCGGAGAGGGCAGGTCGCTCGCAGCCGAGATCCGGGATTTCCGTCTCGGCGTCGACGTCTCCGTCATCCAGGCCTATGCCGACCGCATCGTGCGCCTGCTCAAGGTACGCGATCCCTTGCGGGAGCGCGTACATCTGAACAAATTCGAGCTGCTCGCCTTCAGCCTCGCCGGGATCATCGGCGAAGTTGGCCGCCGTGCGATCCGTCGCAAGGCCATTTCCAGACCGGGGACTGCCCATGACGCTTGAGGCGACCACGCCCGGCGCCAATTACGGCTCGACCGCATCCGGCAGCTCGTTCTATGCCGCGATGCGCATCCTGCCGCGTGATCAGCGCGAAGCGATGTTTCAGATCTACAGCTTCTGCCGCCAGGTCGACGACATCGCCGATTCCGACGGCCCGCGCGACGAGCGGCTCGCCGCACTTCAGGAATGGCGCAACGATATTGACGCGCTCTATCAGGGCCATCCGCCGCCGCGGCTGAAGGACTACGTCGCCTCGGTGAAGACCTTCGGGCTCAAGCGCGAGGATTTCCTCGCCATCGTCGACGGCATGGAGATGGACGTGCCGCAGGACATCCGTGCGCCCGACATGGCGACGCTGGATCTGTATTGCGACCGCGTCGCCAGCGCCGTGGGGCGGCTGTCGGTGCGCGTGTTCGGCATGCCCGAGGAAGACGGCATCCTGCTCGCGCACCACCTCGGCCGCGCGCTGCAGCTCACCAACATCCTGCGCGACATCGACGAGGACGCCGGCCTTGGCCGGCTCTATCTGCCGCGCGAGGCGCTGCTGCATGCCGGCATCACCTCTGATGATCCGAACCGCGTGATCGCCGAGCGCGCGCTGCCGAAGGTCTGCATGCCGCTGGCGCAGCGCGCCAAGGTGCACTTCGAGAAGTCGGACGAGATCATGAACCGCAACAGGCGCCGCGCCGTGCGCGCGCCGCGGATCATGTCGAAATACTACCATTCCATTCTGGACCTCCTGATCGCGCGCGGCTTCACCGCGCCGCGCGAGCCGGTCCGTGTGTCGAAGATCACGCGCATCCTGATCCTGCTCCGTTACGCTTTCATCTGATGCAAAACACAGCTCACATCATCGGCGCTGGAATTTCCGGCCTCTCCGCCGCCGTGCGGCTCGCCAATGCCGGCTTCAAGGTCGCCGTGCACGAGGCGACGCACCAGGCCGGCGGCCGCTGCCGGTCCTATTTCGACGGCGCCACCAATCTCACCATCGACAACGGCAATCATCTGCTGCTGTCGGGCAACAGCCATGCGCGCGCCTATGCGCGCGCGATCGGCACCGAGGCGGGCCTGGTCGGCCCCGAGCGGGCGCAATTTCCGTTCGTCGATGTCAAAACCGGGCAGCGCTGGCAGATCGATCTCGGCGATGGCCGGTGGCCGACCTGGGTGCTCGACGAAAGCCGCCGCGTGCCCGACACCGGCCTTTCCGATTATCTCAAGCTGGCGCCACTGATCTGGGCGTCGGAGGAGACGCTGGTCGGCAAGTCGATTCCGACCGAGGGCATCCTCTATCAGCGCCTGGTGCAGCCGCTGCTGCTGGCAGCTCTCAACGTCGATCCGCCCGAGGGCTCGGCCGGGCTCGCCGGCGCGATCGTGCGGGAGACGCTGCTTGCGGGCGGGCAGGCCTGTCGTCCGCTGATCGCGCGCGACGGTCTCAGCGCGGTTCTGATCGAACCCGCCGTGAAGTTTCTGCAGGAGCGTGGTCACAGCGTTCAGCTCGGCCACGAGCTGCGCTCGTTCGTCAGCACGGACGGCAAGGTGACCGCGCTGAATTTCGGCGGCGAGGATTTGATCCAGCTCGGTGCGGGCGATGTCGTCGTGATGGCGGTGCCGCCGCGCGCGGCCGCTAGCCTGCTCCCGGGGCTGAAGACGCCGACCGAATTCCGCGCCATTGTGAACGCGCATTTCCGCTTTGAGCCGCCGCCGGGCTCGGCGCCCATCCTCGGCGTGATCGGCGGCGTGGTGGAATGGCTGTTCGCGTTCCCGAACCGGCTCTCGGTGACCATCAGCAATGGCGACCGCCTGGTCGACATGCCGCGCGAGGAACTGGCGCAGACGATCTGGAACGAGGTCTGCGAGGCGGGCGGTGTCTCCGGTGAGCTGCCTCCTTGGCAGATCGTGCGCGAGCGCCGCGCCACATTTGCGGCGACGCCGGCCCAGAACGCCCTGCGTCCCGGGCCGGTCACTGCGCTGAAAAACCTGTTCCTCGCCGGCGACTGGACTGCTACGGGATTGCCAGCAACCATCGAGGGATCGGTCCGGTCGGGTGACCGCGCCGCCGATCTGGTTCTGGCCGCCAAAGGATCCTGAAAGGCGGCCCGACGGGCAATTCTCCCGGTCAACTTTCAATCGACTATCGGAGCAATCGAGCGACATGGATTCCGTGACCGCGACCAGCCGCGAAGCTTTGGAATCGAGCATTGCGTCGGCCACCCAGGGCCTCCTCGGCTTCCAGCAAGCCGACGGCCATTGGGTGTTCGAGCTCGAGGCCGACTGCACGATTCCGGCCGAATACGTTCTGCTGCGCCATTATCTCGCCGAGCCCGTCGACACCGTGCTCGAGGCCAAGATCGGCAACTATCTGCGCCGCATCCAGGGTACCCATGGCGGCTGGCCGCTGGTGCATGACGGCGAGTTCGACATGAGCGCCAGCGTGAAGGCGTACTTCGCGCTGAAGATGATCGGCGACTCCATCGACGCGCCGCATATGGTGCGGGCGCGCGAGGCAATCCATGCCCGCGGCGGCGCGATCAACAGCAACGTCTTCACCCGCTTCCTTCTCGCGACCTTCGGTGTCGTGACCTGGCGCGCGGTGCCGGTGCTGCCGATCGAGATCGTATTGCTGCCGTTCTGGTCGCCGTTCCACCTCAACAAGATCTCCTACTGGGCGCGCACCACGATGGTGCCGCTGATGGTGATCGCCGCGCTGAAGCCGCGCGCGAGGAATCCGAAGGGCGTCGGCATCGACGAATTGTTCCTGCAGGATCCGCGCTCGATCGGCATGACCGCCAAGGCGCCGCACCAGAGCATGGCCTGGTTTCTGTTGTTTCGTTCGCTCGATGCGATCCTGCGCGTGATCGAGCCGCTGTTTCCGAAGAGTCTGCGCAAGCGCGCGATCGACGCCGCGCTCGCCTTCACCGAGGAACGGCTCAACGGCGAGGACGGCATGGGCGCGATCTACCCGCCCATGGCCAACATCGTCATGATGTACGACGCCCTCGGCAAGGACGAGAACTTCCCGCCACGCGCGATCACGCGCCGGGGCATCGACAAGTTGCTCGTCATCAAGGACGACGAAGCTTATTGCCAGCCCTGCGTCTCTCCGGTGTGGGACACGACGCTCACCGCGCATGCGCTGCTGGAGGCCGGCGGTGACAAGGCGGTGCCGGCCGCCAAGCAGGGCCTCGACTGGCTGATCCCGAGGCAGGAGCTCGAGGTGAAGGGCGACTGGGCGGTGAAGCGGCCCGACGTGCGCCCGGGCGGCTGGGCCTTCCAATACAACAATGCCCATTACCCCGATCTCGACGACACCGCCGTCGTGGTGATGTCGATGGACCGCATGCGCCGGGAGCACGGTGCGGCCGGCTATGACGACGCGATCGCCCGCGGCCGGGAGTGGATCGAGGGCATGCAGAGCGACGACGGTGGCTGGGCCGCCTTCGACGTCAACAACCTCGAATATTACCTCAACAACATCCCGTTCTCGGACCATGGCGCGCTGCTCGATCCGCCGACTGAGGACGTCACGGCGCGATGCATCTCGATGCTGGCCCAGCTCGGTGAGACCGCCAAGACCAGCAAGCAGGTGGCCGCCGGGGTCGCCTATCTGCGGAAGACCCAGCACCCGGAGGGGTCCTGGTACGGCCGCTGGGGTATGAACTTCATCTATGGAACCTGGTCGGTGCTGTGCGCCCTCAACATGGCCGGGGTCGACCACAAGGACCCCATGATCCGCAAGGCGGCGGCCTGGCTGACCTCGATCCAGAACGACGACGGCGGCTGGGGCGAGGACGCCGTCAGCTACCGCCTCGACTACAAGGGCTGGGAGGCCGCTCCCTCGACCGCCTCGCAAACGGCATGGGCCTTGCTTGCCCTGATGGCGGCAGGCGAGGTTGATCACCCGGCCGTTGCCCGCGGGGTGGAGTACCTGATTGCAACACAAGACAAAAAAGGACTGTGGGACGAGCAGCGGTACACCGCCACAGGCTTCCCCCGCGTGTTCTATCTACGTTATCATGGTTACCCAAAGTTCTTTCCGCTGTGGGCGTTGGCGCGGTATCGGAACTTACGGAACACCAACAGCAGGGTGGTAGGGGTCGGAATGTGACTTTGGGGACGGGGGACTATGTTACCGCGGGTCAGGCCATCGACCCGCGGCCGATACTGATCGTGACCGGATTGGTTCAGGAGGCCCGCATCGCGGCTGGGCCCGGAATGGCGGTCATCTGTTCATCCAGCAGCCCGCCCCAGTTGCGGGCGCTTCTGACGGTGGTGGATCCTGAGACGATTCGCGGTGTGATCTCGTTCGGCGTGGCCGGCGGGCTCGACCCGAGCTTGCGCTCCGGCGACGTCGTGCTGGCGACCGAGGTGCTCTCCGGCGACACCCGCTGGGCCGCCGGCCTGTCGCTCGGCGACGATCTGATCGATCGCCTGACGTCCGGCCGCCGCCGCGTCGTGCGCGGTAGTCTCGCCGGTGCCGAGGAAGTGGTCACGAAGCGCTCCTGCAAGGCGGCCCTGCACTCCGAGACGGGGGCCGCCGCGGTCGACATGGAAAGCCACATCGCCGCGGCCTACGCCGCCGACGCCGGGCTGCCCTTCGCCGCCGTCCGCGTCATCAGCGACCCCGCCCACCGCGCGCTGCCGGCGCTGGCCCGCGCCGCGATCAAGCCGAACGGCCAGATCGACCTCGGAGCCGTGCTGCGCGGCATCGTGCGCAATCCGGCAACGCTGCATGCCCTGGTCTCGACCGGCATCGACTTCAACCGCGCCCTGCGGTCGTTGCGCGGCTGCCGCGATTATCTGATCGGGACGGAGTTCGTCGAGAGCGAGGCCTTGGTGTCGAAGGCGGCGTGAGCGGGGGCTTCGATCTGAGAATAAAGAAAGGGCCCGGTCGCCATTGGCGTCCGGGCCTTTTTGTTTCGACGTTCGTAGCCCGGACGGAGCGAAGCGTAATCCGGGGCCTTGGAGAGACCATCCCGGATTTCGCTTGCGCTCCATCCGGGCTACGGGCTCTGCGCTTTACGCCGCCGTCGACGCCTTCTGCGCTGCTTTCGCCTGCGCAGCCGCAGCTTCGTCCTTGCGGATCTCCGAGAGCTTCTTCTGGACCTGCTCGGAGAAGATGTACTGCGCCGGGCGCTGCTTGGAGAGGTCGATCTCCGGCGCCATCGGGCCGCTCGTCCGCACGCCGCGCAGCGCCACCCACATCGCCTTCAGCGGGTTGTTGAGCGCTGCGGTCGCAGCCGTGGGCTCGTAGCCGCAATGGGCCATGCAGTCGGCACACTTCTCGTACTTGCCGGTGCCGTAGGAATCCCAGTCGGTGGTCTCCATCAGCTCCTTGAAGGTCTTCGCGTAGCCTTCACCGAGCAGGTAGCAGGGCTTCTGCCAGCCGAAGATGTTGCGCGCGGGCATGCCCCACGGGGTGCATTCGTATTCCTGGTTGCCGGCGAGGAAGTCCAGGAACAGTCCGGAATGCATGAAATTCCACTTCTTGCCCTTGCCCATCGCAAAGACGTCGCGGAATAGCTTCTTGGTCTTGGTGCGGTTGAGGAAGTGCTCCTGGTCCGGCGCGCGCTCATAGGCGTAGCCCGGGGACATCGAGACGCCGACGCCGAGCTCGGTGGTGAGGTCGAGGAATTTGGCGATCTCCTCGGCCGGGTGGCCGTCGAAGATGGTGGCGTTGACGTTGACGGTGAAGCCGCGCGCCTTGGCCGCCTTGATCGCCGACACCGCGCGGTCGAACACGCCCTTCTGCGACACGGCCTTGTCGTGGTGGTCGCGCAGGCCGTCGAGATGCACCGAGAAGAACAGATAGGGCGAGGGCTCGAACAGATCGAGCTTCTTCTCCAGCAGCAGCGCGTTGGTGCAGAGCGAGACGAACTTCTTGCGCGCGACGAGGCCGCGCACGATCTCGCCGATCTCCTTGTGGATCAGCGGCTCGCCGCCGGGAATGGCGACCATCGGCGCGCCGCACTCGTCGGCGGCGTCCCAGCACTCCTGCGCCGTCATGCGGCGGTTGAGGATCGCATCGGGATAATCGATCTTGCCGCAGCCGACGCAGGCGAGGTTGCAGCGGAACAGCGGCTCCAGCATCAGCACGAGCGGATAGCGCTTGCGGCCAAGCAGTTTCTGCTTGAGCAAATAGCCGCCGATACGCATTTCCTTGAAGAACGGGATAGCCATTACAGGTTTCTTTCTGGGCTTTTCAATTCGGGTGGGTCAGCTCGCGGCCAGTTGGGCCGGAAGCCGGAATTCGATGTTTTCCTCGCGGCCCGGCAACACCGAGACCTTTACCGGTCCGATCCGCCGCATCGCTTCGATCACGTCATCCACGAGTACCTCGGGCGCCGAAGCGCCGGCCGTGACGCCGACGGTCCTGGCATCCTTCAACCACTCCGGATTGAGCTCGCTGCCGTCGGCAATCAAATAACTCGCGACGCCGGCCTCAGTGCCGATTTCGCGGAGCCGGTTCGAGTTCGAGCTGTTGGCAGCGCCCACCACCAAGATCACGTCGACCAGCTTGCTCAAGTCCCTTACCGCAGATTGGCGGTTCTGTGTCGCATAGCAGATATCCCGGATATCCGGACCTTGAATGTCTGTAAAGCGGGCCTGAAGGGCCGCGATGATGTCCTTGGTGTCGTCGACCGACAGGGTGGTCTGGGTGATGTAGGCCACTGGCGTATCCGCCGGCAGGGTCAGCGCCTTAACCTCTTCAACGCTCTGGACAAGCTGCACCGGCCCCGGGACCTGGCCCATCGTGCCCTCGACCTCGGGATGGCCGGCGTGGCCGATCAGGATCAGGGTGCGGCCCTTGCCGATGTAGCGCTTCCCCTGATTGTGAACTTTCGTGACCAGCGGGCAGGTGGCATTGAGCACCGGAAGGTCGCGCGCGACGGCCTCTTCCTCGACGCTGCGGGCGACGCCATGCGCGCTGAACACCGTCACCGCCTTCGGCGGTACCTCGGAGAGTTCCTCGACGAAGATGGCTCCTTTGGCCTTCAGGCTCTCGACGACGTATTTGTTGTGCACGATCTCATGGCGCACGTAGACGGGCGGGCCGTACTTCTCCAGCGCCCGCTCCACGATTTCGATTGCTCGTACCACCCCCGCGCAGAAGCCGCGCGGTTGCGCCAGATAAACTTCCATTGGACGCCCATCACGCAAGTTGCACCAATCCGCTCTTTGCAGTCCCCAAGCGGCACTCCGATACTGACCAATGAGTTGCAATATCCGCACCATTGGTTCGCGCCTGCGGTAGCCACCCACCCGTGTGGACGGCTCCGGCGCATGGAGGCGCAATACTTTGTGTCAAAAAATCGGCGGTAGGGGAAGGTGGAACCGCTGAGGGAGGCGTCTGTGAGGTATTTTAGTAGGGATTGCGGTGTGCCTGCGTGCGCGACATTCCTGCATAGTCCTTCGTCACGTTCCCGCCTCAACTCCCTGCCTATACCGGCCGCCCCGCATGATTTTGCCACGGTCTCCCGCCGTTTACCTCGAACCTTCTGGCGGCGAGAACCACCCAAAACAGCAATAGGTTTCGGCCGGGAACTCCGATAAACAGCGGGCGTTTCCGGCAAGCTGTTAACCGCAGAAAGAAAAGAAGTGCTGCAAAGCGTCGTCGTTGCCATCGTCAGGGCCTGCACCCGGTTTGCCTCCCTCGTCGTCGTTCTCGGGCTCCTGCTGTCGGTAGGGGCGGGCTATTACGCTGCGCGCCACTTTGCCATCAACACCGATATCAACTCGCTGATTGCCCAGAATCTGGACTGGCGGCAGCGTGACCAGCAATTCGACAAGGCGTTCGATCAGAACGAAATGATCCTCGCTGTGGTCGAGGCCAGGACGCCGGAAATGGCGAGCGCCGCGGCAGACGCGCTCTATGCCAGGCTGAAGGACGACAGGACCAACTTCCACTCGATGCAGCAGCTCGGCAGCGGCGCGTTCTTCGAGCGGAACGGCCTGTTGTTCCTGCCGACCGAGGAGGTCGGCAAGATCACCGGCCAGTTCGAAGCCGCCGCGCCGCTGATCGAGATCATGGCCGGCGATCCCTCGATCCGCGGCCTGACCGGGGCGCTGGAGACCGGCCTTGCCGGCGTCAAGCGGGGCCAGGTCAAGCTCGACAGCACCGAGCGGCCCTTCAACCTGATCGCGCAGACAGTCGAGACCGTGCTCAACAAGGGCAACGCCAGCTTCTCCTGGCGCGAACTCGTCAGCGACGAGCCGCTCAAGGATTCCGACAAGCGCACCTTCATCGAGTTCAAGCCGATTCTCGACTACAACGCGCTGGAGCCCGGCAAGGATGCGACCGACGCGATCCGGAAAGCGGCGGCGGATCTGGATTTTACCGGCAAATACCAGGCGCGGGTGCGGCTGACCGGTCCGGTGCCGATCGCCAATGAGGAATACGCCACCGTTCAGGAGGGCGCGGTCGTCAACGCCGTCGGCACGATTCTCGTCGTGCTGGTCATCCTTTGGCTCGCACTGCATTCGTCGAAGATCATCTTCGCGGTGTTCGTCAATCTGTTCGTCGGCCTGGCGATCACGACAGCGGCCGGCCTGATGATGGTCGGATCGTTCAACCTGCTGTCGATTGCGTTCGCGGTGCTGTTCGTCGGCTTAGGGGTCGACTTCGGCATCCAGTACAGCGTCCGCTACCGCTCGGAGCGCTACAAGCACGATGATCTCGCGGGCGCGCTGGTGCTGGCAGCCAAGCGCTCGGCGGTGCCGCTGTCGCTGGCGGCGATGGCGACGGCCGCGGGCTTCCTTTGCTTCATGCCGACCGACTACAAGGGCATCGCAGAGCTCGGCCAGATCGCCGGCGTCGGCATGCTGGTGGCGTTCATCTCGTCGATCACCGTTCTGCCGGCACTGCTCAAGCTTCTGAACCCGCCCGGCGAGCCGGAGCCTGTCGGGTACGCCTTCCTGGCGCCGCTCGATCACTTCCTGGAAAAGCATCGGGTGCTGATCGTCGGCGGCACGCTGCTGCTCGCGCTCGGCGGCCTGCCGCTGCTCTACTTCATGAAGTTCGACTTCAACCCGATGAACCTGCGCAATCCGCACGCCGAGTCGATCGCCACCTTCCTCGATCTGCGCAAGGACCCCAATACTGGTGCCAATGCCATCAACGTGATGACCACTTCCGAGGAGCAGGCAAGGCAGGTCGAGGCGAAGCTGGAGAAGGTGCCCGAGGTGCTCAGGGTGATGTCGCTCGACAGCTTTGTGCCGCAGGACCAGCCGCCGAAGCTGAAGCTCATCGCGCAGGGCGCCAAGGTGTTGAATCCGGCGCTCAACCCCGATCAGATCGACGCGGCGCCGACGGACCAGGAGAATGTCGAATCGCTGAAATCGTCGGTCGACAATCTGCGCCGGACCGCGGGCGACGCGAAGGGCCCGGGCGCTGTTGCCTCGCGCCGTCTTGCCGACGCGCTCGAGAAGCTCGCCAACGGCGACGAGGCCACGCGCAACAAGGCGCAGGACGTGTTCGTCGCGCCATTGAAGATCGTGTTCGACCAGCTCAGGAACGCGATGCAGGCAGGTCCCGTCACCCTGAGCTCGCTGCCGCCCGATCTCGTCAGCGCCTGGAAGAGCAAGGACGGCATCATCCGCGTCGAGGCGCTGCCCAAGGGCGATCCCAACGACAACGATACGCTGCGCAAATTCGCGGCGGCGGTTCTCCAGGCCGAGCCGACTGCGATCGGCGGTCCGGTCTCGATCCTGAAATCCGGTGACACCGTTGTGAAGGCGTTCATCCACGCCGGCATCTATGCGCTGCTGGTGATCGGGCTGCTGCTGTGGATCACGCTGCGCCGCTTCGTCGACGTGCTGATGACGCTGGTGCCGCTGCTGGTTGCCGGCGCGGTGACGCTCGAGATCTGCGTGTTGATCGGCCTGCCGCTCAACTTCGCCAACATCGTCGCGCTTCCGCTGCTGCTCGGCGTCGGCGTCGCCTTCAAGATCTATTATGTCGTGGCCTGGCGCTCGGGCAGGACGAACCTGCTCCAGACCAGCCTGACGCGCGCGATCTTTTTCAGCGCGCTGACGACCGCGACCGCGTTCGGCAGCCTGTGGCTGTCGAGCCATCCCGGCACGTCCAGCATGGGCAAGCTGCTGGCACTGTCGCTGGTGACGACGCTCGCCGCCGTGCTGCTGTTCCAGCCGGCCCTAATGGGCAAACCCCGCAATCTCAGCGAGTAGGCAGATGTCGCCGACCGGGTCGGCGGCGCCCTTCTGACCGGGCTTGGCTGCGCCGGCGGCCTTGGGAGCTGCGGGCGCAGGCGTGGTGGTGCCGCTCCCGGCTTGGGCTGCTTGGGCCCCTTGCCCCGCTTGCCCCCCTTGGGGCTTCGGCGCAGTGCCGCTGGATTTCGCTGCGCCCTTGGCCATGGCGTTGGCAGGGCTCGAAGGGATCGGCGGGCCGACCCGGGTCCAGGTTTCGCCGCCGCAGAGGAAGCCCATGACGCAGCCCTTGATCTCGAGCTGGTCGGGACCGGCCGGCGTGATGGTCGCGCTGTAGAGCTGGCCGTCCTTGGCGTTGTAGACCTGTCCTTCCCACTGATCGACGCCGGGCTTCTTCTTCATGTCGATCAGGGTTGCCATGCCGAGCGTCGGCCTGTTCTTTTTCGAGGCGTCCGGATTGTTCTCGTCGCGTCCGCCGGGCTGTTTTTCCCAGGAAACCGCGCCCCACATGCTGCCATAGCATTGGGCGACGCGAATGTTGGCAACGCCGTCGGCGACCCGCCAGTCGCCGGTCGGATCCGCGGCGAGCGCGGGCGTCAGGCCGGCGTAACCGCCAGCCAGTATTAGTCCGGTGTAAAGGGCCAAACGCATGTGTGTTCCTTGGCAGTGCAACATGGTCTAAAGCTGTGCTTGCGAAGATGGTCCGAAAAAGGGCAAAAGGCCGCACAGACCGTTTTCAGTAACGGTCCGTTTTCAGTTGACGAGACGGCCCTCAACCGAAGTATGTAGCGGATGCACAGCCCAAATCCAGACATGTCTCAGCTATTCGCGGACCGTCAGGCCCAGCGCAGCACCCTGCATAACCGGTATCTGAACGAGCAGTTCGTCCGGGTTCTCAAGACCATCGGCTACGATGTCGGCTTTCAGAAGGGGCATGGGCAGTATCTCTACGACCGTGAGGGCGCGCGCTATCTCGACCTGTTGTCCGGCTTCGGCGTGTTTGCGATCGGGCGCAATCATCCGGTCATGCGCGAGGCGCTCAAGAGCGTGCTCGATGCCGACCTGCCCAACCTCGTCCAATTCGACGTCTCGACGCTCGCAGGTGTGCTGGCTGAGCGCCTCCTGAAATACGTTCCCTATCTCGACAAGGCGTTCTTCGCCAATTCCGGCGCCGAATGCGTCGAGGCCGCGATCAAGTTCGCGCGCGGCGCGACGGGGCGTCCCGGCATCGTCTATTGCGCGCACGGCTATCACGGACTGACCTACGGCGCGCTGTCGCTGACCGGCGATGCCAATTTCCGCACCGGCTTCGAGCCGCTGCTGCCGGGCTGCACCGCGATCCCGTTCAACGACCTGGCGGCGCTGGAAAAGGCGCTGGCCTCGCGCGAGGTCGCAGCCTTCGTGGTCGAGCCGATCCAGGGCAAGGGCGTCAACATGCCCACCGACGAGTTCCTGCCCGGCGCGGCCGCGCTCTGCAAGAAATACGGCACGCTGTTCGTCGCCGACGAGATCCAGACCGGCATGGGCCGCACCGGCCGCTTCCTCGCGGTCGAGCACTGGAACGTCGAGCCCGACATGGTGCTGCTGTCGAAGTCGCTGTCGGGCGGCCACGTGCCGGTCGGCGCCGTGCTGACGCGCAAGAGCATCTTCGACAAGATCTTCAACCAGATGGACCGCGCGGTGGTGCACGGCTCCACCTTCTCCAAGAACGACCTCGCGATGGCCGCGGGCATAGCCACGCTCGACGTCATGGAATCGGAGAAGCTGATCGATGCGGCCGCCAAGCGCGGCGCCGAGCTGCGCCTCGCGCTGACGCGCATGGTGCCAGGCTACGAGCTGCTCAAGGAAGTCCGCGGCAAGGGCTTGATGATCGGCATCGAATTCGGTCCCCCGAAGTCGCTGCGCCTGCGGGCCTCCTGGAACGTGCTGGAGACCGCCAACAAGGGCTTATTCTGCCAGCTCATCACCGTGCCGCTGTTCAAAGATCACAAGATCCTCACGCAAGTCGCCGGCCACGGCAGCCACACCATCAAGCTCTTGCCGCCACTCACGATCACCGAGGAAGACTGCGCCTGGATCGAGAAGGCGTTCGACGACGTCATCGCCGGCAGCCACAAGGTGCCCGGCGCGATCTGGTCGCTCGGTAAGACACTGGTGGACAACGCGGTGCGCAGGTCGGCTTAGAGACGTTCGCTCAGGCCGCCTCGGTCCGCGGCCGAACCTTATTTGGCAAACTCGCGCACGGCTTCCACCACGTGCTCCGGCACTTCCTGCGCGACGCAGTGGCCGGCATTCTCGAAAACCCGTGTGGTCACACCCGGGATCAGCGACACAGCGCGTTGCGCCATCTCCTTGTAGATTGGACCCGACTTCGCCGCTGTCGTGACGCGCACCGGGCAGTCGATCTCGCTGAGCATCGCGAACGGATTGCCGCGGGCATCCCCAATGTAGACCTGCTCCATCGCCTCGTAGATGGGAAGCAAGATCGCGGCTTCGATTTTGGGCGTGCAGCAGAGCCGGACGCGGCCGTCATCCAGGGGCGCGAAGCCGTGGCGCACATACGTCCGTAGCGAGGTTTCGGTCCAATCCGCAAACGCCGGTGCTGCGCGGTAACGTTCGAACACTGCGTCGGGACTGTCGAACTCGGCGCGTCGGCGTAGCGTGCCCTGCACGCGGGCGAGCGATTCTTCGCTCAATCCTCCGGAGCGCGCCGCGCGCGGGTCCATGACGGTCGGCTCCATCACGAACAGGCGTGCGAAGCGACCGGGCAGGAGTTTCGCCGCGAGAAGGAGATCGGTCGCACCCGCGCTGTGGCCGATCCCGTAGATGTCGCGGAGATCGAGCGTATCGACCACCCGGCAGATGTCGTCGGCGTAATCAAGGAAGTGATAGGCGCCGGGTTTGTGGCTTGCGCCATGACCGCGTCGGTCGAGGGCATAGACGGTGTAGGTCGATGCGAGCTCGCGCGCGACCTCGTGCCAGACGTCGGCGACGAAGCCGGTGCCGTGTACGAGCAGGGCAGGCGGCTTGCCGCTGTCGCCCCATTGCAGCATGGCGATCTCTGCGTCGGCGGGACCGATTGAGAAACGGTGCGGATCGATCATGAGCGATGGGATGCTACTTCGCATCCTCCAGAATCATCGTGGCGCCCTTCTCAGCGATCATCGCGGTCGGCGTGTTGGTGTTGCCCGAGGTGATCGTCGGCATGATCGAGGCATCGACGATGCGCAGGCCGTCGAGGCCGTAGAATCGCAACCGCTCGTCCACCACCGCCATTGGATCGTTCGCCGTGCCCATCTTCGCGGTGCCGACGGGATGGAAGATGGTGGTGCCGATGTCGCCGGCGGCTTTTGCGAGGGAGGCATCGTCGTCGCCGACGGAGGGGCCGGGCAGATATTCGCTGGGGCGATATTTGGCCAGCGCTTTCTGCTGCATCAGGCGCCGCGTGGTGCGAATGGCGTCGGCGGCGACCTGGCGGTCGTCGTCGGTCGACAGGTAATTTGGCGCGATGATCGGCTTCTCGTCAGGCGTTGTCGCGCGCAACCGCACAGTGCCGCGCGAGGTCGGTTGCAGATTGCACGCGCTCACCGTGATCGCAGGGAAACGGTGCAGGGGATCGCCGAACTTGTCGAGCGAGAGCGGCTGCACGTGGAATTGGATGTTGGCGCGGGCGCGCGTCGCATCGGAGCGCGTGAAGATGCCGAGCTGCGACGGCGCCATGGTGAGCGGGCCGCGGCGGCGGACAGCGTAGTCGAGCCCCATCAGGCCGCGGCGCAACAGATTGTAATAGGTCTCGTTCAGCGTGCGCACGCCCTCGACCTTGTAGATCGCGCGCTGCTGCAGGTGATCCTGCAGATTGCGCCCGACGCCGGGCTTGTCCATGACGATGTCGATGCCGAGCGGCGACAGCCAGTCGGCCGGTCCAATGCCGGAGCGATGCAGCACCTGCACCGAGCCGATCGAGCCTGCCGAGAGCACCACCTCGCGCTTTGCGCGCGCCTCGATGATCTCGCCGTTCTGGATGAAGCGCACGCCGACGGCGCGGCCCTGCTCGATGATGAGGCGGTCGACCAGCACGTGCTTCTCGAGCCGCAGATTGGGGCGCCTCAAGGCCGGCTTGAGGAAGCCGCGCGCCGAGGACCAGCGCCGGCCGCGCTTCTGGTTGACGTGGAAATAGCTGGTGCCTTCGTTGTCGCCGGTGTTGAAATCCGGGATGCGCTTGATGCCCATCTCCTCGGCGGCGTCACCGACCGCGTCGAGAATGGCCCATGACAGCCGCGGTGCCTCGATGCGCCAGCCACCGCCGGCGCCGTGATGCTCGCTGGCGCCGAGGAAGTGGTCCTCGAGGCGCTTGAACAACGGCAGCACGTCGTCATAGCCCCAGCCGGTCAGGCCAAGCTGGCGCCAATGATCGTAGTCGGCAGCCTGTCCGCGCATCGAGATCATGGCGTTGATTGCCGAGCAGCCGCCGATCACCTTGCCGCGCGGATAGGCCAGCGAGCGGCCGTTCAGGCCGGGCTCGGCCTCGGTCTTGAACATCCAGTCCGAACGCGGATTGCCGATGGCGAAGAGATAGCCGACCGGGATATGGAACCAGATCCAGTTGTCGTCGCCGCCGGCTTCAAGGATGAGAACGCGGTTGCCTGGGACAGCCGACAGCCGGTTGGCGACGATGCAGCCCGCGGTGCCGGCTCCGACGACAATGTAGTCAAACTCACCTTCAAGCCGCCTCGGCATTCTGCTTCCACCCGGATGGTCTCTTTGCTTTCCGTTAATAGGCAGACGCAGCCGACCTGGACAAGCCCGGCCATGCCGGGTGAACAGGGCTAGACCCCGATTGCCGGCGGTTGGGTGGACCGATGCTTGCATGGTAGACAGACCTGCATTTCCAACAGTTCGAGACCTTCCATGCCCATCGTGAACCGCGTCGCCGACCTTCAACCCGATATCCAGGCCTGGCGGCGGGACATCCATCAGCACCCCGAGCTGTTGTACGATGTCCACCGCACCGCAGCATTCGTTGCTGACCGGTTGCGGGAGTTCGGCTGCGACGAAGTCGTGACCGGTCTCGGCCAGACCGGCGTCGTCGGCGTAATCAAGGGCAACAAGCCAACCGGCGAGGGGCTCAAGGTGATCGGCATGCGTGCCGACATGGACGCGCTGCCGGTCGAGGAGCAGACCAATCTGCCTTACGCCTCCAAGATCCCCGGCAAGATGCACGCCTGCGGCCATGACGGCCACACCGCGATGCTGCTCGGCGCGGCCCGCTATCTCGCCGAGACGCGCAATTTCGCCGGCGATGCCGTGGTGATCTTCCAGCCCGCCGAGGAGGGTGGCGCCGGCGGCGCGGCCATGGTCAAGGACGGCCTGATGGAGCGGTTCGGCATCGAACAGGTCTATGGCATGCACAACGGCCCGGGCATCCCGGTCGGCTCGTTCGCGATCAGGCCAGGCCCCATCATGGCGGCGACCGACGAGGTCGACATCATGATCGAGGGCGTCGGCGGCCACGCCGCGCGTCCACACAAATGCATCGATTCCGTGCTGGTCGGCGCGCAGGTGATCACGGCCCTGCAGTCGATCGTCTCGCGCAGCGTCGATCCCCTGGAATCGGCGGTTGTATCGATTTGCGAATTCCACGCCGGCAATGCCCGCAACGTCATTCCGCAGACCGCGACCCTGAGAGGCACCATCCGCACGCTGTCGCCTGAGGTGCGCAAGCTGGTCGAGAAGCGCGTGCATGAGGTCGTGGCGGGCATGGCGCAGATCACGGGCGCCAAGATCGACCTGCACTACAAGCGCAATTACCCGGTCGTGAACAATCATGCGGCGGAAACCGAAGTGGCACGGCGCGTCGCCACGCAGGTCGCGGGCGAGGCCCATGTCCACGAGATGGCGCCGCTGATGGGCGGCGAGGATTTCGCCTACATGCTGGAAGCGCGGCCCGGGGCCTTCATCTTCTGCGGCAACGGCGACAGCGCCGGCCTGCATCACCCCGCCTACAATTTCAACGACGAGGCGATCGTCTACGGCACGTCCTATTGGGTGAAGCTGGTCGAGGAGCAGCTCGCGGCGTCGTAGGACCGGGTCCGAAGCACAGATGAAAGGGCCCGTGCATTCCACAGGCACTTGTCTATTTAAGAGATCGGATCGTCAACAACGGCGTGAAGCCATTTCCCGCTGTATTCACGCAGCCCGTGCGGCCTTCTTCTGCAGGCCGGCGGCGATCTTCAGATCCTCGACGAAGCGCCGATATTCCAGAACCTTGGCTTCGGGATCCGGCAGCCGCAGCAGATAGGACGGATGCACCGTCACGAGCGCTTTGCGGCCTTCGGGAAGATCGATCAACCGGCCGCGGTTCTTCCCGATGGGGGTGATCTTGCCGAACACGCTTTGCGCGGCGGTGGCGCCCATCGCCACGATGAGATCCGGTTGGATTGTCGAAACTTCCCGCTCATACCATTGCCGGCACGCCCGGATCTCAGGTGTGTTCGGCTTCTGGTGCAGGCGGATCTTTCCGCGCGGCACGAATTTGAAGTGCTTCACCGCGTTGGTGACATAGACCTTCTTGCGGTCGACGCCGGCCTCCTCCAGTGCGCGATCGAGCATTTGCCCGGCCGGGCCGACGAAGGGATGGCCGGCGAGGTCTTCCTTGTCGCCGGGCTGCTCGCCGACCAGCATGATGTTGGCATTCTCAGGCCCTTCGCCGAACACGGTCTGTGTCGCGTCCTTGTAGAGATGGCAGGCGCGGCAATGCGCGGCCTCCTCGCGGAGCGTTTCGAGATCGTCGGCAGCTGACTTGCGTTTCATCGGAGCCTCCGGCCGCTTCTGAGGCTTGTGCGGATCGGTTGCGGCATTGGCGATCATGGCGCCGGTCATGCGCTCGGCGTCCTCGATCAAGGGCTTAATGATCGAAGCCTCGGGCAGGTTCCTCCAATATTTCTTCGGCATCTCGGCCTGCATCGCCTTCACCTTGAGCCGGGCCGGATTGAAGATGCTGGCATAGTAGCGCCGCCAGGTTTCCTCCAGCCGGTCTTCGCCCGGCGCCTCGCTCTTGCTGACGCCCGGCGTGAACGAGAGCGCATGGCCGTCCCAATGCGCGCAGAGGTCCGGCGTCAGGATCGACCAGGGCATGTCGGCAAAGCGCTTGGCGAAGAACGGCGCGGCGAGCTCGACGACGTGATGCTCCGGCTCGAACCAGGCGACGTAGTGCGCCTGGCGTTCCCGGCCGATCTCGCGGAAGCGCACGAAGGCATGCATCTTGTGCTCGTCGCGATAGACCGCTTTCGCCATGGCCGTGACAAGCGCGACATCGGGGTCGGTCGCGACCTCGATGAGATCGTGATTTTCCTTCAGCCGGAACAGCAAGCGATAGAGGATCGCAAAGCGCTCGCCGTCGCGATGCAGGATCGCCGCCTTGGCAAGCTCGACGAATTTTGCCGAGACGGTGAACGTGCCGTCGTTCACCTCGAGGATCGGAGACGGCGAGGACGGTGCGAACAGCTCGGCTTCGTGGCCCTGCACGGTCCAGGTGACCGCGCCGGGCGGCACGTGATGGAGCACGAGGCTGCGCGCGGCTTTGCGCCAGCCGTCGAAATCGGTTTCGGTGTCGAGCATGATGTACTGCATCAGAAGCCAAATCCCAGTTGCGTTGCTTTCGGCTTGAACCGTTCGATCAACCCGGCGGCATCGAGACGATGCGGTGAGGGACGGTGATCGCTGAGGACGATGAACGGCAGCGCCTTGTTGCGGGGCACATGCAGCCGCGCGAGATCGGCGAGGCGGATCGTGGTGGTGCGCCGCGTCGCGAGGATGCGTTCGACCGTCCTGGTGCCGAAGCCCGGAACGCGCAGCAGCTCCTCGCGGCTGGCGCGGTTGACGTCGAGCGGGAAGCGGTCGCGGTGGCGCAGCGCCCAGGCCAGCTTGGGATCGATGTCGAGCGGCAGCATCGCGCTGTCGTCGACGATCTCGCCGACATCGAAGCCGTAGAACCGCATCAGCCAGTCGGCCTGGTAGAGCCGGTGCTCGCGCAGCAGCGGCGGCGCGCGCAGGGGTAGCGCGCGGCTGGCATCGGGGATCGGGCTGAAGGCGGAGTAATAGACGCGCCGCAGCCGGTAGGCGCCGTAGAGATTGGCGCTGGTGTGGAGAATGGTGTGATCGGAGGCGCTATCTGCGCCGACGATCATCTGCGTGCTTTGTCCGGCGGGCGCGAAGCGCTGCGGTTTGGCCTTCGTCTTGGCGCTGCGGCTCTCCTCGGCCTCGTCCAGCTTCAGCCGCAGCCGGCCCATGGTGCGGCGGATCGCGCGCACGTCCTTCTCCGGCGCGAATTGCTGCAGGCTCGTCTCCTCAGGCATCTCGATGTTGATCGAAAGGCGGTCGGCATATTTGCCGGCCTCGGCGATCAGCGCGTCGTCGGCCTCGGGAATGGTCTTCAGATGGATGTAGCCGCGGAAATGATGCTCCTCGCGCAGTTTTCGCGCGACGCTCACCACTTGCTCCATCGTGTAATCAGGGCTGCGGATGATGCCGGAGGAGAGAAACAGGCCCTCGATGTAATTGCGCCGGTAGAAGTCGAGCGTGAGCCTGACCAATTCGTCGATGGTGAAGCGGGCGCGTGGGACATTCGAGGAGGCGCGGTTGACGCAATAAAGGCAATCGTAATTGCAGGCGTTGGTCAGCAGCACCTTGAGCAGGGAGATGCAGCGTCCGTCCGGCGCGTAGGAATGGCAGATGCCCATGCCCGGCGCGGTCGAGCCCATGCCCTTGCCGTCGCTGGAATCCCGCTTCTCGGTACCGCTGGAGGCGCAGGATGCGTCGTATTTGGCGGCATCCGCCAGAATCTCCAGCTTGCGTTGTACGTCCATGTTTGAATCTCTTTGATTCCGCTCATGAATCTTTGGATGCGCCAATTCGATTGACTCTGCCGGCGCCGTTAGCTTTATATTAGAACATATCATGAACAAATGAGCCAGCCGCTGGTTCTCTTTTTGAGAGCCATCGGCAATCACCTCTGAGGAGCGGCGAGCATGAGCGGCGCACGTATGAGCGCGCTTGCGATCCTGCGCGGCCAGATCGAGCGCATCGAGACGGCGGAAGTCGTGCATCCGCGCGATCGCATCGTACTCGGCCATGGCGCGGCCGACGCCGCGCTGAAGGGCGGGCTCGCGCGCGCGGCGATCCACGAGGTGTTTTGCGAGGGGCGACAGGGCGCGGCCGCGACGGGGTTTGTCATGGGCCTTGCGGGACGCGTGAGCGCACGCCGGCCGCTATTGTGGGTGCGGCAGGATTTTTCGGAGCTCGAAACCGGCGCGCTGTCGATGAGCGGGCTATCCGAGCTCGGCCTCGATCCGCGCTGTGTGGTGATGGTGCGCGCCGCCGATGTCGAGAGCGCGCTACGCACCTCGGCCGACGCGCTCGCCTGCGATGCGCTGGGCGCCGTCGTGCTCGAGCTCTGGGGCGAGACCAGGCAGTTCGATCTGGTGGCGAGCCGCAAGCTGACGCTGGCCGCGCAAGGCTCGGGCGTGACCGGCCTCTTGCTGCGGATGGCCGCGCAGCCGCTGCCCTCGACCGCGGAGACACGATGGATGCTGCGTGCGGCGCCTTCGCCGCCGGGCTCGGTGTGGAGTGCCTGGGGCGCGCCGGTGTTCGATGCCGAGCTCTTGCGCAATCGTCATGGCCCCTGCGGCCGGTGGATCATGGAATGGAATTGTGATGAGTGCCAGTTCAGTGAACCGTCGACGTATCCTCAGCCTGTGGCTGCCGCGCCTGCCCATCGACAGGATCCAGCGGTTCTTCAGCAGCGCCGGGCTGGGTAAAACCAACCATGAGCCGAGCATTGTCGTCATCAAGGACAACAATGCGCTGGTGATCCATGCGCTGGACGAGGCCGCCGAGCGCCTCGGCCTGTATATCGGCCAACCGCTGGCCAATGCGCGGGCGATGTGCCCGGATTTGCGTGTGTTCGACGCCGATACCGTGGCCGATACGAAGACGATCAGCGACATCGCCGATTGGTGCGACCGCTTCACGCCGCTGGTGGCGCTCGATCCGCCGCACGGGCTGTTCCTGGACATCACCGGTTGCGCGCATCTGTTCGGCGGCGAGGCCGCGCTGTTGCGGACATTGGTCCGGGCGCTCGACTGGCAAGGCTTTGCCGTCAGCGCGGCGATCGCGGGCACCTCGGTCTGCGCCCGCACGCTGACGCGGCAGGTATCCGGCACCATTGTGGCCGATGGCGGCGAGGCGGAGGCGATCAGGTCGTTTCCAGTCTCCGCTCTCGGTGCGGGTGAAGCCATCACCACCGGCCTGCGCCGCGCCGGGCTGAAGACCATCGGCGACGTCGCCTCGCGCAGCGCCTCCGAGATCACGGCGCGGTTCGGCGCGCGCTTCTCCACGCTGCTCGCCCATGCGCTGGGGCAGGGCGATGCGCCGATCAGCCCGCGCAAACCGCCGCCCGACTACATCGTGGAAAAACGCTTTGCCGAGCCGATCGCGACCGACACCATGATCGCGATGACGCTGTCGCGGCTCGCCGACACGTTGATCGCGTCCATGGAGAAGCAGGGCAAAGGCGCGCGGCGGCTTGAAGCCGCGTTCTTCCGCACCGACGGCGTGGTGCGCACGATCACGGTCGAGACCGGACGTCCCGTGACCAGAAGCGCCGTGGTCGACCGCTTGTTCCGCGAGCGGCTCGATGCACTCGCTGATCCCCTCGATCCCGGCTTCGGCTTCGACATGGTGCGATTGTCGGCGAGCCGCACCGAGATCGTGGTGCAGGAGCAGCGCGATCTCGATGCCCATGTCCACGACAATGACGAACTCGCGGCGCTGATCGACCGCATCGCCGCGCGGATCGGCGGCAGGCGTGTCGTCGTGCACCTGCCGCAGGATACCCACATCCCCGAAAGCGCGGTGCTGGCCGCATCGGCGCAGCATCATCTCGCTGCTGCCATGCAGGCCGAATGGCCGGCGCGCGTCGCGAGCGAGCCGCCGCTGCGTCCCTTGCGGCTGTTCGACAAGCCGGAGCCGATCAAGGTGCCGTTCGCGACCGTGCCAGACGGTCCGCCGCATCAATTCACCTGGCGGCGCGCGCTGCATGCGGTGGTGCGGGTAGAGGGGCCCGAGCGCATCGCGATGGAATGGTGGCGGCAGGACGGCAAGCAGCTGACGCGGGATTATTTCCGCATCGAGGATGCCGAAGGCCTGCGCTTCTGGATCTTTCGCGACGGTCTCTATGAAGGCGAGGTGTTCGACGGTGACGGCAAGCCTGCGTCTCCCGGCTGGTATGTGCACGGTCTCTTCGCATGAATACGCTTAGCTATGCCGAGATCGGCATCACCACCAATTTCTCCTTCCTGCGCGGCGGCTCGGATCCGCGCGCCTATGTGCATCAGGCGAGCGCTTTAGGAATTCCGGTGATCGGCATTGCCGATCACAACACGCTCGCCGGCGTGGTGCGCGCCTGGAACGAGCTCGACAATGACGAGGTGCTGCACAAGCCGAAACTGTTGATCGGCGCCCGCATCGTCTTCATCGACGGCACGCCCGACATCCTGGTCTATCCACGCGATCGCGCCGCCTATGGCCGGCTGTGCCAGCTCCTCACGAGGGGCAAGCGCGGCGACGACATCACGCGGATCGAAAAGGGCGAGTGTCATCTCAGGCTTGACGATCTCCTGGAATTCTCGGAAGGCCAGCTCCTGGTGTTGACGCTGCCGCATCGTCTCGAGCTGTCGCGGGCGCTGGATGTCCTCGCAAAGCTGAAGGCGAGCCGTGCCGAGGGCGTGTGGCTGGCGGCGAGCCTGCTCTATCGCGGCGACGACAAGCGTCGCCTCTTGCGGCTCGATGATCTCGCCGCAAAGGCAAAGGTGCCGCTGCTCGCAACCAATGAGGTGCTGTATCACGATCCCCGCCGCCGTCCGCTCCAGGACGTGCTGACCTGCATCCGGGAAAAGACCACGATCGAGGCGATTGGGCGGAAGTTAGAGGCCAATGCCGAGCGCTTCCTGAAGACGCCGCGTGAAATGGCGCGGCTGTTCCGCGATTTTCCCGAGGCGATTGCGCAGACCATGCGCTTTGCGGACGCAATCGAGTTCTCGCTCGATCAGCTGAAGTATCAATATCCCGACGAGCCGGTACCGCCGGGCAAGACCGCGCAGGGGCATCTGGAGGACCTGACCTGGGCGGGCGTCGACAAATATTTCGGCGGCAAGATCGACGACAAGCTGCGCGCCACCTTGAACAAGGAGCTCGCGCTGATCGCCGAGCTGAAATACGCGCATTACTTCCTCACCGTGCATGACATCGTCCACTACGCGCGCAGCCAGAACATTTTGTGCCAAGGGCGCGGCTCGGCGGCGAATTCGGCCGTGTGCTACGTGCTCGGCATCACCTCGGTCGATCCGACCAAGGTGGACCTCTTGTTCGAGCGCTTCATCTCCAAGGAGCGGCTGGAGCCGCCCGATATCGACGTCGATTTCGAGCATTCGCGCCGTGAGGAGGTGATGCAATATGTCTATCGCCGCTACGGCCGCCACCGCGCCGCGATCATCGCCACCGTCATCCACTACCGCCCGCGCAGCGCCATCCGCGACGTCGGCAAGGCGCTCGGCCTGACCGAGGACGTCACTGCCGCGCTCGCCGACACCGTTTGGGGCAGCTGGGGCAAGGGCCTCAACGACATGCAGGTCCGGCAGGCCGGGCTCGATCCGAACAATCCCATGATCAACCTCGCGGTCGAGCTTGCGACCGAGTTGATCGAATTCCCGCGCCATCTGTCCCAGCATGTCGGCGGCTATGTGCTGACACAGGACCGGCTCGACACCTATGTGCCGATCGGCAATGCCGCGATGGACGACCGCACCTTCATCGAATGGGACAAAGATGACGTCGATGCACTGAGCATGATGAAGGTCGACGTGCTGGCGCTGGGCATGCTGACCTGCATCAGGAAATGTTTCGATCTGATCGACCAGCACAAGGGCGAGCGTTTTATGCTGGCGAGCGTCCCGCAGGACGACCCCAGGGTTTACGACATGCTGTGCCGCGGGGAATCGCTCGGCGTGTTCCAGGTCGAGAGCCGCGCCCAGATGAACATGCTGCCGCGGCTGAAGCCGCGCACCTTCTACGATCTCGTCATCGAGGTCGCGATCGTGCGCCCCGGGCCGATCCAGGGCGACATGGTGCATCCTTATTTGCGGCGGCGGAACGGGCTGGAAAAGGTGAGCTATCCGTCTCCGTCGCCGGAGCATGGCGACAAGGACGAACTCTACAAGGTGCTGCACAAGACGCTCGGTGTCCCGCTGTTCCAGGAGCAGGCGATGCGCATTGCGATCGAGGCCGCGCATTTCACCTCCGAGGAAGCCAACGGCCTGCGCCGCTCGATGGCGACCTTCCGCAATGTCGGCACCATCGGCCAATATGAGGAGAAGCTGATCGGCAACATGGTGGCGCGCGGCTACGATCCCAACTTCGCCAAAAGCTGCTTTGACCAGATCAAGGGATTTGGCTCTTACGGCTTTCCGGAGAGCCATGCCGCGAGCTTTGCACAGCTGGTCTACATTTCGTCGTGGCTGAAACACTACCATCCCGACGCCTTCTGCTGCGGTCTGTTGAATTCGCAACCGATGGGCTTTTATGCGCCGGCGCAGATCGTCAGCGACGCCCGCAAGAACGGCGTCGAGGTGCGCGACATCGACGTGTCCTACAGCTTTGCGCAGAACACACTGGAGGAGGGAAGCGGCAAATTCTGCGCCGTGCGCCTCGGCTTTCGCCAGATCGATGGATTCCACTGGCTGGACGAGGATGAAGAGAGGCTGAAACGCTCTCAGCTGTCATTCCGGGGCGCGCGTAGCGCGAACCCGGAATCCATCGCGCCGCATACGCCTGGCGGAGGAATGGATTCCGGGCTCGACGCTGACGCGTCGCCCCGGAATGACGGTGTGGAGAGAGTACCCGATTGGGCCGACCGCATCGTCGCCGCGCGCAACCGTCGTCCCTTCACGTCGCTGGAGGATTTCGCCCGCGACACCGGTCTGCCCAAGCGCGCGCTGATCCTCTTGGCGGATGCCGATGCGTTCCGCTCGCTCGGGCTCGATCGCCGCGAAGCGCTGTGGCAGGTGCGGCGGCTGCCCGACGACGTGCCGCTACCGCTGTTCGAGGCGGCGACCGCGCGCGAGCAGCCGGACGAAGGCGCAAAACCGCTTCCGGTGATGCCGCGCGCCGAGCAGGTGGTCGCGGACTACCAGACCATCCGGCTGTCGCTGAAGGGCCATCCGATGGAATTCCTGCGCGAGATGTTTACGCGCGAGCGCATCGTGGCCTGCAAGGAGATCAGCCATGAGAACGAGCGGCGCCGCGTCCGCTGCGCCGGTGTGGTCCTGGTGCGGCAGCGGCCGGGCAGCGCCAGCGGCGTCGTGTTCATGACGCTGGAGGACGAAACCGGCATCGCCAATGTCGTGGTCTGGCCCAAGATCATGGAGCAGTACCGGAAAGAGGTGATGGGCGCGCGCCTCATCCTGGTCGAAGGCTACATCCAGAGCAGCCCGGAGAAGGTGACGCATCTCATCGCCCAGCGCATGATCGATCGCTCGCACGATCTGGTCGGATTGGCCAACGATGCGCTCGGCCGCAAGCATCCGCTGCCCGCAGGCGCCACCGTGGTCGAACCGCTGAACGAAGACCCTCGCGCGCTTACGGACATGCCCGCGCAAAAAATCCGTCACCCCCGCAACGTCCGTATCCTGCCGCCCTCGCGGGATTTTCATTGAGCGAGCGCGGGCTACTGCCGACGTTTGTTGCGATGATTGCGCCTCATTCTCAGTCGTCATGCCCGGGCTTGACCCGGGCATCCACGTCTTTCGGAGTGCGCAGCAGTGCGTGGATGGCCGGGTCAAGCCCGGCCATGACGGAGGAGAGAGAGCTCGGCAAGCTGCCCTCAAAAATTCACCCTGTTCGAAATCGCGCCGTCCACGACGAAATTCGAACCCGTCGTGAATCCCGACACCGGGCTGGCCAGAAACACCGCCGCGCTCGCGATGTCCTGCGGCGTTGCCATGCGGCCGGTCGGGTTGCGCTTCATCGCGTCCTGGTACCGCTCCGGCATGTTCTTCTCGATCATCTCCCAGACGCCGCCTTTGAAATAGACGGTGCCGGGCGACACGACATTCACGCGGATCTTCTTCTTCGCGTATTGCCGCGCCAGTCCCTTGGCCATGTGGATCAGCGCGGCCTTGATCGGGCCGTAGGAGCTGGCCGTGTCCGCCTGCGCCGCGGAGATCGACGAGATGATCACGAAGGCCGCATCGCCGCTGCCGGCGCCGCTTGTCTCGAGGAATGGCCGGGCGGCGTCGAAGGCATGCACGGCGCCGAGCAGGTCGAGGCGGAAATTCTGCTCCCAGGACGCCGGATCGTGCCCTTGCGCCATTGCGCCGGCATTGGAGAATAGCAGGTCGATGCCGCCGAGCTCTTTTGCTGCAGCCTCGATCCAGCTTTTGAGCGCCGCGCCGTCGGTGACGTCGACCGCGCCGCCGGTGGCGCGGATGCCGCTCGCCTTCAACTCCCCGACGGTGGCCGCAACCTGATCGGCGTTGCGCGCGCACACCGCGACATTGGCACCTTCGCCGGCCAGCGTCGCCGCAATCGCCCGCCCGATGCCACGCGTGCCGCCGAGCACCACAGCGTTCTTGCCTTTGAGACCGAGATCCATTGTTGGCTCCTTTTTGTTGGTGCTGCGAGTGTAGCTGTTTCGCGAGGCGCCCAGAAGCCTCCACGTCGTCGTTGCGAGCCACCGGGTCCGCGCAAAGCGCGGCCCGATGACAGGCTCCGCGAAGCAATCCAGAAATGCATCCGCGGAAGGATCCTGGATTCCTTCGTCGCAAGGGCTCCTCGCAATGACGCGGAGAGACTTCACTCCGGCGCCGCTCCCACCGGCGGGCCGCCGGGCGGGCGGTGCAGGAAGGTCAACGAGGCATAGGCGCCGGCCCAGGAGCCGATTGCGGCAAAGGCAACGTAGAAGACGTTCTCGGTGTAGCTGATCACGGCGTAAGAGGAGAGCAGGTACCAGACCGCGCTCCAGTTCGCCGCCGGGATGCGCTTGCGCGCGATCACGGCCGAGGTGAACATGACATAGACGGCGTCGGTGGCCGCAGTCGCGATGAACACGGCACCTGCGATGAGGGGATCGATGGCGGCCATTGCAATCCTTTCTGCGATCATGACACGGTCGCGAAAAGTACAGCAAATGAGCGGGGAGAGAAGCAGCCATGCAGAGCCCCGCCGACATTCTGGCTGTGGAATCTCGGCCGGCTCGAGGGCGGATTGAATACCCGGATGTTACGGGAGAGGCTGTACATGCTGCGTTCATAGAGCACATGCAATTTGGCTTCGGCACGTTGAAGGCGGTGCAGCATTCCGCTCGGCTGTCGAAGACGCCGACGCCTGGAGCCGTCCGGCGATGCCGCTCGGCAGTCATCCGGCACAATGGCCGGGCCGAAGCTGACATGAAGCTGACATGTCGCAAAATTTTAACGCAGACGGAAAGGGCCGACGCGTTTTTTAGGTTGTTTGAAATCCCAATTCGGCACTATTAGCGCGAGCGATGAGGCAATCATTTGCCGAGATCGTCGCAGACACGACCGGGCCCCATGGCAGTTGAGATTACCAAGCGATTGCACGTGATTGCAAAACAACGGGTGATCGCATCCGTAGTTTTACTAGCCCTCGCCGGCGCCGGTGTCGGAGCGTACGGCTTGTTCTCTTCGGGCCCGAAGGCAAAGAAGCACTCCGAGATCTCCAGCCAGTCGCGCAGGAATGCGCAGACCTTCACGCCGACACCGTCCGAATGGGCGACGCTGACGATCGAGCCGGTCGCCGCCAGGAGCTTCCGGGCCGAGTATGTCACCGAGGGCAAGGTCGCGGTCGACGAGGATCGTTCGACGCCGGTGTTCTCGCCCTATGCAGGCCGTGTCACCAAGCTGCTCGCCAAGCCCGGCGAGACGCTGAAGCAAGGTCAACCGCTGTTTACGATCGAGGCCGCCGACACCGTGCAGGCCCAGAACGATTTCATCGCGGCGATGACCTCGCAGAATAAGGCGAAGTCGGCGCTCGAGCTTTCCGACATCCAATTCAAGCGCGCCAAGGACCTCTACGAGGGCCATGCCATTCCGCTCAAGGATTACCAGCAGGCGGAAGCGGCCCAGGTGCAGGCGCGCAATGACATGCGCTCCTCTGTGGCGGCGCTGGAAGCCGCGCGCAACAAGCTGCGCATCCTCGGCTTCACCGACGAGGCCATCAAGACGTTCCAGGAAAAGGGCGTCATCGATCGGGAGATCACGATCTACTCGCCGATCTCCGGCACCGTCGTGCAACGCAAGATCGGCCCGGGGCAATACGTCAATTCCGGCGCTAGCGATCCTGTCTTCGTGGTCGGCGACCTCTCCACGGTCTGGCTCACCGCCTTCGTGCGCGAGAGCGATGCGGCCGCGGTGTGCATCGGGCAGGACATCACCGTCAACGTGATGGCGCTGCCGGGCCGTCCGTTCAGCGCCAAGATCAACTACGTTGCCGCCGCGATCGACCCCGCCACCCGCCGCCTGCAGGTCCGCGCCACGATCGACAACAAGGACGGGCTGCTCAAGCCGGAAATGTTCGCGAACGTCACGATCTATTCGGCCGGCGACCGCGCCGCGCCGGCGGTGCCGAAGCAGGCGCTGATCTACGAGGCCGACAAGGTCCGCCTCTGGGTCGCGCGCGAGGACAAGTCGGTCGAGCTGCGCCAGATCAAGATCGGTCTCATCAACGGCAACCTCGTCGAGGTCACCAGCAATCTGAAACCCGGCGAGCAGATCGTCACCAAAGGCAGTCTGTTCATCGACCGCGCGGCCTCCGGCAGCTGATCGACGACCCAAGAAAATTGAAGACCTGAATGGATCGTCTCGTTGCCCTTGCCGTCAACCGGCGTTTCCTGATGGTTGGCATGTTCGTCGCCGTGCTGATCGGCGGCTTGATCGCGTTCAACCGGCTCAACATCGAGGCCTATCCCGACCCGACCCCGCCGATGGTCGACATCGTGACGCAGAGCCCGGGCCTGTCGGCGGAGGAGATCGAGCGCTACATCACGATCCCGATCGAAACCCAGGTCGCCGGCCTGAAGAACATCAAGACCATCCGCACCATCTCGCTCTACGGTTTGTCCGACGTCAAAATCCAGTTCTCCTTCGCCTACACCTATGACGAGGCGCTGCAGCAGGTACTGAATCGCCTGGCGCAGCTTGCGCCGTTGCCGGGCAATGTGCAGCCGCAGATCTCTCCGCTCAGCCCGATCGGCGAGATCTTCCGCTATCGCCTCGTCGGTCCGCCGAACTACAGCGTGCTCGACCTCAAGACCATCCAGGACTGGATGCTGCAGCGCCGCTTCCGCGCGGTGCCCGGCGTAATCGACGTCACCGGCTGGGGCGGCAGGAGCAAGACCTACGAGATCCAGGTCGATTTCAACAAGCTGGTCGCCAATGGCCTGACGCTGCCGCAACTGCTCCAGGCGGTCGGCAATTCCAACGTCAATGTCGGCGGCAACACCGTTGATATCGGCCAGCAATCCGCCGTGGTGCGCGGCGTCGGCCTGATCCGCTCGATCGACGACCTCGCCAACACCATGGTGGCGCAGACCGGCGGCAATCCGGTGCTGGTGAAGGACGTCGCCACCGTCACCGTCGGTCAGAAGCCACGTCTCGGCATTGCCGGCCTCGACGATTCCGACGACATCGTGCAGGGCATCGTCCTGATGCGGCGCGGCGAGCAGAGCTCGCCGACCATCAGGCGCGTCCACGAGCTCGTTCAATCCATCAACAACTCCAGCATCCTGCCGCCCGGCGTGCGCATCGAGCGCATCTACGACCGCGGCGACCTGATCGAGCTCACCACCCACACCGTGCTGCACAACATGGTGGTGGGCATCCTGCTGATCGTGCTGTTGCAGTGGATCTTCCTCGGCGATCTCCGGAGCGCGCTGATCGTCGGCGCCACCATCCCGTTCGCGCTTTTTTTTGCGGTCATCATCCTGGTGCTGCGCGGGGAATCGGCCAACCTTTTGTCGGTCGGCGCGATCGATTTCGGCCTGATCGTGGATGCAACCGTCATCATGGTGGAGGCGATCTTCCGCCGCCTCACGCAAACGACGCCGATCTCGGAATCCGAGCACAGGTCGCCCGAGACTCTGTTCGGCATGAAGAGCCATGCCATTCTCAGCGCGGCCGCCGACGTCTCGCGATCGATCTTCTTTGCCGCGGCGATCATCATCGCGGCGTTCCTGCCGCTGTTCACGCTTTCAGGCGTCGAGGGCAACATCTTCGGGCCGATGGCGCGCACCTATGCCTATGCGCTGGCCGGAGGCCTGCTTGCCACCTTTACCGTGACTCCGGCGCTGTCCGCCATCATCCTGCCGGTGCACGTCCAGGAGACCGAGACCAAGGTGATGCTGATCCTGCACCGGCTCTACATGCCTGTGCTGAATTGGGCGGTCGCCAACCGTAACATTGTTCTCGGCGCCGCGGTCGGTTTGGTGCTGATGACGGTCGCGCTCGCCCGGCTGCTCGGCCTCGAATTCCTGCCGAAGCTGGAGGAGGGTAACCTCTGGATCCGCGCCACGCTGCCGCCGACCATCTCGCTGCAGGAAGGCAACAGCTACGTCAATGAGATGCGCAAGGTGATCCGCGCCCGGCCCGAGGTGGAGTCGGTCGTGTCGCAGCACGGCCGCCCGGACGACGGCACCGACGCCGCAGGCTTTTTCAACGCCGAGTTCTTTGCGCCGCTCAAGCCCGTGAACCAGTGGCCCGGCACCCGCGACAAGGAAGAGCTGACCGCGCAGCTGCTCAAGCAGCTCGACGATCGCTTTCCCGGCGTCGAGTTCAACTTCTCGCAATATCTTCAGGACAACGTTTCCGAAGCCGTCTCCGGGGTGAAGGGCGAGAATTCGATCAAGCTGTTCGGCAGCGACCTCCAGGCGCTCACCGATACCGCCAACAAGATCAAACAGGTGCTGTCGACCGTGCAAGGCGTCACCGACCTTGCGGTGTTCACCTCGCTGGGCCAGCCGACCGTGCAGATCGACATCGACCGCGCCAAGGCGGCGCGCTACGGCCTCGCGCCGGGCGACATCAACGCCACCATCAAGGTTGCGATCGGCGGCGACACCGCCGGCGACCTCTATGAGCCCGGAAGCGACCGCCACTTCCCGATTATCGTGCGCCTCGCGCCGGAATACCGCCGCAGCGCCGAGGCGATCCAGAATTTGCGGATCGGTGCGCCCGGGCCGAACGGCACCGTCACGCAGATCCCCTTAAGCGAGGTCGCGACCATCAGCCTCGTCTCGGGTGCGGCCTACATCTATCGCGAGCAGCAGGAGCGTTATCTGCCGATCAAGTTCTCGGTGCGCGAACGCGATCTCGGCAGCGCGATCCGCGAGGCGCAGGACAAAATCGCCGCGCAGGTGCAGCTGCCGCCGGGCTCGCACATGGAATGGGTCGGCGAGTTCGGCAACCTCCAGGACGCGATCCGGCGGCTCTCGATCGTGGTGCCGATCTCGCTGGCGCTGATCGGCGTGCTGCTCTGGTTTAATTTCGGCTCGATGACCGACACACTGCTCGCGATGAGCGTGATCCCGATGGCGATCTTCGGCGGCGTGCTCGGCCTCCTGATCTCGGGCACCGCGTTCAGCGTCTCCGCGGCGATCGGCTTCATCGCGCTGTTCGGCATCGCGGTGATGGACGGCATCATCATCCTGTCGCAGTTCAACCAGCTGATCGAAGAGGGCATGGACCGCATGAGCGCGGTGGTACGCACCGGCGAGCTGCAGCTCCGGCCGGTGCTGATGACCTGTGTCGTCGCAGGCGTCGGCCTCCTGCCGGCAGCGCTGTCCGAAGGCATCGGCTCGCAGGTGCAGAAGCCGCTCGCGGTTGTCGTCGTCACCGGCATGATGCTGGCGCCGGTCGTGATTCTGGTGACCTTGCCGGTGCTGATCTCCTTCTTCTCCCGCCGCGCGCGCTGACCGTCAGAACCCGTAGAGCCGCGCCGGATTGTCGACCAGGATCTTCTTGCGCACCTCGGCATCCGGCGCCCACACCGGAAGCTGGTTGAGCAGGCGGCCGTCGTCGATCTGATAGAGCGGCGCGATGTCGGTGGGCTTGCGGCCCTCGACGCGGCTCGAATCCGGATGCGGCCAGTCGGTGCCCCAGACGATGCGGTCAACATTGGCCGCGATCAGCGCGCGGGCATAGGGCACCATGTCCTGATAGTCGGGCGCCAGCTTCGACGAGCGATAGGCGCCCGAGATCTTCACATAGGCCTTGCCGGACTTCACCAGCGCGACGAGGTCGGAGAAGCCCGGCTGCTCCAGCCCGAGCGAAGCGTGAAGGCCGCCGAAATGGTCGAACACGACCGGCACCGGCGCCGTCTCAACGAGGTCCTTGATCGCGGAGATCATGGCCAACGTGGTGTAGAGCTGCACGTGCCAGCCGCGCGCCTTCATGCGCTCGACGGCGGCGGTGAAGCGCGGCCGGCCGATATTCGGGTCATTGACGCCGCCGGTCGCCAGATTGAGGCGGATGCCGCGGAAGCCGTCCTGGTGCATCGTATCGAGCGCGCTCTCCGGCGTCTTGTCGTCGATTACGGCGACGCCGCGCGCGGTCTCGCCGCGCGCCTTCATGCCGAACAGTGTGGAGGAATTGTCGGTGCCGTAGACGCTCGGCGTCACGATCACCACGCGCTCGATATGCAGCGCCTTGTGCAGCGCCGCCATTTCTTCCGGCGAAGCCGGCTCCGGCGTATAGACGCGGCCCGTGAAGAACGGAAACTTTTCGACATCGCCATGAATGTGGGTGTGGCAGTCGCAGGCATGCGCCGGCACATCGAAATTGATCGGCGTCGCAGGCTGCGCCGCGCGGGCATGGGCTTTGCTGGTCATGGCTACTCCGGCCGCAAGGGAGGCAAGCAGGACGCTGCGTCGGCTGAGCACGGTTTCTCTCCCGGTTTGTTTTTTTATCGGCGAGTGGGAGGAGAATATCACATCAACCGGGCAACCGCTCCGCTTCGCTGCATAGCTGCTCGACAAGCTCCGCAAGCGGACGTGAGCCGTCCACGCGCACGACCGGGCAGGGCAGGCCCGAGAGCCACGCTTCGTGCTTGGCGAGACTGCGGCCTTCGCGATCGCCGGCTTCGTAATGGGAGGCCCATTCGACGAAGTCTTCGGTCTCGCCATGGCGCCAGCCGCCCGGCGCGACGGCATCAGCGCCGAAATGGGCGGCTTCGCGGGCGCGCAGTCGCATCATCCGGATCTCGCGCGGCACGCTCACGAAGACGACCAGGTCGAAGTACGAAACGAGCTCTTCGCCCCAGCCGGTGACGGACCCGCTCAGCACCCAGTCGAGACGCGGCAAGAACATCTCGCGCATCAGGCGCAGGCGGTCGGCGGCCGGGCGGGTCGTCCGATAGGGCGGCACGGTGGGCAGCCAGAAATAGTCGTCGCTGTCGTGATGCGGCAGCGCAAGCTGCCCGGCGAGCGCACGACCGATCGTGGTCACGCCGCAGCCCGAGGCTCCCATCAGATGGATGCGGCGGCTTTTCATCGGCCTCCACCAGAGAGATTTGAGGCTACTGCCCCGACGGCGTGCGCAGGCCGTGCCAAGCGTCGCGGACCTGGTGGTAGTGCACCTCGGGCAGATAATCCGGCGTGTTCAGGTTAAGCGTCTTGACGTCGAGATGGCCGATGGCGCTGAGCAGCGTGTAGGAGGCGATCACGCGGTCGCGTTGCGCGCCGATCAGGCGGGCCTTGGCCTGGATCAGGTCGGCCTGCGAGTTCAAGACGTCCACCGTCGTGCGCTGGCCGCCGGCGGCCTCGCGCTGCACGCCCTGCAGCGCGACGGTGGCCGCCTTCACCTCGGACTCCGAGGCCGACACCGTGATCTTGGCGCCTTCGTTGGCAACCCAGGCGCTGACCGCCGCCGTACGCGCTTGATTGCGCACCTGGTCGAGCACGAGCCGGCTCTGTGCCGTGATCTCCTTGGCCTGCCGAGTCTGCGCCGCGGCCTGGCCGCCGTCGTAGATCGGCGCGGTGACATTGGCGACGATCGAAGCCTGGTCCTCGGCGAGGGTGCTGAGCGCCGGGTCGTTGTTGCGGCTTTTGCTGGCGCTGCCCTGGATCGTCGCGCTCGGCAGCAGCGTGCCTTCGGCGATGCGGATGTTGGTGGAGGCGACATCGACGTCGAAGCTGGCGGCCATCACCGCCGGATGCTGGCGGATCGCCATCGTCATGGCATCCTCGCGGCTCTTCGGCAGATAGCGGTCGACGGCCTCGGCAGGCCTGAGCTGCGAGGGCGCATTGCCGATCACCTGCGCATAGGTGGCCTGGCTGACCGCAAGCGCGACCTCGGCCGCGTTGAGATCGGCAAGGCCACGATTGAGGCGGGCCTCGGCCTGCGCGGTGTCGGTCGGCGTGACGTCGCCGGCATTGAGCCTGCGCTGGGTGACGGAGAGCGTCTCGCGCAGGAAGGCGACGTTGGAGCGCTGCGCCTCGACCAGCGACTGGTTGGCGAGAACATTGGTGTAGGCGGTGACCGCATCGAGCAGCACGCCCTGGCCGACATTGCGGAGCGCTTCGCGGCCCGACTGCACCTGGAGCTCGGCGGCCCGCACGCCGTTGGCGGTGCGGAAGCCGTTGAACAGGCTCTGCGTCACGGTGACGCCGATGATCCAGGGCTTCAGATTGCCGGTCTGGATGGTGTTGTCCGGCAACAGATTGCGCACCGATTGCAGGCCGGCGCTGAGGCTCGCCACGATCTGCGGCCGGTAGCCGGCCAGCGCCTGCGGCACGTTCTCATCGGTGGCGCGCTGGCGCGCACGCTCGGCATTGAGCTGCGGATTGGTCTGATATGCTTTTGCCAAGGCGTCCGGCAGGGCTTCGGCCCATGCCGCGGAGGGAAGGGCGCACGAGAACGCCAGCGTGGTCCATGTCGCAAGCGCATGACCCGCGCTCGATCGACGTCGCGTCACCCCGCGACCAGCTCTGGCGGTACGCCCAATCATGTAATCTCGCTTAACCCCGGCTGTCCGCCCCCGCCGACGATGGCCTCTTAACTGTTTAGCCAGCCGAGGTCCCGCAGGCAAACTGCCGCGGGCAAAACTCCCATGTATTCCGTGCTTGTTGCAGGCGCGTCACAGGCTGTGCGCGGGAAAGCGCCAGAGCCTTACACCGGCCTGACCGGCTCGTGCGCTACCGGTTCTTGTTCACAGGCTTGCGCTTCTCGATGAACGCCGCCATGCCCTCCGAGCGGTCCTCGAGCGCGAAGGTCGAATGGAACAGGTTGCGTTCGACGCTCATGCCTTCGGAGAGCGTGGTCTCGAAGGCGCGGTTCACCGCTTCCTTGGCCATCGCGGCCGCAGGGCGCGACATCGCGGCGATCTTCTCGGCGGCCGCCATGACCTCGTCCATCAGCTTGTCGGCGGGTACGATACGGCTGACCAGGCCGGAGCGCTCGGCTTCGGCGGCGTCCATCATCCGGCCGGTGAGGCAGAGGTCCATGGCCTTGGACTTGCCGATCGCGCGCGTCAGCCGCTGGGTGCCGCCGATGCCGGGAATGGTGCCGAGCGTGATCTCGGGCTGGCCGAACTTCGCGGTGTCGGCGGCGATGATGAAATCGCACATCATGGCGAGCTCGCAGCCGCCGCCGAGCGCGTAGCCGGCGACCGCGGCGATGGTTGGCTTGCGACAGCGCGCGATGCGGTCGCCCCCGATCGCGGCGAAATCCTCGGAGAACATGTCGATGAAGCCCTTGGGCTGCATCTCCTTGATGTCGGCGCCGGCGGCAAAGGCCTTCTCGTTGCCGGTCACGACGATGCAGCCGATGGCGTCATCGGCCTCGAGATCGTCGACCGCAGCTGCGATCTCGCGGAAGACGCCGAACGAGAGCGCGTTGAGCATCTTCGGCCGGTTCAGCTTGACGATGCCGACCGCGCCGACGCTCTCGACGATGATGTGTTCGAACGTGCTCATGCTCCACCCACGCTTTCGATTGAGCGGGCAATGTGCCCGCTGGCGCGGATGCCTTCAAGGGGGCCGGACGCGGGACGCGCGCGGGGTCGCGTCCCGGCGGAACCGGCCATCAGGCCATGAACATGCGCGCGGCGGAGGCCAGGGTCAGCAATGTGCCGACGCCGATGAAGATCTTGCCGATCAGGGAGCTCTGGTCCCAGGCCGAGCTCTGCTGGCTGCTGGCCATCACCGGCGCCGGCCGCGGCTGCGCCTCGGTTGCGGCGATCACCGCCTTCTGCGGCGGCCGGGTCTCCTGCAAGGCCCGATCGATGTCGTTGAGTTGATCGGGCGCGACGACCTGGCTTTCGGGGCTCTCGGCGCTGGTATTATCGGCGGCTGCCTGGACGTTGTCGTTGGCGCGGTTCGTCATCGCGGAGGCTGCCGCGGCAGTCGGCGTGTCGGCGGCGAGCTGCGCATTGGCGTTGGCGACCTCCGGAGCCAGCTGGCTCGAGGCCGGGACCTGACTGTCGGCCTTGTCGTTCTTGGCTTCGTCGGGCTTGGCCGCCGTGTCCTTCTTGTCGGCCTTGTCCTCGGATTTCTGCCCCGTCTTCCTGCTGTCGGTGCGGCGCGAGTCTTGGCGCCGGTGCTTGGCCGTATCGGCCCCTTTGTCGGCGCTCTCCGATTTGTTGCCTGCGGCCGAGTTCGGCGCCGCCTGTGCGAGGCCCCCGGATAGCAAGACAAGCCCGGCCAAAACGATCAGGGCCGCGCGCGCGCTGGTTTTCATCATGTCGACGATCTCCCCAATTCCGCCCGTCCCGGCAGCGAACAGAGACCCCGGGGCGTGACGACAGCGGGGCAGAAAATGGGAATCTTCGGGCTACACCGGGCAAAAACGCGGCAGACCCCTCCCGCAGCCGCCCGCCCGATGCAGGACGCACCGATCGGTGTTAAGAGCCGTCGCAGATGTTTGCGGCCGCATCGGTCGCGCGGCCCGGATCTTGATCACGAATTCGTGATATGTTTGGCGCCCGCGTAACAAATTGAAAGAGCGGCCGAATTGCATGGTGAGGGGCGCGCGTGCGCGGACGTGAGGACGAGTGGACCGGCCTGATGCGGTCGGCCATGGCTGGCGATGATGCGGCGTATCATCGTCTGTTGAAGGCAGTCGCGCCGGTGCTGCGGGCCGCCGCGAGGCGTGGCTTGGCGCGGGCGGGTCAGCCGCCCGACCAGGCCGAGGATATCGTGCAGGAGATTCTGTTGGCGGTACATCTGAAGCGGCATACCTGGGACAGCGAAGCCCCCTTCGCGCCCTGGCTGTTTGCGATCGGCCGCAACAAGCTGATCGATGCGCTCCGGCGGCGCGGCAGGCGCGTGTTCGTCAACATCGACGATTTCGCCGAGACGCTGCCGGGCGAGGCGCCGCAGGACACCGCTTCAGCCGGCGAGGTCGCCGCCCAGCTCGGAACCCTGCCGCAGCGTCAGCGTGACGTGCTGCAATCGATCGCGGTCGAGGCCGCCTCGATCAAGGATACGGCGGCAAGGTTGTCGATGAGCGAGGGTGCGGTCCGGGTCGCGCTGCATCGCGGACTTGCGGCGCTGACCGCCAAATTGCGGGACCATTGATCATGGACACCGATCAACTCATTCGCTCGCTCGCCGCCGACAATCCGCACCGCGCGCCCCGCGTCGGCGCCGTGCTGAGCATGGCGCTGCTGGTGGCTGCGCCGTTGTCGATCCTGATCTTTGTGACGTTCTTCGGCGTGCGCGCCGACGTCATGAGCGCCATGCGCAACCCGTTCTTCGACATGAAGTTCGCGGTGACGTTGTCGCTCGCGATCCCCGCCATCATCGTCAGCCTTCATTTGTCGCGTCCCGAAGCCCTGCTGCGCGGCTGGGGCTGGCTGCTGCTGCTTCCCGTCGGGCTGCTCGCCGTGGCGATTGGCAGCGAGGCGATGATGGCGCCGGCGATGCCGATGACGATGCGCCTGGTGGGTAAGAACTCCAGGGTCTGCATGGTCGCGATCCCCGCAATGGCGCTGCCGCTGCTTGCGGGGGCGCTGTTCGGCCTGCGCCACGGCGCGCCGTCTAGTCCCGCGCTCGCCGGAGCGCTCGCAGGGCTGGTGTCGGCGGGACTTGCGGCGACCCTCTATGCCTCGCACTGCACCGACGATTCCCCGCTGTTCGTCGCGACCTGGTACACGCTCGCGACCGCGCTGGTGACGGCGATCGGCGCGGCGGTCGGATCGAGGGTCTTGCGGTATTAAAGCATGATCCGGAAAAGTGCGAAGCGGTTTTCCGGAAAGATCACGCGCAACCAACAACCTAAAGCGCGATGACGATCCATCGAAATCTCATCGCGCTTTAGTCGCGCCGGCTTCATGCCGCCGGCGTCGCGTGCAACTGCATGCGGTGGAAGCGCAGCACCTGTTGCGCGGTCGATGGGCGCAGCGCCTCATAGGTGTCGCGCAGCTTCAGCATGTCGGTCTGCGACCCGCCGGAGAGCTTCTCGCGCAAGGCGATGATGGCGCGCACGCTCGACCATTGCATGCCCGCGGCCTTGGCGAGGATCATCACGCCTTCGGTGCGGCTCTCGATCATCATGGTCTCCGCCGTCTCGACCGCGATCCCCGCGAGCGCGGCCAGCGCCGCGTTCGTCTCGTCGAACTTGCCCTGCTCGGCGAAGGTGGCGACCTGGAGCTCGTTGAGGCGGCCGTCCTCGTGCAGCGACTTCACCAGCGCGCGAGCCATCTCCGTCTGTTTCGTCCTGGCGACGGCGCGAACCCGTTGGGCCGCTTCCTCGACGGCCCTCGACACCTCGTCCGCGAGCTCGGGATGCGCAGTCGCGAGCTTCCTGCGCACGCTCGAGGATGCCTTGGCGACCAGCCTCAGATAGTGATGGCGCGGCAGGTCGGGCCGCAGGCCGATGCAGCCGGCGAGGTCGTCGTCGCGCTCGGCGCGGACGACGAGGTCGGCGAGACTCTCCTCCGAGAACCGCGCGCCCGGATTGCCGGCCGTCGACTGCACCACGTCCTCATTGCCCCGCGCCACCAGCACGTCGGTCAGCGCTTCCGACAGCGTCCGCCGCAGCGAGATCGCCTTGAGATGCGCCTGGTCCCTGGTGCGCGCAATCTCGACCAATGTTGCCTCATCCAGCCGCTCCGACTTCGACAGCACGGGGCCGGAGACTTCGATCACCTCGTCGAGCGCGAGCGTGCGGATGATCTGCGGCGGCGCAGCCGCGATCGGCGCGAGCCGCTCGGCGAGCAGCGCCTTGGCCGACGTCTCGATCTGCTCGATCAGGCACTGGAACACGTCGTCGAACACGCGGATATGGTCGTCGGAATAGTCGACCGCGTTGCCCACGAAGAGATCGGTGACGCGGCGGAGCGTCTCCACCCGGCGCGCGACGGTGCCGTGCGAGAGGGCAGCCTGCAACTCCTCGAGCAGGCTTTCGGATGGTCTTGCGGAATTGGATCTCATTGCTCTGTCCTGGAGCGGTCGGTCCGGCAGCGGCTTCTGTCGCGCCGGAGCAAAAAGGATCGGTCAGCTCGCTGCAATGCAGTTGCGCCCTTGCGCCTTGGCGGAATAGAGCGCGCTGTCGGCGCGCGCGAGAAACGTGTCGGCAGTATCGACGTCGCGCAGCGTCACGACGCCCGCGGAAATGGTCACCCGCATGCTGGGGGAGAACGCGCCCCAGTCGAGATCGGCGACGATGCCGCGCAGGCGCTCGAGCGTGCGGAGCGCGACGTCACCCGACGTATCCGGCAGCAGCAGCAGAAACTCCTCGCCGCCGTAGCGGCCGAAACTGTCGGCCGGGCGGATGTTGGCGAAAATGGTGATCGCGAAGGTGCGCAGCACCTCATCGCCAATGGGATGGCCGTAAGCGTCGTTGATGCGCTTGAACCAGTCGAGATCGATCAGCGCGATCGCGAAGGGCGTGGATCCCCGCCGCGACTTTTCGATCTCGGTGTCGAGAAGCCGCATGATGCAGCGGCGGTTGTAGGAGCCGGTGAGCTCGTCGAGCTCGGCCAGTTCCTCGATGCGTCGATAGGCGGCCTTCAATTCGATGCTGCGCTTGTACAGGATCTTGCGTAACGTGGCGCCGAACAGGCCGAGGAAGGCGCACTGCCCGATCACCAGCACGAAGCAGAGCATCGAGGCGGTCCGCTGCAGCCGGGTCGCGACCGGCAGTCCGATCGGCAGGTCCGACCCCAGGAACACCACGGTGAGCCCGCAGGTGGCGAGGCCCCAGGTGAGCATGGCCTGGCTCGACGTCATCCGCAGCGTGCCGAACGCGAAGATCAGAAACAATACGGCAAGGAACGCGACCCCGATGGTGGGCACCGCGAGCAGGAACACCAGTTGCAGCGCCATATGCGCCGAGATCTGATAGACGGTGAGGTAATGATCGTCGAAACGGTCGCCGAAACCGGCCTCCGACAGCACCGTGAAAGTCCCGATGATCAGAAGGCCGCCGACCCAGAACAGCGTCGGAACGGCCATGGAGACCGCGCCGTCATAGGCGTAGAGCAGCAGGACCGCGCCGCCCAGCGAGTAGCTCGCGACCTGGCCGATATACATCTGGCGACGCTGCCAGACGCGGCGCGCCCTGACCTCGGGCGCCGTCGTCTCGGGCGCAAGGACGAGATCCGCGACCTCTGCGGCATTCCTCTCTGGAAAGGACGTCGCGGCCGTACCCATGGTCCCGCCAATGGTGGATGTCAGCGTAAAAACCTACGTGGCAAGCCTTTAGGTTTGGTATCCTTTGAAATCGAATCCGAACCGTGCAGCAGGGAACAAGGCGATCATCTAGCGTGAGAATTTTACCAATGATCACGCATCGTGTGCGCTGCGGTCGAGCCGAAGCGAGGCTTGGCGCGACAAAGGTGGTGCGGGGCTGCTATGGAACCGGATGAGGCCGGGCTGCCTATGTCCGGGCAGGCATTCCGCAGGGAATATCGCAGTATTATGGTACCGATCCGGATGAGCGACGCTGACCACCACGGGTGGGACAAGAAAAATGCCCGGATGTGGGGTAGCTCACACAAGCCCCCGTATGACTGCGGTAGGTTCAACAATTTTGCCCCCCACATCGAACCGGCCACCGCATCGACCCGACCAACCTTGCGAGACGGCCATTGAGCGCGACACAGGCGGCTTCAGACGAGATCCTGATCGCCAGGATCGCTCAAGGTGACCGGCTCGCCATGCAGGTGCTGTACGGGCGGCACCATGTCAGGGTTTACCGGTTCGGGCTGAGGCTCGTGCGGGACGAGCAGGCGGCGGAAGACCTCATCAGCGAGGTGTTTCTCGACGTCTGGCGTCAAGCGGGCAAATTCGAGGGCCGATCTGCCGTTTCCACCTGGCTGCTGGCAATCACCCGATTCAAGGCCCTGTCTGCGCTCCGGCGCAGGAAGGATTTCGAGCTGGACGAAGACGCCGCCAACGCGATCGAGGATACGTCCGACGATCCGGAAACGGTGGTGCAGAAGAAGGATACCAGTGAGGCGTTGCGGGAGTGTCTGACGGGCCTCTCGCCGGATCATCGGGAAATCGTCGATCTCGTCTACTACCACGAGAAGTCCGTGGAAGAGGTGGCCGAAATCGTCGGGATACCAGAGAACACTGTGAAGACGCGCTTGTTCTATGCGCGCAAGAAACTGGCCGAACTGCTGAAGGCAGCCGGCGTCGAGCGAGGCTGGCCATGATGGCTTTGAGCAAGAAGATGCTGGAGCAAGAGCCCAGTGAAATTGAACTGCTGCTGCCCTGGCACGCTGCCGGCACGCTGAACGCGCGCGATGCGCGCCGTGTCGAGGAAGCGCTGGCGCGCGATCCGGACCTGGCGAAGCAATATGCGGCGATCCGCGGCGAGTACGAAGAGACCATTCATCTGAACGAGAGCTTGGGCGCTCCGTCGGCGCGCGCGATGCAGAAGCTGTTCGCCGCGATCGATGCCGAGCCGGCGAGGGCGAGCGGCTCGCTGCCGCTGTCGGCGCGTATCTCGACCTTCTTCGCGAGCTTGTCGCCGCGCACGCTGGCGTGGTCGGCGAGCCTCGGTGCCGTCGCGCTCGTGCTGCAGGCCGGCATCATCGGCGCCGTGCTGATGAAGAACCAGCCGGCGACCTTCCAAACCGCTTCGCTCTCGACCAGCGCACCGATCACGCGCGAGCTTGGTAGCGCCGCCGCGCCGGCGCGCGCGCTGGTGCGCTTCACCCCTGAGGCGCGCGTCGCCGACATCACCGCGCTGCTCGACAGCTACCAGGCTTCGATCATCGGCGATGCCAAGGGCGGCATGTTCCGCCTCCAGTTCGACAAGGCGATGGGCCAGGACGAACTCGCTTCGCTGCTCGGCAGGATGCAGCGCGAGAAGTTCGTCAACCTCGCCGTCGCGGCGCCCTAGGCGCGCCGCCGAGCCAATGACGGGCAAATCCGAGAGCAGGGTGCGCACTGGGGCTCGCGCTTCATCCGTCGGCGTTGCGCTTCTGGTCGCCTTCTGTTTCGGCGTGGAGCTTGCGCAGGCGCAGGCGATCATGCGCACGCCGACGATCAGCGTTCCCTCGCGCACGCCGACCGTCTCTCCAAACATCACCCCGCGGGTCAGCCCGAACATCGCTGCGCGCGCGGTGAGCGTTGGCCGCGGCCCGCGGACGATGGCGAGCATTCCCACGACGTCGCGCATCCGGCCGACGACGCCGGTGCTGCCCCATGCGCGTTACTCGCCGAATCTCTATCCGGCCTGCACCGCAGCCTATCGCAGTGCCGACGGCGAATGTCTGGCGCAGCCGAACGCGGGCGGCGAGGGCACCGGAAAATCCGGCAAGAAGAGCGCCGGCAAAGGGCGTGGGAACAACACGCCGGTGGTGCTGACCTCGCGCAGCTTCGCAGGCGAATTCGTCGCCGAGATCGACGGCGCGCTGTCGACGGCCGAGGCCGACGAGCTGGCGCGTCGCCACGGCCTGACCCGCCTCGCTTCCGAGAATTTCCCGCTGATCGGAGCCACGTTCGGCCTGTTCCGCATCGCCGACGGCCGGCCCTATGAGACCGTGCGGCGCGAATTCGCGGCCGACGGCAGCGTGCGCTCGCTGCAGCCGAACTTCCGCTACGTGCTCCAGGACCAGAAATCGTCGGCCGCCACCGAGGGCGATCCTGCGCAATACGCGCTGGCAAAGCTGCGCCTGCCGCAGGCGCATACGTTGGCGCATGGGGCCAACGTCACGATCGCGGTAATCGATTCCGGCATCGACGCCCGGCATCCAGAGCTCGCCAATTCCATCGCCGACAATTTCGACGCGCTCGGCAGTGCCGAAGGGCCGCACGTCCATGGCACCGGCATCGCCGGGGCGATCGCGGCCCATGCCCGTCTGATGGGCAGCGCCCCCGAGGCCCGCATCATCGCCATCCGCGCCTTCGGCGGTGCCAATGGCGGTGCAGAGAGCTCGTCCTATATCATCCTGCGTTCCCTGAATTACGCCGCCGAGCACGGCGCGCAGATCGTCAACATGAGCTTTGCCGGTCCGAAGGACGCGGTGATCGAGCGCGCGATCGCGGCGACGGCCGCGCGTGGTCTCATTCTGATCGCCGCCGCCGGCAATGCCGGGGCGAAATCGCCGCCGCTCTATCCGGCGGCCAACCCCAACGTGATTGCGGTCAGTGCGACGGATCGGCAGGACAGGCTGTTCTCCGCCTCCAACCGCGGCAACTACATCGCCGTCGCGGCCCCCGGCGTCGACATCTTCCTGCCGGCACCCGACGGCAAATACCAGGTGACGTCGGGAACCTCGTTCTCGGCCGCCTATGTCTCAGGCGTCGCGGCGCTGCTGCTCGAGCGCAACCACACACTCAAGCCGGAAGCGCTGCGCATGACGCTGGTCAAGACCGCACGCGACCTCGGCTCTCCCGGGCGCGACGACCTCTTCGGCGACGGCCAGGCCGACGCGTTTGCCGCCGTCATGGCTGTTCCTGCCGACAGCGCGACGCCGGTCGCTGCTGCCCCCGGTACAACAAAACGTGAAGATGCTCCGAAGCGTCGCGAGGAGCCCGGCGCACGCGCGATCGAGCAAACCTCGCTGTCGAGCGCGGAGGATAAATCCGCGGTTTCTCAGGCAGATAGGCCGGCGGCGCGATAGCGGTCGCGACAAATCTGCGCGACGGGACGGCGTCAAAAAAGCGAACCCCGGATTGAACGTTCAGCCCGCTGCCCCGACCAACTGATGTGGGAGCGGTCATCCCTCCCCATCAGTCATATCAGGCGCGAGCGCCCATCCACCCCAAGCGCCCATATGGCTCGACCCGTCCGGTTGTCCCCCCGGACGGGTCTCTTCTTTTCAGAGCGTTTTCGAGCGAAGTGGGTGCCGGTTCGCGTGAAGAAAACGCGTCAAGACAAGATTCTGGCGTCCGTTTTTCGAAGCTTCGCATCCGTTCAGCTTGCAGTTGAAGGTCGCCGTGGCCTCGGTCGCCGTCGCGAGCGAGTCCCGCCGCAACTCCGTCATGCTTGTGCGAAGCTTGACTCGAAAACACGGAAAATCACCGCACGACTACGGTGTTTGACGACGAATGCCGCGTCGTTGCTGGACAAGTCAAAACTTTTCCACAAAATATTCATGTCGCGTCTAAATTGATTCGTGTGCGTTGCGTCCCCCGCGTCCGTGTTTTCTCCTGACGGGCTGGTTCATGACACATCGCCAAGAATTTGCTCGCGAAGAGTTCGTTCGCGACGCGGCCGGCAGCCGCCAAATCGCAGCGCGCTGGTGCGCTCTCGCCGAGCAGCGCCTGCAACATCTCTCCGAGATGTTTGAGACCGGCCGCTGGCGCCGCTATCATTCTGAGATCGCCTTCCTCGAAAACATCCAGGAAGCCAAGCGCGCCGTCCAGACTTGGCGCGCGCTTGCGACCGGCGCGGATGTCGCCGAGGCGGCTGCGAGCGTGACGCCGGCATTCGGTTGGTCGCCGGCGACGATGCCTCGCATGGCGCCGCGCGAGCAGCAGGCGCAAACGATGCAGCCCAAGGCCGTTCACATCGTCCCCGAGACCACCACGCCGGTCAGGCTCGATCCGAAGCCCGACGTGCTCGCGGAGATCACCGAAGCCCCGATCGCGCCGCTTGCTATGCCCGTAGCTTGGCCGTCGTTCACCGCGCCTGCCGAGATGCCGCCGCTGAGGGCACCCGCTGCGAAGGCACCGTTCACTGCGCCTGCCGTGAGATCGCCGCTCGCGGAGCCGGCCGCAACACGGCCATTCGCCGCGCCGGAAGTGAGGCCGCCGGTGCCTGCCGCGAAGCCGCCGAAGACCGCGCCCGCAGCGATGGCGGCGCTCCTGCCGCAGTTCGCCCCGCCCGCCGAGGAAATCGTCGCCGCCCCCGAGCGCGTCGTCGAATTCACTTTCAGCCTCGACGGCCTGGAAGCGAAGTACCCGCTGCTGCGGAACGCCTTCTAGCGCCGCACCGCATTGCCGCCGACCACCAGCTGCGCAAAACGTTGTGCGCCTTCGGCCGATAGATCCGACGTCACCGCGCGGGCGTGATCGAGGCCGACCACGGCGCCGCGCGGCGTCTCGGAGATCATGTTGTTGTTGACCAGCGCGGTGCCGGCGCCCGGCACGACGGAGACGCCGACGCCGGCCAGCGCCTTACGGATCACGTTGCCCGTGATCGCGACGTCGCGCAGATATCTGCCCCAGCCGGCGACGATGCCGTAGGACGGCGCGTTCTCGATCACGTTGCCGGTCACCGAAGAATCCGCCTCGATGTAGATGCCGACGCCGGCATCATCGTCGGGCACGGTGCCGATCGGCCGCTTCGGGATCAGGTTGCGGATGATGTTGCCCTGGACCACCGCGATGCGGCCGCCCTCGTTGAAATTACAGACCGAGACGCCGACGGCCGCGCCGTCCACGATGTTGTTGGCGATCACCGCGGCCTCGAATGCGAACTCGGAATAGAGCGCGACCTCGCGCACGTCGCTGACGCTGTTGCCACTGATGTGGATGTTCGAAGCCGAGTTGCCGCGCACCGCCGAATAGTCGCAATTCCTGATACGGTTGCCGCGCACGATCACGTTGCTGGCGCGAAAGGCGTTGATGGCATTGCCGAACTGGCCCGAGCCGCCGGGGCCGGCCTTGATGTTCTCGATGCGGTTGTCGGCGACCAGCGTGCCGTCATCGCCGATCGCGGTGCGCAGGATCTCGATCCCGTTGTCGTTGGTGCCGAGAATCGTGTTGCGGCAGACGCTGAGGCCCCTGGCGTCGAACGACACGACCGCTGTCACCGCGATGTCGGTGAAGATATTGCCGGAGATGTCGCCCGCGACCTGCTCGAGCCAGATGCCGCTGCCGCCCGAGCTCGTGATAGCGCATTCGCTGATGCGCACGTCGCGCCCGCCGAGGGCGTGGATCAGGCCGCGCCGTGTCGGCAGCGGGATGCCGCCGCCGTCGAAGGTGATGCCGGTGAGGCCGATCGCATCGGAGCCGTCGCTCTGGATCGCCGAGGCGCCGCCGGTGAAGACGAGCTTGGTCGCGCCGCGCACGCCGATCAGCTGCGCGCCGTTCGGCAGCCGCAACAGACCGGTCCTGTACACGCCGGGTGGCAAGGCGAGTGGCAATTGCGCCCGCGCGGCCTCGTCGATGGCACGCTGCAGCGCGCGGGTCTGGTCCTCGCTGCTGCCGGGCCGCACACCATATTGCGTAGCATCGCGGCCGAGCAGCGACGTTAGCGGCGCGGCGCGCGCGGCATCGGCCGGCATGGCCAGCGCACCGGCAATGCCCGCGGTCGAAGCCCCGATGAGATGACGGCGATTGAGGTTCATGACGCGTCCTCCGGCGGACGCGGGAGGTGTCCGCAGCGGTTTCGTAGCGCAGCAGGGCGAGGACCGTGAGGATTGTTCGCGGTAGGGTTAAATGTTTACGCAAAAGACGGTGCGTAGGGTGGGTTAGCCGTAGGCATAACCCACCATGTCACCGCGAGTACGGAACCGTTGATGGAGATGAGGTGGATTACGCTTTGCTAATCCACCCTACGAAGCGCGCGCCTTGCGTGCCAACTGCACCATCTCCATCAGCATCGCTTCCCCCGCATCCACCAGTTCCTCCAGCGTGATGCGGGATGCGCCCTTGCGGCGCACGCCGCCGCTGCGCGCGAGCAGCGGAATGTGGATGAACGCCGCAAGCCTGGGTCCCCCCGCCTTCACGCGCTCGATCGCGCGCCAGCTTAAGTAGTTGCAGAGATAGGCGCCGGCGTCGCGCGAGGGACGCGCGTCGATGCCGGTGAGTCGCGCGGCGCGCAGCAGCCTTGCGGTGTGCGGGCCGAACATCATCGCGTCGGCATGGCCGGCGATGCCGCGCTTGGTCGAGCGGGTGTTGGCGGCGTCGGGCCAGAGCATGGTGACGGCGTTGCGCGCCCGCGTCTCGATGCGCAGATAAGGCGTGCGGGCGGCGAGGCCGAACATCAGCAGCGCGTCGGGCTTTTGCCTAGCGAGCACGTCGGGCAATTGGCAGTCGACCGCGGCATAAGTGACCGGGAAGATGTGGCTCGAGAGCACGACATCGTCGAGCGCGGGCCGGCGCAATTGCGCCAGCCGCGCCACCAGCGGCTGGGTCGGATTATAGGGCGCACCGGGAAACGGGCCGAAGCCGGTGAGAAGAATGCGGAGCTTGTCGCTCATTGCAGCAACTCCAGAATCTGATCAGCGGCGAGCGCCGGCGTGAGATGGCCATCGGCGACCTCGGCCTCGATCTTGCGAACCTTGGTCCGCACCGAGGCCTCGCTGCGCAGCCGTGCCAGCATGCGCTGCTCCAGCATCGACCACATCCACTTCACCTGCTGCTCGCGCCGCCGCGCGGCGAAATCGCCGGAGGCGTTCATCGCCTTGCGGTGATCCAGAACCTTCTGCCAGATCTTTGCGATGCCGTCGCCGGTCAGCGCCGAATAGGTCTCGACCGGCGGATGCCAATGCTCGGACCGCGGCGCCAAGATATGCAGCGCGCCGCGATAATCGGCCGCGGTGATCTTGGCGCGCTTCAAATTGTCGCCGTCGGCCTTGTTGATCGCGATCATGTCGGCGAGCTCGACCAGGCCCTTTTTGATGCCCTGCAGCTCGTCGCCGCCGCCCGGCAGCATCAGGGCAAGGAAGAAGTCGGTCATGTCGCACACGGCGGTCTCGGACTGGCCGATGCCGACGGTTTCCACCAGCACGACGCCGAAGCCCGCGGCCTCGCACAACAGCATCGCCTCGCGCGTCTTCGCCGCGACACCGCCAAGCGTGCCCGAGGACGGCGAGGGTCGGATGAAGGCGTCGTTCGAGGCTGACAGCCGCGCCATGCGGGTCTTGTCGCCGAGAATCGAGCCGCCGCTGCGCGCCGAGGACGGATCGACCGCGAGCACCGCGACCTTGTGGCCCTGCTCGATGAGATACGTACCCAACGCATCGATCGTGGTGGATTTGCCGACGCCGGGCGAGCCGGTGATGCCGACGCGATATGCCTTGCCGGTGTCGGGCAGCAGCATCTGCACCAGCTCCCGGGCCAGCGCCTGATGGTCGGCGCGCCGGCTCTCCGCCAGCGTGATCGCCCGGGCGAGGGCCGCACGACTGCCGGCGCGAAGGTCACGGGCGAGGGATCTGATGTCGGTGGATTTGGGAACAGTCATCATTGCTTATGGGCGCGCGAGTCCACGTCAACTCGACGGTCGCACGCGCCCTTCGACGAAAGATTTCAATGGAGAGAGATGATCTTGAACGATCGCCCATACAATCCCAACATCCGTTGCATGATAGGCGTGACGCAAACGATTGCCGAAATTCACCATTGCTTGCCAATCTATGCTCGACGCATCTTTCTTCATCTCGTCGGGCAACCGCCGTGCGGCCTCGCAAATGACTTCCAAATAGCGTTCAGTGGCCATACGGCTGGTCTTGTCGGCGGTGAATCGCGCGAAGTCATAGCCCGCAAGCAACGCCTCGATCTCGACAATGGCCTCGAGAATGTCTCGCAACCGGTCCTCGACGGTGGGCGGCATTCAGAATACCTCGACCAAATCGTCGGCGATGCGTTCTGCCATGCGGGGCTTCAGTAAGTTTCGCATCGATATTTGAGTTTCGAGGCCGATGTGATCCTCGATCAGTTTTACAGCCTTGAAGTAATCGAAACGTGGCTCTTGCCCATGCGGGGTCGTCTCGACCAGAACATCGAGGTCGCTGTCGGGGCGCGCGTCGCCGCGCGCTCGGGACCCAAACAGGAACAGGCGATTGATGCCCGCAGCCCTCAAGGCGGGAGCAAGCTCTCGGAGCTTTCCGACAATCGTCTGGAGTGGAATGTCTGCGACCTCGGTCATGGCCGGACATTAGCACAGGGCGAGGGCCCGGCCCAGCGATAGCGGGCCTGCTCGGCCTGCCCCGGCGGGGCAGGCGAGGCCCGCCCGCCCGATATCACCGGGTCGTTGCCGCGGCGGTCTGCGGCTGTTTCACCTTGCGCCAGATCCACACCATGACCGGCCAGAGCAGCGCGCCGATCGCCATCGCGGCGAGGATGGCCGCGACCGGACGCTCGAAGAACGGCAAGATGCTGCCGTCCGACTTGATCAGCGAGGTGACGAAGGCCTGCTCCACCATGGTGCCCATGACGATGCCGAGCACCATGGCGGCGACGGGATAGCCGTTCGTCTCCATGACATAGCCGATCACGCCGAAGGCGGCGACGGTGACGACGCCGAACATGTTGTTGCCGATCGCGAACGAGCCAACCGCGCAGCACAGCATGATGATCGGCATGATCGCCGAGCGCGGTGCCAGCAGGATGTAGGTGGCGACGCGGATCATCGCGATGCCGAGCGGGATCATCAAGATATTCGCGATGATGAACATCAGGTAGATCGCATACATGCTCGACGCCTTCTCGGTGAACAGCGTCGGGCCGGGATTGAGGCCCTTCATGTAGAGCACGCCGATCGCGATCGCGGCGATGGTGTCGCCGGGGATGCCGAACAGCAGCGAAGGCACCCAGCCGGAGGCGATGCTGGCATTGTTGCTGGCGCCGGCCTCGACCAGGCCCTCGACATGGCCGGTGCCGAACTTTTCCGGCTCCTTGGAGAAACGCTTCGACATCGCATAGGAGACCCAGGCGGCCATGTCGGCGCCGGCGCCGGGCAGCACGCCGATGATGATGCCGACGATGTTCCCGCGCGTCATCTGCCAGCGATAGAGCTTGGTCAGCTTCCATTGGCCGGCCATGATGCTTCCGAATTTGCGCCGCGGCAGCGGCGGCGGCTCGGGCGTCAGCATCGCGCGCATCACCTGCGCCACCGCGAACACGCCAACGAGGGCCGGGATCGGCTCGATGCCGCCGAACAGGTCCGTAAGCCCAAAGGTGAAGCGCGGGACGCCGCCGGGATTCTCGATGCCGATGCAGGCGACGAGCAGGCCGATGAACATGCCGGCGATCGCCTTCACCGGGGAGGAACGCGCCACCAGGGTGGCGCACATCAGGCCGAGCAGCGCCAGCCAGAAATACTCGAAGGTCGAGAACGACAGCGCGATCTCGGCCAACGGCGGCGCCAGGATCATCAGCGACAGCACGCCGGCGATGCCGCCGACCGCGGAGAACCAGACGCCGGCCCCTAGCGCCAGCTCGGCCTGGCCCTTGCGCGTCATGGCGTAGGCTTCATCCGCGTAAGCCGCGGATGCGGGCGTGCCCGGGATACGCAGCAGCGCGCCGGGAATGTCGCCGGAGAAGATCGCCATCGAGGACGCCGCGACGATAGTCGCGATCGCCGCGATCGGTGACAGATAGAAGGTGACCGGGACGAGCAGGGCGGTCGCCATCGTCGCCGACAGGCCCGGCAGCGAGCCGATCACCAGCCCATACACGGAGGCTGCGAACATGGAGATGATGACCTCCCAGGTGGAGATCAGCGCGAACGCATCAATCAGGGTCTTCAACATCGATCACCAGGGCGTCGGCAGCAGGCCAACCGGCAGCGGCACGCGGAGCAGCTTGCCGAAGATGAGATGAATGGCGAACGGCGAGAGCACCGCGAGCGGCAGCGCCAGCTTCCATTTCGCCCCGAGCGCGGTCGAGGTCACGTAAACCATGATCGCCGCGGTGATGACGAATCCGAGCCGGTCGGCGGCAAGAACGTAGAACAGCAGCAGCGCCGGCGGCAGCAGCGCGCGCAGGCCGTAGAGCTTGCCCTGCGGTGGCGGAGCAGCCGCCTGGCCGTCCTCGAACGGGACCAGCTCTTCCTCCTCCTCGAAGGAGCGCCCGATGCCGAACACGATCGCGAGCCCGCACAGTGCAAGGCCGCAGCCGATCACCAGCGGAAATACATTGGGGCCGACCGGCTGCCCCGGCACCGGCGGCAGAATGTAGCCGCCGTAGGCGGCAGCCGCGCCGAGCGCGACGAGAAACGATCCCGTGACGGAGTCGGGAAGACGCATAGGGGAGTCCTACAGGAGGTGCGCTCCCTCTCCCCGCTTGCGGGGAGAGGGTTGGGGTGAGGGGAAGTCTCCGCGGGGGAGGTGAGAGATGGACTCGCGGAGAGTTCCTCGCACCCCGATCACGGCGTCGCAGGTGCGGATCACGCCTTGCTCAGGCCCGCGGCCTTCATCGCCTGGCCCATCTGAGCGTCGCCCTTGTCCATGAAGCCCGCGAAATGGGCCGCATCGCCCCACACGGTGCCGAAGCCGCGATTGCTCATGAAGTCCTTGAACTCGGCGGAGTCGTAGACCTTCTTCAGCGCCGCCGTGAGCTTGGTTGCGATCTCCGGCGGCAGATTTTTCGGCCCGGCAATGCCGCGCCAGGCGCCGGTTGCGTAGTCGATGCCCATGGCCTCCTTCAGCGTCGGCACGTCCTTGAACACCGGATTGCGCGCGGGCGCCATGATGGCAAGGCTCCTGGCCTTGCCGGCCTCGATGATGGCGCGCGCTTCCGGCACCGAGCAGGTGGTGAGATCGACACCGCCGGCCGCGAGATCCTGCATTGCGGGTGCCGCGCCGTTCGACGGCACCCAGGCGACCTGGTTGGCGGGCAGGCCCATCGCCTGCATCCAGCCGACCAGCGCCAGATGCCAGATGCCGCCCTGGCCGGTGCCGGAAGCCTTGAACTTCCCCGGAGGCGCCGCCTTGATCGCGTCGGCGAGCTCCTTGACCGTCTTGTAGGGCGAGGAGGAGGAGACCTGGATGCCGGGCGGATCCTCGTTCATCAGCGCCAGCGGCGTGTAGCTCTTCGGCGTCAGGTCGGTGAGACCCTGCCAGTGCATCATTGAGATTTCGACGGTCAGCATGCCGATGGTGTAGCCGTCGGGCTGCGCGGTCGCGATCGCGCTATGGCCGACCACGCCGGAGCCGCCGGTGCGGTTGACCACGTTGAAGGGCTGGCCGAGGTCCTTCTCCAGCAGCGCTGCGACGATGCGCGCAGTGGCATCGGTGCCGCCGCCGGCGCCCCAGGGCACGATCACGGTGACGGGCCGCGCCGGATAGGCTTGTGCGAGCGCGGGCTTGAAGCCGAAAGCGGCGGAGGCCGCGATAGCGGCGGTGGAAGCCGCAAAGCTGCGGCGCGAAATCTTGGACATTTAATGCCTCCCAGCGGCGCCCGTGATGTCGGGCGCTCTTGTCAACTCCGGCATTCTAGTCGGCTTTACGTCGCCGCCGCAAGGTAGCGCTACCAACTGGAATCGCCATGTTGTGTGAAAGCAGACGGCCCGTCGAATGGGCGGTCGGAAATCGGGTGGGTTTTGTCCGCGCGCCTAGCCAACCTGTGCGCGCAACGAAACCAAAGGCAAGCCACCGATGACCCAAGCCTATTACAGCGCCGTGCTGGACCACCCGCTCGACGACGTCTGGTCCCTGATCCGCGATTTCAACAACTACCCCGCCTATATCGACGGCGTGAGCGAGAGCGAGATCGAAGACAACAGGCGCGGCGATGAAGTCGGCGCCGTCAGGCGCTTCTGCTATCTCGGAAACTGGATCCGCCAGCGCCTGGTCGATCACTCGGACCTGCAGCACAGCCTGACCTATGCCGGTCTCGAAGCGATACCCTATCCGCAAGACGACGCTAGCCCGAGTCCGGCGCCGACGCGCTACCAAGGCACCATGCATCTGCGTCCGATCATCGAGGGCAACCGAACCTTCATCGAATGGTCGGTTGCGCTCGAAACTGAACCTGCGGACGCCGAGCGCTGGAAAGCGCTGTTTGCCTCCTGGATTCCCGATTGGACGGATTCCCTCGCGCGGACATTGGCCCGGACCCGTTTGCGATCCCGTTAGCCTCAGCTCACGGCTCGTCCGCGTCGCCCTTGGGCCGCGCGCCGCCGAAGATGCGGGCGCCCTCCGATGTGAGGTGAGGTTTCAGCGTCTCCCACGGCACGAAAGCGACATACTCGCCCTCAGCGTAGGGGCCGACGGCATAGGGCGGATAGTGGAAGTTGAGGCCGGAACTCCTGCCGGCCTCGGTGGAGGGCGCGAGCGTCACCGCGCCGATCTTGAGGAGGCGCGGCTCCACGGACTTGAACCACTCGTCGGTCGCGGTCTCTCCGGCGCCGCGCTTCTTCTTCTCGTCCGTCAGCGAAGCGATGATGGCCTTCACCATCGCCTTCATGGTGGGGCCGCCATCGGCGGTCTCGGTGAAGAATGGACGGATCGAGATGCGCTTGTTGGCGGCCTTGTCCCACAGGATCGTGTTCACGTCCGAATTAGGATGGGCGCCGCGTGTGTTCATGTAGTCGTTGCGCAGGACGCTGACATAGCGGTCGGTAGCCACGGAGCGGATTTCATATTTGCGCTCGAACTCCCAGCCGCCCTCCTTGAAGAACTGCGGGTCCGCTTTGCGCGCGGCAGCGGCTTCCGCGGCATTCTTGTCGAGCCACTTCTTGCCCTCCGCGAGGCAGTCCGCCGCCAGCGCCGCATCCGCCTTGATCCTGTCGCCGAGGAAGACGCGCGCTTCGATGCTCTTGGTCTTGACGATCGCATCGGGTTTGGGATCGGCGGCGTGGGCGGAAAACGCACATGTTGCGCTCAGCGCCAGGGCGACGCTCAAACCGGCGATGAACTTCAAGGTTAGTGCTCCTGCGTGAGCGTCAGAATATTTCGACAATATCGACTGCGATCCGCTCCGCAAAGCGGGGAGAGATGGAGCGGCGAACAGTTGCCTGTGCTTGCAAGCCAGTCGCATCCTCGATGATGTGCTCGACATCGATCAAGTTGAGCAGGGAAAACGAGGTGTCCGGCTCGATCTCGACGAGCACGTCGATATCGCTATCAGGCCGATAATCGTTGCCGGCTCGCGAGCCGAAGATGGCAAGCTTTGCTACGCCCTTGCCTCGGATGGCATCCGCGTTCTTGCGTATCGCAGCGACGATTTCGTCACGCGTCATGGACACACCTGGCCGTCACACGGCCAGTCTATCATCTACTCCGCCGCCTCGCTATGCCCCAGCCGGGCGTTCAGCTTGCGGATCAGCTCCTCGGCGGCGTCCGCGATCACCGTGCCGGGCGGGAAGATCGCCTCGGCGCCGGCGGCATAGAGCGCATCGTAATCCTGCGGCGGCACCACGCCGCCGACGATGATCATGATGTCGTCGCGGCCCTGCTTCTTCAGTGCGGCTTTCAGCTCCGGCACTGCTGTGAGGTGGGCGGCGGCCAGCGAGGAGACACCGAGAATGTGCACGTCGTTCTCGACCGCCTGCCGCGCGGCTTCGTCGGCGGTGGCAAACAGCGGCCCGATGTCGACGTCGAAGCCGATATCGGCGAACGCCGAGGCGATCACCTTCTGGCCGCGGTCATGGCCGTCCTGGCCGATCTTGGCGACCAGGATGCGCGGGCGGCGGCCCTCGGCCTCCTCGAAGGCGTCGATCAGCGCCTGAACCTTTTCGACCTGGGTGCCCATGCTGGACGCCTCCCGCTTATAGACGCCGGTGATGGATTTGATCTCGGCGCGATGTCGGCCGAACACTTTCTCCATTGCGTCAGAAATTTCGCCAACGGTCGCCTTGGCGCGGGCCGCATCGATCGCGAGCGCCAGCAGATTGCCGTTGCCTTCGCCGGCCGAGCGCGTCAGCGCGGCGAGGGCGGCATCGACCTCCTGCTGGTTGCGCTCGGCTTTCAGTCGCTTGAGCTTGTCGATCTGAAGCCGGCGCACATTGGTGTTGTCGACCTTCAGGATCTCGATTTTGTCCTCGTCGGTCGGCTTGTACTTGTTGACGCCGATCACCGCCTGCTTGCCGGCGTCGATCCGCGCCTGCGTTTTGGCTGAGGCCTCCTCGATGCGCAGCTTTGGCACGCCGGCCTCGATCGCCTTCGCCATGCCGCCGAGTTCCTCGACCTCCTGGATGTGGCCCCAGGCTTTGGCGGCGAGGTCGCGCGTGAGCCGCTCGACATAATACGAGCCGCCCCAGGGATCGATGATGCGGGTGGTGCCGCTCTCCTGCTGCAGGAACAGCTGGGTGTTGCGGGCGATGCGCGCCGAGAAATCGGTCGGCAGCGCCAAGGCCTCGTCGAGCGCGTTGGTGTGGAGCGATTGGGTGTGGCCTTGGGTGGCCGCCATCGCCTCCACCGTAGTACGCATCACGTTGTTGAAGACGTCCTGCGCGGTCAGCGACCAGCCCGAGGTCTGGCTGTGCGTGCGCAGCGACAGTGAGCGCGGGTCTTTCGGGTTGAACGGCTTGAGCAGCTTGGCCCAAAGCAGGCGCGCCGCGCGCAGCTTGGCAACCTCCATGAAGAAGTTCATGCCGATCGCCCAGAAGAACGACAGCCGCGGCGCGAAGCGGTCGACGTCGAGCCCTGCGGCAAGGCCGGCGCGCAAATATTCGACGCCGTCAGCCAGCGTATAGGCGAGCTCGAGATCCTGCGTCGCACCGGCCTCCTGCATGTGATAGCCGGAGATCGAGATCGAATTGTACTTCGGCATCTTTTGAGAGGTGTAGGCGAAGATGTCCGAGATGATCCGCATCGAGGGCGCCGGCGGATAGATGTAGGTGTTGCGCACCATGAACTCTTTCAGAATGTCGTTCTGAATGGTGCCCGACAGCTTCTCCGGCGGCACGCCCTGTTCCTCGGCGGCGGCGACATAGAGCGCGAGGATCGGCAGCACCGCGCCGTTCATGGTCATGGACACGCTCATCTGGTCGAGCGGAATCCCTGCAAACAGCGTGCGCATGTCGTAGATGGAATCGATGGCAACGCCGGCCATGCCGACATCGCCGCCGACGCGCGGATGATCCGAGTCATAGCCGCGATGGGTGGCAAGATCGAACGCGACCGAGAGGCCCTTTTGCCCCGCCGCGAGATTGCGGCGATAGAACGCGTTGGAATCCTCCGCCGTGGAGAAGCCGGCATATTGCCTGACCGTCCAGGGCTGGTTGACATACATGGTCGGGTAGGGGCCGCGCAGATACGGCGCGATGCCCGGATAGGTCTCGAGGAAATCGAGCCCGGTCAGATCAGCCTCGCCATAAGCGGGCTTCACCAGGATGCCCTCCGGTGTCAGCCACGGCTCGGCGCTGCCAGTGGGCGCGGCGGTTGCGGTCCGCTCGAAGGCGACGTCGGCGAAATTCGGAATGCGGCTCATGGCTTCAACCATTTCATAAGCGCTCAATCATGATCCGGATGCTGATGGCTGACGATGGTCGCCATCTTCTCCGGTCCGTAGTTCTGTTGCGTGGTCTGGCTCGGCAGGTTGGCGATGCCGACCACCCAGCCGAGGCGGGATTCGATGCCGAACTGCCGCGTCGGCACGACCCGGTCAGGGCGATCGAAGGTACCGGTCATGATCTCGATGCGATCGCCGTCGATGCGGCCGAAGCTCAGCGGCGTGCCGCAGGCGGCGCAATAGCCGCGATCGGCGATCGAGGAGGAGCGGAAGAACGACGGCTTGCCCTTGGTCCAGGCGAAATCGGTCTTGTTGATGTCGGCCAAAGAGGCGAACGGCGCGCCGCTCGCCTTCTGGCACATCCGGCAGTGGCAGATCGAAATCCTGGTCGGCGCCGTCATGACCGCAAATCGCACGGCGCCGCATTGGCAGCCGCCGGTGAGAACGGGTTTGCTGGTGTCAGTCATCGCTGTTCCATCCGTCGGTAGGCGTCCTGCAGTGCCGCAAGCGCATCGCCTCCGGCGAAGACAAAGCCCGTGACGCCGGCGGCTCGCAGCGCCGCCTCGGCCTCGGCCGGCCGGCCCGCTAGGTAGATATGTCGCCCGCCGGCCAATTGCAGGGCCTTTGCCGCGGCTTCGGCGTGTTCCGCATAGACCTTGTCGCTGGAACACAGACAGGCCAGCTCGGCGCCGGAGGCCTTGAAGGCCGCAGCCAGCTTGGCCGGATCGGCAAAGCCCTCGCTGCCTGTGGCCTCAATGCCGCCCGCCTCGAAGAAGCTCTTCGCGAACGTCGCGCGCGCGGTGAAATCGGCGGGCGTGCCGAGATTGGCCAGGAACACCTTTGGCCGTGCGCCCCGAGCCTTCAAACTCGCGTCGGATTTGTCGCGCAGAGCCTCGAACGGTTCCGCGAGACGGATCGGAGGCAGCGCCTCGAACTTGTAGGTCTCTCCGCCGTAGGGCGGAAGCGCGATCGGCGCTGCCTTCAGGACAGTGGCTTCGCTCTCGTGCAGGTTCGGAAACTCGCTGGCGCCGGTCAGTATGTCCCGGCGCTTCGCGATATTGGCCTCGCGCGCCTTTCGCGTGGCCGCGACCTTGCTTTGGAACACACCCTGCTGAAGCGCCGCGAACGCGCCACCGGCGCTCTCGCTCTCCTGGAACAGGGCCCACGCGGCATCGCACAGCTGCGCCGTCAGCGTCTCGATGCCGCCAGCCCCCGCCGCGGGATCGCTGACCTTGGCGAGGTTGCATTCTTCCAGCAGCAGAAGCTGCGTGTTGCGCGCCACGCGCCGCGCGAACGGATCGGGCAGGCCGAGCGCCAGCGTATGCGGCAGCACGTTGATGGCGTTGGCACCGGCCAGTCCCGCGGCGAACGCCGCCATCGTCGCGCGCAGCATGTTCACGTAGGGATCGCGTTGCGTCAGCATGCGCCAGGCGGTATCGGCCGCGATGAACAGCGGTTTCGGCGTCAGTCCGCAAGCGGTCTCGATGCGCGCCCATAGCAGCCGCAGGGCGCGGAACTTGGCCATGGTCAGGAATTGGTCGGCATCGGCGGCGAGCCGCGCATAGACCATGTCCTGCGCGGCTTCCAGCGGAATGCCCGCGCCTTCGATCGCGCGCAGGTAAGCGACGCCGCAGGCGAGCACGAAAGCGAGCTCCTGCACCTCCGAGCCGCCGGCATCATGGACCACGCGGCCGTCGGCGGAGGCGAACGGCCCCTTGAAGCCGAGCCCGGCGAGGCCCTTGATGGCGCCCGTAATCGCGGGAGCAATTTCGTCCCAGGTATAGGGGCTGTGGCCCCACACCGCGCCCGCCGCGAGCGGATCGAGCCCGAAGCGGATGTTGCAGGTGCCGGGATCGAGGCCGTTGCTCTTCACATATTCCGCGACATGGATCGCGGCCATCCGCGATTGCGGTCCGATCTCGAGCTCGATGCCGATGCCGGCGTCGAGGTGAATGTCTTTCAGGATCTTTGCCACCGCCTCGGCCGACGGTTCCAGGCCGAAACCGCGCGCGCCATTGGCGCCGGCGAACACCAGCGCGAGCCCGGTCGCACCGTTCTCCAGATCCTGCAGTGCCTGCGCATTCGCGAGCGCCGCATCGGGATGGTCGATCCGCTGCAAGACCTGCCACGGTGCGGCCGGCGGCCGGCCCATCACCGGCGCAACGCCCTTCACGCGCGGATAGAGCGGTTCGATCTTGATGCCGTCATAGGTCTTGCCGACCAGCTTCTCGAACGGCGCGCCCTTCAGCACGCCGTCGACCAGCTTGCGCCAGTCCTCAGGCGTGGCCTTGGGAAAATCCGCCGCCAGCGGCAGGTCGTCAGTCACGGAGGTCATGCGGCGCGGGGCTCCCGAAACGTCTTGTTATTCGCAGGCGAAATTGCCACGGCGGACCGTTCCTGCAAACGGTTGTTTTTGGTTAACCGGTATCCGGAAGCCGCTCAATGCCTTGCGTCGAGACGCCGGCGAGCCCGTCACGCACACGAATGCCCGAGATCACGCGGTCAGGTGCGATTTCGGCCAGCGGCACCAGCACGAAGGCGCGTTCGAACAGGCGCGGATGCGGCAGCGTCAGGTCGGGCTTCCGCAAGGAGACATCGTCATAGGCGATCATATCGAGATCGAGCGTGCGCGGACCCCAGCGCCGCGCCTTGGTTCGCGCGCGGCCGAACTTCTGCTCGACTTTCTGCAGCACGAACAATAGCGCATGCGGATCGAGGCTGGTCTCGATCTCGATGCAGGCATTGATGAAGGGATCCTGGTCCTCGTCGCCCCAGGGCGGGGTCGTATAGTCGGACGAGCGCGCGATCAGCGCCGCCTGTGCCATGCCGCAGATATGAGCGATCGCCTTCTTGAACGTCGCGCGGACATCGCCGACATTGCCGCCGAGTGCGATCAGCACGCTCGCCATGCTAGGGATGCCGCGAGCGCGTCAGCACGATGCCGACATCGTCGAAGATCGCGGCGATCGGCGCATGCGGCTTGTGCACGGTGACCTTCACGGCGCGGATGCGCGGAAAGTGCGACAGGATGGCATCGGCCACCGCGCCGGCCGCGCGCTCCAGGAGTTTGTAATTGGTGTTCTTGAACGCCGCCGTCGTCGTCGCCACGACATCGGCGTAGGACACCGTGTCCGCGAGCCGGTCGCTGCGCGCAGGCTCGGACAGGTCGGTATAGAGCTCGAGATCGATGACGAAACGCTGGCCGACCTCGGTTTCGTGATCCATCACGCCGTGGCGGGCATGGATCGACAGGCCGGTGACGAAGATCGTGTCGGTCATTGCTTGCTCTCGATGGCCTGCGCCACCCGCAGGGCCTGCAGGGTTTCGGCGACGTCGTGGGTCCGGATGATCTTGGCGCCGCGCTGCGCGGCGATCAGATGCGCGGCGATCGAGCCGGCGAGCCGCTCCGATGGTTCCGACGGCGACACCGAGGCGATGAAGCGTTTTCGCGAGGCGCCGACCAGGATCGGCAGGCCGAACATGTCGAGCTCGCGCAAGCGCGCCAGCGCGGTCATGCTCTGCTCGGCGGTCTTGCCGAAGCCGATCCCGGGATCGAGCACGATTTTTTCGCGCGCGATACCTGCCTTCGCGGCAATATCGAGCGAGCGCAGGAAGAATGTCTTGATGTCAGCGACGATGTCGATGGCGGGATCGACGCTGTCGCGGTTGTGCATGACGATGACGGGCACGCCCCTCGCGGCGATCAGCGGCGCCATGGCGGTGTCGTTTTGCAGGCCCCAGACGTCGTTGGCGATCCCCGCGCCCTGGTCGAGCGCGAAGGCCACCACCTCCGCCTTCATGCTGTCGATCGAGACGGGCACACCGAGCGCCACGACGTCCGAGAGCACCGGCTTCAGCCGCGCGAGCTCTTCCGCCGCCGTGACTGGCCGGGCGCCCTTGTAGGGCCGGGTGGATTCGGCGCCGATATCGATGATGTCGACGCCGGCGGCGATCATCGCCCGCGCCCGCTCCAGCGCGCGCGCTGGCGCGATGAACTCGCCGCCGTCGGAGAAGGAATCCGGGGTGATGTTGAGCACGCCCATCACCGCAGGAAGCCGCCGGCCCACGAGCGTCCGCAGTGCGCCGATCCCGGCCGAGCCGGCCGGCGGGACGGAAGGGGAGGGCGAGGCATTCATGCGCGTGGCATTGCGCTGTCGGGCAGGGGGAGTCAAGACGGGATTGGGGCCATTCGCGGCCATTCCGATGCGTGCAGACGGCCGAGAGGATGCGATGTTCTTGCTCACCCTCCGTCATTGCGAGCGCAGCGAAGCAATCCAGACTGTCACCGCGGCAAGATTCTGGATTGCTTCGCTGCGCTCGCAATGACGATCTGGGAGCAGTGGTACCCCAACCTCTCCAGCTTGGTCCGCAGCGCTAATACGTAATCTTCGGCGGCAGCTTCTTGGCCTTGGCGATGATGTCGCCGACCGACTTCTCGGAAGGCAGGACGCGGACCAGCTTCTTCTTCTCGTTGGCCTCGCGCATGCTCTGCGCCAACCTTGCCGGATTTCGATAGGCGAGCTCCCGCACCGTCGTGACGCCGGCGGCGCGGACGAGCCCGACCTTGGCCCTGCCCATGCCGGGGATGCGCATGTAGTCGGAGACGTTGGCCCATTCCAGCAATTGCTGCTCGCTGATGCCGGTCTTGGCCGAAAGCGCCTTGCGGCCCTTCACGGTGGACGCCGCCTCGAGCAGCGCGTCGGTGGTGCGGATTCCTTGCGCCTTCAACTTGTTGGCGGCAAAGGCCGGCAGGCCCTCAATCTCGGAAATCGGATATGTCATGATGCTCGATGTGAAAAGCGTCGCTCAGGCGAACTGGCTGAGGCCCGGCGTCCCCGCGATGATCTTGCCCATCTGATCCGCTCCGATTTTGTCTCGCCCGTAGCGGAAAAGTTCACGGGCGACGTTTTGAATCTCGGACATGCCGAGCCCCAGGCTCATCAGGCGGGTGCCGACGGCCATCAAGCCGCCGCCCATCAGCCGCGACAGACCGCCACCGCTCTTGGAGGCTTCGCTCGCAGCTTCCGCTCCGGGGATCTGGTCGATCAGGGCCTGCACACTGTCGGAAGGGCCCTCGTTGCGAAGGAAGGCCAGGATAATGCCGACGGTCTTTTCAGCGACAGCACCATCTATGCTGGCGTTTGTCGCCAGCCGTCCGATCAGCTCGTCCATAAGACCCCGCCCCTCAGCCGGTTTGCATGCCGGAATATTGCTTTCGAGAATGATCTTGAGCCGGTGTGACGTGAAATACAAGCGATGAACGCAGGCGCCGTCGCGAACGCGCGAAAAGTGTTGCCGCCGTGCAAGAGCCTAGAACGAATCGGCGAAAAATTGCCGCTATGCGAACGCCTCGTTGCTACTTTGGGCTGATCGCGTCCGTCCGGTCCGACAATGTCGCATGCGCAGGAGCCGCTGAACCGATTTAATCGGCGCACGAGATGCGTTAAACTACGGATTGGTGCATTCGGGTTTCGCGACGCGAAACTCGGCAGAAAGATCAGAGAGAATAATGACCGCACAGGACAGCAAGCTCGGCGATACCGACGACAAGATCTTCGTCGGCAAGGGAGACGAGCAGGCTTGGCTGACGCTTGCGCTGGCCAATCGCCACGGCCTCGTCACGGGTGCAACCGGAACCGGCAAGACCGTGTCGCTGCAAGTGATGGCGGAAGGATTTGCGCGCGCCGGTGTTCCGGTCTTCGCGGCCGACATCAAGGGCGACCTCTCCGGCATCTCGGAAGTCGGCGAGGCCAAAGACTTCATCCTCAAGCGCGCCGGCGAAATGGGTCTCAAGTTTCAGCCGGACCAGTTCTCGACCGTGTTCTGGGACGTGTTCGGCGAGCAGGGCCACCCGGTGCGCGCGACCGTCACCGAAATGGGGCCGCTATTGCTGGCGCGGATGCTCGACCTGAACGAGGTGCAGGAAGGGGTTCTCAACGTCGCATTCCGCGTCGCGGACGAGAACGGCCTGCCATTGTTGGACATGAAGGATCTGCGATCGCTGTTGGATGCGATCGTGCCCGCCAGCGGCAAGAAGGGACCGGATGCTGAGGAAGATCCGTTAGCCGAGATCCGGAAGGCCGCGCAGAGCTTCGGCAATGTGAGCAAGGCGACGGTTGGAACCATTCAACGCCAGCTGCTGGTGCTGGAAAACCAGGGCGGAACGAAATTCTTCGGTGAGCCTGCACTGGAGCTGAAGGATTTCATGAAGACCGATAGCGACGGTCGCGGCATCGTCAACATCCTGGTTGCCGACAAGCTGATGGAGAGCCCCAGGCTCTACGCTACCTTTCTGTTGTGGTTGCTGTCGGAGTTGTTTGAGGAATTGCCGGAAGCCGGCGACCTGCCGAAGCCAAAACTAGTGTTCTTTTTCGACGAGGCGCATCTGCTGTTCAACGATGCGCCGAAGGCGTTGATGGACAAGATCGAGCAGGTGGTTCGTCTGATCCGTTCCAAGGGCGTCGGCGTCTATTTCGTCACCCAGAATCCGATCGACGTGCCGGACAAGGTGTTGGCCCAATTGGGTGGTCGCGTGCAGCATGCGCTGCGCGCCTTCACGCCGCGCGACCAGAAGGCGGTCGCCGCTGCGGCGCAGACCTTCCGGCCCAACCCGAAACTCGACACCGCCAAGGTGATCACGGAGCTCGGCAAGGGCGAGGCGCTGGTGTCCTTCCTCGAGGGCAACGGCACGCCTTCGATGGTGGAGCGGGTGATGATCCGGCCGCCGACGGCGCGGATCGGGCCGATCACGCCCGAGGAGCGCAAGGCGATCATGAGCAGGAGTCCGGTGAAGGGCAAATACGATACCGCGGTGGATCGTGAGTCCGCCAATGAGATGCTGCAGAAGCGCGTAGCCGGCACGGCTGCGCCTGCCGACGCACAAAATGGTGGAGCCGGCGCAGGCGGCGGAATCCTTGGCCAGATCGGCTCGATCGTGGGCACCATCTTCGGCACCAACGTCAAGCGGGGTCGTCTGTCGACCGGCCAGGTCATTGCCCGCGACGTGACGCGATCGGTCACCAACCAGGTGATCGGCGGGATGGCCGCCAATATCGGCAAGTCGCTCGGCGGCCAGCTCGGCGGCTCGATCGGCCGTACGCTGGTCCGCGGCGCGCTCGGCGGATTGCTACGGCGTTAGGCAGAGCGCCCGGTTTGAGGCAGTCGTCGTATCCGGTGAAGCTCTAGAACGTTGACCGTCGCCTGATATCTGCTCGTCCGAGCTACCACGGCGCACAAATTCAGGTGAAGGGCTCTGCAAGCCTTCGCCGGTCTGCTAGGTCCTGTGTCGTCGCCGCTCAGGACTACATCGTGACCCCGCCCGCCCCGTTGGCCAAGCCTGACGCACCCAGACGCCCGTCGCTGGGTGCGCCGCTGGATCTGCTTTTTCTGCTCTGCTGCGTCCTCCTGATCGCCGACGTGCTCGTCCCCGAGATTTTCGGCCGCGGCAAGACCAAGGACTACTCGCTCTGGTACTGGGCCGGACAGCAGGTCCTGGAGGGTGGGCCGCTGTATCCTGCCACGGCCGTCGAGCATTTCGATTTCATCTATCCACCGCTGCCGGCAATCCTGCTGGCGATCCCGAGCTGGTTCGGCAAGATCCCGCTCTATGTCGTCCTGTCGATCTTGAACGCCGTGGCGTGGTGGTACACCGCGGCGTTCTCCCAGGTCATGACCGGCTCGGACCGCGCGCCGGGTCGTTGGCTCGAGGCGCTGCCGGTCGTCGCCACCGTGACCTTCGTGTTCGACATGTTCGACCTCGGCCAGCCGAACCTCCTCCTTCTGGCGATGATGCTCTACGGCTTCTGGAGCTTGCGGCATCAGCGATCGTGGCTGGCCGGCTTCATGTTCGCGCTCGCCGCCGCCATCAAGGTGTTCCCGATCGCCGTGCTGCCCTATCTGGCCTGGCGGCGCAAATGGGCGGCCCTGGTCAGCGCGATCGTCTTCACCGGCATTCTTCTCTATGTCGTGCCGGCACCGATCCGCGGCTTCGAGCGCAACGCGGCCGAGCTGGCGACCTGGTACCAGGGCATGGTCGAGACCAGCTCGGAAAAGGGCTTTGGCCAGCGTGACGAGCAGAACTGGTCGTGGGTCAACCAGTCCCTCATTGCCGTCACGCATCGGCTGGTCCGGCCGATCAACTACAATCAGGACGATCCCAGCAAGCCGCCGCGCACCATGAATCTGATCGAGGTCGACTACAGGACGGCGAACTGGATCGTGCTCGCGCTGTCGGCGCTGCTCGGGCTCGGCTTCGTTGCGATCATGCCGCGGCAAGCGCGGCGGACGGCGCACTCGGATGCCGAGGAGCTCGGCATCTTGTTCTGCCTCATGACGGTCGCCTCGCCTCTGGCCCGGCAATACTATTTCATGTGGCTGTACTTCCCGGTGACGGTGTTGATGCATCGGGCCGCCTTCGACGAGCGAGCGCATGTGCGCCTGGGAACCTGGCTTGCCCTCAGTGCGGCCGGCATCCTCATGCTGTTGTCGCTGCCGTGGTTTCCGCTCGCCTTCCAGGCTTGGGGCAACAACCTCGCTGCGACCGCCATCCTCGCAGGGTGTCTCGCCTGGCACATCCGGCATCCGCCGCTTGCGGCTAGCCCTAAGGCCGCACCGGCGCTAAAACCCGGACCTCTTGAGACTCAACAATCAGGATAGCAATCATGGCCAACGCGCAGCTCCAATCCGTGCTCGACCACATCGACAAGGATTTCGATAACAGCCTGCAGCGCCTGTTCTCGTTGTTGCGGATCAAGTCGATCTCGGCCGATCCCGCCTTCGCCGATGATTGCAAGGCTGCCGCCGAGCATCTCGCCAGGGACATCGCCAGCCTCGGTGTTGCCACCGAGGTGAGGCCGACCGCGGGTCATCCCGCCGTCGTCGGCAAGACCCGCGCGGGCGGCCGGCCGCACGTGCTGTTCTACGGCCATTACGATGTGCAGCCGGTCGACCCGCTCGATCTCTGGCACCGTCCGCCGTTCGAGCCCGTCGTCACCGATCATGCCGACGGCCGCAAGATCATCGTCGCTCGCGGCGCCGAGGACGACAAAGGGCAGGTGATGACGTTCGTCGAGGCCTGCCGCGCCTGGAAGAAGGTGACGGGCTCGCTCCCGGTCGACGTCACCTTCCTGATCGAGGGCGAGGAGGAGGTCGGCTCGAAGAACTTCGTGCCCTTCATCGAGGCCAACAAGGACGAGTTCAAGGCCGATTACGTGCTGGTGTGCGACACCAGCATGTGGGACCGCAACACGCCGGCGATCACGACCTCGCTGCGCGGCCTGCTCTATGAAGAGCTCAAGATCACCGCCGCCAATCGCGATCTGCATTCCGGCGTGTTCGGCGGCACCGCGATGAACCCGATCCGCCTGCTCACGAAGATCCTGGGTGGCCTGTTCGACGACGACAACCGCATCACCATCCCCGGCTTCTATGACGGCGTGAAGGACACGCCGCCCGATATCCTGGAGCAGTGGAAGAAGCTCGATTTCACGCCCGAGACCTTTCTCAAGCCGGTCGGGCTGTCGCTCCCGGCTGGCGAGAAGGGCAGGCTGCTGGTCGAGCAGGCCTCGACGCGCCCGACCTGCGACGTCAACGGCATCTGGGGCGGCTATATCGGCGAGGGCTCCAAGACCGTGATCCCCTCGCATGCTTCGGCCAAGGTCTCGTTCCGCCTGGTTCAGGGCCAGGACCCGCAAAAGATCCGCAAGGCCTTCCGTGATTACGTGACGGCGCGCATTCCCGGCGACTGCAAGGTCGAGTTCGGCGACCATTCCGCCGCGCCCGCAGTCGCGCTCGACTGGACCATGAAGCCACTCGCCGCCGCCAGCAAGGCGCTCGCGGAGGAATGGGGCAAGGAGACCGTGCTGATGGGCTCGGGCGCCTCGATCCCGATCGTCGCCGACTTCAAGCGCACGCTCGGCCTCGACTCGCTGCTGGTGGGGTTTGGCCTCGACGACGACAACATCCACTCGCCGAACGAGAAATACGACCTGCAGAGCTTCCAGAAGGGCATCCGCTCCTGGGCAAGGATCCTCGCCGCGCTGGCGGAGGTGAAATAGGCACGGTGCGGTAGGGTGGGCAAAGGCGCAACGCGCCGTGCCCACCATCTCTCCGGAAGAAGACGTGGGCACGCTTCGCTTTGCCCACCCTACGAGAGTATTCGCTACGAAGACTCTCTCCCGTCATTGCGAGCGCAGCGAAGCAATCCAGACTATCTCCGCGGAGGGATTCTGGATTGCTTCGCTGCGCTCGCAATGACGGCTCAAACAAAAACGCCGCCCGGAATTGGGCGGCGTTTCATTCCAATACGTGCAGAGGTAGTTCGACGGAAACACTACCTCAATTTCGTGAATATCTCAAGACCGGTAGCCGGGATTGACGCGGTCGAGCTTGCGCAGCAAGGGCGGCCACACGAGGTTGTTTGCGCGCAGCTCGGCGCGGTCGCGGTTGGCGAGCAGCTCGGTGTTCTTCTCGATCGCGATCTCCTCGACCGGATAGACCGGCGTGCCGAGCGCGCGCGTGCGCACCTGCATCGAGCAGGCGCGCTCGAGATGGTACATGCGCTCGAACGCGGAGGCGACCGAGCGGCCGACCGTCAGCGTGCCGTGATTGCGCAGGAGCATGTGGTTGTGGTCGCCGAGATCCTTCTGCAGCCGTGGCCGCTCCTCGTGGTCGAGCGCGATGCCTTCATAGTCGTGATAGGCGAGGTCGTGGGTGACGAGCTGGGCGGTCTGGTTCAGGGGCAAGAGCCCTTCCGCGCTGCTCGACACCGCGGTTCCGTCGAGGGTGTGGAGATGCAGCACGCAGATCGCGTCCTCGCGCACCTCGTGGATCGCCGAATGGATGGTGAAGCCGGCAGGATTGATGCTGTACTCGCTCTCGGAGAGCTGATTGCCGTGCAGGTCGACCTTGACGAGGCTGGAGGCCGTGATTTCCTCGAACATCAGCCCGTAGGGATTGATCAGGAAGTGATGGTCGGGACCGGGCACGCGCGCGGAGATGTGGGTGTCGACCAGATCGTCCCAGCCGTACAGCGCGACCAGGCGATAGCATGCGGCGAGATTGACCCGTTGCTGCCACTCCGCCTCCGTCATGTTGGAGGGGACTTCCCTCAGGCGGGCTTCTGCTGGCGACATGGCTGATCTCTCCGAACCTCGTTGTTGCGGAGGAGGAGCGTAGTCGCGGGAGAGACTTGCGGCAAGGCGCGAGGAGCGTGGCTGTCAAGCGTGGCCCGCATGGAGCGCGTAGCCCGCATGGAGCGAAGCGGAATGCGGGGCAGCTCGCACGATGCCACAGGTCCCGGATTACGCTTCGCTCCATCCGGGCTACGGATACGGAGAAATCCTACGGTGCCGGGATCGACAGCAGGCTGGAAATGCCGCGCCCCCGGATGTCGTAGACGCGGGCGAACACCACGTCGTCGCGCTTGATCTCGACCATGACCGGGGCGGTGAGGCCCTTGCAGTAGAACTCGCCGAGCGTCATGGCGAAATCGGCCGCGTTGGAATCCCAGCCGATGGTGAAGTCGGGCCCGAGCGCCACCTGGGCCGGGCGCTGCGGACCGCACACCGCCACCTTCCATTTGCGGTTGCCGGGCGGCACTTCCTGGCGCTCGACGAGCTGCTCGCGCAATCCGTCGGAGGCCTGCTTCAAGGCGAGGCCCCAATAGTCCAGCATGAAGCGGTCGTCGGCGCCGCGCACGGTGCCGGCAATGTGGTTGAAGTGCGTGTATTGATAGGGGTGCAGCCGGATCATCTCGGCGAGCGACAGCGCAAGGCCGAAGCAGAAGGTGGCGAGCACGACCGGCTGCCAGGTGCGGTGATTGGCCCGCAGGCGCTCCATGGTCCAGGCGAAGGCGACGCCGCCGAGCACCGCCATCGGCGGGATCACGAAGACGAAATGGCGGATGCCGTTGTAGAGCGCCGGGCGCTTCACCATCGCGATCGCGAGCGGCAGGGTAGCAGCCAGCGTCAGCATCAGGAGGATGGTCTTGCGGCGTGCCGGAACCTCGCGCCGCGGCAGCATGGCGAAGGTGCTGACGATCGCACCGCCCATCAGAACCAGCATCACCTCGGGCAGCTGCAGGGCGAACAGCGTCGGCAGATACGACCAGGGCATGTCGGGCACCGACACGATCGCACCGTCGAACATCTCCTTCCATGGCTTCTCGAAGAAATGCGAGAAGTAGGTCAGCGCCGCCAAGGGATTGCCGGGCTCCATGATCGACCACGGCCAGATCAGGCCCATCACGAGGTAGCCGAGCACGAGGCCTGGCAGCAACACATAGACGACATGGGCGAAGCGGCGAACGGATTCGCGCGGACCTTCGGTGCGCAATTCCTCCAGGAACAGCGGCACGAAGCCGACCACGGCGTAGACCAGCGCGAGTCCGCCGAGAACACGGCAGCCGAGCGAAAGGCCGGCCCCCAAGCCGACGATCAGGATCGTGCGCGGCGATGGCTGCGGATATTCCTCGGCGAGCCGGACGAGGCCGAGCATCAGGACGACCATGGCGACCGCGAAGGGTGCATCCTTCGGGTTCATGAACATGTGGCCGTAAAAGGTCGGGCAGAGCGCAAGCAGGAGGAGGGAAGCCAGACCGGCAAGCGGTCCGCCGATGCGGCGGCCGAGCCGCCATGTCACGGCAAGCCCGATTACGCCAACGATGGCGCCGACCAGACGGCGGGTCTCGAACAGCTCGAGCGGAATGACCTTGTGCAGCAGGGCCGCGACCATGTCGAAGCCGCCGCCATACATGTAGAGATTGGCGAAGGAGAGCGCCGCGGTGTCCTTGAAGCCGGAACCGAACATGCGCAGCAGCAGGTCGGCATATTCGGCGTGGGTGTAGTCGTCCCAGCCGAGCCCGTAGTCGCGGAAGGTCAAGCCTGCAATGACGGCGACCGCGGCCAGCACCAGCATGGCGAGATCGTCGCAAGTCCGTTCGATCGAGCGCCGCTGAGGCGTGTCGATCGCCGAAGTCGTGATGGATGTCATGGCTATCGGTGCCCCGGAATCCCCTTTTGGCCCTGCTGGCGCGCGCGGGCCTCAACCCCGGACTCCCTATAGCGCAGTTCCATTACCAAGTAATTGGGCATTATGGCTAAATTCCTGATGCGACGCAGCAATTCCGGTTGGCACCCATTCAGATGACTTTGCGAGCAGCTTTAGCAGTAGCGAGCCCCGGCTGAAGGGAATGTGAATAAGTCCCTGATTTCCTTCCCTTTAGGAACACTGCCCAGAATTGGCCGTTGGCGTGGAACAGCGTATGACGGTATCGTGGCGTAGCGGTTCTCGCGCGTGATGCGCGGCCGGGGGTGAGTTCGATGAATTTGGCATTGCTGATCGTGGGGATTTGCGCCGTGCTGGCGGGTCTCCTCGCGGTGATTTTCGGCATGACGATCAGGGAATTCAGCCTCGGTGGGACTCTCATAGTCTCCGGCACCATTGGCGTCTGCTCCGGAATGTTACTGGTCGGCCTGCATCTGGTGCTGCTCGAGCTCAGGGGCATCGCACGCCGGCTGGCCGGTGCGGTCGCGCCATCGGAGGTTCGGGTCAGGCCCGCGCTGCCGGGCCTCGCTGTGCCTGGCGTAGTCGCGCCCGAGCCGGTGCCCGCTGCGGCGGTGAGAGCCGAGCCGGCGCCGCCGCCACCGCCCGCAAGTCCGCCGCCGTGGCAGAGCGAAGCTGCAGCGCGCGAGCGGCCGCGTGCCGAGGCACCGCAGCAGGAGCCGGAAGCCCCGACACCGCCTCCCGCTCCGGAAGCGTCGCGCCGGCGCAACCTGCTGTTCGCCTCGACCTCGCGCAAGGAGCGCGAGCGCGCGGAGGCAAAATCCACTGAAACTGCCCCGCCGTCTGCGGAGCCCAGCGAGGCCCCGAACCTTTCGCCCCCTGCGAGCTTCGACGTCGCCTGGCCGAAGCCGGACCGTGCGCGCCCGCCGGAGCCGCCGGCCGCCCAACGCCGTCCGCCGCCGCCGCGCTCGCCGTCGACCTTGGCGGAGACCGCTCCTGCGCCAGCGCCCGAGCCGCCGCCGCCCGTGGAGCCCCCGCCGGTGACGGTGCTCAAGTCCGGCGTCGTCGATGGCATGGCCTATTCGCTCTATTCCGATGGCTCCATCGAGGCGCAGATGCCGGAGGGCATGATGCGCTTTGCCTCGATCGACGAGCTCCGTGCCCATCTCGACCAGCGCGGTTAAAGCGACCGCGCGCTCAAGTAGACCGGCGCCTTTCACCAGTAATCAGTGCGTCGCCGTCAGTCATCGTGTTTCAGCCGAATGTATTCTTGACAGGGAATACTTCGGTGTCGTCAATCCTGTAAGCCACAAGCGGACAAGGGAGGGCGCATGTCGGATGCGGGGGCGAAGAATTTCATCGAGCTGACCGCGAGCATCGTGTCGGCCTATCTCAGCAACAATCCGACGCCGGCGGCCGAGATTCCGAACCTGATCAGTCAGGTGCATGGCGCCTTGGTGCGGGTTTCGTCAGGCCGCACCGAGACCGCGCCGCTGGAGCCGGCCAAGCCCGCCGTCTCGCTCAAGAAGTCGATCGCGCCCGATTATCTCGTGTGCCTCGAAGACGGCAAGCGCTTCAAGTCGCTGAAGCGCCATCTGCGCACGCAGTACAACATGACGCCGGAGCAGTACCGCGAGAAGTGGGGCTTGCCGGCCGACTATCCCATGGTCGCCCCGAACTATGCGGTGGCGCGCTCGCAACTGGCCAAGCAGATGGGCCTCGGGCAGCAGCAGCGGAAGCGGAAATAGTAGGAGGATTTCGTAGGGTGGGCAAAGGCGCAAAGCGCCGTGCCCACGCGTTTACGTTGATTGCACACAGAAGGTGGGCACGCTCCGCTTTGCCCACCCTACGAGAGCATCTTAGGTCGCTTCCGCGAGCGCCTCTCTCGCATCGGTCTTGATGCGCTCGACCATCGAGCGCAGGCCATTGGAGCGCTGCGGCGTCAGATGATCGCGAAAGCCGAACTCGTTGAACACGGCGATCGCGTCGGTATCGAGGATCTCCCGCGGCGTGCGGCCCGAATACAGCGCGAGCACGATCGCGACCAGCCCGCGCACGATATGGGCGTCACTGTCGCCGCGATATTTCAGGACCGGCTCGCCATTGCTGCGATCGACCGTCTTCTGCAGCCAGACCTGGCTGACGCAGCCCTGCACCTTGTTCTCGGCCGAGTGTTCCGCCTCCGGCAGCGGTTCCAGAGTGCGGCCGAGCTCGATGACGTACCGGTAGCGGTCGTCCCACTCGTCCAGAAGCTCGAAATTGTCCCTGATGTCGTCAATCGTCGTCATATCGGCCCGCAGTCCCCGCCTACCGCCAATATAGAGACGCGAAGCCCTGAAATCGATAGGGCCTGGACGCTTAATTCGCCGGCCCCGGTCCGCGCCATTCGAGCGCAAGGTCGTCCTGGGTCAGGGTATCGCGCGGCGCCTCGCTCGCTGCAAAATCGCCTTCGCCGGCCAGCGCGATCGAGCCGGTATGGTCGGGCGCCTTCTTGCTGTCGGTCTTGCTGCCGTCGTTCCTGCCGCCGTCGTTCTTGTCGTTGGTGATCTGCTCCTTCTTGTCGTTGATGATCTGATAGAGCTTCTTCGCGCCGTCCTGGGCGCGCTGGCCGATGATGGTCGCGGCCTGGCCGCCGACCTCGCAGGCCGCCGGCTGGCGCTTGCAGAATTGGGTCACGTCGGAAACGGCCGCGGTCGCGGCTTGCACCGCATCGGCGGCGCCGATCTGCGGCAGCTTGTCCGATTCGGGCGTCTTGTCCCGCGGCAGGAGCACCAGCACCAGCCCGAGCCAGAATGTGATGCGGAGCAGAAAGCGCATCTTATCGACCTGTCCGTTAGACTCCGCCCGCGGCGATCTCCCCGCGGATGTCGGACCTAGCGATCCTCGATAAATCGCAAGTGATTGCCTTGAGCTTAATTCGCGGAAAATTGACGCAAGATTCTTCGGGAGCGACGTTCCGGTAAATTTTCGATTGACGCCCGTACCCATGGTTCTGCCGGCCGCCCCCATCCACCAATTCGAAACCATGCGGAGCAGGGTGAAACCCCGCGTTCACCATTCGCAGCGAAGACGTCGCCAAATCGTCTAAAAAGCTCCGCGATAACGCGGTGTCCGGCCACACGCTGTGCCGCCTTAGCACTCGTTTAAGGTCGCTCTGACACGGTGGCTCAACGACAAGGAGGCGTTCCGGCGCGTCTTCCAAGAGACGATTGAGCCGAAGCGCGAGACCCGTGACAGTTTTGAGTATCATCCGCGATTGTCTCGATGCACTGCTGCATCCCTCTGCGCGCTACGATGCGCTGATGCGCGCGCGCCATCGCGCCTTCATGGCACCGCGGCTGCTCGGCAGCCTTGCCGCCTTCGCTGCATTTCCGGTCTATCTCGCCATGCGCGGCGCGCCGAGCGCGATCGAGGTCGCGGCCTTTGCCTGGCTGATCGCGCCGATCATGTTGTCCTGGTTCCTGTCGCGCACCGGCCGTTACGAGGGCGCACACGTGCTGTCGTCGCTGGCGCTCGCCGGCCTGATCATGGCTGTCGCGATCACGACAGGCGGCATCGAATCCTTCGCCGCGGTCTGGCTGATCGTGGTTCCGCTCGAAGCTGCGCTGTCGGCCTCGCGCCGCGTCGCGGCGTTTGCCTCGCTGCTTGCGCTGTCCTGCGCCGGAATGCTGATTCTGGTCAGCCAGCTCGGCTGGCTGCCGGTGGTTGAGCCGAGTGCCGCCGAGCGCGGCGTGCTGATGGCTTTCGGGGTCACGTCTGCCACTCTTTATGCCGCCGGCCTCGCCTTCGGCGCGGAATCGCTCGCGCGCACCAGCGTCGCGCTGTTGTCGCGCGAGGAGGAGCGTTACCGCCTGCTGGCGCGCAACATGAGCGATGTCATCTCGCGGCATCAGCGCAACGGTGCGGTGCAATTCATCTCGCCGGCGGTGGAGGCCATGCTCGGAGCGCAGGTGGCGCAACTACTCGGCCACGGCCTGTTCGACCGTGTCCATGTCGCCGATCGGCCGGCCTATCTCACGGCACTGTCCGACGCGGCGCGCGGCGAGGTGCGCAGCGTCGAGTTCAGGCTGCGGCGCGAGCCCGCCGCCGAGCGCGGCCAGGTCGATTTCATCTGGGTCGAGATGCGCTGCCGTCCGCTCGATCAGGACAGCGCGCGTGACGTCACGTGCGAAGCCGAAGTCGTCGCGGTGATGCGCGACGTCACCGACCGCAAGCTTTTCGAGCAGGCGCTGGACCAGGCGCGCAGCGCCGCCGAGGCGGCCGATGCCGCCAAGACGCGCTTCCTCGCCACCATGAGCCACGAGCTGCGCACGCCGCTCAACGCCATCATCGGCTTCTCCGAGATGATCGCGCAGGAGCAGGCCTTGATGCTGGGTGCTGCGCAGCGCAAGGAATACGCCCAGCTGATCAACGATTCCGGCCAGCACCTGCTGTCGGTCGTCAACGGCATCCTGGACATGTCGAAGATGGAATCGGGCAATTTCGAGATCGCGTCCGAGCCGTTCGCGCCGCGCGCTTCGCTATTGCATTGCTGCAATCTGCTGGCGCTGAAGGCGCGGGAGAACGGCATCGACCTGATCACCGACGCGCCGCAGGACCTGCCCGTCATGACCGGCGATCCCAGGGCCTTCAAGCAGATCGTGCTCAACCTCGTCGCCAACGCCATCAAGTTCACAGAGCGCGGCGGTCAGGTCTGCGTATCGGCCGCGGTGTCCGGCTCGCAGCTGACGCTGCGCATCAGCGACACCGGCGTCGGCATCGCGCCCGACGATCTCAAGCGCATCGGCGCGCCGTTCTTCCAGGCCGGCACGACCTATCAGCGCCGGCACGAGGGCACCGGCCTTGGACTTTCGATCGTGAAGAGTCTCGTGGCGTTGCATCTCGGCGAATTGACGGTACAAAGCAGGTTGGGCGAGGGCACGGCGGTCACCATCAAGCTGCCGCTCGTCTACACGCCGCCGCAAGCCAAGCCGGCCGAGCGCAAGATTGCGACGCTGACGCCTGTGCTGCGCCAGGATCTTCAAGACCAGGATCTTCAAGACCACGCTCACGACCAGTCTCAGGACCAACCCGCTCTGGTGAAGAAAAGTGCCTAAGAAGTCTGCCAAGGACGAAGCCGCTCCGCGCCGCCGTGGTGCCAAAGCTGCGGTTGTCGACGTCGAGACCGAGCGCAACCTCGTGATGCGCGTGCTGCTGCACAGCCCCAAGGACACGCTGGCCGGCCTCGTCGCCGTCGCCGCGATCGCCGCGATCGTTGCCAATGCGCTGTTCCTCCAGACCGGCCGGCATCCCGCGCCGATGTTCGGCACGGTGATCAATCTTCCCGCGCCGTCATCCGTGCCGCTGTCGAATCCCATGCCGCGTCCGCGCCCCGTCGGCGCCGATACCTCGCCGCTCGAGCCGCGCGCGACCGAGTTCCGTGTCGAGCCTAAGCCTGCCGAGCCCAAGCCCGCCGAGCGTGCTGCCGAAAAGCCGGTCGAGGCGACCGCCTCGACGCGCTCGAATGATCCGATGACCAATCTGGTCAAGGCGACCACCTCGACGCCGCCCGCGGCCCTGCGTCCGCCGGCGCCGATCCCGGCGCAAAGCCCGGCCGCACGCCGCATCGCCGGCGTGCAGCGCGCGCTGTCCGAATACGGCTACGGCAATCTGAAAATCACGGGCACCATGAGCGGCGAGACCCAGGCCGCGATCCAGAAGTTCGAGCGCGAGCACAAGATGCAGGTCACCGGCCAGGTCTCGGACCGGCTGCTGCGCGAGCTCGCCGCTGCGATCGGCCGCCCGGTCGAATAGCCGCACGTCGAGTGTCGTTGACGCAGGTCAATTGCCGGCGCCGGCACGATGGACCGGATCCGATACGATTGCGATTTGAGTGGGATCAATGACGGCCGGCGGCCGCAGGAACAAGATGGCTCATCTCATCAAGGAAGAGAGGTCGTCATGTTCAAGGTCTCGATTCTCGTCTGGATCATGCTCGGCACGACGCTGGCGGGCATCAGCCTCATCGTGGTGCTGATGGTCCCGAGTTTTGCCGCCGACGCCATCAGGAACATCCCCTATGCCGTGGCGGTAGGATTTGCACTCGCTATGCCGCTGTCATACTTCATCGCAACGCAGATTCGCGGTGGTCAGGACGGCACGCGCAAGGCGTGAGACGTAAAGCTGGCGTGAGGCCTCGCACTGGCCTATCGTCGAATTCATGCGTTTGAAATCCAATATTTGGGTGGCGGCTTACTTGCGCCGGTGCCAGACCGAGGGCGTGTTCGGCGCCGTGCGGCGTCGCGGTGCCGAGGAGGCGGGCGCGGTGTTCGTCAAGGTGTCGCTGCTCGACGGCCATGCCATGCTGTATGCGCCGGCGCCGCAGACCGTCTATGACGACGGCCGGCCGGTCGACCGCTTTTTCGTCCCTGTCGCGCCGCAGCCTCTGCCGGATCACACGATCGAGGAGCGGCTGACCAAGGAAATCCGCTTCGATCCGGATGCCTGGATCGTCGAGACCGAGGATCGCGCGGGCCGGCATTTTCTGGAATTGGCCAAGGCGTAGCCTCAACCGTCATTGCTCGCAATGACGGGGTTGGAGTTCGTTGCGTGCCTCACCGCTGCCGCTCGCTGAGGCGGCGTAAGCAAATCAGCGATCCGACGGATTAGTCCCCGTCCGCACCGCCGGGCTCGAGCCGGGCTGCACGCCCGGCCACGTCTGGCTCGCGCCGGCGCGTGCGCGCTGGCGCTCCCCGTCATGCAGCGAGGACTGATACTTCGCGCGGGTGACCGCGAGCGTCGAGCCGCGCCAGGCCGCCAGCATCACCAGCGCCGATCGCTCGGCGAGACGGTCATAGAGCCGCGACAGGCGGTACACGGCGTTCACGGACGTTCCGATCTCCGGCTTGAAGAACAAGAGAATGCGCTGGAACACCGGGCTCGGCATGTCGAGCGCGCGTGCGGCAACGGCAAGCGCCTCGCCGCCGGCATCGTCGACGATCTGGGCTGCGACGCGCGAGGGCAGGATCAGGCTGTCGCCGAGCTCGAAGGTGAAGCTTTCGATATCGCCCGCGATCGCCGCCATCTCCAGGATCTGGATCGCGCGCTTGGCGCGCACGGTCGGAATACGGGGGGCGGCTTTCAGCGGGGTCTGCGCCAGATTATGCAGGATCAGCGCGCGCTCGGAGGCGCCGGCGCGGAAGAACATGTCGTGGATCTCGGCCGCCTCTTTCGGCTGCATCGCCAAGTTGGCGGCCATGCATTGCTCGGCCTCGGTCGGCACGCGCGCCGGAGCAGACGCGCGCGGCGGGGCGGGGATCTCCCGGGCCAATGGAACCCTGCGGCCTTCCTGGGTCGCGACCAGGCCGAGCTTCTGCAGGATCGGGACGGGCGTCTGCGGATAGACCGCGAGGCGGGCCTTGACGGCCGCGCGCGTCGCATCGTCGACCTGGTCGATCAGCCGCGTGGCGAGCTCGACGAATTGCCGCTGCTCGTCGTCGCTGTGGGTGCTCGTCTGGACATAGAGGTCGGTCAGCACGCGCAGCAGCGTCGGACGGACATCGACACCTTCGCGACGGGACAGGGTCATCAGCCCGTCGAATCCGGGAAACAGCGACTTGGTCATGGAGGCGTACGCAACTCGGGAAAGATACTTGGGGGCGAGCCTAGCGCAGCTTCGTTTAAAGCCTCGTTAAGGAAAACGAGGCGTGAAGCCGGCCCTGCAATTTGAGGCGTTGTCGTGCCGCAACGGGACGGCGCGGCGCGGTCCGTGCGGCTACGGTTGAAGCGGCCCGTTTACACCCCGTTAACCATGAGCTGATCTTAATGAATGCATGTTGCTGGGGCGCGTTCGGTCGCGCGGCAATTGAAGAGAGCTGACATGGGGACCATCATCGAATTTCCGGCCGGTCGCCGGGTGGGCTCGTCCGGGGATGTCGCTCCGCGCGCGGACATGGGAACGGTTCTGATCCTTCCCGTGATTCGAATCGAGCGCGAGGCGGACGAAACCAGCGGCGATCGCGGACCGGAGCAGGGCACAGCGCCGGGGCGCCGTCGTCGCCGCCGCTGACATCCGGCTTCATGCAATGCCGGACGTCATCCGCCAGATCCGGCCTGTCCTATCGGCCGTCCTGCTCACGCTGCTGGGCGCTTTGCTCGCGGCGTGTAGCGGCGGCGACTTCGGCCGCACCCGCGAGAGCATGCGCAGCGACGACATGCATCGCTGGCTCGGTGCGGAGGTCACCTCCAGCGTCGGCCTGAGACCATCGCAGTTCCAGCTCACCGACGAAGAGCGCCAGCTTCGCGATCTCGCCTATCCCATGATCGAGCCGCCGCTGTCGCGCCCCGCATGGAAGAGCGTGTTCGGCGACTACAAGGCGCTGCCCTCGCCGTGGCGGCAGAAGGTCGTGTTCGACCGCACCATGTACGGGCGCACGCTGATCGACGAGCCGCACCGCTCGCATTCCTCGCGCTATGCGCAGCTGATCGAGGACGTGCGCAACGACATCACCCGATTCGAGCCGTTCTTCGCATCCGCGATCCGCGTCATCGATCTCGACAGGAAGCGCGATGCCAGCATGGCGCGCGTCTCCGCGCTGTCGCCTAGGGAGAGGGACGACGCGGTCGCGCGCATGCAGGAGAACTCGCTGATCATCCAGTGGGTGCAGCAATGCCTGGAGCAGCGAATCTCGTCCTACCGCTGGGCGCTGGAGCGCCTGGTGATCCAGGCCCCCGACGGCATGGCCGCCGATGCCGACCGCCTGATCGGCGAGCTCGCCGCCCAGACCGCCAATCCGCCGGTTCAGGGGCAACCGCCCTATGGTCGCGCGGTGGTCTCGAAGGGCTAAGCACGCGTCCTCAGCCCTTTGAGCGCGGCCGCCCCGCGGCCGATCGGCCCGATTCCCCGGGCCGCCTGACCGGTTCCACAGGAGTGCGCCGCCTGTCGCCGCCCACCAGTTGAGGTCCTCCGGGAACCGCATTGATTGCCCTTGTCCTTCCGCGCAGGCCGGATAGGATCACCACGTTTCTTTCGAATTCATTTTGTCCAAAGGTCCTTCGAGATGAGCTTAGACGCCGCGCGTCTGCGCAAGTGCCGTCGGGACATTTCCTCGCGCCGCCTGTTGGCAGTTGCCATTCTGCTCGGATCGACCGGCTCCGCAGCCGCGCTGACCAAGGAAGCAGCGCTCGAGAATTGCCGGATGAGCGTCGGCAAGCCGATCGTGCAGGCCTGCATGCGCGCTGGCGGCGCCAATCTCGAAGCTTGCCGCGCCAAGGCCTCGCCCCAGGTCAGGGCCTGCGTAATGGCGGCGCTGAACGCCGCCAATGGCCGCGCCAATGTCGCCGTCGAGCTTCCCAAGGAAACGGCGCCCAAGCTCGAGGCAGGCACGGCACTGCCGAAGGATTTCGTCGCCCCGCCGCGCAGCATCTCCGACATCACGGCGATCCTCGACGGCGACAAGCCCAACGAGAAGATGATCGCGGAATTGAAGTCGGAGGCCGACGCCGTGCCCACGGGCAAGGAGTCCCGCCAGGACCTCGCGCAGCTCTATTTCGATCGCGCCAATGCACGCGCGCAGCTCGGCCGGCTCGCCGAAGCGATGGCTGACGCGGACAAGGCCGTGGAGGTCGGGCGCGGCGCAGTCGGCCCGAATTTGCTGGGGCGCATGTTGCAGCTCCAGTCCCTGCAACACTCGCTCGCGGGCGATCCGAAGCGCGCGCTCGAGATCATGCAGAGACTTTTGCGCGAATCGGCCAGCATGCCGGGCGCCAAGGGATTTCAGTTCGTGACAAACCGCGGGATCGCGGTCGTTCTCATCCAGATGGGCGACCTCGCACAGGCCGAAGCCTATCTCCGCCGCACCCAGACCGCGATCCAGGAGGCCCGCACCAGCGGCCATCCCAATTGGCGTGCGGCCTATGCGAAGTTCGGCCAGAGCTGGGAAGGCGAGCTGGAGCTCACTCGCGCCGCGATCTTCGAGGCACGCGGACAGTTCGCCGATGCCGAGGCCGCCTATCGCACCGCCGAGCTGCGCAAGCGCGCAAGCACGAAGGCCATCATGGCGTCGGACAGTGCGCCGGCCGAGACCCTTCTGCTGCAGGCGATCGATGGCACCGTGTTGAGCCAGGCGCGCATGAAGGCGAAGCAGGGCAAGCTGGCCGAGGCCGAGGTGGATGCGCGCCGCGCGCTGCTGTCGCGCCTGAAGGATACCGGCAAGTACAATCCGGTCACGCCGCGCTTCGTCATGGGGCTGGCGGGCATTTTGGTCGACCAGGGCCGCTACGAAGAGGCCGAGAAGCTCGGCCGTGTCGCCCTCGACATCAACAAGACGGTGGGTGTGCCCGAGGATTCGCAGGCGACGGTGCAGTTGCTGTCGCAGCTTGCGGGCATCCTGACGCTTCGCCGCCAGAACGCCGAAGCGGGCGAAATGTTTGCGAGGATAGAAAAGGCCGTCGCCGGCTGGGACCCGCAGCGCCGCCAGGTGTTCGAGCTCAATCCCTCTCGCATCCTGTCCCTCTATGATTCCGGGCAGCTGGACGCCGGCATTGCCGCCGCGGAGCAGCTCGTGAAGAGGCAGATCGCGCGGGTGGGGGAGAATCATTTCGACGCCGCCTCGGCACGCGGCACGCTGGCGGTCGGATTGATGCGCGCCCGCCGCGATGCCGACGCGATCAGGGAGTTCAAGGCCGCCATTCCGGTGATGATGGCGAGCGCCAACGATAACGCCGACGACGAGAACACGACCGTGGTGGCCGCGCGCAGCCAGCGGCTGCAGACCATCGTCGAGAGCTATCTGCTGCTGCTCGGCAGGGTGGAAGGAGGCGGCACCAATGTCGGCGAAGAGACATTCAGCCTGGCCGATGCCGTCCGCGGCCGCTCGGTGCAGCAGGCGCTGGCTGCCTCGAGTGCGCGTGCGGCGGCAAAGGATCCCGCGCTCGCCGAGCTCGTGCGGAAAGAGCAGGATCTGAGCAAGCAGGTCAACGCCCAGCTCGGTACGCTTAACAACGTGCTCGCGCTTCCCGCAGCGGAACGCGACGAGAAAGGCGTGCAGCAGATACAGGCCTCGATCGCAGCGTTGCGCGGCCAGCGCGACAAGGCGCGCCAGGAGATCAAGCAGAAATTCCCGATCTATGCCGATCTCGTCTCGCCCAGGCCGCCGAGCGTCGCCGAGATCCGCGCGACGCTGACCGACGGCGAGGCCATGCTGTCGTTCTATTTCGGCCAGAACGGCAGCTTCGTCTGGGCCGTGCCGAAGTCGGGGCCGGTGGCATTCGCCGCCGTCCAGGCCAGGATCGGCGACATCGAGAGCAAGATACGCAAGCTGCGTGAAGCGCTCGAGCCGCAGGCCGCGATGATCTCGGACATTCCGCCCTTCGATCTCAAGCTCGGCCATGAGTTGTACGAGCTGCTGCTCAAGCCGGTCGAGAGCGGCTGGAAGCCGGCCAAGAACCTGATCGTTGTCACCAACGGTGCGCTGGGCCTGCTGCCGCTCGCCTTGTTGCCGACGGCACCGGCGGAGGTGGCCGCCGACGAAGACCCGCTCTTCGTCGGTTATCGCAACGTGCCGTGGCTGGCGCGAACCCATGCCGTGTCGACGGTGCCGTCGGCGGCGGCGCTGCGCACGCTGCGGCAGTTGCCGCCCGGCAAGCCCGGCCGCGGCGACCTCGTCGCGTTCGGCGATCCCTATTTCAACAGCGATCAGCACGCCGAGGCGGAAGGCACAGGTGAGAAGATTCAGCTGGCCGATGCCGGCGGCAACATCACGCGCGGCGGGCCGCTGAAGCGGCGCAACAGTCCCAAGCTCGACGGCGTCGATAGCGCCGAACTCGGTCTGTTGCCCCGTTTGCCCGACACCGCGGACGAGTTGAAGTCGATCGCGCTGGCCTTGCAGGCGGATCCCTCGAAGGTGCTGTTCCTCGGCAAGAGCGCGACCGAGAGCGCGGTGAAGACGATGAATCTCTCCGGCTTCAGGATCCTGGCCTTTGCGACCCATGGCCTCGTCCCGGGCGAGCTGAATGGGCTGACGCAGCCGGCGCTCGCTCTGTCGTCGCCGGTGGTGACGGGCGAGGGCGGCGACGGACTGCTGACGATGGAAGAGATTCTCGGTCTCAAGCTCGATGCGGACTGGGTCGTCCTGTCGGCCTGCAATACCGGCGCCGGCGCAGGCGCAGGGGCCGAGGCGGCCTCCGGGCTGGGCCGCGCGTTCTTCTACGCCGGCACGCGCGCCCTGCTGGTGACGAACTGGTCGGTGCACTCCCAGTCGGCGCGGCAATTGGTGACGGACCTGTTCAAGCGACAGGCCGACGATCCCAAGCTGTCGCGCAGCGAAGCGCTGCGCCAGGCGACGATGGCTCTTGTCGATGGTCCCGGCTATCTCAACAGCGAGGGCAAGACCGAGTTTGCCTATGCGCATCCGCTGTTCTGGGCGCCTTACACGATCATCGGCGATGGCGGCTTGCGTTGACGAATGGGAAAGGGGGCAAGGAAAATGAAGCGGAATGCTCTACTGGCTCTGGTGGTTGCAGGTCTGTTGGCCGCGGGATCCTCGCGCGCTGCGCCATTGATCACGGAAGAGGAGGCCAAGCTGCCGCCTCCCAAGGGCGCGGTCGCCGTCGATCAGCGCGGCATCATGCGCGGCCCGAAGATCGAGTTCGTCTCGCCGGGCGCTCCCGCGAATTCTCCTCTGCGGCTGGTGTTGAAATTCCAGTCCTATGGCGGGGCCAAGATCGATCCGGAATCGGTCAAGGTGATCTTCCTCCGAACGCCGAACGTCGACCTGACGCCTCGGGTCAGGCCCTTCGTGCAGCCAGATGGCATCAACATGCAGGATGCGGAGTTGCCGCCGGGCGAGTACACGATGCGTGTCGACATCAAGGACAGCGATGGCCGGCCGGGCACGACCGTCTTCACCCTGAAGGTTGCGCCCAAGTGAGCTCGCAGGTGAACTCGCAAGTGGCGTGCCTCTACTGCCGGTCGGAAAATGCCGAGGGTGCGCTGGTCTGCGCCTCGTGCGGGCGCGACATCGCCGTTCCCGCCACGTTGCTTGCCGAGCGCGACGATCTCTTGCGCAAGCGCGAGGATCTGCGCGATGAACTGAAGCGGGCCAGAGGCGAGATCGAAGCCATTATGAGGCGAGGGAAGTCGCGCTAGCGATGGAATGTCCGTTCTGCGCCGAGACGATCAAGGACGAAGCCATCGCGTGCAAGCATTGTTCGCGCGACTTGCGCGTCGTGCGACCGACGCTCCTCGAGATCGACGAGATCGTTGCCGAGCTGGACAAGCTCAGGCGGGATCTCGATCGCGTCAACGTCCGTCTCGAGCGCTACAACAATCCGCTGCGCTATTACGGAACGCATGCGGTGCTCTATGTGGTCATTCCAGCCCTGCTGCTGGTGATCGCGCACGTGCTCGTGACCATCACCTTCAACGTGTCCCCGATCCCGCTCCGGATTGCATCGATCGCCATACCGCTGCTGTTCGGCTTCGTGGCTTATCCGTTGCACCGGGTATCCGCCCTGACGGCGTTCGTGCTGGCGTTCCTGGCAGCGGCCGTCAGCGTCCTGTCAATGCTGACGGTTACGGGGATCCATGACCATGTTCCGATCCTTCCGACGATCTGGATCGAATGGCGTGAAGTGTTCGAATATGGCGCGAGCATCCTGCTCGCCTTCGTCTCCGGCAACATTCTCAGCGTCGTGATCTTCCAGATCCTGCCGCGTGTGCTGACGCAGGGAGGCAAGCCGAACGCTTTCGCATTCAGGGTGGCGCGGCTGCTCGGGCAGCATGTCGGCGAGGAACAGCTGCGCCGTCGTGCCCGCTTGATTCAGGATCTCATGCAGACCGTCGGGCCGCTCGCGGGCGTTGCTGCGACCGGTATCGGCTCGATCTATGCGGGGTTGAAGGGCTTGCTGGGATAGCTCGACTGCACCTTCGCAGGCGCGCTTGCAGCCTAGCGCGCTTCCACCACTTCGCCGTCCTCTTTCACGAACCGGCCAACCGGATTGTCCAGGAGATCGACCACGGCTTCCGACGGCCGGCACAAGCGCGTGCCCTTTGGCGTCACCACGATCGGCCGGTTGATGAGGATAGGGTGGGCGATCATGACATCGAGGAGCTGCTCATCGCTCCATTTGGGGTCGTCCAGGCCGAGCTCCTTGTAAGGCGTTCCCTTCTCGCGCAGCAGCGCGCGGACCGGAATGCCCATGCTCGCGATCAGTTCCTTGAGCTTGTCCAGCGAGGGTGGAGTCTTCAGATATTCGATGACATCAGGCTCGACGCCGCTCTGCCGGATCATCGCCAGCGTGTTGCGCGAGGTGCCACAGGCGGGATTGTGATAGATCGTGACGGTCATCGAACTGTCTCCGTGATTGCGACCGAGGCGGACGCGCGTGAGCGGCCGAGCAACCAGTTCATCAGCAGCATGCCCGCGAAGGCGCCGCAGAGTTCCGCGAGGATGAATCCGGGCAGGTCAGCGGGGCGAATGCCGGCGAACGTGTTCGTCAGCGACCTTGCGATGGCCACCGCAGGGTTGGCAAACGACGTGGAAGCCGTGAACCAATAGGCGGCCGTGATGTAAAGGCCGACCAGCCAGGGGATGGCCGTCCGCTGAAACCGGATGCCGGCCAGGATCGTCGCGACCAGCCCGAACGCAGCGACCGCTTCGGCGAACCATTGCGGCCCTCCGGTTCGGACCTTCGTCGCGAGGTCGAGCAGCGGCAGGCCGAACATCAGATGCGCCGCCAGCGTTCCCGCGATGCCGCCAGCGATCTGCGCGATCACGTAAAGCGCGGCCTCGTTGACCGGCAGCTCGCGCTTGCCGGTGAAGACGAGCGTCACTGCGGGATTGAAATGTGCGCCGGAGATCGGACCGAGCACCGTGATCAGGACAACCAGGATGGCCCCGGTCGGCAAGGTGTTGCAGAGCAGCGCAAGGGCGACGTCCTTGGTCAGCGTTTCCGCCATGATGCCGGAGCCGACCACGGTGGCGACCAGAATACCCGTGCCGAGCGCTTCAGCCGCGAGGCGCCGCGGGAGATCGAAACTGTCCATCAGCCGGCCTTCGGCGCCAAATCGGTTGCACCTTCGGAGCGGCCGATTTCGCGCAGCTTGATGCCGAGCGAAAGCTTGTCGATGCTCCTCAGCGGGAGGTTCACGAATGTAGCGATGCGGTTTCTCAGATAGCGAAACGCGGTGACGAATGCCGCCTGTTTCTCCAGTTCTGAACCCTCTGCCGCGGCAGGATCCTCGATGCCCCAATGTGCCGTCATCGGCTGGCCCGGCCAGATCGGACAGGACTCGCCCGCTGCGTTGTCGCAGACGGTGAAGACGAAATCCATCACCGGTGCATCCGGAGCGGCAAACTCCAGCCAGCTTTTCGAGCGCATTCCGTCGGTGGGATAGCCCGTCTGTTCCAGCGTGCGCAACGCCAGCGGATGAACTGCGCCTTTCGGGGCGCTGCCGGCGGAGAAGGACTGAAAGCGGCCGCCGCCGTCCTTGCGCAGGATCGACTCAGCCAAGATCGATCGCGCCGAGTTGCCGGTGCATAGGAACAAGACGTTAAACCTGTGATCAGACACGGCTTCGCTCCTTTCGTTTTGGCGAGCAGCACGATTGCAAGGTCTCGACGACGGGCTCGCAAACCTCCGGCCGTCCGCCGCAGCAATCGCGCAGCAGGAAGAGCGCGACGTCGCGGAATTCGTCGAGATTGGCGCGGTAGACGATCGAGCGACTGTGCCGCTCGGAGGACACGAGGCGGGCGCGGCTCAGAATCGACAGATGCGCCGACAGCGTGTTTTGCGGGACTTCCAACAGGCGGGCGAGATCGCCGGCCGCAAGACCCTCAGGCTCGTGCCTGACCAGCGTCCGGAACGCCTCCAGACGGGTCGATTGAGACAGCGCGGCGAGCGCCAAGACGGCTTGTCCTGTTTCCACATATCCAGATCTATGGAATTATAAGCGCCGAGTCAATGTGGAAGCCTCCGGTCACTGCGCGAACGGAAATTTCCAATATTCTAGAAATATCGTTTGACAGGGGAGCTGCACCGGCGCACCGTGTCGCTCATGAAGATCGACGACGCAGCAGCACGCCTGGAAGCCCTGGGGAATCGGACCCGCCTGCAGATTTATCGCGCGCTGGTTCGGGCCGGGCACGCGGGCATGCCGGTCGGCCGCTTGCAGGACAAGCTGAAGGTCCCGGCCTCGACGTTGTCGCACCACATCAAGACGCTGGTCTCGGTCGGATTGGTCAGTCAGATCAGGGAATCGACCACCCTGATCTGCCGCGCCAATTTCGACGCCATGCGCGGGCTGGTCGATTTCCTGGCCGCGGAGTGCTGTGCGGAAGAAGCGGGATGCAAGGCTGCGCAGACCGCAGCCTGACTCATTTGATCAGTTATTCCATAATTCTAGAAGGATGGAGAGTTCGGAATGGACAAGACGGTAGCCATCATCGGGGCGGGGCCGGTCGGCCTCGCGGCCGCCGCTCATGTGCTCGAACGCGGCATGTCCCCTGTCCTGCTCGAAGCCGGACCCGAGGCCGGGCATGCGGTACGGCAATGGCAGCACGTCCAGCTCTTCTCGCCGTGGGAATACAACGTCGACAAGGCCGCGGCGCGCCTGCTTGCGCCGACGGGATGGAATTCGCCGGATCCAAGCTCCTATCCGACCGGCGGCGAACTGATCGAGCGCTATCTCGCGCCGCTGGCAACGCGAACGCCGCTGCGCGAGACGATCCGGACCTCGAGCCGCGTCACGGCGATCAGCCGCGCCGGCTTCGACAAGGCGAAGACGAAGGGGCGGGACCAGACGCCGTTCGAAATCCGCTACCAGAACGGCAAAGGCGATGAGGTGCTGCGCGCCGATGCCGTCATCGACGTCTCCGGCACGTGGTTCTCGCCCAATCCCGCCGGCAGCAACGGTCTGCCGGCGCTCGGCGAACGCGAATGCGCCGGTCGCATCGCCTATGGCATGCCGGCGGTGCGCGGCTCCGCTCGCAGCAGATATGCGGGCAAGGCCGTGGCTGTGCTCGGTGCCGGCCATTCCGCGCTGGGCACGCTGATCGATCTCGCGCGGCTCGCCGAGGAGGCGCCCGGCACCAGGCCCGTTTGGCTGCTGCGCGGCGACGATCCGGCAAAGGCCTTTGGCGGCGGCCGCAACGACAAGCTTGCCGCGCGCGGCGAGCTGGGGTCAGCCTTCGCCGCGCTGGTGACTGCCGGAAAGATTGCGGTCGAGACCGGCTTCGCTGTCACTCACATTTCGGAGATCGAAGGCCGCCTCAGGATTTCGGCAGGCGCCGGCGTGGCTGCGCGGAGTGTGGTTGCCGATGAGCTGGTGGTGTCGACCGGCTTCCGGCCCGATCTCTCGCTTCTTTCCGAGCTGCGGCTGCGGCTCGATCCGGCGATCGAGGCGCCCCTCGCGCTCGCGCCGCTCATCGACCCCAACGAGCATAGCTGCGGAACGGTGCGGCCTCACGGCGCGCGCGAGCTGGCGCATGATGAGCCGGGCTTTTATCTCGCCGGCATGAAATCCTACGGACGTGCGCCGACCTTCCTGATGATGACCGGATACGAGCAGGTCCGATCGATCGTCGCCGACATCGCCGGCGACAAGAAGGCCGCGGCACGGGTCGAGCTCGTGCTCCCGGAGACCGGCGTCTGCACACGCGCCGGCGTGGAGTCCTCCGCCGCAGCGGGATGTTGCGGCGGCCCGGCCAAGGCCGAACCTTCGGCCTGCTGTGCCGCCGATGAATCCGCCAGGAAGGCGGGCGGTGCGGGGTGCGGCTGCTCATGAGCCGAGGCACTGCGGGCCCGCTCACCGTCGTCATCGCGCTCGGCACCGCGCAGACCATCGCGTGGGCGTCGAGCTACTATCTTCCTGCGATCCTGGCCGCGCCGATCGCGAGCGATCTCGGACTAGCGCCGACTTACGTGTTCGGCGCGCTGTCGGGAGCGCTCGTCATCTCCGGCCTGCTTGGTCCGCGCGTTGGGCACGCCATCGATACGTTCGGTGGGCGCGGCCTGCTTGCCGTCTCGAACCTCGTTTTCGCGGCGGGCTTGCTGCTGCTGTCCGTGGCCTATGGCGTAGCGGTGCTTATCGCAGCCTGGATCCTGCTCGGGATCGGCATGGGCATGGGCCTCTATGAAGCCGCGTTCGCGACGCTTGCGCGCATTTACGGCGCCAATGCGCGACGAACGATCACCGGCATCACCCTGATCGCCGGTTTCGCCAGCACACTCGGCTGGCCGCTCACGACATGGCTCGCCACGGAGTACGGCTGGCGCGCGGCCTGCCAGCTTTGGGCGGTGATCCACATCGGCCTTGCCTTGCCGCTCAACCTTGCGCTGCCCCGTGCCGCTCCGTTGCATCAGGAGGCCGGACCGAGCACGGGCGCAAGCCAGCAATCCGGCCGCCAGAGCGAAACCTTTGCAATGATATTGCTGGCGTACATGTTTGCGGCCGCGAGTTTTGTCAGCTCCGGAGTCTCGGCCATTCTGCCCACCATGCTGGTCGCGTTCGGTGCCACGCCGGCACAGGCGTTGCTGGCGGGAGCACTGGTCGGACCGGCGCAGGTCGGCGCCCGCCTTCTGGAAGCAGGATGGCTTGGCCGGTTTCATCCGCTGCTGTCGGCGCGGCTCGCCATGCTCATGAATCCGATCGGGGTGCTTGCGCTGGTTGCGGGCGGCCCTTTGCTCGCACCGCTCTTCACGGTGCTGTATGGCGCGGGCAACGGCATCATCACCATTGCCCGTGGTACGCTGCCGTTGGCGCTGTTTGGGCCGGTCGGGTTCGGCAGACGGGTCGGGATGATTTCGCTGCCTTCGAGGGCAACGGGCGCCTTCGCGCCGCTTGCGCTGGGACTGATGGTGGAGCATCTCGGCAGCAGCGCGCTCTGGATCGGCGCGCTGGCCTCGGTCTCTGCATTCTTCGCGCTTCTGCTGCTCCGTGGGGATCACACGACATGAGTCGCTGTCCGATGGGAGGGGAACATTCGTAGCTTGCGCGGCTGGCCGCTGATTGCGGTGATGTGTATCGGCCAGCTCGGCAATCTGCTGCCGCACGTGACGTTGTCCGCGAATTTGGCCCAGCATCTGATGCCGATGTGGGGATTGTCCGCCGCCGAAGGCGGGATGATGGCGAGCGGCTACGCGTTTGGCTACATGCTGGCGGTGCCCGTGCTGACGACACTGACCGATCGCATCGACGCACGGCTCGTGCTCCTCGGCGGCTCTGTCGTCAGCGGACTTGCGACCGTCGCGTTTGGCATCTTCGCGCAAGGCTTCTGGTCGGGGACCATCATCTGGTCGCTCGCCGGCCTTGGTTTTGCCGGTGCCTACATGCCGGGGATCAAGGCACTGACGGACCGGCTGCCCGCCGGCGACACCTCGCGGGCGGTCACGCTCTACACGTCGAGCTTCTCGGTGGGCGTCGGCCTGTCGTTCCTGATCGCCCAAGTCCTCGCCGACGGCTGGGGATGGCGGACCGCGTTCTACGTGACCGGCATCGGTCCCATCGCGATGGTGGTCGCGTGTCTCTTGATCGAGAGCCGCAGTCCCGCTCCAAGATCAGGACGCCTTTTGAACTTTGCGCCCGTCTTGGCCAACCGCAAGGCGCTCGGTTACATCTTCGGCTACGGCGCGCACTGCTTCGAGCTCTACGGCATTCGCACCTGGCTGGTCGGGTTCTGGACCTACGTCGTCGCGCATCAGGGTGCGCCCTCATGGCTGAGCCCGGTCCTGATGAGCTTCTGCTTTGCAGTGATCTCCATGCCGGCCAGCATCCTCGGCAACGAGGCCGCACTGAAATTCGGGCGACATCGGGCGATCACGGTGGTGATGATCGCCTCGGCTTGCGTTGCCCTCGTCATCGGCCTGAATGCGACGGCTCCGGCATGGGTGTTGGCGCTGCTGCTGATGATCTATGGCCTGACAGTGCCGGCGTATTCCGGTGCATTGACAGCCGGGATGTCGGCCGCGGCTGTCTCGGAGCATCGCGGGGCGACTCTGGCCCTGCATTCGACGGTCGGGTTCGGCCTATCGGCGATCGGAGCCTGGGGAACCGGGGTTGCCCTCGATGCCGCTGGCGGCCCGCAGAGTGCAGAGGGCTGGCTGCTGGCCTTCATCGTGCTCGCGGCCGGGATCGCGCTCGGCCCGCTCGCCTTGCTATGGTCGCGGACGGCGCGGTCCGGCGAGCTGGTATCGAAGTCGCGATAGGCGAGGCAGGATGCGGGCGGTCGGCCTGACAGGCCTCGGAGCCTCGGTCACGAATGCTTGACTTTGATCAAAGAATGCATTCGGCCGCAGACTATGGTACTCAGGCAACGTTGCGGTTCCCAAAGGTATCCAAAAGGTTAAAAGCACGTTTCATGCGGATCGTTCGGACCATCCTGGCATTCGCCATCGCCATCTCCCTGGCGATGCTGCCGGCTGGCGTGTCCGCTTCCGGCGTCGCGATGTCATCGGGTGACATGCAGGCGGCCATGCAGGTCGGCGGCGACGACGATATGTCGGTGCACGATTGTTGTCCCGACATGAAGGGAACGGGCTCCGACACCGGCTACCAATGCGGGATGGGCTTCTGCTGTGTCGGCGGCACCGTCGCACTGGCGGACATTCGTCCCCTGGCGTTCGAATTCCTTGCCGTCGCGGCAGCGGAAACCGCTATTCCTGCCGATCAAGTCGTCGACTCGCGCGGCGGCAGTCCTCCCTTCCGGCCTCCTCGAATCTGATCTCTCAAGACGCGCGCGGGCACGCCCCGCGCGGCGATGACTGGATGTGCGCATTCAAGCGTCGCGGTCGAGATCAATTCATGAGGACAGGACAATGCTTTCCAAGTTCAGCACCGCGGCTGTTGCCGCCACCCTTTCGCTCGCCGCTTCAGTCGCCTTGGCGGGTGCCGGCGATTACGCTTTCGAGCCGGTCAATCCCGAGATGAAGAAGGGCGACGACGTCACGCTCGCCATTCGCTTGACCAACAAGCAGACCGGCAAGCCGGTGCTTGATGCCGTCATCTTCAAGACGCGCGTCGACATGGCTCCGGACGGCATGGCCGAGATGGAATCGGCGGTCGCGCCACTGCCCTCCAAGGAGCCGGGCGTCTACGCCTTCAGGACGGACCTGCCGATGGCCGGCCGCTATCAGGTCACGCTCTCGGCGAAGGTGCAGGGCGAGCCTGAGACGGTCACCGGCAAGGTCATCGTCAAGGCGATCAAGTGAGCTTTCGGGCGCCGTCGGACGGTGCCCGAACTTTCTCTTTCCCATTCACATGGACGCGCGCTCCGAGCGCGCGAAACAACCATGAAGACGTTGCGTCTCTTGACGACTCTCGCGCTCGGCAGTGGCCTCGCCCTTGGCGCGTACTGGTTCTCGAACGAGGGGCGCTGGTCGGTCCATGCCGAGGTGACCCCGGCTGCGGCGCCAGCGGACCGGACTCCGCTCTACTATCGCGATCCGAGCGGCGCGCCGCTTTGGTCCGCCGGGCCAAAGAAGGACGACCGCGGGCGGGACTATCTGCCGGTCTACGATGACGACAAGGCCGCCCAGGCAGAGCCGAAGCCACCGCAGGCGGCTTCATCGCGAAAAATCCTCTACTACCGCAATCCGATGGGGTTGCCCGACACCTCGCCGGTGCCGAAGAAGGACCCGATGGGGATGAACTATGTCCCCGTCTACGAAGGCGACGACGCCGATGACGGCACGGTGAAACTGTCGCCCGGCAAGATCCAGCGCAGCGGCGTGAAGTCCGAGCCGGTGGCGCGGCGATCGGTCCAAGTCCTGGTCAAGGCGCCCGGTACGATCCAATTGGACGAGCGCCGCGTCTCGGTGATCGCGATGCGGGCCGAGAGCTTCGTGCAGAAGATCGCGGACGTCACCACCGGCTCCCGCGTCAAGGCGGGCCAGCCGCTGATGGAGATCTACAGCTCGGCGGTCGCCTCCGCGGCGGCCGACTATCTTGCGACCATCACCTCCAAGACCGTCGGCGGGGTCGAGATCTACGGCCGCGGCTCGCGGCAACGGCTGATCAATCTCGACGTCCCCGAGCGGGTGATCGCCGAGATGGAGAGAACGCGTGTCGCGCCCGTCACCATCCATTGGTCGGCGCCGCGCGACGGGATCGTGCTCGAGCGCAACGCGATCGAAGGCATGCGCGCCAATCCCGGCGACGTGCTGTTCCGCATCGCCGACACCTCGCTGGTCTGGGCGCTGGTCGACGTCGCCGAGCGCGATCTCGGCAACATCGCGGTCGGGCAGTCCGTCGCGGTGCGCGCGCGCAGCTTCCCCGGCCGAAGCTTCACCGGCAAGATCGCGGTGATCTATCCGCAGGTGAACCGCGAAACCCGGACGGTTCGCGTCCGCATCGAGCTCGCCAATCCCGAAGCGTTGCTGCTGCCGGACATGTATGTCGATGCCGACGTCGACACGGCCGATAGCGCGCTTGTCCTGACGATCCAGGACAGCGCGGTGCTCGACACCGGCACGCGGCAGGCCGTCCTCGTCGACAAGGGGGACGGGCGCTTCGAGCCGCGGGAAGTGAAGCTCGGCCGGCGCGGCGGCGGCTTTATCGAGGTGCGCGACGGCCTTGCCGAAGGCGAAGCGGTGGTCACATCAGCCAACTTCCTGATCGATGCGGAAAGCAATTTGAAGGCCGCGCTCAAAGGCTTTGCCGAGGCTGCGCCTCAAGCCTCCGACGCCGGCCATGCGACGGGAGAGCACAAATGATCGCCCGCATCATCGCCTGGTCGGCGCGCAACCTGCTGCTGGTGCTGTTCGGCACCGGCTTTGCGGCGGCCGCCGGCTTCTACGCGCTGCTGCATCTGCCGCTGGATGCGATCCCCGACCTCTCGGACACCCAGGTCATCGTCTACACCGAATATCCTGGCCAGGCGCCGCAGGTGATCGAGGACCAGGTCACCTATCCCTTGACGACGGCGATGCTGACCGTGCCGAAATCGAAGGTGGTGCGCGGCTTCTCCTTCTTCGGCGTGTCGTTCGTCTACGTGATCTTCGAGGACGGCACCGACATCTATTGGGCGCGCTCGCGCGTGATGGAGTTCCTGAACGGCGCCACGTCGCGGCTTCCCGTCGGCGTCACCCCGACCATCGGGCCCGATGCGACCGGCGTCGGCTGGGTCTACCAATACGCCGTGATGTCGAAAGAATTGAACCTCGCCGACACGCGCACGATCCAGGACTGGAATCTGAAATTCGCGCTCGCCAAGGCCGAAGGCGTGGCCGAGGTCGCCAGCATCGGCGGCTTCGTCAAGCAGTACAACGTGGTGCTCGACCCGCAACGCATGCGCGACCGCGGCATCAGCATGCAGAAGATCCGGGAGGCGATCCGTGCCAGCAATGCCGACGTCGGCGGCCGCACGGTCGAGCTGTCGGAGTTCGAATACGTCATTCGCGGCAAGGGCTACATCAAGAGCATCAACGATCTCGGCAACATCGTCCTGAAGACCAGCAACGGCACGCCGGTGCTGCTGCGGGACGTCGCCAATGTCGAGCTCGGACCCGACGAGCGGCGCGGCATTGCGGAGCTGAACGGCGAGGGCGAGGTCGCAAGCGGCATCGTGCTGCAGCGCTTCGGCGTCAACGCGCTCGACGTCATCGAAAACGTCAGGAAGCGTTTCAAGGAGATTGCGAGCAGCCTGCCGAAATCGGTCGAGATCGTCCCGGTCTACGACCGCTCGGGCCTGATCTATTCGGCGATCGACACGCTCAAGCACACGCTGTTCGAGGAGAGTCTCGTCGTCGCGCTCGTCTGCATCGTGTTCCTGCTCCATGTCCGCAGCGCGCTGGTCGCGATCCTGATGCTTCCGGTCGGCGTGCTGATGGCGTTCGGCGCCATGAAGCTGCTGGGCCTGGGATCCAACATCATGAGCCTCGGCGGCATCGCGATCGCGATCGGCGCCATGGTGGATGCCGCGATCGTCATGATCGAGAACGCGCACAAGCACCTTGAGCGCGCCGAGCCCGGTCAGTCGCGCGTCCAGATCCTGATCGACGCGGCATCCGAGGTCGGGCCGGCACTGTTCTTCAGCCTGCTCATCATCACTGTCTCGTTCATGCCGATCTTCACGCTGGAATCGCAGGAGGGGCGGCTGTTCAGCCCACTGGCGTTCACGAAGACCTTCGCGATGGCGGCCGCGGCCCTGTTGTCCGTCACGCTGGTGCCGGCGCTGATGGTGATCTTCGTCCGCGGCAGGATCGTGCCGGAGAGGAAAAACGTCATCAACCGCTTCCTGATCTTTATCTACCGCCCGGTCATCAAGGGCGTGCTGCGCGCCAAGACGCCGGTGATCCTGGCTTCGCTGGTCGTGCTCGCTGTTACGATCTGGCCGGCGCGGCAGCTCGGCACCGAGTTCATGCCGACGCTGAACGAGGGCACGCTGCTCTACATGCCGACGACGCTGCCCGGTATCTCCGTGACCAAGGCGGCCGAGCTGATGCAGACGCAGGACCGCATCATCAAGTCGTTCCCGGAGGTCGAATCGGTCTACGGCAAGGCGGGACGGGCGGCGACCGCGACCGATCCGGCCCCGACCGAGATGTTCGAGACGGTGGTCAGCCTGAAGCCAAAGGAGCTTTGGCGGGAAGGCGTCACCATCGACAGCCTGATCGCGGAGATGGACAAGGCGCTGCAATTTCCGGGCGTCTCCAACGCTTGGACCATGCCGATCAAGGCGCGCATCGACATGCTGTCCACCGGCATCCGCACCCCCGTCGGCGTCAAGGTGATGGGCACCGACCTCGTCGAGATCGACCGGCTGGCGAAGCAGGTCGAACGGGTGATCAAGACGGTGCCGGGCACCTCATCGGCCTATGCCGAGCGCGGCATCGGCGGCTACTATCTCGAGATCGTCCCGGATCGCGAGGCGCTCGCCCGCTATGGCATCCTGATCCAGGATGTTCAGGACACCATCGCGGCGGCGCTCGGCGGCCAGACCGTCACGACGACGGTGGAGGGGCGGCAGCGGTTCACGGTGAACATGCGCTATCCGCGCGACCTGCGCGACAATCCCAAGGCGATCGCCAGCGATATCCTGGTGCCGATGCCCGCAGGCGGCGCGGTGCCGCTCGGCGAGGTCGCGAAGGTCGAGCCGGCGCGGGGGCCGACCTCGATCCGGACCGAGAACGGCCAGCTCGCGACCTACGTCTACGTCGACATCCGCGATCGCGACATCGGCAGCTACGTCGCCGATGCGCAACGCGCCGTGACTGACAGCATCCAGTTCCCATCAGGATATTACGTGGTCTGGAGCGGTCAGTACGAATATCTCCAGCGCGCCGCGGCGCGCCTGAAGATCGTGGTGCCGGTGACGCTGACGATCATTTTCCTGCTGCTGTACCTGAATTTCAGGGCCATGACCGAAACCCTGATCGTGATGCTGTCGCTGCCCTTCGCGCTGGTCGGCGGCATCTGGATGATGTGGTGGCTCGGCTTCAACATGTCGGTCGCCGTCGCCGTCGGCTTCATCGCGCTTGCCGGCGTCGCCGCCGAGACCGGCGTCGTGATGCTGATCTATCTCGAGCATGCCCTGGCCGAGATCAAGGCGACGTGCAGCGCCGAGGGCAGGGGCCTCACCCGGCAGGATCTCCACGAGGCGATCATGGTGGGCGCGGTCGAGCGCGTCCGTCCCAAGATGATGACGGTCGTCGCCATCATGGCGGGCCTGCTGCCGATCATGTGGAGCACCGGAACCGGGTCGGAGATCATGCAACGAATCGCGGTGCCGATGATTGGCGGCATGATATCGTCGACGCTGCTGACGCTGATCGTGATCCCGGCGATCTTCGGGTTGGTGAAGGGTGTCCGCCTGCCGCCCACGCGCGAGGACAGAGAACAACCGGCTGAGATGCCCAAGCCGATCGGCGCCAGATTGCGCGTCGTGGAGCCGGCCGGATGAGGCGAGCCGTGACGCACGATCATATGTCAGGGCGACGGAGTGACAGAAGAGGAAGCCGAAGATGAAGCCGAAGATGAAGCAACGCGCATATCTGATGACCCGCCGGTCCCTTGTCGGGCTGATGGCCGCGGCAGCTTTTGCAAGGCCCGCCGCGGCAGCATCCGACGCAGCCGCGCTCACGGTGCACCGGGATCCGAGCTGCGGCTGCTGCGCCGGCTGGGTGCAGCATCTGCGGGACGCAGGATTTACCGCCCAGGTGGAGGAGACTCCCGACCTCGAGCCGATCCGGGCGCGTCTCGGCGTCCCCTCGAACCTGGTCGCGTGTCACACGGCAGAGGTCGCTGGCTATGTCGTCGAGGGGCACGTGCCGGCTGCGGCCGTGCGACGCCTCCTCGCGGAGCGTCCGAACGCGAAGGGAATAGCCGTGCCGGGCATGCCGGTCGGATCGCCGGGCATGGAAGGCGGCAAGTCGCAGCGTTACGAGGTCGTGCTGTTCGGTGCCGACGGTCAGAAGCCGTTCATGCGCTTCATCGGCGCGCAGGAAATTGATTGAGAGTGCTGCGCGAGGCTAGAGTGCGATGACATGAGCCCTGATCGCGCAACGACGGAGGTGCGCTCCCTCTCCCGCTCGCGGGAGAGGGTTGGGGAGAGGGTGCTTCCGCAATGGGACAATCCCCAAGAGGAGAAAGCCCTCACCCGGCGCTTCGCGTCGACCTCTCCCGCAAGCGGGAGAGGTTGCACCGAGCCCGTGGCAATCGATTCAACCTAAGGTCATTCCGCCTAGCCACCACTACGGCTGCGGCGGATAGCGCTCGAAGGTCGGCAATTCATGCGCATGCTCCATCCAGCGCAGGCGCTCGGCGACCTGGATCTGCATCGTGGCAGGCACGGCCTCGGGATCGTCGTAGGTCGCGCTCTGGATGTCGATGACCCCCGGCAGCATGCTGGCATTGACGTAGAACAGTCCGGTTCCGCACGCGCTGCAAAAGTGCCGCCGCCCGTGTTCCGAGGAGCGGTAAACCTTCGATTCGCCCTTGGTCACCTTGACCGCGCCGTCCGGGTACATCGTCCAGCCGACGACCGGAGCCCCGGCGTGTAGCCGGCAATCGCGGCAGTGGCAAAGCGCGTGCACGATCGCCTCGCCTTCGACCTCGTAACGGATTGCACCGCAGTGACAGCCGCCCGTGATTTTGCTCATGCGTTCCTCCGATCGAAGATAACTTCAGATCGATAGCTCTCGAGCGTTTTGGCTTCAACAATGCAACCAATTCGAGATTGCGTCCTACTGTCGCTGACAGCTGCTGCCATTTCCGACGAGCGCGACCAGGCTAAGTTCGCGCCCGTGTGCGCTCGATCCGCATCAGCCGTTGCTTCACCGTCCGCGCGATCGCAGCCGGCGCCTCCTCGGGGATCGCAAAGCACGAGCTCGCGTTGATCTCGCAGAGCACGTAGGTGTCTGCGCCGGCCGCATCTTTCGGCCCGTACAGGAAGTCCGCATCCCAGATCACCGGCAATGACGACTCATCGATGCCGAGCGTTGCCATCATCTGCGGCGTCCATTCGTCCTCCATCGCTCCTCGCAGCGCCTGGAATGGCGGAGCATCAGGCCCGTGCATGATCCGCGGCCCGGGCTGCGCCTCAGGCGCCTCCGGTCCCTCCGGCGGCGGCGGGATCAGCGCCTTGATCTTCTGGTGTCCGAAGCCTGCGACTTTGGCGCCGCTCATGTAGCAGCGGATCATGCCGTCGGGCAGGCGCGGTTGAAACGCCTGGTCGATGATGCAGCCGCCCCAACCGAAATAGCGCTCGCACCGTGCGAGCAGCGCATCGATCGGCATGTCCTCCGGCGTGCTGCCGCGCTGCGCATGCAGCACGCGAACCATGCCTTCGGTATCGGGCAGGGCCTCAACCTTCCAGACCCCTTGGCCGCCATTGCCGCGGTTCTGCTTCAGCACGCGCGGGCCGCTGGCACGAAGGCGCGCCGGAAACTGGCTGCGGAAGCTTATGGCGGTGTCATAGCGGTGCGTGTCGGCGCCCCAGCCCAGATGCCGTGTCCGGTAGAGCACCTCCTTGACGCCCATCTTCAGAATGATGTCCGGATGCGCGCTCACCCATGGCCCTTGCGCCGCGACGTCGCGCAGCAGGGCGTCGAGCTCGGCGCGGGTCTTGCCCTGGTGGATCGGATCGACCCAGACCAGCACGCCGTCGGCTGCAAGCAATTGGTCGCGGACCGCGCCCGCAAAGCTCTCGTCATAGATCACTGGGAAGGCGTCGATGCCCGCGGCGGCGAGCGCTTCGAAGACGCGGACGAAGCGGCTGTTCTGCGCCGTCGCCTCGCGCCGCGCGACAATGTCGCCGCGCGAGAGGATGGAGATGGTTCGGAGGGGAGAGGAGTGACGTTCGGTGTCCATGCGCAAGCTCCACGGAATTGCGTGCTGCGCAGAGCTTGGACCTGGGTCTCACGGGGAGTCTGCATCGTCCCCACGCGGACCATTTTACGTGAGATGGCCTTCAAGTTTCAAGAGTGGTCCCGCATAGTCACCCTGAGGCAGCCTACTCATGCCGCCAGATTCTCACTGCCGAAATGACCAGGATCACAGCCAATCCCGGCAGAAGAATCGAATTCGGGACGACGCCCAGAAGCAGGCCGCCTATGAATGTGCCGGTGATGGACCCGATGGCCATCGCAAGCATGAACTGCCAATTCGCGCGGAGCACCGAAAAGCTCTGGTCGCGACTATAGCGCGCAAATCCCACCAGCATGGTCGGCAGGCTCACCGCGAGTGAGAGACTGCCTGCCAGCTTCACGTCCGCGCCGAACAACAGGATGAGGGTGGGGATCAGGAATTCCCCTCCGGCAACGCCGAGCAACGATGCCACGATCCCGATCGCAAAGCCCGCTGCTATGCCCCCGACGATCAGGCTCGCGCCTGTCAGCGCCGGTGGGGTTGCCGCCTCGTTGCCATGTGCGAACAGAAGCATGCCGGCGATCAGGAGCAGCAGGACGGCAATGATCCTGTAGAGCGTCCCGGACTCCAGACGCGTCGCCCAGGATGCCCCCGCATAGGCGCCGACGAGGCTGCCCGCCAGCAGGTTCAGGATGATCGGCCAATGGGCATGTATCTCCGCGAACGGAACGGCGCGTGCGCGAAACGGCAGTGCGCTCGCCACCACGATCAGGCTCGTCGCCTTGTTCAGAATCACGGCCTCGAGGCCGCGAAATCCGAACAGGCTGATGAGCAGGGGCAGCCGAAATTCTGCACCGCCGAGACCAATCAAGCCGCCCAGAGTGCCGATGATTGTGCCCGAGCCGAACGCGGCAGGATTGTTTCGCATGGACACGGAAAGATGCGCCAAAGACAACACCCGCGACGGACGGCTCCGTGCGGGTGTGATCAACTCTCGATGATGCCAGTATGCCCCTGTTTTGCCCGACGAGTCAAAGGTACGCACGCGTCCCCGGCGGTATCGTTGCGGTCGGCGGAAGAGCGTAATGATTTCAACGCCCCGCTACTGTGCATGGGGTTGTTTTCGCACTTTGTTGGCGGCCGCGCTCACCGCCGGCTGCGCGGTGCCTCGGCCTTGGCCGGCGGCTCGGTCTGCGGGGCGCAGGTCGCAGCCTGGAGCGAGCCTTGCGCCTGCTGCATCAAGCCGGGCTCGGGCGCGAGCGCCTTCATCAGGATCAGGCCGGTCGTGGTCGGGGAATCGATGATCAGGCGGTCGGCCGCGGTGACCTCTTCGTCCTCCGGCAGCTCGCTATGCTGCGCTTCCGTCATCAGGTCGAGCTCGATCACCTTGCGGCCCGCGGAGCGGTCGTTGATGGCGTAATAGGCGATCTCGTTGCGGGTGTAGAACGACACCGAGGTGTAGGCCTGGCTCACCGGCACGGTGAGCTTGATCGGCCCGCCAGACAGATCATAACGACAGATCGCCAGCGCGAAGGCCGGATCCATGAACGGCATCGGCGAATTGTTGGGATCGGCGAGGGGAAGCTGGGTGACGGCGTTCACCCTGGTCATCGGCGTCAGCCGCGAATAGGCATCCTGTGTGGCAATCCGCGGCAGCGCCAGCACGCTGACGAGATGGACCACGAGGCCCAGCACCACGCCGGCGACGACGGTGAAGACGAGCCGGATCATGAGCAGCCCACCGTGGTGATGCTCGGCATCGGCGCATCGCGCTGGGTGCGCGTTCCAACGCCGACCGGCGTGTCGTAGAGACGCAGCATTAAGGCGTAGCGCTCGATGCCGCCGGTCGGCAGCCAATTGCCGGCGCGCGAGCGCGAGGCGATCCGGATCTCGAACGAGCCGTCGGAGGAGCGCACGATCTCCTGGCTGGTGAAGCCGTAGCGCTGCAGCGAATTGGCGACGAGATGGCCCTTGCGGTCGTAGAGCGTCAGCGTCCAGAACCGCGCCGGCGGCGTCACGCCGGAGACGACCACGTCGCAGCGGCCGTCGAGCGCCTTCTTCCTGTCGTCGGTGGTGGCGGTGAAGGCGACACCGTCGCCGGTGCCGATCGGCAGCTCGCCGTTGCGGACGATGGTGGCGCGCGAATAGGGATCGACGTCGGCGGTGCCGGTGCGCGGCCGTGCGGTCCAGGGGCCGATGGTCAGCGCGCCGATCTCGGTGCCGCGCGTCGTGGTCATCCACGTCGCGCCGACGCCGACGACCGTCGCGAGAAGAAGCGCCGTCAATGTGGTCAGGATCAGCCGCACTTGCTTTCGATCAGTTCTTGCGCGGGGCAGAGGTGTTGGCGTTGTCTTCCGCATAGTTCTGCGGGAAGGCGAGCGCGCTCGTCGACGAGGACGGCCTGGCCGGCTTGCTGTCATTCGCCGTCGATTTGTTCGCGGCCTTTGCCGCATCATCCAGCAGCTTCTCGACCCGCACCAGGATGTCCGCGCCGCGCTTGGTCAGCACCGGCGGCGGACCGGGCTTGGTCTCCAGCACCTTCGGCGCTGCGTTGGCCTGCGCGTTGCTCACATGCTGCGGCGGCAGCTTCTGGCCCATGCCGATGCCGGGAATCTCCCGGACCTCCACGCCCTGATGCGCCACGAGCATGATGTCGTGCCAGGTCTGCGCCGGCAGCGAGCCGCCGGTCATGCGGTTGGTCGGCGAGTAATCGTCGTTGCCGTACCACACCGCGCAAGTGAAATTGCCGGTGAAGCCGACGAACCAGGCGTCGCGATAGGCATTGGTCGTGCCGGTCTTGCCCGCGGTCGGAATGCCGTCCAGCGCGGCGCGCCGTGCGGTGCCTTCGCTGACGACGTGGCTCATCATGCCGGACATGTCGGCGGCGACGGAAGCGGGGATCGCCTGCCGCGGCTTCGGGCCGTCGCGGTCCCAGCGCCAGACCAGGTCGCCCGCGCCGGTGCGCACTTCCAGCACCGCATGCGGCGTCACCGCCTTGCCGCGATTGGGGAAGGTCGCGTATGCGACAGCGTGCTCGAGCACGTTGACCTCGTCCGAGCCGATCGGCAGCGACGGCGTGTCGGGCAGCGGCGCCTTGATGCCGAAGCGGCGCGCGACCTCGACGATCTTGGCGCGGCCGACCTTGGCGGGGTTCTGCGTCTTGGGCTCGTTCTTCCGGCCGATCTCGATCGACAGCTTCACCGGCACGACGTTGATCGAACGGGTGATCGCCTGCGTCAGCGTCACCGAGCCGGAATAGGAATGGCCATAATTCTGCGGGCACCAATTGCCGATGCAGACCGGGCCGTCGACCACGATCGAGTTGGGCGTGTAGCCGTTCAGCAGCGCGGTGGTGTAGACGTAGGGCTTGAACGAGGAGCCGGGCTGGCGATAGGCGTCGGTGGCGCGGTTGAACTGGCTGGCGCCGTAGTCGCGGCCGCCGACCATCGCGCGGATGCCGCCGTCGAGATCGGCGACGACGGTCGCGGCCTGCGTCGCGTGATAGTCGCGGCCGAACTGGCGCAGCTGGTTCTCGACAGCGTCTTCGGCCGCCTTCTGCACGTTGGCATCGATCGCGGTGCGCACCACGAAGACGCGCTCGGTGTAGGACTTCGGGAAGGTATCGACCAGCTTGCGCATCTCGTCGAAGGCGTAGTCGAGATAATAGTTCGGCGAGGCCTCGTCGCGGCGGTCGACCGCGAAGGCGGGGTTGCGGCGGGCGCCGAACACCTGGCCCTCGGTCATGAAGCCGGCATCGACGAGGTTGTCCAGCACGACGTTGGCGCGCGCGCGGGCGGCGGGCAGGTTGATGTGCGGGGCGTACTTGGTCGGCGCCTTGAACAGGCCGGCGAGCATCGCCGCTTCCGCCAGCGTCACGTCGCGCGCGGACTTGTTGAAGTAGAAATGCGCCGCGCCGTCGACGCCGAAGGTGCCGCCGCCCATATAGGCGCGGTCGAGATAGAGCTTGAGGATCTCGTTCTTGGTCAGGCGCCATTCCAGCCAGATCGCGAGGAAGGCCTCGTTGACCTTGCGCTCGATGGTGCGCTCGTTGCTCAGGAACAGGTTCTTGGCGAGCTGCTGGGTGATCGAGGAGCCGCCCTGGCGCACGCCGCCGGCTTGCGCGTTGGTGACGAGCGCGCGCGCAGTGCCGGCGATGTCGATGCCGAAATGCTCGTAGAAGCGGCGGTCCTCGGTCGCCAGCGTCGCCTTGATCAGCACGTCCGGAAAGTCTTCCAGCGGAATGGAGTCGTTGTGCTTGATGCCGCGGCTGCCGATCGGGTTGCCGTAGCGGTCGAGGAAGCTCACCGCGAGGTCGGACTTCTTCAGCCAGTCCTCGTCCGCGGTCTCGCGGAAGGCCGGAATGGCGAGGGCGAGCATCACGACAAGGCCGCCAAGCCCGAGGGTTGCGGCCTCCGAGAATGGCTCGATGAACACCCAGCGCTTCCACCGCCCGACATAGAAGCGGTCCATGAAGGTCGAGTAGCGCTCGTAGAGCTCGCGGATGCCCTTGGCCGAGGAGAACAGCGAGGAGTCGATGCGCGCATCGAGATCCAGGAAGAAATTCCGGATCCTCTGCTTCCAATGCGGTGGTATGATCTGGCGCACCTAGAACCCTTGCGGCTTGCTTCGAAAGCGTTCAAGCACCCGGCCGGGGCGGCATCGAGACGTCTTGCGGGTATGTTGCGGCAAACCCAAGGCGCCCGGCCAGCATCCGAGGGACTTGCTGTTCCTTCTAGCCGAGCGGGGCTCATAAACCAATGGCCACGCTCGCTATTTTGAACAACAGGCCTAATTGACCCCCGGTTCATTACGGGCCTCAAAGGGGCCTCGCTTGCACCATTGCCGCCGCGCGCCCTAGATGGCGTTGCCGTAGCTCTTTCGAACTGTTGTTGAGGCGCATGACCGCAGCTCCCAAACGATCTCAAGGCCAGGAAGGATTCTTCTGGAAAACCAAGACGTTGGAACAGATGTCGGAGCGCGAGTGGGAAAGCCTGTGCGACGGCTGCGGCCGCTGCTGCCTGAACAAGCTCGAAGACGAGGATACCGGGCAGATCTACTTCACCCATATCGGCTGCAAGCTGCTCGACGGGACGAGCTGCGCCTGCAAGGACTATCCGAATCGTTCCGACAAGGTTCCGGACTGCGTCCGCCTGACCCCGGCCAATGTCCGCACCCTGAACTGGCTGCCGCCGAGCTGCGGCTACAAGCTCGTCGCCGAAGGGCGCGACCTCTATTGGTGGCATCCGCTGGTTTCGGGTGACCCCAACACCGTGCACGAAGCCGGCGTCTCCGTGCGCGGGCGCGTGGAGGGCAGCGAGGAGGAGGTCCCGGACGAGGAGCTCGAGGACCACATCGTGCAATGGCCGGCGACCTTGCCGAAGCGGGCGCGTCTGAAGAAGCGACCTTGAACAGCTGTGCGCAGCGGTCGCATGCAGATGCGCTTCACATTCAGGGGTTGAGGTGCTAAGCTGGTTGTAGATTCTGCTATGGCTATATTCAGGTTGTTTTGAATTGCTGAAGGTACCCTAGGATTTTTGGGGGCCCCATGATTACCGATCCGGTTCACCCGATACCGACCGACGACGAGAACAAGCCGCTGAAACCAACCACTGCGCTCTGCCTTTCCGGCGGAGGATATCGCGCGATGGTGTTTCATGTCGGCGTCCTGTGGCGCCTATATGAAACAGGACTGCTGAAGAACGTCAGGCGCATATCGAGCGTTTCCGGCGGGTCGATCACTGCCGGCATGTTGGCGCTGGCGTGGCCGGGCCTCAGCTTCACACCCGACAGCGTCGACAGCGATTTCATTCCGAAATTCGTCGCGCCGTTGCGCGCCTTCGCCGGCATCACAATCGACGCCGAGTCGGTCATCCTGGGCGCACTGTTACCAGGCAGCATCGGCGACCGGATTGCCGAGGCGTATGACGATCACCTGTTTCGCGGCAAGACTCTGCAGGATATGCCTGACGAGCCGCGCTTCGTGATCAATGCGACGAACGTGCAGTCAGGCGCGCTCTGGCGCTTCATGAAGCCCTATATGCGCGACTACCGCGTCGGCGAGGTGAAGAATCCAGAAATTCTGCTGGCGCAAGCCGTGGCGGCGTCCTCCGCTTTTCCTCCGGTCCTCTCTCCCTTCGAATTGCGCCTCAAGGACAGCGATTTCGTGCCCGGTACCGGGCTCGACCTGCAGCGGCCTCCATTTACAACGCGCGTCGTTCTCAGCGATGGCGGCGTCTACGACAATCTCGGCCTCGAGACCGCATGGAAGCGCCACCAGACCGTTCTGGTCAGCGACGCCGGCGGCAAGATCGAGGCTGAGGAGGAGCCGGAGACGGACTGGCCGCGGCATTCCTACCGGATCCTCAATCTGATCGACAATCAGGTGCGTTCGCTGCGCAAGCGCCAGGTCATCGACTCCTTCAAATCGGGAACGCGCAAGGGCGCCTATTGGGGCATCCGCACCGACATCGCGAATTACGGGCTGGCCGATGCTCTGCCGTGTCCTTTCGAGCGTACATTGCAACTTGCGGAAGTGCCGACACGTCTGAAGCGGTTGGACGCGACGACGCAGGAAAGACTGATCAACTGGGGCTACGCCGTGTGTGATGCAGCCCTGCGCAAGCATCTCGCGGCGGTCGGGCCGCCGCCCGCCTTTCCCTATCCGCAGTCTGGTGTCTGAGGAAGACGACAATGGCGGACGACAAGGGGCGTAAGCGGCGTGCAAAACCGCAAAGCGGCACACCCAAGAGCCGCGGGCCGACTTGGCCGGTCTCGGCCGACGGAAGACCCAAGCAGTTCTCTGTTCCGCCCGAAGTGGTCGAACATATCCTCCTGGGTCCCCGCGACGACAGGCGCGTGCTGCAGGACTCGCCGCTGCTCGGCGATGTCTGGGCGGCTTACGCTCTCGATCCGGGCATCGCTCAGGACGTTCTGATTACGCCGCACAAGAATGCGACCGCGGTGAGCGTGGCCCGTACCATCGCAAGCGCGCTGAAAGTGCCGGTCGAATCTGCGCCGCCTGGCCGGCCTCCAACAAAGGCCAAGGTCGCCTATTTGCAGGGGCTCGTCGGTGCGCGGCTCTATTTCGACCAAGTGCTGCGCATCCTGGTGCCGCGGACACAATGGTGGCGCGAGCCGAAGGTGGCCGAAAGGATCGAAGGCGTGGATGCCGGCGATAATCAGGGGACGATCAAAAAGTTGCTCCAGCAAGGGCCGAAGAGATCCAACGCGCTGCGCGAACGCACATTGGACAATGCCACGTCGCTCCAAAGGTATATCGCGCTCGCCGGATTGATTTACTGGATTTGCAAGCTGGAACGTCCCGTCGGTTGGGACGAACCACTGGAGCCACTGACCTTTGAGCAGGCATTGGAACGATACCGGGACTATGCTGACGAGATTCTCTCCGGCATGTTCGCACTTTATGAAGTAGTCAAAGCGGACGAGAATGCTCGGCAGCAGAACGACGGCGTCGATACCAGGAGCGAGCCGGCGGAAGAGAGACCAACTTGTATTTTCCAGGTATCGCTCAACCGATCGGCCGTTCCCGCGCTCGATCGGTCGGTGCCAGCGGTCAAGGCCGACGCTGCGAGGTCGCTGTTCAACGTCCAGTGCAAGAACATCGTTTGGGCAGTTCTTGATTCCGGTATTCAAAACAATCACGACGCGTTCATGACGTCCGGCGAGAAGCCGACGTCGCGTGTCAGGAAAATCTTCGACTTCACGAATATTCGCGAGATCGTTAGCAGTGAGACGGGTGACGTCGATGCTCAAACCCGCGAAAAGCTGATCCGAACGTCCGGGCTCGCTGGAGCCGAGGTGGACGTCAATCTAGAGAAGATTGCCGAAGACTTCGAGAAGGAGCGCCCCATCAACTGGGCGACCGTCGAAAGGCTAATCACGGTCAAGAGGCCGGATCCAAACGACAAGTCTGAAAAGCTGCCCAGTTCGCACGGGACCCACGTTGCCGGAATCATCGGAGCGGACCAGAAGGACGGCAAATACGCTGGCGGCATGTGCCCGGACATCGGACTGTACGATTTCCGCGTGCTGGGTGCGAGCCTGGAGGAGACCGAGTTCGCCGTTATCGCTGCCATGCAGTACATCCGTTACGTCAACGAGCGGCACAACTACATCATGATTCACGGCGCGAATCTCAGCCTCTCAATTCCCCATAACGTGCGCAATTTTGCATGTGGGCGGACGCCGATTTGCAACGAATGCGAGCGTTTGGTCGAAAGCGGAGTGGTGGTCGTGGCCGCAGCGGGTAATCGCGGCTTTCAGAAATTCGAAACGAAGGACGGTCCGTTCGAAAATTACGCCGCCTTCAGTATTACCGATCCAGGAAACGCCGAGGGCGTCATCACGGTTGGATCGACCCACGGGAATTGGCCGCATACATACGGAATCAGCTTCTTCTCGAGCCGCGGTCCAACTGGCGATGGCCGCGCGAAGCCGGATCTCGTCGCGCCCGGTGAGCGAATTCTATCGACCGTTCCGAATGATGATTGGGCTCCGGAATCGGGCACCAGCATGGCGGCTCCCATGGTCAGTGGAGCCGCGGCGATGCTGCTCGCCCGATACGAAGAGCTGATCGGGCAGCCGCGTCGGGTCAAACGCATCCTGTGCGAGAGCGCGACGGATCTTGGCCGCGAGCGCAGCTTTCAGGGGCACGGCATGCTCGACGTGTTGCGGGCTCTTCAATCGATCTGAGGAGGAATGCGATGCATTTTAGCCTTGACGTCTTGCGTGCCCGCAAGGGCGATTGCCTGATCCTTCATTTCGGAACAGCTGACGATCCGCATCTGATGCTGATCGATGGAGGACCTGCCAAGGTCTATAAGCCACATCTGGCGCCGAGAATCGCGCAGATTCACCGTTCGCGCGAATTGGAGCCGAATGATCCCTTGCCGATAGACGTTGTGATGATCAGTCATATCGACGACGATCACATCAGGGGCATTCTCGAACTAACGGCGGATCAGCTGGGCAACAGTCCCGATCTCCGTCTCAAGGTCGCCAGCCTGTGGCACAACAGCTTTGACGATCTGCTTACGACTGCGCCTGAAGAACTGTTGTCCGGATTTGGGCCGGCGTCATTCGAGGCAGGCACTGCGCGCAGGCCGGATTTTGACGCAATTGAGCCCGACGAAGAATTCGACGAGGAAGAGGTGCATCAGACGGTGGATGTTCTCGCCGGCATTTCGCAAGGCCGTCAATTGCGTGATGATCGCGAAGTGTTGCAACGGCGCTCGCCAGCGCGTCGGCAATGGAAACTGAACCACAAATTCGACGGCGAGCTGATCGTCGCAACCGAGGATACGGAAGCGGTGACGTTGGATGGCGGTCTCAAGATGACCGTGGCAGGACCGATGCAGCCGGAATTGCTGGCCCTTCAGGAGGCCCATGACAAATGGCTGAGGGAGCAAAAGCAGGGGAAGAAAAACCCGGAAGCAATGCTGGCGGCATTCGTCGACAAGTCGGTGCCCAATCTCTCCAGCATCGTCGTTCTGGCTGAAATGGGCGGCAAGAGCATGCTGCTGACCGGCGACGCGCGCGGGGACAAGATTTTGGAAGGAATGGAGCTGGCGGGGCTCTTGGACGCGGACAAGAAGAAGGAGAACTGGAAACGGCATGTCCACGTCCTGAAAGTTCCTCACCACGGCAGCGACAACAATATGGAGACGATCTTCTTCGAACGTCTGCCTGCCGATCACTACGTCTTCTCAGGCGATGGCGAGCACGGTAACCCCGAACGAGCGACCCTGGAAATGCTGCTGAAAGCACGGGGCGTCGACGCCGAATACACAATCCACCTGACCTACCCGATTGACGAGATCGATATCGAGCGCCAAGCCGACTGGGAAAAGGAGCAGGCGAAGGAAAAGGCGCGCAAGAAGAAGAATCCGGCAACCAAGAAGCCGGTTCGAGAAAATTGGTCGCCGGAAAAGCACAGCCTCGGCGCTCTGTTCCGGAGCAATCCCAAGTTCGGCAAGAAAGTGGTCATCGTTGATCCCGGCAAACCGCATCTGATCAACTTGCTGGACCCCATTGAGCTTTAGTGGGCTTGGGGGCGCTCAGGCCCCAAGTAGTACCTCATACGGCGCCGCTCCGCCTGTCGATCACGGAGCCGCGAGGATGCGTCGGCGGGATGCACCCATGCGTCGCGGTGCCTGCCTGGGAAGAAATTTCCCCTCTACATTGGGCTGCATAGTACGAATCCTTCGCGGTATTGCACCGCGTCACGACGCCCGATCGAGATGAACAAGTTCGACCGGCAGAGCGATTCTGCCGACATCCAGGCCTTGCCCGACGACATTGCCGAAGAGCTGTCCCGCCTGCCGAGCGAGGTCATCAGCGTCGACGACGCGCCCTCGATCGCCCCGCCGGTGCCGCTGAGCTCCGACGAGGTCCGCACCATCGTCATCAGCCTGATGCTGACGATGTTCCTGGCCGCGCTCGACCAGACCATCGTGGCGACGGCGCTGCCGACCATCGGACGCCAGTTCCAGGACGTCTCCAATCTGTCCTGGGTGATCACCGCCTATCTGCTCGCCTCGACTGCGGTTGCGCCGGTGTTCGGCACGCTCAGCGACATCTACGGCCGCCGCGTCATGATCATCATCTCGCTCAGCCTGTTCGTCGCGGGCTCGGTGCTGTGCGCGATCGCGCCGAACATGCCGATGCTGATCCTGGCACGCGGGCTTCAGGGCCTCGGCGGCGGCGGCATCATGCCGGTGGTGCAGACCGTGATCTCCGACGTGGTGAGCCCGCGCGAGCGCGGGCAGTACCAGGCCTATTTCTCGAGCGTCTGGATGGTCGGCGGCATCCTCGGCCCGGTCATCGGCGGCGTGTTCGCGGAGCATCTGCACTGGTCGATGATCTTCTGGATCAACCTGCCGCTTGCGGCCGCAGCACTCGCATTGCTGCTGCCGAAGATGAAGAAGATCCCGGTGTTCCACCGCAAGCGCAAGGTCGACTGGCTCGGCGGCCTCTTGCTGATGGCGTCCGCCGTGGTCTTCATGCTGGTGCTGACCTGGGGCGGGACGCGCTATGCTTGGCTTTCGCCGACGGTGCTGGCGATGGTGGGCGGTGCCGTCGCGCTCGCGGTGACCTTCGTGTGGCACGCCCGGCGGGCCGACGAGCCGTTCTTGCCGCTGCCCTTGTTGACGGGATCGGTGGCGCCGTTCGCGCTGACCGCGGGCGGCTGCGGCCTCGGGGCGATCACCGGCCTGACCGTGCAGCTGCCGCTCTATTACGAGCAGGTCTATCATCTCACCGCCAGCGAGGCGGGGCTTGCGCTGATCCCGCTCGCGGCGGTCTCGACCGTCGGCGCGGCCGTCGCCGGCCGCACCATGGCTCGGGCCAAGCACTACAAGCGCGTCGCCATCATTGGCACGTCATGGGCCGCGCTGTGCGGTCTCGTTCTCACGGTCACCACCTTGCCGCTCTGGGGCCTGCTGCTGCTGATGGCCGCGTTCGCGCTGGGACTCGGCACGACTTTTCCGGTGTGCGTGGTCTCGCTGCAGAATTCGGTGGCGCGTCCGCAAGTCGGCACCATCACCGGCGCGATGAACTTCTTCCGCTCGCTGATGTCCTCGTTCACGGTGGCGGCCTTCGCCGCGATCCTGCTCATCGCGCTCGGCACCGACGTCCCGCTCGCCGGCGAGCATCACGCCGCGGGCGCCGTCGCGATACCCGCCGACGACATGCGGCACGCCTTCCGCTACGTGTTCGGCGCCGCCACCGCGCTGATGACGATCGCTGCGCTGTGCCTGATCGCGATGGAGGAGCGGCCGCTGGCCGGACCGTCGGCCAAGCAGCCCGTGGAGATGGCCGAGTAGGCTAGCCGCCTCGATCGGCGTAAGGCTCGTTTGCGACATTGCCCTCGGCGGCCTTTCGCGCCGCCGCTGCAAGATGGGTCTTGAGCTGCGCCAGCGCGTCGGGGGACCAATCATGGACATCGGTGACGGCGACCCAGGCATCGACGTAATGTTCGGGCGCATAGACATGGCCAAAGCCCATCGGCGTATTAGTCGCGACCGCCATGTCGAGGGCGAGCTGCAGCATCGTCACGACTGGATACCATCGCAGCTCCGGTGACACATCCGGCCCGCGCGGCGCCGTCATCCAGTCAGGGGGCCGATAGGCGTCGTGATAGGCGAAGAAGGTGATCGCGTCGCTCGCATATTGCAGATAGACGACGCGCATCGGACCCCAGGGCGCATCTGCCGGCACCGACGGTCCATTCTGGTTCATGAAGCGCACGAAGCGGCCGTCGCGGAATTCCGGCAGCCAGGCCGGCGTGCCCGGATTGCGGTTTGCCGTGATCGAGCGCCAGATGCGACTTTCGAACGGCGCGCCGCTCAAAAGTGCCCCCGCAATCGGATCGCCGATCATCTCAAACAGCTCTGCGGATTTTTCCGAGTTCATCGCGCCGAGGCTCAGTCCGTGCAGGTACAGCTTCGGCCGCCGGTTCTTCGGCAGCGTCGTCCAGTAGCCGTAAATTTCCGAAAACAGGGCGCGCGCCGCTTCTGCACCGGATTTGGGCTGAAACAGCAGCGTCAGCGGACTGTTGAGATAGGAATACTGCATCGCGACACTGGCGACGTCGCCATGGTGGAGATATTCGACGGTGTCCATCGCGGCAGGGTCGATCCAGCCGGTTCCGGTCGGCGTAACGACGATGAGTGTGTCGCGTTCAAACCCGTGCTGCCGCTTGAGCTCGTCGAGCGCAAGCCGGGCGCGCGCTTGCGCCGTCTCGGCGCCGCCAAGGCCGACATAGACCCGCACGGGCTCCAGCGCGGGCCTTCCTGTAATGGCGCTGATCTCCGTTGCGGTCGGCCCCGAGGCAATAAATCTGCGCCCCATGCGTCCAAGCTGCGTCCACTTCACCAGCGAGGCGGCACTTCCCGTTCGTTCGGGCGCGGTCGGCTGCGGCCGCTCGGGCTCGAGCAAGGCGTCGACTTCGCGAAAGGACACATCGAGCGCGTTGAACGCCGTGCGGATCAGGACATTGCTGGCGATTGACCAAAACAACAGGCCCGCGGCGAGCACGCCGATGACGTTCGCGATCCTCCGCGGAATGACGCGCCTCGCACGCGCGGCGATGAGGCGCACGGCAAGCGCGAACAGCCGCGCCAGCACCAGCAGCACGACGAACGTCATCACGGCGATGGCGCAGACCTTGAGCGGATGGGCGGTCTCGACTGGCGCCATCTTCATCACGGTGCGGATCGAGTTCTGCCATCCGGCCGCCCGCCACAGAAAAACAATGACGACGAGCAGGCAGGCGGCCGCCACCAGCGCGTTTGCGGTCGATCTCAGGCGCGCCGGCGGCTCGGGCAATTCCAGATAGTGCCACAGCCAGCGCCAGACGTTGCCGGCGAGATAGCCGATCCCGAAGCAGGCGCCGGCGATGGCGCCCTGCGTGAGATAGCTCCGCGGGATCAGCGTCGGCGTCAGCGCGGCTGCGAAGAACAGGGCACCGAGCATGAGGCCGACGCCGGAGAACGACAGCAATTGCCGCCGAATGAGCCACGCCAGTTTGCCGAAAGCACCCACCGCGCGATTCAACCTCAGCTATTGCCTGACAGACCACTCTTGCGCGGCAGCACGATCGTGAATTCAGTAAACTTGCCCGGCTCGGTCGCGACGTCGATCGTGCCGCCGTGCTGCTTCACGACGATGTCGTGGGTCATCGACAGCCCGAGGCCGGTGCCTTCGCCGGCTGGCTTGGTGGTGAAGAACGGATTGAACATTTTCTCCTTCACATCGTCGGCAATGCCGGTGCCGTTGTCGCGGATCGTGATCTCGACGTCATCGCCGCGATCGCGCGTCGCGGCGGTCACAATCGGCTCGTAACCGGCGGCACCGTCGGCCTTGCGCCTGATGACCGCGTGGAAGCCGTTCGAGATCAGGTTCAGGAGCACGCGGGTGATTTCCTGCGGAAACACTTCGGCCTGTCCGGCCGCTGGATCGAGCGCGCGCTTCAGCGTCACGTGGAATCCGGGCTTCTCGGCGCGTGCGCCGTGATAGGCGAGATTCAGGCTCTCCTCGACCAATGCATTGATGTCGCTCAGCCCATGCTCGCCGCCGCCTTCGCGCGAATGCAGCAGCATGTTCTTGACGATGGAATCGGCGCGGCGGCCGTGCTGCACGATCTTGCCGAGGTTGTCCTGCAGAAGCCCCGTCAGCTCGTCGACCTCGCCGCGGACGTTCTCGGGGAGCGGGACTGGCGCGAGCACCCCGTTCAGCTCCTCGGTCAGCTCGGCAGACAGCGAGGCGAAATTGTTGACGAAGTTGAGCGGGTTCTTGATCTCGTGCGCGATGCCGGCCGTGAGCTGGCCCAGTGACGCCAGCTTCTCGGTCTGGATCAGGCGGTCCTGCGCGGCGCGGAGATCATCGAGCGATCTGGCGAGCTCGCTGGTGCGGTCCTGAACCTCGTTGAACAGGCGCGTGTTCTCGACCGCGATCACGGCCTGGTCGGCAAAGGTCTTGAGCAGGTTGATGGCTTTGTCCGGAAAATAACCGGGCTCCCGCCGCGTGACGGCGATGGTGCCGATCGCAAGGCCATCGCGCAGCATCGGCACCACGAGGATGCTGCGATAACCGCGTGTTCGCGCCAGCTCCTTCATGGCCTCGGTAAGATCAGGCTCGTTCTGCATGTCGCTGCGGAAGGCATACTCGCCGCTGCTCGCCACCCGGCTGTGAATGCCCGATGAGGACAGCGGCGTCGGAAATGAGTTCAGCAGATCCGCATTGCCGGCCTCATTGTCGGTCGTGAAGGCGGCCAGATGCAGCATGCCGTCGACGACGCGGGTGACGGTGGAGGAGTGCGCTCCGATCAGCGCCTTGGCGCTGTCGGAAATGGCCTGGAACACCGGCGTGACATCGGACGGTGAAGCCGCGATCACCTTGAGAATGTCGGCAGTCGCAGTCTGACGTTCCAGTGCTTCCTTGGTCGCGTTGAACAGGCTGACATTCTTGATCGCGATCACGGCCTGGTCGGCGAAGGTCTGCAGCAGGCGCACATGATGCTCGGCGAAGTTGCCGGTCGCGCGTCGCGTCGCGATGATGATGCCGATGGCTTCGCCTTCGCTCATCAGAGGCGCGAACAGCATGCTGCGATAGCCGCGGGCCCGCGCGATGTCGCGCGCGGCCGGCTCGACCTCGGTGTCGGGCAATTGCGCCGCGGTACCATTGGCCACGAGCTGATAGGGCGGGAATTGTGCGAACGGCACCGGGAACGAGGCCTGGAGCACGCGGTCGCCCGCGGGATCCGTCGGGGTGAATGCCGCAAGGTGCACGGCGCCGTCGACATAACGCAGCACCGCGGTGGAGAAGCCGCCGATCAGCCGGTTGGCGTTGGTGGCGATGGCCTCGAATACCGGCTGCACGTCGGACGGGGAGGCCGCCATCACCTTCAGGATATCGGCCGTCGCGGTCTGGCGTTCCAGCGCCTCCTTCGTCTCGTTGAACAGGCGCGCGTTCTCAATCGCGATCACGGCCTGGTCGGCGAAGGTCTGCAGCAGCTGGACGAGGTCGGGCGCGAATGATCCTGGCTCGGCGCGGGTGACGCTGATCATGCCGACCGGCGCGCCCCGGTTCATCAGCGGCATGAATAGCACACTGCGGAAGCCGCGCAGCCGCGCCAGCTCCCGGTTCAGTTCAGGGACGTCGGCCGCCTCGCTGTCGGGAAACTGGATCGTCTGGCCCTCCCGCACGAGGCCAAAAGTCGGGAAGTCCGCGATCTTGCGCGGGAACGACGCCTTGAGCCCCGCGTCCGCCTCCGGATTGGTCGGCGTGAACGCCACGAGGTGAAGCTCGTCGCCGATGAACTGAAGCACGGTGGCGGAGAAGCCGCCGAGCAGGCGCTTTGCGCTGGCGGCGACCGCCGTAAAGACCGGCCGCGCATCGGACGGCGAGGCCGCGATGGTACGCAGGATCTCGGCGCTGGCGCTCTGGCGATCCCGAGCCGTCGCAAGCTCGGCCCGCAGCTGCGCAATCTCGGCGGTGGCCGACCGCAATCGGCGCTCGAGTTCCTCGATTTCCTGCAAAACGGTCGTCATTCCCGGTCCAGCTTGATGCCGCGGCGTGCGCGGCACCGGGCCGGATTATCACAACTTCTGCGGCCGGAGCCAGCGGCTCGCAGCCGTGCCCGCACCGGCTCCGCTCACGTGCCGGGCCGCGACACCTCGGTCTCCTTGGCTGTGATGAACTCCAGCAGCACCGGCACGCCTTCCCTCGTCTTCGCGATGCCGCGCTTGATCGCGGGCACGATGTCCTCCGGCCGCGTCACCCGCTCTCCGTAGCCGCCGAAGGCGCGGGCCATCGCGGCGTAGTCGCCGGAAATGTCGGTCGAGCGATATTTTTCGGTCGAGATCGGCATCACCTTCAGCTCGATCGCCATCGAGAAATTGTTGAGCAGGATCGACATGATCGGGATGCGCTCGCGCACCGCGGTCTCGAAATCCATGCCGGTGAAGCCGATCGCAGCATCGCCCCAGACGTTGATGCAGAGCTTGTCGGGCTTTGCCAGCTTGGCGCCCATCGCAAGACCGAGGCCGTAACCAAGCTGCGTGGTTTTGCCCCAGCCGAGATAGGTGAGGGGCTCGACCGATCGCCAGAACGGCGAGAGCTGGTCGCGCGGGCTGCCGGCATCGTGGGTGATGATCGTATTCGCGATGTCCACGGTGTGCTGGAGATCCCACAGCACGCGATAGGGGCTGAGCGGCGCGTCATTGCTGGTCAGCTTCGGCATCCATTTCGCCAGCCATTCCTTGTGCGAGGCTGCGATCTCGGCCGCGACGGCGGATGCATCGCGATCCGCGGTGACGGTCTTGCCGATCTCCTCCAGCAGCGCGTCGAGCACGAGGCCGGCATCGCCGACCAGGCCGATCTTCGCTTCGACGTCCTTGTTGAGATGATTGGGATCGAGCGTCGAATGAATGATGGTCTTTCCCTTCGGCATCGCGATGCCGAAATTGGTCTCGGTGAAGGAGCAGCCGATGCCGAAAATGACGTCGGCCTCGGCCAGAAATTTCGGCACCGCGCGCGGCACTGCAAGGCCGCCGGAGCCGAGCGACAGCGGATGCGTCTCCGGAAACGATGATTTGCCACCCAAGCTGGTGGTGACGGGGATCGCCAATCGCTCGGCGAGCCGTTTCAGCTGCGGCCAGGCCTGCGCGTAATGCACGCCCTGGCCGGCATAGATCACCGGCCGTTTTGCGTTCACCAGCAGGCTGGCGGCTTCCTTGACGTGAACGGGGTCGGCGCCGTAGCGGGTGCGCAACACCGGCGTATAGTTCAGTGGCTCCGACACCTCCTCGTTCCACATGTCCGAGGGGATCTCGACGATGACGGGCCCGCCGCGGCCGTTCTTCAGCTTGGTGAAGGCGCGGCGGAAGATGTTGACGACTTCGCTCGCGAGGATAATCGGCTCGGACGATTTCGCGAACGGCTTCATCGTCTCGCTGGAATTGAAGTTCGGCTCGATATGCGCCAGCCTGCGCTGATAGCCCATCGGCAGCACCAGCACGGGAACGGATTCGCCGAAGCACTGCGCCACGCCGCCCATCGCATTCTCCGCGCCCGGCCCGTGCTGCATGCAGAAGGCGCCGATGCTGCGCCCCGACGTCACCCGCGAGATGGCGTCCGCCATGTGGATGCCGACGCGCTCCTGCCGCACCATCACCGGCCGGATCTCGGCCTTGGCCGCGTGCTCGATCAGATGATTGACCGGATAGCCGCAGAGGATCTCGATCCCCTCGCGCCTCATGATTTCCGCAATGGCGGTGCCGAGCTTCATGGCGTCTCTCTCTCCCTGGCAAGGCCGGTTGATCCGGCTTGTTGGGAGGAGAGGATCAGGAATTTCCGGAAGCGTAAAGCGCGGGCGGCGAGCGCGGCGGTAGGCCAGCTATGCGTCGCGAGCGTGCACCGGCTCCATCCTGCGATGGTCGCTGCAGCCGCTCGCGGTCGGCTGCAGCAGGCGCTGGGCCGCAAGCAGATCCGGTGTCCCGAACCCCTCGGTGAACTCGTGATAGATCGGCGAGAGCAGCCGGACAGCCTTGGATCTGCGGTAGGTGGCGATCCAATGTGCCGCGAGATCGGTCGCGATCCGCAATTGGAACGTCAGCGCGCCTATCCTGCGCGCTTCCGCGAGCGCTTGCTGAAACCGCTTTTCGGCGCGCAGCGGCTCGCCGGTGTGGAGAAGGATCGCGGCGTCAACTCTCTGGAGCTCCGGACGGCACCAGCGCTCGCCTTGGCGTTCCTGATGCTCGATCGCCCGCGTGATGGCTTCTTGCGCCTCCGCGATCCGCCCTTGCCTCAGATAGGCGCGGGCGAGGACCGCGAGATAGCTGCCGATCCGCATCAAGAACCGGCATTCTGTCAGTTCGTCGATCGCGGCTCGAATATCCTCCACCGCGCGTGGATCGCCCCGCAGGTCGCGAAGGCATGCGGAGAAATAGCGCTCGACCGGAACCCAGCGTGAGATGCGCTCGCGTTCAAGGTTGCGACGCAATCGCTCAGTGTAGCTCGCGAGCGCGTCAAGATTGCCGGTTTCGAGCGCAACGGGAAGGGCGGCGAGCCCAAATGCGTTCGACTGTGACACCCAATGGCCGCTGCGGTCCGCGGCATCGATGGCGTCCTTGGCGAGTCTCGCCGCGTAGTCCGCTTGCCCTTGCATCCACGCGACGAAGGGCAGATTGAAGCGGACGGTGATGAACCGATAGACTTCGTTCGCGTCCTTGCGCGAACGCCCTTCGGCCAGCGAGTAGGTCGCTGCAAGACGGTCGAGAACAGGGCGGCTCCTGCTCAATTCGCCGGCAAAAGCGCGAGCCCAGGCCAGCGCGCGATCGGCTTCGGACGTCGCCGTCAGATCGCGATCGCGGTCGGCGAGCTCGGTGGCCTCTTCAAGATAAGATATGGCGCGCTCGACCTGGCCGATCTGCAGCAGGTAGAAGCCGAACCCGACCAGCGCCCGCTGCTGATATTCGATGTTGCCGGCCCGCTTTGCAAAGAGGATGGCATCGAGCCAGGCAATCTCGTTCTCATTCGACATCTTGCGGGCGTAGAAGAGGCTCCACCCAAGGGCGCAGGCGAGTTTTGTCTTCGACAGATCGTCGCACGGGACGGTCTTGGCCAATGCGAGCGCGTCCGCATACCGCGCCTGCGCTTCCGACAGGATCGACGTCTCCGACCACAAGGTGATCGCCGCAACCGTGAGCCTGATCCCGAGTACGGCATCGCCGTGCTCGCCGAACGCCCATGAAAGAGCGGCGCGCAAGTCGGCGATGCGGCCAAGGTAACGCTGGGTCCAATCGGCCGGCTCGCGCCAGTTCCACTCCTCCTCGGACTGCTCGAACAGCGTGAGGACACGTTGCGCATGACGGCGCAGCGCCTGGTCGCAGGCAGGATCGGCCCGGCGCCGCTCGCTCGCATAGCGGCATGTGCTGTCGAGCAGGCGATAGCGCAGGCTCGCGCCATGTGCCTGCGCGCTCAGGAGCGATTTGGCAACGAGACTGCCGAGGCCGGTGACGACGTCGACCGGCGTGAGCCCTGCCGCTTCGGCGACGAAGACCGCGTCCTCGACCTCGAATGCGTCGCTGAACACCGAGAGCAGGCCGAACAGTCTGGCTTCCCGCTGCGACAGCAGTCTGAAGCTCCAGTCGATCGTCGCCATCAGCGTTTCATGACGCGGCGGCGCGCCATCGGCGGCGGGGGCACGAAAACCCAAATTCTGGTCGAGCAACTCCACCAATTGGTGAGGATTGAACCTGCCGATCTGGGCTGCCGCCAATTCGATGGCCAGCGGGAGGCCGTCGAGCGAGTGGCAGATTGTGGCAACGGCCTCGCAATCATCATCGACGAATTGGTAGTCCGCCCATTCGGCGGCGCGGCTGACGAACAATTGCACTGCCGGAAACCTGACGGCTTGATCTGGGGTCAGGGCGTGGCCGGGTTTGGGTGAGACCAGGGAGCCGAGCCGGACGACGTGCTCGGTGGCGGTGCCGAGCGGTTCGCGGCTCGTCGCAAGCAGCTTGGACGGCGATGCCTCCGCCATGAACCTGCCGGCGAAGATCGTTGCGGCTGGCAGGACGTGCTCGCAATTGTCCAGAATGACCAGCATCTGCCGCGGTTTCAGATAGTCGATGGCCGCAGCCAGGCTGTTGTCCGGATTGCCCCTGATGCCCAATGCCGTCACCAGTGCGGCGCCGAACAGCGTCGGGTCGGAGATCGTTGCGAGATCGACGAAGCACACGCCGTCGCGGCACTGTGGCGCAAACGCCTGGGCTACAGCCAAGGCAACCGTCGTCTTGCCGATTCCTCCGGCGCCCGCCAGGGTCACGTGCCTGTTGCCGGTCAACAGACCGGTAATTTCGTCGATTTCCGCTTCACGACCAACGATGCCGCGCAGCAATGGCGGACTGGACGAGGGGAGCGGTTCGGCGAGCGCAAGATCGTCGTCGATCTCGCCGATGCTGATCTGCACCTGCGCGATGAACTTGTATCCACGGCGCGCCACGGTCGCGATGTAGAGGGGCTCGATCTGGGTGTCTCCCAGCGAACGCCGCAAGCTCCACATGTTGACCTTGAGATTGCTGTCGTGGACGAAGGTGCCCGGCCAGGCCGCCGCCATCAGTTCGGTCTTGCTGACCAGCTCGCCGCAGCGCTGTACCAGCACATGCAAGAGTTCGAATGCGCGTCCGCCCAGCTTGACCGGACGCCCGTCGAGAAGCAGCAACTGGCGGCGCGGAATCAGCCGAAAGGGGCCGAAGCAGTAAGTGAGCTCCCGTCGGTCCGTGCCCCGTTGGCGTGTCTCCGTGGCAGCCCGCATTGCTCATTCCAGTCGATCAATCAGATCGCCAGAATTATCATGCACTGCACAATAGTTAAAGAGAGCCGTTCGGAATTCGCCCGATTGCGCGGCTTTGTCCGAAACAGGGCTGCGACAAATTCGCTCGCGTGCTGCGGCGTGCTCGCTTGCGCAGCCTTCAGCTAATTTTTGGGCTTGCCAAGAACGGCCATGTGCATGACCTCGACGCCGCCGTCGGCGAGTTCTGGCAGCCTGGCGAACCAGTCCTTTACGTATGGCATCGCGTTGTGCGCGTCGAAATCGGCTCGGGTGGCGAAAATCTCGTAGAAGATGAAATGACCCGGCTTGGTGCGATCTTCCTGAAGGAAATATACCAGGTTTTTGGGATCGCCACGGACCAGCTCGATCAGCGGCAGGGTGGCCGCGCGCAGCAGATCCTCCTTTCCAGGCTTGGCTCGCACCTGCGCCACGACGGAATATGCGCCTTCCTGAACCTGTTGATAGCGAACGCCTGGCGCTTCCTGCACTGCGGCGGAAAGTGTCGTCGTGACGAGCAACAAGGCGGTTAGCAAGAAAAATCGGACAGTTTGCATGACGAGGTCCTCTGCAGGTAAGTAAGCCGCGGGCGGCCGGGTCAGGGGCGCTGACCGGTCGCCTGCCGCGTCCAAGGAATTAGCGCACGATCTTTTGCTGCCGCTTCGCCAAGGCCTCGCTGAAGCGCTTCTTGACGGGGCCGAGCGCCTTGACGAACTCGAGCTGTTCGCCTTCGGGCCCCTTGCAGTAGATCAGCTCCCAACCGTTCGAAGGTTCGGCGGTCACCCGGTTCGTGTTGGTGCTGCGGGGCGCGGCCTTGCGATCCGCTTCCGTCATGAGACGGATGGTGCGGTTCGCTCTCACCTGCGTCATGCCGCGGCGCGCCGATTCCGCTTCGAGATCGGCAATGAACTTGTTGAAGTCCACATCGTCGCGAACATAGAAGCAGATGTGCATCATGCGCGGGAAAGCAGGACTCATGTGCTCCAGCGGTTCGGCGAAGCTCTTGGCGCTGCCGACGGGCTGATCAGCCTCGCGATATTGCAGCAGCTCCAGCACCATGTTGTCGAACTGGATGAAGCGGACATCGAGCCGCTGTGCCCCGCTTCGCAAGTCGGGCACGCCGATGGTTCGCGGATTGACCCCACGTGCATTCGCCTCGATTTCCTGGTCGGCCAACAGCGTGTTCTGCACCCCGTCGCCCTGGAAGTCGCCGTGCCGGAACACCTCGGTGCCGCCAAGCACCTCCGTGTAGAACTGGTAGGCCCGCTCCATGTTCTGGACCGTCAGCCCGAAATGCTGGACGCCCTGGAGCCGCGCCCCGAGCGGCGCCTCGTCGCGCTCGCCATCCTGTGTCGCGGCCCGCGCGTCGATGGCCGTGCCGGCTATGATGCCGGTGACGACGGCGGCGCCGGCGGTCTGAAGCAGGGCGCGGCGGTCCATGCCGGTGGGGTTGTTGGTTTCATCTGTCATGTTGCTCTCCTTGGTCATTGGGTGGATTGGTCAATCGGCGGCGGGAAGCGGAGCTGCGGGGCTGACCAGCCCCTCGGAGCGCAGCTCGCGCCAGAACTCCGCCGGGATGGCTTCCTCGAGCGCCGCGCGATCCTCGGCGATGCGGCTTGGGCGGCTCGCACCGGGAATGACGGCGGCAACCACGGGATTGGCGAGCGCGAACTGCAGGCCGGCCGCCTTCATGCTGATCCGATAGCGGTCTGCGATCGCCTTGATCCGCGCCACCTTCTTGAGGATTTCGGGAGGCGCCGGCGCATATTCGAAGTTCGGGCCGCCGACGAGCGCGCCGGAACTGTAGGGGCCGCCGACCACGATCGCGAGCTCGTGCTCGGCGGCCATCGGCATCACCCGCTGCAGCGCCCTTGCGTGGTCGAGCAGCGTGTATCGGCCCGCGAGCAGGAAGCCGTCGGGGCGCGGCTCTTCGAGCGCGAGCAGCAGCTCGATCGGCTCGACCCGGTTGACACCGAGTCCCCACCCCTTAATCACGCCCTCGTCCCGCAGCTGGTCGAGGGCCTTGAACGCGCCCTTGCGGGCGCTTTCGAACACCGAGAGCCACTCGTCGCCGTAGAAGTCCTGCGCTACGTCGTGCACGAAGACGACGTCGATGTGGGAGGTGGCGAGCCGCTTCAGGCTGTCCTCGATCGAGCGCAACGTTCCGTCCCGGGAATAGTCGTTCACGATCCGATTCGGGCGTCCGTGTCTGAAGACGCCGCCCTTCTCGCCGAGGTCGCGGGCACCAACATCCTCGATCTCGTCCAGGATCAAGCGGCCGACCTTGGTGCTGAGCACGTAGTCGCTCCGCTTGCGGCCGGCGAGCGCGGCGCCGATGCGGATCTCGGCAAGCCCTGCGCCGTAGAACGGCGCGGTGTCGAAATAGCGGATGCCGTCCTCCCAGGCTGCGTTCACTGTCGCGAGCGCTTCCTGCTCCGGGATGTCGTGGAACATGTTTCCGAGCGGCGCTGCGCCGAACCCCAGTTTTCCCGGCAGAATATCCTTGAGCGCCATGGTGCGAATCCTTGTCTGCGACGGGCATGTCCGTGGGGGGCGCGGCCGATCTCACTGCGTCGCTGACGTGTCTGCGCTTCTGATGAACTCCGCGACCTCGCGCGGATGCGACAGCATGACCGCGTGGCTGCTCTTCATCTCCGTCACCTTCGCGCCCGAACGCTTGGCCATGGTGCGCTGTGCGGTCGGCGGGATCATGTGATCCTCGCTCGTCACCATGTAATAGGTCGGCTTGGTCTTCCAGGCCACGCGATCGACCTTGGTCTGCACCGCCTGCAATCCCCAGGGCAGCTGCGCGGCGCCCATGAAGCGGGTCGTGGCCGGGTCGACATCGGCCGCGAAAGAGGTGGGGAATTTTGCGCGGTCGACGAGCAGATAATTGCCCTCGGTGACCAGCGGAGCTTTGTGCTCGCCGGCGGGCACCGGGGCTTCCGCCAGCGTGCTGACGGACTCTCCGGCGTCAGGAGCAAAGGCAGCGAGATAGACCAGGCTGCGAACCTTGGGATTGTCGCCGGCTTCCGTGATGACCATCCCACCATAGGAATGCCCGACCAGAATGACGGGATGCCGCGCCTTGGCGATCACGCGCTCGGTCTCGGCGACATCGTCGCGAAGCGTGATCGTCGGCTGCTGAACGACGAGCACCTCATAGCCCGCCTCCGAGAGGATGCCGTAGGTGTCCTTCCAGCCCGAGCCATCGACGAAGGCGCCGTGCACGAGAACAATCGAAACATTTCGGTCGGCGGCGGCCGCGGGGACGGCGGTTGCGATCGACAATGCGGCAAGCGCGGAGGTAAGCGGCTTCATAGCAGGCTCCTATCCTCGATACGGCGACATTGCCGTTGATGCGCCTTTCACTAGCGCAGGCCCGCATTGCGATATTTCCGATTCCTGCGCGATGACGCACGCATCTTGCTGAGGTGCGAGGAGATCAAGCTTGCGAAGCCGAACACGTCTGGCGCCAAGCCTTTGCCTTGGCTGGCTTTTACCTCCTTTAACCGTGCCGCCTCTGGACTTCGCTGGCGCAGCTTGTGAGTAATTCGCGATCGGCGTGGCAGTGACCGGGGCTGCAACTCACCACCGGATGGAATGATCGCTCGCGCGATACGGGGCCGGGAATCGCCGCAACGAAGCGGAGGTCGTAATGGCGCTCGTGACGCATGGAGATCACAAGTACAAGAACAGCGAGAAGCTCGCGGGGGTCAATGATTGGCCGGGGCTGAGCATCGAGCATCGCAAGTTCGAGGCAGGCTGTCAGGCAACGCCCGTTCCCATCTGCACCGAGCTCGTCATGCTGCTGTCGGGCGGGGGCATGGTGTGCCGTGCCGGCAACGGCGAAATCCAGAAAAGTCTTGCGCGTCCGGGCATGACTTATCTCGTGCCCGTGGGGACGCAGGAGAGCCATCTCGAGCTTTCGGACCGGATGGAATGTCTTCATCTCTATCTGCCGTCGACACTGCTTGACCACAGCGCGCTTGCGGATTTCGGCATCGATCCGGCCAAGGTCGAGATCGCCTATGCTCACGGCCTGGCGGACCAGGTGCTCTTCCACATCTGCTCGCCGCTTCGCGATCTGCTCCATCGCCCGCGCCACCCGACCGACGCGCTGTTCGTGGAGGGGATCCAGGTCACCCTCGCGGCGCATCTCCTGGGCAATTACACGATCGACCGCTGGCGCGCGCCCGACAAGTCGCCGGCGCTCGACGCGCGACGCCTGCAGCGCGTGCTGGACTATATCGAGGCGTCTCTCGGCAGCGATATCAGGTTGGAGGATCTGGCGACCCAAGCCTGCCTCAGCCCCTATCATTTTTCCCGGCTGTTTCGCGAGGCGACCGGACTGTCACCGCACCGTTATGTCACCGATCGCCGCGTCCACGCCGCGCGAGAGGAGCTCGCGCGCGACCACCTGTCGCTGGTCGAGATTGCCCTGGAGTTCGGTTTCGGCTCGCAGGCCAATTTCACGCGCGTATTCCGCAAGGCCGCAAATCTCACCCCGGGGCAGTATCGCGAATTGTGCTGTGGCCAGGTCGAGGTGAAAGCCGATTGGCTCGAAAGCCATTCCGCAGGGATTGCGCATGATCCAGCAGGATTCGGAAATACGGCGCAATGGGCGTCGAGCATTGCTGTTGCAGCGACCAGGTAGGCGAGAGGACATATCGGCATGATCGAGCTCAAGGTGAACGGGATCAAGCGCCAGGTCGACGTCGTGCCCGAGATGCCCCTGTTGTGGGTGCTGCGTGACGAACTGGGCATCACCAGCGCCAAATACGGCTGCGGGGTCGCGCAATGCGGGGCCTGCACCGTTCACATCGACGGCAAGGCGGTGCGGTCCTGCCAGGCCCATATCGGCGAGGTCGCGGGCAAATCGGTCGTCACGCTCGAAGGCCTGCACAACAAGGACCAAAATCCGGTCTTGCAGGCCTGGATCGCGCATCAGGTGCCGCAATGCGGCTACTGCCAGACCGGTCAGATCATGCAGGCCATCTCGCTTCTTGCATCGATCCCAAAACCGACTGACGAGCAGATCAACCAGGTGATGTCCGGCAATCTCTGCCGCTGCGGCACCTATCCGCGCATTCGTGCGGCGATCCATGCGGCCGCCGCAAACAAGATGGCGGAGAAGTGAGATGGGCGACATGCAAACCCTTTCGCGTCGGGCTTTCGTGTTCGGCTCTGCCGCGGTCGCCGGTGGCATCGTTTTCGGTGCCTATGGTCCGGCCGAAGCGACCGCGCCGAGTGCCGATGGCAATCCGCTGGCCGCCGGACTCGGCCCGAATTCCGTCACCTTCAATCCATGGGTCGAGATCAGCCCCGACAAGATCACGCTGATCGCGCAACACGCCGACATCGGCCAGGGCGTCGGCTCGGTGCAGCCGATCATGATCGCCGAAGAGATGGACCTCGACCCCGGCCAGTTCGAAGTCCGCTTCGCCGGCCCGAGTCCCGCTTACTTCAACACCGGATTCAAGGAGGAACTGGCGCCGTTCCTGGCCGCGGACCAGAGTCCTGAGGCCGAAGCGGCACGCGCTGCTGCGCTGGAAAGTCTTCGAAAATCCGGCCTGCAGATGACGGGCGGCTCGAGCACGATCCCGGACACCTATGACAAGCTGCGCGTGGCAGGGGCAGTTGCGCGTGAGACGTTGAAGGCAGCTGCGGCCAAACGTTCGGGCGTCGCCGTCGCCGACATCCGCACGCAATCCGGCCACGTGATCCTGCCTGACGGAAGCAAAATTCCGTACGTCTCACTGGCGGCCGAGGCCGCAAGAATTCCGCCGGTGCTCGATGCGCAGCCGCGCGATCCCTCGACATGGCGCATGCTGGGCAAGCCGATGACGCGCCTCGACGTGCGCGCCAAAGTGATGGGCGAACTGCAATTCGGCATCGACCTGAAGATGGAGGGCATGCTCTACGCCTCCGTCAAACTGAACCCCGGCAAGGGACAGCCGCTGAAATCCTACGACGCCAGCAAGGCGCGCGCGATGCCGGGCGTGAAGAAGATCCTCGAGATCAAGAACGGCGTTGCGGTGATCGCCACCAACAGCTGGTACGCGATGAAAGCCGTCGACGCCATCGCTTGCGAGTGGGCGCCTTCGGCCTATCCCGCCGAGCAGGCCGATCATTGGAAAGTGCTGGAATCATCGTTCAAGCCCGAATTCCTCGGCAAGGAGTGGCGGACGATCGGCGACGTCGGAGCCGGCCTGAAGACGGGCAAGCTCGTCGAAGCCGAATATCGCGCCCCTTACGTGGCGCATCAGCCGCTCGAGCCGCTGAACGGGATCGGTCTCGTCACCGACAAGGGCATGGAAATCTGGGTTGGCCATCAGAGCCCGCAGGCGGTGCAAGCCATCGCGGCGAACGCTATCGGCCTCAAGCCGGAGCAGGTCACCTTCCACAATCAATGGACCGGCGGAAGCTTCGGCCATCGTCTCGAATTCGAGAACGTCCGCGTGCTCGCCGAGATCGCCAATCAGATGCGCGGGACGCCGATCAAGCTCGTCTTCTCGCGCGAGGAGGATTTCCTTCAGGATATTCCGCGGCAGATTGCGATCGCGCGTCACAGGGGAAGCGTCGCCAACGGCAAGATCGTTGCGACCGACCTGCAATTGGCATCGACGGCGCCGTTCAAGGGACTGCTCGAGCGCATGGGTGCACCCTCGAAGGATCCCGATCCTCAATTGGCCGCCGGCACGTGGAACGTCTATTACGACATCCCCAACTTCCGCGCCATCAGCTACGAGGCGCAAGGGCTGTCGCCGTGCACCACCTGGCGCTCCGTGGGAGCGTCCACGGCCGGCTTCTTCACCGAAAGCTTCATTGACGAATTGATCCACGCAGCCGGCCTCGATCCCATGAAGGCGCGCATCGCGATGTGCAATGTGCCGCATTATCGCAAGCTGCTGGAGACGGTCGCGGAGATGTCGACCTGGAAGGGGCCGCTCGGCAACGGCAGGGGCCGCGGCGTCGCCTTCGTCGAGTCGTTCGGGACACCGGTTGCCGAGGTCGTCGAGGTGACGGCGACGGACCGTGGCGTCCGGATCGACAAGGTCTGGGTCGCGGTCGACGTCGGCAAGGTGATCGATCCCGTCAATTTCGAGAACCAGGTCCAGGGCGGCGTCGTCTGGGGCCTAGGCCACGCGATCAATTGCGAAATCACCTACTCAAAAGGCGCGGCGCAGCAGACCAATTACAATCACCATGAGGCGATGCGGATCCACCAATGCCCGGTCATCGAAGTTCGCGGGCTCGAGAACGATCCGAAGGTGAGGGGCCTCGGAGAGCCGCCGGTGCCACCCGCCGCGCCTGCGCTTGCCAATGCGATCTTCGCGGCGACCGGAAAGCGCATCCGCGAAATGCCCTTCAACAAGTTCATCGATTTCGTGTGAGACACGCCATGCAGAGATCTCTGATCGCGTTGGTCTTGGCAGCGTCGGCCGTCGCCGCCCTGACCGGGATCGTCGCCGCGAAGGACGAGGCCGCCAAGGACCTGCTGCCGCCCGGTAGCGTCAGCCGCGCCGAGGGGCTGGAGGCGTGGAAGCGGATCGAAGCCGTCGTGACCCATCCACGGTGTGCCAACTGCCATGTCGATGCCAAGGCGATACCGATCTGGACGCCGGCCGGCGAAACCAAGCCTCGCCCGCATGGCATGAACATCCATGGCGGCGAGAGCCGCATCGGAGCGGAAGCGATCCCGTGCTCGACCTGCCACATGACCTCGACCCAGGCGAACGAGCCGGCGCCGTCGCCGCCGCGCGCCGGCATCGATTGGCAGCTCGCCCCGGTGGCTTTCATCTGGTTCGGCAAGAGCGGCGCCGAGATCTGCGCGCAGATGAAAGATCCCAAGCGCAACGGCGGTCGCGACGCCGCTGGTCTCGTCGGGCATTTGCGGCACGATGCCTCGCTGAGCGGCTTCATCCCGCGCGGCTGGGCGCCCGGAGCCGGCCGCTCAACGCCGCCCGGCACCTTCGAGGATCACGTCAAGGACATGGCGATGTGGGGCGCGGCCGGACAGCCCTGTCCGAATTGAGGCGGTCTCCGCACCGCGGCAAGGCGATCCCAGATAGCATTATCGAAAGGAGAAAACCATGACCCAACACGTCCTCTTCATTGTCACCAACGCAGCCGTGATCGGACCGCATAGTCGCAAGACCGGCTTCTTTTTCGCCGAGGTTGCCCATCCTTTCGAGGTGCTCGACAAGGCTGGGATCGCGGTGGAGTTCGCGTCGCCGGCCGGGGGGTGGACGCCTTACGATGCATATGACGAGAAAGATCCTGCTCAGAAGGATTTCCTCGCCAGCAAAGCCTTTCGCCGCCTGAATCACAGCCGTAAATTATCCGAGGTGGATGCCGCCGACTACGACGCCATCCTGATACCCGGCGGTCTTGGTCCCATGGTGGACATCCAGCGCAATGCGGCGGTCCAAAGTGCCGTTGTGCGAGCCTGGAGCACCGGCAAGCTCGTCGCCGCTGTCTGTCACGGGCCGTGCGCGCTGCTTGGCGTCGACCTCGGCGATGGCGTCCCGTTCGTGCGCGGCAAGAAGCTGACATCCTTTTCGAAGAAGGAAGAGTACGACTATGCGCGCGATGACGTACCTTACGAGCTCGAGGATGCGTTGAGGGCAGAGGGTGCCGAGTACTCGTCCGCGGCCAATTGGCAACCTCACGTCGTCGTCGATGGCCGGCTCATCACGGGCCAGAACCCCGCCTCTGCCGGAGCGCTCGGAAAAGAGTTGCTGGCCGCCCTCAAGGATAGGAGCAGCGGCGCGAAAACCTGAAGATTCGCAAGGACGAATTCGAGCGGGATGGGCGCGGCATCTGAAGCTGTGCTTACATCCCTCTTTGCAGCAGGGCTATCGCATTTGGGAGTTTCCCCGGCGGCCATCCTTCGAGACGCCCGCTATGGGCGGGCTCCTCAGGATGAGGGCGGAGTGCGCGGCAGCCATTTCAACGAGCACTGATGCTGACTAGCCTCATTCTGAGGAGGCGCGTCAGCGCCGTCCCGAAGGACGAGGCGTGCGCGCAGGCCGCCGCCACAAGTCATATCCGATTGCTCTGCTATTTGCAGCTCTGGCAGATCATCAGCTTTCGCTTCAACGCCTCATCTTCTTGATCGAGACCATCCGGATTGGACCTGGCGTCCCTTGCTGCGCGTGAACGCACGGCCGGCGTCACGCGGCTCGGAGTGCCAACGTCATCGACGGTGCCGACGCTGAAGCCATCGTAGTCGGCGGCTGGATTCGGTTGAGGCCGGCCAATCACGGAAGGCTCCCTGCTGGACGTCGCTGCTGGAGTTCCGTTCGTCGTTACCCGGGGGGGCTTGGTGGCACCCGGGCGTGGCGGCGCTGCATCGGGCCGAGCAAGCGAAACCGGCGGCGCGGCCGAAGTTTGGCCTCTGGCGCTGTCGTGCGGCCAGGCGACGACAGACATGAGGCCGATCGTCAGGAGCATCACGCGTCTCATCCGCATTCTCTCGGCAGCGCTGGTTGATCGATTGGCGGCATGGCTCGTCGAGCCCGTTCCGCCGGAGAATATCAGCACCCAGAGGGCCGTCAAAGCGCCGTAGCCTGGATGAAGCTAGGCGCAATCCGGATTATTGTTTCCGCGAGCGCTACGCCGTTTCCTGCAGCGCCCGCCGCAGCCTTCGGATGATGACGCCGCGGGCGCGGTCGTCGGCGGCGGCTGCGACGCGATCGTTGATGTCGAGCATCAGCTCGGACATCTCGTTGTGCCAGTCGAGACGCGTCACGGCCTCCGGCGACAGTCGCCGGCGATGATCGGCGTCGAGCACGCGCGGTTCGGGTGCCGCGAGCTCGAAAGTGTCGTCCAGCATCGGCTGGTAGATCCTGGCCGCGGGAATGATGCGCTCGGCGACGCGCTCGGCCAGGCCCGCAACCGCCGCTTCCTCGCCGTGGACCAGGAACAGCCCGCGCGCGATGGGACGACGCGCCGCGATCCAGCTGGCCATGCCGGCGCCGTCGGCATGACCCGAATATTCGTCGATCATGCGGATGCGGGCGGCGACCTTGATCTCGTCGCCCTGGATGCGGACGGCCTTGGCCCCGTTCTGAAGGAAGCGGCCGAGCGTGCCGTTGGCCTGGAAGCCGGCCAGAAGCACGGTCGCGCGCTCGTTCCACAGCCAGCGCTTCAGATGATGGCGGATCCGGCCCGCATCGCACATGCCGCTCGCAGCGATGATGATGTGAAATCCGGACAGACGCATGATCGCCTTGCTCTCGTCCGCGGTCTCGGTGAATTTCAGATGCGGCGAGTTGAGCAGGCGCGTGGCGTCGACCGACGGATCGAGGCTCTCGGAATGGCGGCGGAACACTTCGGTCGCGCGGATCGCGAGCGGTGAATCGAGGAAAATCGGCGCCGTCGGAATCTCGCGGTGCTCCATCAGGTCGACGAGATCGACGATCAGCTCCTGGGTGCGCTCGACCGCGAAGGCCGGCAGCAGCAGCGCGCCGCCGGCCGCCGCGGCATCGCGCACCTCGGCCGCGAGGTGCTTGCGGCGAAGCGCAGGTGTCGTGGCCTCGTGCGCGCGGTCGCCATAGGTCGATTCCGAGATGACGTAGTCGAAATCGCTCGGCGCTTCGGGATCGGGCTGGAGCAGCTTGGCCTCCGGCCCGACGTCGCCGGAGACGAGCACGCGCAGCGGCCGCGCCGCGCCTTGCTCGGCGATTTCCAGCTCGATCGACGCGGAGCCGAGCAAATGGCCGGCGTTCCAGTAGCGTGCGCGGACGCCGGGGATCACGTCGGTCCATCGTTCGTAGTCGACGGCGCGGAACGATCGCAGCGATGCGATCGCGTCGGCCTGCGTGTAGATCGGCTCGACCTCCTTGCGCCCGCGCGAGGCGTTGCGCCGGTTGAGCTGCTTGACCTCCGATTCCTGGATGTTGCCGGCATCGGGCAGCATGTAGGAGCAGAGGTCGATCGTGCCGCGCGTCGCCAGGATCGGCCCCTCGAAGCCCGCGCGCACGAGCTTCGGCAAGAGACCGCTATGGTCGATGTGAGCGTGCGTGAGCAGCACCGCATCGATGTCGGCGGGGCGAAACGGAAAGGCGCGATAATTGAGCTCCTTCAGCGTCTTCTGGCCCTGGAACAATCCGCAATCGACCAGGAAACAGCCGCTTGCGGTCTGGAACAGATAGCTCGAGCCGGTCACGGTGCGGGTGGCACCGCAGAATCGAACGGTGATGCTCATCTGTCATTCTCCGAGAGGCTTGCCGTTGATCGCATAGCCGTTGTCGGCCGCAGTCGCGCTGGCCGCCAAATCGTGCTCCGACCGGCCGAACGTGTAGACGCGATAGAGTGGCTCGCCCTGCTCGACGCGGTCGCCGATCTTCTTGAACAGGCGGATGCCTGCGCCCTTGTCGAGCGGCGCGCCGGCGGTGCGGGCGAGGCGGTTCAGACGCAGGCAGTCGATTGCGGACACGATGCCGTCATGCCTCGCCTCGACGTCGAAGCTGAGCGGTCCGAGCTCGTTGCTGCATGTCGAGGGGCCCTGTGCGTCGATGATCTTCTGCATCTGCTTCAGTGCCGCGCCGCTATCCAGCAGTTCGCGCGCCCGGGCATAGCCGGCCCCGCCGCGCAGCTTGGGATCGTATTCCAGCAGATGGGCGGCGAGCCGGAGCGACTTCTCGCGCAGATCGCGCGGCGCATCCTTGTCGTTGCCGAGCACCGCCATGACGTCGTTGGCCTCCAGCACCGGCCCGATGCCGTTGCCGATCGGCTGGCTGCCGTCGGTCGTGATCACCTCGACCGTCCGGCCGAAGCGGTCGCCGACGAATTCGAACAGCTTTCGCAGCCGCATGGCCTCGACGCCGCCGGTGACCTTCGCGGTCGGCCCGACCGGAATGTCGATCAGCAGATGGGTCGAGCCTGCCGCGATCTTCTTGGACATGATGGACGCGACCATCTGCTCGCGAGTATCCAGGCTCAGCGGGCGCTCGACCGAGATCAGGACGTCGTCGGCCGGCGACAGGTTCACGTGCCCGCCCCAGATCAGGCAGCCGTTGCAGGAGGAGACGATCGCCTTCATCTCCTCGACGGAGATATTCACCCGCGCCAGCACCTCCATCGTGTCGGCGGTGCCGGCCGGCGAGGTGATCGCGCGCGAGGAGGTCTTCGGGATCGGCAGGCCATGCGCGGCGACGATCGGCACCACCACCATCGAGGTGCGGTTGCCGGGGATGCCGCCGATGCAATGCTTGTCGACGACGACAGGGGTCGGCCAGACCAATTGCGTGCCGGCCTGCGCCATGGCCCCCGTGAGGGCGAGCAGCTCGTCGCTGGTGATGAAGCTCGCCGATCCGATCAGGAAGGCGGCGATCTCCATGTCGGAGTAGCGATAATGGGCAAGGTCGCTGATGATCGCGCCGATCTCGGCCTGGCTCAGAGTTCGTCCGCGGATCTTCGCACGCACCGCTTCCAGGCTCTCCGGAGGCGAGGCGGGCCTGACCGTGACCTCCGTTCCGACCGCTTCGGCGAAGCGCCGGAACGCAGGCTCGGAGAGGCCGATCTCGTCGGGAGCCGCGAGCGTATCGTCGTCCGTGATCAGCAGGGTCGCCAGCAGAACCTTGCCGCCCTGACGAAGCTCGACGCGGCTGAAACCGCGGAAGATCTCCGCGCGCAGCGCCTTGGAGCGCCTCGAGACGACGACGACGTTCTCACGGCCGGTGTCGAGGCGGACGCGGCGGATCTTCAGTTGGGAATGCGGAAGGTCTGGATGCATGGACGGGCCGGCAGCAGGGAGTCGGACCTCCATGCTTAGACGTCGCCGTCCCGATGCTGTTGACCCAGATCATGGCCCGCCGCTCCGGCGGGCAGCCGCTGCGCAGGCCGTTGGCCGGCGGTTACTTCATCGCCGTGCTGACCGAGTTGAACTTGTTGTTGAGCAGCGCAGCGCCCGTGCTGTTGACGATGGTCACGATTGCCAGAGCGATCCCTGCGGCGATCAGGCCGTACTCGATTGCGGTTGCGCCATTCTCATCGGCAAGGAAGGACCTAAGCAGACGCATTGCCAACTCCTGTTCATCCGATCCGATGGATGGTCGCGTCGTTATCGGACTTGCAAATCGATCGAATAAATCTCCGAGCGCGCCAGAACACGGCGATCGCACCTTACCTCGTACGACGGCATTCATTAAATTAGGGTTCCGTCGATCCGTTCAAATGAAGTCAAACCGACAGCCCGGTGCATTGCCCCCATTGGCTTGACCGCTTAACCGATTGTTGAGCCTGTTCGTCAACGAATAGGCAAGGATGTCTCGATCGCGCTCATCCGCGCCGGCCGTCCGTATTCAGCGCCCGCAACATCGCGATGCGGGCGAACATCACCCAGCCGCCGCCGGTCTCGGCCGCATTGATCAAGGTCTCGATCGCGGTCTGCCAATGCGCCTCGTGCTGGGCGTCCTCGGGCAGCTCCATGATGTAGTCGGCGGCTTCTTGAAGCGTGAGCAGCTTGCGCTTGTTGCTCACGCGAACGGGATCGTCGAACGCCGTCGACCAGGGCATGTCAGGCCGGCCGATCGGCGAGGAGAGACATCACGGCGTGATCGCGGGGCGTGGTGCTGTCAGCCGGCCTTCTTTGCCCGCGCCGGCGCGCGCACCGGCTTGTCGGCGGCCTTCTTCGGCGTGGTCGCAGCCTTCGCCGCAGCGTCCTTGCCGCCCTTGCCTGATATCGGCAGCAGCATCTCGCGCTGGCCCTCGACGCGCTTCTTCGGCTTCTTGGCCTTGGTGTCCTTGGCGGTCTCCTTGTCCGTGTCCCTGGCGACCTTCGCCGCGGGGGCCGCGTCCTTCTCGTTCGCGATGCTCTTCTTCAGCGCGTCCATCAAGCTGATGACGTTGCCGCCGGTCTTCGGTGCGGCCTTGGCGGTGATCGGCATGCCGCTGCGCTTCTTGTTGATGAGATCGATCAGAGCGGTCTCGTAATGATCCTCGAACAGCTCGGGCTCGAACGCGCCGGACTTCTTCTCGACGATGTGCTTGGCGAGGTCGAGCATGTCCCTCGTCAGCTTCACGTCCTGGATGTCGTCGAAATATTCCTTCTCGCTGCGGACCTCGTAGGGGTAGCGCAGCAGCGTGCCCATCAGCCCGTTCTCGAGCGGCTCCAGCGCGATGATGTGCTCGCGGTTGGTCAGCACCACGCGGCCGATCGCGACCTTGTCCATGCTGCGGATGGTCTCGCGGATCACCGCATAGGCGTCGTGGCCGACCTTGCCGTCCGGCACGAGGTAGTAGGGGCGGATCAGATAGCGGTTGTCGATGTCGGCCTTGGGCACGAACTCGTCGATCTCGATCGTGTGGGTGGAATCGAGCGCGATGTCGTCCAGCTCGTCCTTGGTGACCTCGATATAAGTGTCGGTGTCGACCTTGTAGCCCTTGACGATGTCCTCGGACGTCACCTCGTCGCCAGTCTCGGCATCGACCTTGAGATACTTGATGCGGTGGCCGGTCTTGCGGTTGATCTGGTTGAACGAAACCTTCTCCGTATCCGAAGTGGCCGGATAGAGCGCGACCGGGCAGGTCACGAGCGACAGACGCAGAAAACCCTTCCAATTGGCGCGGGGGGCCATGGGCTACTCCAGACGCAACAGCGGACAAGCTTTGAGGATACCATCGCCCAGTTGCGAATCATAGCAACCGCCGGCGCGGAATCTTGCAACGGCGTTAATCGCCGCCTGCGCCGTGTTTGCTGGACCGGAACATCGCCCGAGATGACGCGTTGCCCCGGCAATTCATCGCCGAGGAGGTCGCGGCCATCCGACGCGACAGCCACAGATCGAGGTCACCATGGCAACCAGGCGAGAGCAGAACCGGATCGTCGAAACTCCGACCGAGGCACGCCAGGGCGAGCCCGGACCATCGGTGGCGGCGCTGCTCGCCATCTCGACCGGGCTTGCGATCCTGATCCTCGCCGTCGTCTGGTTCGTGTTCTTCCGGACCTGACGGCCGGATCAGCACGCCGGCACCTTCCGGCTCGCCGCGCGATGCGGCACGTTGCGCCCACCATGCCACCGGCTCCTCCGGCGGCATGGTGGGCGCAGTCGCATTTGCGCGCGCCGGGTCGTATATGACCAAAAAGTAACGTAGCCCGGTTCCCTGCGTTCATATTCAGTTCACGCCGGAATTGCTCATCTGTGGCGGTGTTCATGTCGCCTGTTCTTGCAGCCTATCCTTGGAGAGAAGCGTGCGCCTGCTCGTTGTTGAGGACGACCCCGATCTCAATCGCCAGCTCACCAAGGCGCTGACCGACGCCGGCTATGTCGTCGATCGGGCTTTCGACGGGGAGGAGGGGCACTATCTCGGCGACAACGAGCCGTATGACGCCGTGGTGCTCGATATCGGCCTGCCGAAGAAGGACGGCATCTCGGTGCTGGAAGCCTGGCGCCGCAACGGCCGCACCATGCCGGTCCTGATCCTTACCGCACGTGACCGCTGGAGCGACAAGGTGCAGGGCTTCGATGCCGGCGCCGACGACTACGTCGCAAAGCCGTTCCACCTGGAGGAGGTGCTGGCGCGCATCCGCGCCCTGCTGCGCCGCTCCACCGGCCACGCCCAGAGCGAATTGACATGCGGGCCGGTGACGCTCGATACCCGAACCGGCCGGGTCAGCGTGTCGGGCAATCCCGTCAAGATGACCTCGCACGAATATCGGCTTCTGGCCTACTTGATGCACCATTCCGGGCGGGTGGTCTCGCGCACCGAGCTGGTCGAGCATCTCTACGACCAGGATTTCGACCGCGACTCCAACACCATCGAGGTCTTCGTCGGCCGCATCCGCAAGAAGCTCGACGTCGACATCATCCAGACCGTCCGCGGCCTGGGCTATCTCCTGACCCCGCCGCCGGCCCCGGGCGCCTGAGGCGTTCCGGCCTTTGAAGTATCTTGGCTTGACGGGAGGCCGAACAGGGCCCTTGGTCCGGTCATGACGTCCGACCACCTGCCATCCTGCGCCGCCCGGGATCATTCCGATGGCCGCTAGCTCGCTTGCGAACCGACTGTTCCTGTCGGCGACCGCCTGGCTCGTGGTGATCCTGGCCATCACAGGCGTGGTGCTGTCGTCGGTCTACAAGAACGCCACCGAGCGCGCCTTCGACCGCCGGCTCAATCTCTATCTGCGCACCCTCATCGCCGAGGTCGCAACGCCCGACGAGCCGCCGGACCGCCAGTTCCAGTCGCTTGGCGAGCCCCTGTTCGACCTGCCGCTGTCCGGCTGGTACTGGCAGATCACGCGGACCGACACCGAAAAGCCGGAAGTGCGCTCCTCGCGCTCGCTTTGGGACAAGAAGCTACCGAAGCTCGAAGAGCAGGGTGCCGAGCTCACCGCCGCCGGCATCCGCCTCGCCTATGTCGACGGGCCGGAAGGGCAGAATCTGCGCATGGTGGAACGGCCGGTCGATCTCGGTGCCGACGGCAAATTTCTGGTCAGCGTCGCCGGGGACGATACCGAGATTTTCGACGAGACACGCAGCTTCGACTACTATCTCGGCGGCACCTTCACGGCGCTCGGCATCGTGCTGCTGCTGACGACCGTGTTTCAGGTCCGTTTCGGCCTTGCACCGCTCAAGCGCATCTCGGACGCGATCGCCGACATCCGCTCCGGGCGGGCGGAACGGCTCGAGGGTGAATTCCCGGTCGAGATCGCGCCGCTGGCGCGCGAGACCAACGCGCTGATCGACGCCAATCGCGAGATCGTCGAGCGGGCGCGCACCCATGTCGGCAATCTCGCTCATGCGATCAAGACGCCGCTTTCGGTCATCGTCAACGAAGCCAGCGCGCATGCCGCCGATCCGTTCGCGGAGAAGGTGATGGAGCAGGCGGATGTGATGCGTGATCAGGTCGCCCATCATCTGGAGCGCGCCCGCATCGCGGCACGGGTCTCGGTGGTCGCGACCGTGACGGAGGTGGCGCCTGCCATCGAGGGACTGCGGCGGACCATGGAGAAGATCCATCGCGACCGCGGCATCGTGGTCGAGGCCAAGGCCGATCCATCCGCCAAGTTCCGGGGCGAGCGGCAGGATCTTGAGGAGATGGTCGGCAATCTCGTCGACAATGCCTGCAAATGGGCGGCCTCCCGCGTCCTCATTGAGGTCCTGGTCGAGCCGCAACAGCGGGCCGGCGCCGGCCCGCGTTTGCGGGTCATCGTCGACGACGACGGCCGTGGTCTGTCGGAAGCCGAGCGCGCCCAGGTCGCCCGGCGCGGCAAGCGCCTCGACGAGTCCAAGCCCGGGTCGGGACTGGGGCTGTCGATCGTGACCGACCTCGCGGCCCTCTATGGCGGCAGCCTTTCGCTCGGCAGCGCTCCGACTGGGGGGCTGCGCGCCGAGCTGGTTCTTCCCGGACTATAATCCCTTGTTTCGACGACAATTTTCGGCGCGGCCGAGGCTCCTCCAGCGAAGCATGGGAGGCATTCGAGGCAGCTTCCTAAACGGCTTCTTAAGTGGGGACCCCCTATGATCGCGCCGGACCCATCCCATGTCCGCCATTTTACCGTGCATTACCCGGGCGCATGAGCCAGACATCGATCGAGCGGCTGAGGGAATATCTCGCGCAGCTCCCGCCGCAGTCGCAGGCACTGCTGATGCGGGAGTTCGAGCGTGCGCTGGAGCGCGGCCAGGACACGGCGGTGGCCACCCTCGTGCTCGAGCAGCTGCGCAAGATCGTCCGCAAGAGCGAGGCCGACGAGGCTTTGCCGCCGCGCACGGACGATCTGTCGCGGCTCCTATTCCAGGTGTTGGAACCTTTCCTCGTCGAAGCGGGCACTCCTGTCAGGGCCGGCCAGATTCGCCGCTCCTCGCTGCAGCCAATCTGGCAGTGGCTTGGCCGTGACGGCGCACCGGACAAGGTGAACGAATTCGAGGCGGCGCTGGCGCGCATGCCGGCGGACAGTGCTGGGCAGGTCGAAGCCCTGGCGCAGAAGCTTCAGGCGGTGGCCGCGGACGCCATCTTCGAGCTGACGGGGCCGGGCGGCGGCGACAAGTCGCGGGCGCTGGCCCGGGTCGGACCGCCCAACGTGATCGAGGATCTCTATTCGATCGGTGCGGTGCTCCAGGTCCGGGACGCCATTGCGACATTGAACGAGAAATTACCGCGCACCTTGCGGGCCTTCGGGGATTCCCAGATCGCCTCGGTGACGTCGGCGCTCAACATTCCGGCGCTTCAGACGCCGCAGATGCTGCCTTTCGCCTTGTCGATCGTCGTGCAGCGGATGACCGCGCCCTGGCAGATCATCCGCCTTGCGGTCAAGATAGCGGCGTCCGATGACGAGATCCGCGTCGCGGCGACGCCCTACGGTATGGCCGTCACGATGGCCCTGCACGATTTGTCCTGCGTCGCCGCGGTCCTGCGCATGGACATCAAGCGCGGCCATTTCGACAATGTCGCCGGCAACCTCAAGACGCTGCACGACGGCGTGCGCGGACTGCGCACCGAGCTCGACCTGCGCAACGATTCGACCTGGGGCAAGCAACTGACGTCGATCCGGGCCGACATCTCCAATGCGCTGCAGTCCGAGATCGACAGCGTTCCCGGCCGCGTCCGCCGCATCCTACGCCAGCGCCCCGAAAAGGACATTCCGCCGGGCGCGCGGATCGACAGCACCGAAGTCGAGGAAACGGTGGCACTGATCGACTTCGTCGCGACGTGCCGCAACTATGCGAGCGAGCTTGCGATCAACGAGGTGACGCTGCGTACCTTCTCCGATCTCCAGCAATATGTGGAACGGTCGACCGAGCAGCTGGTGCAGTCGCTGCGTGCCGCCGATCACAAGGTTCGCACCTATCGGCAGCAGCAGGTGCAGGCCGCGATCCGCTTCTGCCAGGTGCTGTTCGGCGACGATTACGCCTCATTGATGAGCCGGGCCGCCGAAAATGCACTCACGGGCGAGCGCAAATCGTCGCGCGCAGGCTGATCGGCGCGCATTTTTCCTGATCACAATTTTAAGTTGACGACGCCGATGGCGCACCGTACTTTCGCGGGTGCAAGTCTGGAAATTTCCATCTGTAGGCGCATGAAACCGGTCATCAGCTCGATTGAAATTGAGAACCGCGTCATCGTTGCCAAGTATCAACGGCTGATGGTTGGAGCCAAGGTGGTGCTGGTCGAGAAGGCCAGCGATCGGCAGCTGCCTGAGACCGCCACCAGGGTTGCATCTCGGGTTCCGGTCGGAGCGCTGCGCATCAGATTGCCGGATGCAATCAAGCCGGGAACATACTTCCTAAAGGCCTTCGACGGGCACGGCGAGCAGGCCGCGCAAAGTGTCGACTTCGAGATCGGCTAAGGCGTTGGATTTTCACCTTTTCGGCACTACATGCGGTTGCGCCGCCTTGACAATTGTCAATTGCCGCATCGTCCGGCCGTGGTGTAAAGGCACCTACAGGCGCGGTTCGGGCGCCGCCGGAAGCTTGCCAGATGACGCTATGGTTCGTGTTCGCGCTGATGACGGTCGCGGCGATTTTCGCCGTGCTCTTGCCGCTTGGCCGCACCAGCCGCGCACAAGATCAGGGCAGCGAGGTCGCGGTCTACAAGGACCAGCTGGCCGAAATTGAGCGTGATCTCGCCGCAGGGTTGATCTTGGCGCCGGAGGCGGAGGCTGCGCGCGTCGAGGTCAGCCGCAGGCTGCTCGCGGCGGCGGCCAGCGAGCCGGCAACGGCGCCGAAGTCGAACCTCAAATGGCGCCGTGCGGCGGCCGTGCTGGCGCTTGCCGGACTGCCGCTCATCGCGGCCGGCGTCTACATGCCACTCGGCTCGCCCCGGCTGCAGGACTTTCCCCTTGCGCAGCGGGAGCGCGGGGGTGGCATGGCGCAGTCGCTCGAGAACCTCGTCGTGCAGGTCGAGCAGCATCTTGAGAAGAATCCGACGGACGGGCGCGGCTGGAACGTGCTCGCGCCGGTTCTGGAGCGGCTCGGCCGCTTCGACGACGCGGTGCGCGCCTATCGCAACTCGCTCACCTACAATGGCGAAAGCGCGGAGCGCAGGTCCGATCTCGGCGAAGCGATCTCGGCTGCCGCCGGCGGCGTGGTGACCGCCGAGGCCAAGGCCGAATTCGAGCGCGCACACGCCTTGAACGCCGACGATCCCAAGGCGAATTACTTTCTGGGCCTTGCCGCCGAGCAGGACGGCCGCAAGGACGACGCGGCCAATATCTGGCGCGCGCTGCTTGCGAAAGCGCCTGCGGATGCGCCGTGGCGTGCCCTGGTGCAGTCCTCGCTGGCGCGGGTCGGTGGCGGCGGCACGCTGCCGGCGCTGTCCGACGAGACGATTGCTGCCTCCAAGGACATGGCCGAAACCGATCGCAACGCCATGGTGCGCGGCATGGTCGATCGTCTCGCGACGCGGCTGAAACAGAACGGCGACGATGTCGAGGGCTGGCTGCGTCTCGTGCGCGCCTATCTGGTGATGGGCGAGCGGGACAAGGCAATGGGCGCTTCGGCCGATGCCCGGCAGGCGGTTGCCAGCAACGCCGAGCGGCTGCGCCAGCTCAACGAAGGCCTGAAGACTCTCGGGATCGGCGGATGATGATTTCGGGACGAGAGATGCGGAGAACGGATACGCCATGACGCGCAAGCAGCGACGTATGACCATCATCGGCGGATCGCTCGCCGTGCTCGCGCTCGCCGCCGCGCTGGTGCTCAACGCGCTGCGCGACTCCATCGTGTTCTTCTCGACCCCGACCATGGTCGCCGAGAAGCATGTCGAGCCCGGCAAGCGGTTTCGCCTCGGCGGCTTGGTGCAGCCCGGCTCGCTCCAGCGCGGCGACAATCTCGCGGTGACGTTCGAGGTCGCCGACGGCAACGCCAAGCTGCCGGTCGCCTTCAAAGGCATTCTGCCCGACCTATTTCGCGAAGGGCAGGGCGTCGTGGCGGAAGGCGCACTCGATGCCAACGGCGTGTTCAAGGCCGATACCGTCCTTGCCAAGCACGACGAGACCTACATGCCCAAGGACGTCGCCGATGCCCTGAAGAAGCAGGGGCACTGGAAGGACGATTACGGCGCCCAAGCTTCTGGCGCTGCCAAACCCGCGGCGACGACCGCCCAGGGCAATCCGCAGGGAGCGGTGCGGTGATCGCGGAATCAGGACATTACGCGCTGGTGCTGGCGCTCGCCCTCGCACTGATCCAGTCCGTCGTGCCGCTGGTCGGTGCGCGCCTTGGCGACGCCGCCCTGATGAACGTGGCGCGCTCCACCGCGCTCGCGCAGCTGCTATTCGTCGGCGCCTCGTTCACCGCGCTGGTGATGCTGCACGTGAACTCGGATTTCTCCGTCGCCAACGTCTACGAGAATTCCCACTCGATGAAGCCGCTGCTCTACAAGATTACCGGCGTGTGGGGAAACCATGAAGGCTCGATGCTGCTGTGGGTGTTGATCCTCGCGCTGTTCGGCGGCTTGGTCGCCAGCTTCGGCAATAATCTGCCGCTCTCGCTGCGCGCGCATGTGCTGGCTGTGCAGGCCTGGGTCGCCAGCGCGTTCTACCTCTTCATCCTGATGACATCGAACCCGTTCCTGCGCATCGCGAGCCCCCCGATCGAGGGACGCGATCTCAATCCCGTGCTCCAGGACATCGGTCTCGCCGTGCACCCGCCGATGCTCTATCTCGGCTATGTCGGCTTCTCGATCTCGTTCTCCTTCGCGATCGCGGCGCTGATGGAGGGACGGATCGATGCGGCCTGGGCGCGCTGGGTGCGGCCCTGGACGCTGGTCGCCTGGATCTTCCTGACCCTCGGCATCGCCATGGGCTCGTATTGGGCCTATTACGAGCTCGGCTGGGGCGGCTGGTGGTTCTGGGATCCGGTGGAGAACGCTTCGCTGATGCCCTGGCTCGCCGGCACCGCGCTATTGCATTCGGCGCTGGTGATGGAGAAGCGCAACGCGCTGAAGGTCTGGACCATCCTGCTCTCGATCCTGACCTTCTCGCTGTCGCTGCTCGGCACCTTTCTGGTGCGCTCGGGCGTCATCACCTCGGTGCACGCCTTCGCCACCGATCCGACCCGCGGCGTGTTCATCCTCTTGATCCTGTGCCTGTTCATCGGCGGCAGCCTGTCGCTGTTCGCGGGCCGCGCCACCTCGCTGAAGCAGGGCGGCCTGTTCGCACCGATCTCGCGCGAGGGCGCGCTGGTGCTGAACAATCTGCTGCTCACGGTGGCTTGCGCCGTGGTGCTGTTCGGCACGCTTTATCCGCTCGCGATGGAGATGCTCGCCGATTTCAAGATGTCGGTCGGCGCACCCTTCTACAATCTGAGCTTCGCGCCGCTGTTCGCGCTGCTGCTGCTCGCGGTGCCGTTCGGGCCGATGCTGGCGTGGAAGCGCGGCGACCTGCTCGGCGTGATGCAGCGCCTGCTCGCGGCCGGCGTTGCCGGGCTGGTCGTGGTCGCCATCGTCTGGGCCTGGGTGCGGGGCGGCAGCGCGCTGGCACCGCTCGCGATCGGGCTCGGCGTCTTCGTCATCGCCGGCGCGGTCACCGACCTCGTCGAACGGACGGGCCTGGTGCGCCTGCCGTTCGCAACGGTGCTGCACCGGGCGCGCGGCCTGCCGCGCTCGGCCTGGGGCACCGCGTTCGCGCATGCCGGCCTCGGCGTTGCGCTGATCGGGATCGTCTGCGAGACCACCTGGAACAGCGAATACATCGCGACCATGAAACCGAACGAGACTGCCCATGTCGCCGGCTACGATCTGAAGCTCGACGGGCTGTTTCAACGCCAGGGCCCGAACTACCGCGAGATGATCGCAGAGTTCAAGATCAGCCGCGATGGCGAGGCGGTCACGGTGATGACGCCGTCCAAGCGCAGCTTCACCACCCGCGGCTCCTCGACGACGGAGGCCGCGCTGTTGACCAGCGGCGCGAGCCAGCTCTACGTCTCGCTCGGCGACGCCACCGCCGAAGGCGCCATCGCCGTGCGCATCTATCACAAGCCGCTGGTTCTCCTGATCTGGTGGGGACCGGTGCTGATGGCGTTCGGCGGCGTGCTCTCACTCTCCGACCGCCGTCTGCGGGTCGGCGCGCCGAAGCCGGCGCGGGCCAAGCAGCGCCTCCAGCCCGCGGAATGACCCGATGCGCCGGATGATGGCCGCGTTCATCGCGTTGGTGTTGCTGGCTTTGCCGGCGGCCCACGCCGTGCAGCCCGACGAGATCATGCCGGATCCGGTGAAGGAATCGCGCGCGCGCGAATTGTCGCGCGAGCTTCGCTGCATGGTTTGCCAGAATCAGTCGATCGACGATTCCGATGCGCCGCTGGCACGCGATCTCAGACTGCTGGTGCGCGAGCGCATCGCGGCCGGCGACAGCAATTCGCAGGTGCTCGATTTCCTGGTGGCGCGGTACGGCGAGTTCGTGCTGCTCAAGCCGCGCTTCGAGCTGCAGACCCTGCTGCTGTGGCTGCTCGGGCCGGTGCTGCTGATCGGCGGCGGCCTGGCGCTGTGGCTGCAAATCCGCCGCCGCTCGCGAACTGGTGTGGACGTACCGGCACCGCCGCTCACGCCCGACGAGAAGGCACGGCTCGCGGCCTTGATGTCGGACGAACCCAAATCGCCCTGAAGCCGTCTACGTCGTGCACGCAGTGCGCGGCAACGGCTGCGTGGTTCATGCTAAATTGACCTTTGTCTGGAAGCTTGTCGCGAGATTTGATTCCAGCTCCTGAGTCCCCCCGATGTTCGCGAACAGCAATCTGACGATCCGCTTCCTGGTCGGCGCCGTCGTCGCTGCGTTATTGTTCCTGCTTGGCATCGGCGGCGGCACCGGCTTCATCGCGGTCCTCTATCTCAACAACGAGATCACCAGCCTGTCCTCGAACTTCGCCGCGCTGAGCGGCCCGGCGCGCGACCATGCCATGCAGATCTACCAGCAGGCGCAGACCGCGTTTTCTTATTTCCTGGTCGCCTGCGGCGTGATCGCCGTCGTCGCTTTCGCGATCTGCTTCACCACCTGGTTCGCCGTGCGCAACGGCATCCTCAATCCCCTCGCGGCCATCGTGCATGCCATGCGCGAGGTTGCCGACCAGAAGTTCGAGACATCAGTTCCGGGGCTCGGCCGCACCAACGAGATCGGCCTGCTCGCCGGTGCGCTGGAGGTGTTCAAGACCAACGGCATCGAGCGGCGCCGCCTCTCCGAGCAGCAGCTGCATGAAGCGCAGCATCAGGCCGAGCGGTCGAAATTCCTCGATAACAGGATCAAGCGCTTCAACGATCTCGTCGCCAGTGTCGTCGCCAGCGTGGCGTCATCGGCCGTGCATCTGAAGACCAACGCGGAGACGCTGTCGCGGACCGCCAACGACACCAGCACCAAGGCCAATGCGGTCGCGAGCGCGGCGAGCCAGGCCAGCGCCAGCGTGCAGACGGTTGCAGGGTCCGCCGAGGCGATGACGAACTCGATCGGCACGATCAGCCGCCGCGTCACGGACGCGACCCAGCGCGCCGAGGGCGCTGCAAGCCAGGCGGAGAAGAGCCGCGATACCATTCACACGCTGTCGGATGCCGCCGAAAAGATCGGCGAGGTCGTCCAGCTCGTCCAGGCGATCGCATCGCAGACCAATCTCCTGGCGCTCAACGCCACCATCGAGGCGGCACGGGCCGGCGAAGCGGGCAAGGGGTTTGCGGTGGTCGCCTCGGAAGTGAAGAACCTGGCGCATCAGACCAGCAAGGCGACGGAGGAGATCACCTCGCAGGTCGCCAGCATTCAGGGCATCACCGCGGAGACCCGCGGCGCGATCGACGGCATTTCCAGGACGCTGTCGGAGATCTCGTCGATTATGTCGGGCATCGAGGTCGATACCGCCCAGCAGCGCAACGCCACACAGGAGATCACGCGCAGCGCCCAGGACGCCGCGCGCGGAACCCTCGACGTCTCCAACCATATCGTCCAGATCACCTCCACCTCGGCCGAGACCGGCCGCATGGCGGCCGAAGCCAGGGATTCGGCCGTCGATCTGTCGCGGCAGGCCGAGACCTTGAAGCGCGAAGTCGACGAGTTCATCGTCAGTGTCAGGGCGAGCTGAGGGGCCAGAATTCGCGCCTGCCGCTTTGTCGGGGAACTCGATTAAGTTCCTGTAAGGCCACGATTTTTGGCCTGTGCTAAACTGCCGCATCCGCCTCGACACATCATTACGAAAGTTTAACCCCGCCGCCAGCGCGCGGTAAGGCGGGAGTCCCCATGTTCAGGTCCGCAAGGTGCCGGCATCCGGCACCAACAGGAATTCAGGGCTCTGGAGATTTCCGCATGAACGATCGTATCGACCTTTCGAACCTCCCGTCCTACCGGCAGCCGCGCCGGTCGGTGTTTTCCGCGCGCAAGCTCGCGCTGATGGCTTCGGTCGTCGCCGGTCTCGGCGCGGCTGTCTATGGCTTCAGCCCGTCGACCTCGCCGGCCGACCTGTTCTCCAGCCCGGCGCATGCGCAGGTCAACAACGAGGTCCGCAAGGTCGAGCGTCCGGTCGGATTCGCCGACGTCGTCGAGCGCGTGAAGCCTTCGGTGATCTCGGTCAAGGTCAACATGAAGGAGAAGACCGCCAGCAATGACGACGGCGACGATTCCTCCTCGCCGTTCCAGCCGGGCTCGCCGATGGAGCGCTTCTTCCGCCGCTTCGGTGGTCCGGATGGTTTGCCCCCCGGCCTGAAGGGCGGCCGTGGCCGCGTCGTGCAGGGGCAGGGCTCCGGCTTCTTCATCTCGGCTGACGGCTATGCCGTGACCAACAACCACGTGGTCGATGGCGCCGACAAGGTCGAGGTTACCACCGACGACGGCAAGACCTACACCGCCAAGGTGATCGGCACCGACCAGCGCACCGACCTCGCGCTGATCAAGGTCGAAGGCAGCACGAACTTCCCGTTCGCCAAGCTCGCCGACAGCAAACCGCGGATCGGCGACTGGGTGCTCGCGGTCGGCAATCCCTTCGGTCTCGGCGGCACCGTGACCGCGGGCATCGTCTCGGCGAGCGGCCGCGACATCGGCAACGGCCCGTATGACGATTTCATCCAGATCGACGCGCCCGTGAACAAGGGTAATTCCGGCGGTCCGGCCTTCGATACCAACGGCGAGGTGATGGGCGTCAACACCGCGATCTACTCGCCCTCCGGCGGCAGCGTCGGCATCGCGTTCTCGATCCCGGCCAACACCGTCAAGAGCGTGGTTGCGCAGCTCAAGGACAAGGGCTCGGTCAGCCGCGGCTGGATCGGCGTCCAGATCCAGCCCGTCACCTCCGACATCGCCGACAGCCTCGGCATGAAGAAGGCCGAAGGCGCGCTGGTGGCGGAGCCGCAGGCCAACGGTCCGGCCGCGAAGGCCGGCATCGAGTCCGGCGACGTGATCACCGCGGTCAACGGCGACCCCGTCAAGGATGCCCGCGAGCTCGCCCGCACGATCGGCGGCATGGCGCCCGGCGCGTCCGTGAAGCTCAACGTGCTGCACAAGGGCCAGGACAAGATCGTCAATCTCACCCTCGGCCAGTTGCCGAATACGGTCGAGGCCAAGGCCGATACCGACAAGGACAGCGGCAAGGGCGCCAGCAAGGGCACCGACGTGCCGAAGCTCGGCATGACCGTTGCGCCGGCCAATTCCGTGGCCGGTGCCGGCAAGGAAGGCGTCGTGGTCACCGAGGTCGATCCGAAGAGCGCGGCGGCCGAACGCGGCTTCAAGGAAGGCGACGTGATCCTCGAGGTCGGCGGCAAGAGCGTGGCGACCGCCGGCGAAGTCCGCGACGCCATCAATGCGGCGCGGACCGACAACAAGAACAGCGTCCTGATGCGCGTGAAGAGCGGCGGCCAGTCGCGCTTCGTCGCGGTGCCCATCGCCAAGGGCTGAGGCCTTCAGGAGGCCCACGAGATGAAGGGTACCGCCGGCATCAGTCGCCCCCGCCGCCGGTGCCCTTCGGGGAAGCAGCGCAACGCTGGCTTCCCTCATCTACCTTCCGGTGGAATTACGCCCCCCTCCGTCGGAAGGCCTAGGGCGGTGAGGTCCCCCCAGCTTCACCGCCCGCCTTTTTCCCCGCTTCGAGCCTCTCCTGCTCGGCTTGCATGCGGTCGCCGCTCGCGCCATGTTTAGAGAAGGTTGACCTCCTTGACCGCCGCCGAACGCACGATGCGCCTCCTCATCATCGAAGACGACCGTGAATCCGCCGATTACCTCGCCAAGGCGTTTCGCGAAGTCGGACACATCGCCGACCACGCCGCCGACGGCGAGGAAGGCCTCGCCATGGCAGAGAACGGCGAATACGACGTGCTGGTGGTCGACCGCATGCTGCCCAAGCGCGACGGGCTGTCGCTGATCGGCGCATTGCGCGACAAGGGCAATACGACGCCGGTGCTGATTCTCTCCGCGCTCGGGCAGGTCGATGACCGCATCAAGGGTCTGCGCGCCGGCGGCGACGATTATCTGCCGAAGCCCTATTCCTTCGCCGAGCTGCTGGCCCGCGTCGAAGTGCTGTCGCGCCGCCGCGGCGGTCCCGCCGAGGAGACGCTTTATCGCGTCGGCGATCTCGAGCTCGACCGGCTCTCGCATCGCGTCGCCCGCGGCAAGGACGAGCTGACGCTGCAGCCGCGCGAATTTCGCTTGCTCGAATACCTCATGAAGCACGCCGGCCAGGTGGTGACGCGGACCATGCTGCTGGAGAATGTCTGGGACTATCATTTCGATCCGCAGACCAACGTCATCGACGTGCACATCTCGCGGCTGCGCTCCAAGATCGACAAGGGCTTCGAGCGCCCGCTGCTGCACACGATCCGCGGCGCCGGATACATGATCCGTGACGGCATGAGATAGGGCGTTCGGCGTCGATCTACGGCGCGCCTGCAATCATCGGCTGCGTCTTCATTTGCACCGCCGTCCGAGGGTTGCGGGCGATACTGGCCTAACGCCTCGTCCGATGGCAAGAATATCCGACGTGTGGTAGTGGACGTTTCACCGGGGTGAATCCGTCCACGATCAGGAAGGATATTCAAGCTTGCAAGTCGCCGCCTTCCCGTCCGACCGAGCTGAAGAGATCCTCGTGTCGGCTTCCAAGCTGTTTGCCCGCCATAGCTATGCGAATGTGACGATGGAGCAGGTCGCAGCATCGGTTCGATCGGTGCCGGGAGCGCTGTACCACTACTTCCGCGACAAGGAAGACCTGATCTTTCACTGCTACCTGCGCGGTCTTGCGATCTACAGGCACGAAATCGAGACGGCGGCCGAACCCGGGATAGACGGGCTCGAAATCGTCAGGCGCTTCATAAGAGCCCGGCTGCGGCCTGAAGGCCAGCGCATGATCCTGTTCTCCGACATCGATGCACTGGCTGCGTCTTACAGCAAAGACGTGCATGCCAGGCGCTGGCAGAATGCCGCGCTGCTCGCCGACTTTCTGAAGCGTGGCATTGCCGACGGCTCGATTGCCTGCGAGGAGCCGCTCCTTACGGCCGTCGCCCTCATCTCCATCCTGGATTGGGTTCCGTTCTGGTTCTCCGAGCGCGACTATTATTCGCGCCAGCAGGCGATTGATGCCATTGACGACATCATCACGCATGGGGTGTATCGGCGTGAGATTGCCTTACCGGACATGCCTGAAGCGCCGAGCCTGGCACCATTTCTCCAGTCCCGCTCGAAATTGAACAAGCGCGCCGCGAAGCTGGACAGGATGCTCTCGATTGCTTCGGACAGTTTCAATCGAAGGGGCGCGTCCGGTACGTCGCTCGAGAGCATCGCGGCGGAGGCAGGCATGACCCGCGCCGGCATCTATTATCATTTCAGCGAGAAGGAGCGCCTCTTGCTGGCTTGCCTGCGAAGAGGTCTGGCCGGTGAGATCGGGATTCGAGAATATTTGCAGGACCTGAGGCTCGGGGCGTTCGATTACGTCGTCCAGAGAGTCCGCCTGTTGTTGATGCTGCACGATACCCCTTGCGGCCCGAAGGCGACCTACCACAACATCAACTATCTCAACGACGTTGACCGCAAGCACTATGTCAGGCAGGTGCTCGCAACGATCCAGCAGGACCAGAGAAACCACCAGTGTTGGATCGACGAGGGATACTTCCGCAGCGTCGACACTTACTTCGCCGAACGCGTTCTGACTGGAATGGGCCACTGGTACCCGATCTGGTTCAGGGACGAGCGGAGCTGGTCTCCGATGCAGATTGCCGATTATTTTTCGCGGCTGTTCCTTTTGGGGCTCAAGCCCCGTCGGGGAGTGGTATAAAGCAACCAATCTGAGACCCTGATCGCGCTCTTCATCCTTTCCCGTTCGGACTTGATGTCAGCCGCAGATTGAGCGCGGCTTTGATCCCAAAAGTTGCCTGTGAATTCAATATTCCGGACGGCGCGCGGCAATCTTCACGTTGAGGCCGCAATTACTTCTTGCACCAAAACTTTACACAGTATTCAATATTGGAGTAGCGAAGAGTGGGCGCGACCGACGTTGTGAGTCAGCTTCGATCGCCAAGGACAAGAACATACAAAAGGGAGAAGGCCAGGATGCACAAGCTCGCAATTGCTGCGGCGGCAGCGCTGACGATGCTCGGAGGAGCGGCATTCGCGCAGGAAACAATCAAGTTCGGCTACATCGATCCGCTGTCCGGCGGTGGCGCCAGCATCGGTGAAGGCGGCTTGAAGACGTTCCAGTATCTGGCTGACGAGATCAACGCCAAGGGCGGCATATTGGGCCGCAAGATCGAGATTCTGCCTCTCGACAACAAGACCAACCCGCAGGAAAGCCTGGTGCAGGCGCAGAAGGCCATCGATGCCGGCGCCCGCTTCATCACGCAAGGCAACGGCTCGTCGGTCGCCGCAGCGCTGTCCGACTTCGTTACCAAGAACAACACGCGCAATCCCGGCAAGGAAGTGCTCTACTTCAACTATGCCGCCGTAGATCCGAGCCTGACCAACGAAAAGTGCAGCTACTGGCATTTTCGCTGGGATGCGAGCTCCGACATCAAGATGGAAGCGCTCACCAGCTACATGAAGGATGTCCCCGCGATCAAGAAGGTGTACCTGATCAACCAGGACTACTCCTTCGGCCAGTCGGTGCGTGCGGATGCGCGCAAGATGCTGGGCGCCAAGCGGCCCGACATCCAAATCGTCGGTGACGAACTGCATCCGCTGTTGAAGATCACCGACTTCTCGCCTTATATCGCCAAGATCAAGGCTTCGGGCGCCGATAGCGTCGTGACCGGCAACTGGGGCCAGGACATCGCACTGCTGCTCAAAGCCGCGGCGGACGCCGGCCTGAAGGTCAATTGGTACACCTACTATGCCGGCGGCGCTGGTGGTCCGACCGCAATCAAGCAGACCGGTCTCGACCATCAGGTCTTCCAGATCACCGAGGGCTTTGCCAATTCCGGCCACCAGCCGGCGATGGACTTCGAAAAGACCTTCCGTGCCAAGGTCAACATGTCGCTTTGGTATCCGCGCGCCGTCAACGAGATGCGTATGTTCAAGGCCGCGGCCGAGAAGGCCAACTCGCTCGACCCGGTGAAGGTCGCGGCTGCCCTCGAGGATCTCAAGTTCGAGGTGCTGGATGGCGGTGAGGGCGTCATGCGCAAGGACGATCACCAGTTCTTCCAGCCGATCTACATCTCGTCCTTCGGCAAGCTCGCTGCAGACGAGCCGTTCGACGAGGAAGGCACCGGCTGGGGATGGCATCTGGTTTCCAAGATCGACACATCCAAGACGATGGTTCCCACAACCTGCAAGATGACCCGGCCGTAAGCCTGGAATAGCTTTGCCTTCCCGCAGCCGACAGCGGCTCGCGGGAAGGTTGCTGCTCGCATCCGGACCGACTTCGCCGGGGCCGTTTCTGTCCCGGCCAGAGGTGTGATTACTGTGCTTGAACTGATCGTTATATCGACGCTGAACGGTCTGCTGTTCGGCATGCTGCTGTTCCTGCTGTCGAGCGGCCTGACCGTCATCTTCAGCATGATGGGCGTGCTCAACTTCGCCCATGCCAGCTTTTACATGCTCGGCGCCTTCTTCGGTTTCCAGCTCACCAAATGGATTGGCTTCTGGCCGGCCCTGCTGCTGGCTCCGCTGCTGGTCGGCGCGATCGGCATGGCGGTCGAGCGCTACGGCCTGCGCAATACGCACAAGCACGGCCATGTGGCGGAGTTGCTCCTGACCTTCGGTCTTGCGTTCGCGATCGAAGAAATCGTGGCGATGATGTGGGGCAGGAGCCCCGTCGATTACCGCGTGCCGGCGCTGCTCGACTTTCCGGCCTTCACGATCTTCTCGACGAATTATCCCGCCTACAAGATTTTCATGCTGGCTGTGTCGATCCTGATATTCATCGTGTTGCTGATGGTGCTCAAGCGCACCAGGGTGGGCCTGATCGTTCAGGCCGCGCTGACGCATCCCCATATGGTGGGGCATCTCGGTCACAATGTCGGACGCATATTCATGCTGGTGTTCGGCGTCGGCAGCGCGCTGGCGGGAATTGCCGGCGTGATCGCCGGTCCGGCGCTGGTGACGCAGTCCGACATGGCCGCGGCGCTGGGACCGATCCTGTTCGTCGTCATCGTGTTTGGCGGCCTCGGCTCCTTGCCGGGCGCCTTCATCGCCTCGCTGGTGATCGGCCTGATACAGACCTTCGCGGTGGCGCTGAACGGTTCGTTGGCGAGCGCCTTCGGTCCGCTCGATCCGTCGGCAGGGCCGTCCGTGCTCACCGACATCTGGAACGTCACCATTGCCCAGGTGGCGCCGATCGTACCCTACCTGCTGCTGGTGATCATTCTGATCGTACGCCCCATGGGCCTGATGGGGACGCGCGAGACATGAACGCCAAAACGACATCGACGCCGACATCGACAATCGCAGGGAAGCCGGCCGGCGACGGCCTGCGCTTCTACGGCATATGGCTTGCCGGCATCGCCGTGCTGATCGTGCTGCCGCTGATCTTCTCCTCCGGCGGCTCGCTGACGTCCTTCAGCCTGATCGGCATCGCGATCGTGTTCGCGCTGTCCTACAACATCCTGCTCGGCCAGACCGGCCTCTTGTCGTTCGGCCATGCGGTGCATTACGGCCTCGGCGGCTTCGCAGCGTGCCACATGATGAATGCAGTGGTCTCGCACGGCTGGCCAATCCCGCTGCCGTTCATACCGCTGTTCGGTGGACTCGGCGGCCTCGTTTTCGCGATCATCATCGGCTGGCTGATGACCAAGCGGGCTGGTACCGTGTTCTCGATGATCTCGCTCGGCATTGCCGAACTGGTGGCGTCGTCCTCGCTGATCCTGCGTTCGGTGTTCGGCGGCGAGTCCGGAATATCGACCGACCGCACGGCTTTGCCGAAGATCTTCGGCTTGAGTTTCGGCCCGCAGCTTCAGGTCTATTATCTCATCGCGTTCTGGCTGGTGATCTCGGCCGTCGCGATGTATGCGCTGACGCGGACCCCGCTGGGGCGAATCAGCAATGCGGTGCGGGACAACCCCGAGCGCGTCCAGTTCATCGGTTATGATCCGCACGTGGTGCGCTACATCGCCTTCTGTTTTGCCGGCTTCTTCGCTGGCGTGGCAGGGGGCCTGGCCGCGATCAACTTCGAGATCGCCAACGCCGCCTATCTCGGCGCGATCCAATCCGGCCTCGTGCTGTTCTCGACCTTCATTGGCGGCGTCGCGTACTTCTTCGGACCCATCCTGGGTGCAATCCTCGTGACCTATCTTCAGCTCGGGCTGACCAGCGTCACCGGCGTGTGGCAGCTCTATTTCGGCATTATCTTCATCGGCATCGTGATGCTGTCCCCCGGCGGCATCGCCGGGCTGGTCATGATGCACCGGCCGCTGGTTCGCGCCGGAACTCTGCCGACGGTGATCCCTTCCTATCTGATCGCGGCGGTGCCGACCTTGGCACTGGCTTGCGGTGTGATCCTGACGATCGAATCGATCGCGCGCACGCATAGCGGTCAGGGCAATCCGATCAACCTGTTCGGCGTTGCCTTCAGTCCGGCGTCGCCGCTGACGTGGGCGAGCGCGGCGGTCCTCCTCATCGGCGGCTTCTTCGTCGCGCGCCTGAGCTGGCGGCGCGTCGCCGAGGCATGGGACCGCGCGGCGACGGTCGCGCGCGATCGGGGGTACTTGGCATGACGGCAGCGATCGAAGTCCGCGCCGTTGAGAAGCGCTTTGGCAATGTCGGCATCATCCGCGATCTCAATCTCAGCGTCGCGCAAGGTGAGCGTCACGCCATCATCGGTCCGAACGGTGCCGGGAAATCGACGACGTTCAATCTCATCAGTGGCCACATCAAGCCGACCTCGGGCGAGGTGAGACTGAACGGCGATGTGATCTCCGGCCTCAGGCCGTTCGAGATCAACCGGCGCGGCCTGTCGCGGTCGTTCCAGGTCACCAACGTATTCGCGCGCATGTCGGTCTGGGAGAACGTCCGCTGTGCCGTGCTGTGGGCGACGGGGCACCGATACGCCTTCTGGAAGAACGTCGATAGCCTGCCGGAGGTGCGCGAGCGCACGGCGCAAATCCTCGACGACATCCATCTGACGCATCGGCGCGATGTTCCGGCCGGCTTGTTGACCTACGCGGAGCAGCGCGAACTCGAGATCGGCATCACCATCGCCAGCGGCGCGACCGTCGTGCTGCTGGACGAACCGACGGCGGGCATGAGCCACGCCGAGACCGACCGCGCGGTGTCGCTGATCCGGCGCCTGACCGAGGGCAAGACCCTGGTCATCGTCGAACACGACATGAGCGTTGTGTTCGGCCTGGCCGACCGCATTTCCGTGCTGGTCTACGGCCACATCATTGCTTCCGGCACGCCGGAGGAGATCAGGCGGGACCCGAAAGTTAAGGAAGCCTATCTCGGCGAGGAGGCGCACTGATGCTGGAGGTCAGGGACCTGCACGCCTATTACGGCAAGAGCCACATTCTCCAGGGCGTCGATCTCGACGTTGCGGCAGGCGAGGTCGTCAGCCTGCTCGGCCGCAACGGCGTCGGACGTTCGACCACTGTCAAGGCGATCATGGGCGAGGTTGCGCCGCAAGGCACGATCCGCTTCAAAGGCAAGGACATCGCGGGGCTGCCGAGCTACAGGATCGCGCGCCTCGGTCTCGGCTATGTGCCAGAGCATCGGGACATCTTTCCGGGGCTGACGGTCCGCCAGAATCTGCTCCTCGGCATCAAGGATACGCGGCGTCCCGGCAAATGGCAGCTTCAGGACATGCTCGACATGTTTCCGAATCTTGCCGCGCGGGCAGATACGCCTGCGGGGGTGCTGTCAGGCGGCGAGAAGCAGATGCTCACGACGTGCCGGACCCTGATGGGCGACCCCGATCTCATCATGATCGACGAGCCGACCGAAGGTCTTGCGCCCTTGATCGTGCAGCAGGTCGGCGATCTCATCGCCCGCATTGCGCAGGCCGGCGTCGCAATTTTGCTCGTCGAGCAGAAGCTGTCGATTGCGATGAAGATCTCCAACCGCGTCTACGTCATGGGGCACGGTCGTGTGGTCTTCGAAGGTACGCCCGAGCAACTGAAATCAAACAGCGACGTTCGGGCGCAATGGCTGGAAGTGTGAGGGAAGCCGGCGGGTTTGACCGCAATGGCGCGATGCCCTCGACAAGGACGTCCGCCCGTAACGGCTGATGTTCCTCAGCGTGGTCGGAAGGGGAGGCCCACAGCGGATCACTGCTCCCGCAGGCTCCGTCCGGTGTCCGCATGGCCCGAGCTTGCGGGGATTTAACTTGGTTCCGATCGAGTGCCCCTTTAACGTTCCGCGTGCGCCTATCACGTGTGGTCACGAATGCCTTTCGCGTTGCTCGTTCCACAAGGGACCTAGGCGCAGGTGCGACAATCTATAGGCTATGTTATTGTAAACAAAGCGAAATACGTGAGTTTCGATGCTCGTGATGCAGGCGCGTGGCTGAAACTGGGTACATGATCCGTGACGGCATTCGGTAAACTCGTCCGCACCACGGCGTTCCGGCTGACGCTGGTCTATCTGCTGCTGTTCGCGATGTTCGCGGCCTCGCTGCTGGCCTATTTCGCCTGGAATACGCGGCGGCTGATCACCGAGGAGATCACGCAGACCGTCAATGCCGAGACCTCGGAGATCAACGAGATCTACGACCGCCGCGGCCTAGTCGGTCTCGTGCGCACGATCGAGTATCGGGCGCTGCGGCCAGGCGCCAATCTCTATCTCGTGACCACGCCGACGGGCCAGGCGATCGCCGGCAATGTCGGCTCGCTGGCGCCGGGCGTTATGGCGACGCGCGGCTGGTCGGAGACAGCCTACCGGCGGATCGAGGACAGCGATGACCGCGATCATCGCGCGCTCGTTCGCGTCACCGAATTGGAGAACGGCTTCCGGCTTCTGATCGGCCGCGACTTGGCCGAGCGGCGGCGCCTGTTCGGCATCGTCGCCAAGGCGGCGCAGTTTTCGGTCTTGATCGTCGTCGTGCTCGGCCTCGGCGGCGGCATCTTCGTCGCGCGGCGGGTGCTGAGGCGCATCGACGCGATGACCGGCACGGCGCAGCGGATCATGACCGGCGATCTCAGCGAGCGCCTGCCCGTGGGGCGCAGCGGCGACGAGATCGATCGCCTCGCCGAGAACCTGAACGCCATGCTGGAGCGGATCGAGGCGCTGATGGCGGGGCTGAAGGAGGTTTCCGACAACATCGCCCACGACCTCAAGACGCCGCTGACGCGGCTGCGCAATCGCGCCGAGGAGGCGCTGGCGAAATCGGGCTGCGAGGCGGATTATCGCGCCGCGCTGGAGCGGACCATCGAGGAGTCCGACGGGCTGATCCGGACCTTCAATGCGCTTCTGATGATCGCGCGCGCGGAATCCGGACAGGCGCGCGGCAACATGGACGACTTCGATGCCGCGGAGGTCGCGGAGGGCATCCACGAGCTCTACGAGCCGCTCGCCGAGGACGACGGCATGACCCTGAAGGTCAAGTGCGAGCCGACGCCGGTTCATGCCAATCGCGAGCTGATCAGCCAGGCGCTTGCCAATCTTGTCGAGAACGCGATCAAATACGGCCAGCCCGCGGCACAGCCGGCGGGAACCGTGGTCAGCATGGACGCGAGGCAAATCACGATCGAGGCGAGGCGCGAGGGCGACCAGGTGCTGCTCAGCGTCACCGATCGCGGCCCCGGCATCCCCGAAGCCGACCGCAAGCACGTCATCGAGCGATTCGTGCGGCTGGAGGCCAGCCGCACGCTGCCGGGCTCGGGCCTCGGCCTCAGCCTCGCCTCGGCGGTGGCGACGTTGCACGGCGGCGAATTGCGCTTGGGCGATGCCCATCCCGGCCTCGTCGCCACGCTCGTGCTGCCGGCGCGCGCGGGCGCCGGCGACAGGGTTGCTCCGCCAACACCGGATGTGCCACAGAAGGTGGCATGAACCACTCCGCGCCGGGAAACGCGGACAAGCATGGTGAGAGGCTGGCCGCACGCTTCGCGGAGGCTCCCCATATTGCCGCTTCCGCAACCGATGAACCCCGTTTCGAAAGCTGGCTGGCCGAGCTCGAGCCGGCACAATCGGCCCGTCTCGAAACGCATCTCGGCCATCCCTTCGCCCGCGAGATCCTGACCGGGATTGCGGAATTCTCGCCCTATCTGTTCGAACTGGTGCGCGCCGATACCTTGCGCCTGATCCGGCTGCTCGAATGCGATCCGGATGCGCATCTGACGGCGCTGATCGCGGAGGCGCGCAGCGCGGTGCTCGCGGCTTCGGAGGAGGCCGAGGTGATGCGGCTGCTCCGCCGCATGAAGGCTGAGGCTGCGCTCCTGATCGCGCTGTGCGATATCGGCGGTGTCTGGCCGGTGATGCGGGTGACGGCGGCGCTGACCGATGTCGCGGTGTCCTCGGTGCAGGCGGCACTGCAATATCTGCTGCGGCAGGAAGCCGCACGCGGCAAGCTCTCACCGCCCAATCCCGAGGCACCCGAAGAGGGCTGCGGGCTGATCGTGCTCGCGATGGGCAAGATGGGTGCGGGCGAGCTGAACTATTCCAGCGATATCGATCTCATCGTGTTCTTCGATCCCGATGCGACGACCCTCGCGCCCGATATCGAGCCGCAGCCGTTCTTCGTCCGCGTGACGCAAGGCATGGCGCGCATCCTGCAGCAGCGCACCTATGATGGTTACGTCTTCCGCGTCGATTTGCGGCTGCGGCCCGATCCGTCCTCGACGCAGGTGGCGATCTCGCGGGACGCCGCGCTGAACTATTACGAGCGGGAAGGGCGCACCTGGGAGCGCGCCGCGATGATCAAGGCGCGGACCTGTGCCGGCGATTCAAAAGCGGGCGAGGCATTGCTCGCCGAGATCGGGCCGTTCGTCTGGCGCAAGCATCTCGACTTTGCCGCACTTGCCGACGTACACGACATGAAGCGGCAGATGCAGACCTATCGCGGCCAGAGCGAGGTTGCGGTCGAGGGCCACAACGTCAAGGTCGGACGCGGCGGCATTCGCGAGATCGAATTCTTCGCGCAGACCCAGCAATTGATTGCCGGCGGCCGCCATCCGGAATTGCGGGTGCGGCCGACACTGCGGGCGCTTGACGTGCTCGCCGCCAGCAACTGGATCACTGTGGCGGCGCGTGACGAGCTGGCGACCGCCTACGAATTCCTGCGCCGTGTCGAGCATCGCCTGCAGATGATCGCCGACGAGCAAACCCACACGCTGCCGGAGGACAAGCAAGCGGTCGAGCGCTTTGCGTGGTTCTTCGGCTATCGGACTCGGGAGGCCTTTGCGCGCGACCTCTTGCGCCAGCTCCAGATCGTCCAGGGCCATTACGAAAAACTGTTCGAGGGCGATGACCCCACCGGCACGGCGAGGCTGCCGGCGCTCGACTACGGTGCGGGCCCCGATGATCCGCGCCTGCTGCAGCACCTCGCGACGCTCGGCTTCAAGAAGCCCGCCGCGGTCGCGCAGACGGTGCGCGACTGGATCACCGGCGACTATCGCGTCTTCCGCGTTGAGGCGACGCGAAGCGCCTTCGTCGAGTTCGTGCCGGCCTTGATCGACGGCCTTGCCCATGCCGAAGAGCCGGATCGCGCCGTCGTTTCGTTCGATCATTTCCTCGGCGCGCTGCAGCGCGGCGGCCGGCTGATCACGCTGCTCGGCCAGAACCGCGATCTCGTCGCGCTGGTGGCGCTGGTGCTGGGAGCCGCGCCGCGGCTCGGCGACATGCTGGCGCGGCAGCCTCAGCTGATGGACGGCCTGATCGATCCGCGCTTCTTCGGCGCCATGCCCGACAGGCAGGAATTGTCGGGGCGGCTCGCGACCACCGTGCAGGACGCCGGCTCATACGAGGAGTTCCTCGATCGCCTGCGCCTGTTCGGGCAGGAGAGCCTGTTCCTGATCGGCACGCGCATCCTCTCCGGCACCGTCTCGGCGCAGCAGGCGAGCACGGCCTTCGCCGACGTCGCGGAGGGAATCGTCCACACCGTGCACGGTCTCGTCGCCGATCGCTTCGCCGCCCAGCACGGCCGCATCAAGGGTCAGGAGACCGCGATCGTCGCGATGGGCCGGCTCGGCAGCCGCGAGATGACGGCCTCGTCCGATCTCGACCTGATCCTGCTCTATGATTTCGACGGCGACCATCCGGACTCCGACGGGGTGAAATCGCTTCACGGCGCACACTATTTCGCCCGTTTCACCCAGCGCCTGATCAGCGCCTTCACGACCCGCACCAATTACGGCGTGCTCTACGAGATCGACATGCGGCTGCGGCCCTCGGGACGCGCAGGTCCGGTGGCTTCGAGCCTCGTCTCGTTCGCGGACTACCAGGCCAACGAAGCCTGGACCTGGGAGCACATGGCATTGACGCGTGCGCGCGTGGTCTCGGCTTCGCCCGAATTCCGGGAACGGATCGAGCGCGTCATCCGCGATGTCCTCACCCGCCGCCGCGATCCCGCCATCACCGCCAACGACGTCGCCGACATGCGGCGCGCGATCGCGCAGGAGAAGGGCGAGGCGGATTGCTGGGATCTCAAGCATGCCGCCGGCGGCATGGTCGATATCGACTTCATCGCGCAGTATCTCCAGCTCGTGCACGCGCACGACAAGCCCGAGATTCTCGACGTCAGCACCATGCAGGTGCTGGAGAACGCCTGCAGGATCGGCGTGCTCGCACAATCGGAGACGGAGATCCTGCGGGCCGCGGCGCGGCTCTATCACGACCTCACCCAGATCCTGCGGCTCTGCGTCAGCGAGCGCTTCAAGCCTGATACCGCCGGCACCGACCTGCAACGCGTCATGGCGCGCGCCGGCGACGCGCCGGATTTCTCCTCGCTGGAGGCGCGGGTGAAGGAGACCCAGAGCGAGGTGCGGCGCGTGTTCAGGGCGCTGCTGGAAGGGTCATAGCCTGCTTCAGCGCGGTGACCGAGCTCATCGCTCAGAAGCTGCGATTGCGGATTCTGATCGATTTGCAACCGCAATCGATCGATACGGATTGGTCATGAAAGTTCGGTCGGCTGCGGGTTTTTGCGTGTTGGTGCAGGCCCGGCGTGCTAGCTTGCGTGCCACGATGGAATCCGAGGGGACGGCCGGTTGATCGACAAGCTTGAACTATTGCTGGCGCTGGCGAAGGAGCGTCATTTCGGACGCGCGGCCGAGGCCTGCGGCGTGACGCAACCGACGATGTCGACCGGGCTCAAGCAGCTCGAGGAGATTCTCGGCGTGATGCTGGTCCAGCGCGGCTCGCGCTTTCAGGGATTTACCCCCGAAGGCGAGCGGGCGCTGGACTGGGCGCGGCGGATCGTCGGCGATGCCCGCGCAATGCGCGACGAGATCAACGGGCTGAAGCATCAGCTCTCCGGCGAGATCCGGATCGCGGCGGTCCCGACCGTGCTCGGCATGGTCGCCGCGCTGACGACGCCGTTCCGTGCCAAGCATCCGGACGTGCGCTTCCGCATCCAGTCCACCACCTCGTCCGAGGTGCTGGGGCTCTTGGAAAATCTCGAGGTCGATGCGGGGCTGACCTATATCGAGAACGAGCCGATCGGCAAGGTGCGCACCATCCCGCTCTACAACGAGAGCTATCGCCTGCTCACCGCGCCGGACGCGATGTTCGGCGATCGCGAGACGGTGACCTGGACCGAGGTCGGGCAAGTGCCGCTGTGCCTCTTGACGCCCGACATGCAGAACCGCCGCATCATCGACCGCGCGCTGCGATCGGTCGGCGCGGAGGCGACGCCGACGCTGACGTCGAATTCGCTGCTGGTGCTGTTCACACACGTCAAGACCGGGCGCTGGGCGAGTGTGATGCCGGCCAAGCTCGCCGAGACACTCGGCCTGTCCGACACCGTGCGGTCGATCCCGATCGTCGACCCCGAAGTCACTTACAGCATCGGCCTGGTGATCCCGCAGCGCGATCCCATGACGCCACTGATTGCAGCTCTGGTCAACGTCGCGCGCGAAGTCGCGCCGACGCTGCAATCGTAAGCGGAAGGTCTTTTGGCTGAGCCGAGTGAACCGAGAGCTCTTCTTCCCCTCTCCCCTTGTGGGAGAGGGTGGCTCGCCGCGTAGCGGCGAGACGGGTGAGGGGTATCTCTCCTCCCGAAAGTATTGCGCGTGGATAGACACCCCTCATCCGGCGCTTCGCGCCACCTTCTCCCACAAGGGGAGAAGGGCATCCCAGATCGAAACTGACTCGATCGTTGCTCGCGGTTTTAAGCCGCAGCCGATATCCCCGATCCCGCCTTCACCGCATCCCGCGGCAGGGTCACGCGCACGACGGTGCCGACGTCGATCTTCGAGCGCAGGCGCATCGAGCCGCCGTGGAGCTGCGCCAGCGAGCGGGCGATGGCGAGGCCGAGGCCCGAGCCGTGATAGGTCTTGGTGAGCTGGCTCTCGACCTGCTCGAACGGGCGCCCGAGCCGCGCCAGCGAATGCGGCGCGATGCCGATGCCGGTGTCGGCGATCATCAGCACGATCCTGTCGTCGAGCTGCCGGCTGCGCACCACGACGCGTCCGCCGTCCGGCGTGAACTTCACGGCATTGGAGAGCAGGTTGACGATGATCTGCTTGGTGGCGCGGCGGTCGGCGACGACCGAGATGGATTTTGCGATGTCGGCATCCAGCGTCAGGTGCTTGTCCTGCGCGCGGCCGGTGACGACGCGCAAGGATTCGGCGAGCGTCTGCGCGAGGTCGAGCTCCTCCATGTCGAGCTTCATGCGGCCGGCCTCGATCTTGGACATGTCGAGGATGTCGTTGATGACCTCGAGCAGATAATGGCCGCTGGTCAGGATGTCCTGGCAATATTCCTGGTACTTCTCGCTGCCGAGCTCGCCGAACATGCCCGAGCCCATGATCTCGGAGAAGCCGATGATGGCATTGAGCGGCGTGCGCAGCTCGTGGCTCATATTGGCGAGGAATTTCGACTTGGTCTGGTTGGCTTCCTCGGCGCGGGTCTTCTCGCGCTGGTACTTCTCGGCGAGGTCGGCGAGCTCGACCGCCTGGCGCTCCAGCGCGGCCTGCGAGCGCTTGAGATCGATGACGGTGGCGCGCAGGCGCAGATCATTGTCGACCAGCTTCTGCTCGTGCTCTTTGATACGGGTGATGTCGGTGCCGACCGAGACGTAGCCGCCGTCCTTGGTGCGGCGCTCGCTGATGTGCAGCCAGCTGCCGTCGTCGAGCTGCGCCTCGAAGGTGCGCGCCCCCGGGCCTTGGGCCGCGGTCTCGTTGTGGCGGGTGCGCACCTCCGGCATGCGGCCGACCTCGAGCACGGTCTCGTAGGAGGTGCCGGGGATGACGGCGCTGTCGGGCAGCTTGTGCAGGCGCTGGAAGTGCGAGTTGCAGAGCACCAGGCGGTCGCTCGCATCCCACAGCACGAAGGCCTCCGGAATGGTCTCGATCGCGTCGCGCAGGCGGAGGTCGGCTTCCACGGTCTTTTCGGCGAGGCTCTTCTGCTCGGTGATGTCGACGGCGATCCCGATCAGGTGGACGCTGGAATCGGTCGCCCCGCGCGTCTTCTCGCAGCGGACGCGGAGCCAGATCCAGTGGCCGTCGACATGCTGCATGCGGAAGGTCTGGTCGATATGGTCGATCTTCTCGGAGATGAGCTGGTCGGCGATCGCGAACAGGTCGATGTCGTCGGACTTCACCAGCGCATTGACCTCTCCGAAGGTGAGGAGTTCGTGACGGCCGTCGAGACCGAGGATCGAGAACATCGACTGCGACCAGAAGATCCGGCCGCGCGACAGGTCCCAGTCCCACAGCCCGCAGCGGCCGCGGTTGAGCGCCGTGTCGATGCGGCCGCGCACCGCGTCGTTGATGAGGTCGCCTTCGCGGGCGCGGGTCGACTGCCAGTGGAAGGCGAAGCCCAGGATCAGGACGACGAAGCCCGTGGTCGCCGACAGCGTCACTGAAAGCGCGGCGTCCGAGCCCCAGATCGGCTCGTTGCGCTCCTGGATCACGGTGACGAAGCCGGGCAGTGACTTGATCTGCCGCGAGGTCGCCATCGCCGCGTTGCCGCTCGGCAGCGTCAGGTCGGAGACGTTGGCGTCGCGTGGCGGCGCCGCGACCAGCTGCGCGGTCGTGATCGCATCGAGCAGGCGGTCGTTGCCGATCGGGTCGCTGTCGGCCGGGATGCGCGCGAGGATGCGGCGGTCGATGCCGGCGGAGGTGACGATGACGTGCCGGCCCGAGGCCGTGGCCCAGGACGGAATGAGATCAGGCAGCAGCGTCGGCAGGCCCTCGATGGTCTTGAGCCGCTCCTGGCGAACCGAAGTGAGGCGGTCGATGCGCTCGGCGAGCAGGTCGGCGAGCGCCGAAATGTCGTGTCGGATCACCAGCCGCTTCTGGCGCGTTTGATCGACCACCTGCACGAAGGCACCGAGGCAGATCGTGATCAGGAAGGCGATGATGAGCGTCGGCACGGCGCGACGCAGCGCCGGCTCCGCGATCAACAGCCGATGATAGGCAGGTTTCGCGATCGATTGCGCCAATCCCTTGATCGAATCGGATTGGACGCACGCGTTCGCGGCGTCTGCACGCGACATGCCTTCGGCCCCCTGAAAAACGAGTTCCGGAAGCAGCCCCACGTCACTTCCGAATCACACCGATTTGAATCCAGTTTTCGCGGGCTGTCGAGAGTCAACGAATCGTTAACGCGAAATTATTCTTATCCAACACGCAGTTTGTGCGTCGCGCGTCCGCAAAGGCACGGGTGCAACGAGTCCGAAACGAGAACGTGTGACTCGTCGCGCATTCTTCATCACGCCCGCGGCGGCTCGGCGTGGCTGATGACGCGCTTCACGCTCGGGAACGCGCGCCGCAACGCACGCTCGATCGCGTCGACATGCTCGTGCACCTTGATCACGCTCATCGACGGTGTTGCGCGGCAGTGGAAGTTGACGATCTCGCCGGCATCCGTGTTGCGGACGCGCACATTGTGGATGTCGTGGATCTCGCCGCCGGCGGCATATTCCGTCAGCGCGGCGGCGATGGTCCGCACCCGGTCCGGCGTGGCATCGACCCCGAACGGAAGTTCCGGTTCCAGCGGCTCGATGTGAACGTCGACCTCGACGTCCTCGCCAAACTCCTCCTGGATGTTGCGCTCCAGCGTGTTGGCGATGTCGTGCGCGGCCTCGAGCTGCATGTTGGCATCGACCTCGAGGTCGATGCTGACGATCAGCTTGACGCCGAGATCGTGCACCGTGACGTGGTGGACGGCGAGGGCGGAATTGCGCGCGATCACCATGATGCGGTCGCGCACGGTCTCGTTGTCGCGCGCGACGGGCACTGCGGCGAAGGTAAGGTCGGCATCGCCGAAAGCCTTGGCGACGGCGGCCTGCGCGTTGCGCTTGATGTCCTCGACCCGGTCGATCGGATAGGTCCGCGGCACCTTCGCAATAGTGTCGATGAACGTGGTCGCTCCGACCATGCGCACGCGCAAGCGTTCGACGTCGATCACGCCGGGCACACTGCGGATCGCCGCTTTGGCCTTCTCCTGCGCGCCTTCGGGAGCGCGATCGACCAGCGTCTGCACGGTCGAGCCGGCCATGCGCAGGCCGAGCGCTGCGATCATCACGGCAACCGCTGCGGCCGCCGCGGTGTCACCCCACCAGAAGCCGAGCCCGGCCAGGATCAGGCCCACGATCACGGCGCAGGAGCCCATCACGTCCGAGGCGAAATGCAACGCGTCGGCCGCCAAGGCCTGGCTTCTGGTCTCCCGCGCGGCACGGTGCAGGGCGCGGGCGCGCCAGAGATTGACGGCGATATCGATCACCAGCACCACGAACGGCACGGCCGAGATGGTCGGCGGCGGGGTTCCTTCGCGCAGCCGGCTATAGGCCTCGACCAGGATGCCCCCGGCCAGCACGTAGAGCAGGGCGGTGACGCCGAGCGCGGAGATGCTTTCCAGCTTGCCGTGGCCGTAATGGTGCTCCTCGTCGGCGGGCTTGTCGGACACCCGCACCACCGCCCAGGTGATGATGGTCGCAACCAGGTCGATTAGGGAATGCAGGGCTTCCGAGATCAGCGCCAGTGAGCCGATCGCGATCCCGACCGCGAACTTGGCCGCCGCCATGCCGCCGCTGGCGAAGATCGAGATGGCCGCGACCGAGGTTTTGTCATGCTGGGAGGTCATGGGCGGGGATTTAGCAGCCCCGTGTGGGACATCAAGCGATGATCCACAGGATGTAGTCGCTAGTGAGTTGCAGGAGCGGTCTACGCCTTGCTCCGGCCCCGTAGGGTGGGCAAAGGCGCGTTAGCGCCGTGCCCACCATTCGTCCGCGATGGATGCAGATCGTGGGCACGCTTCGCTTTGCCCACCCTACCGGGCCGCTGCCGGCGCCCTACGGCACCGTCACCACGATCTTCCCCAGATGCTTGTTCGCTTCCATGTGCTCGAACGCCTTGTCGATGTCGTCGAACGCGAACACCTTGTCGATCGGCAGTTGCAGCTTGCGCGATTCCACCGCGCCCCAGATGTCCCTGCGGACCTCGGCAAAGATCTCGCGGACCTCCTCGATGGTACGGGTACGGAAGGTGACGCCGACATAGTCGATGCGGCGGGCCGCGTGCAGGTCGAAATTGAAGTCGGCGTGGGTGCCGCCGAGGCGGCCGACATTGACGATGCGGCCCTTGATCTTCGTCGCGGCGAGGTTCTGGTTGGCGACCTTGCCCGAGACCTGGTCGACGACGAGGTCGACGCCTTCGCCGTTCGTCGCCTTCAGCGCCTCGTCGACCCATTTCGGATCGGAGCTGTCGACGGCGAGGCCGGCGCCATACTCCTTCAGCCGGCCGCGGCGATACGCGTCGGTGGACGAGCCGATCACCAGCTTCGCGCCCTTGAGCCGGGCGATCTGCATTGCCATCAGCCCGACGCCGGAGCTCGCACCCTGGACCAGCACGCTCTGGCCAGCCTGCACCCCGCCGATCGTGACGACGGCGTTGTGCATGGTCGCGAGCGCGACGGGGAGGGTGGCGGCCTCCTCGAAATTCATGTTCGAGGGCGCGTGAAACAGCCGGCCGTGATCGGCCAGCGTATATTCGGCGAACGCCGCGCCGCCCGATCCCATGATGCGGTCGCCGATCTTCACGCCCTTCGCATCGGGCCCGAGCTCGGCGACCTCACCGGCCCATTCCATGCCCAGCACGGTGCCGACGCCGCCGGCCGCGCCATGGGCGTGGCCCTTGCGCATGCCGGTGTCGGCGCGGTTGAGGCCGCAGGCGCGAACGCGGACGAGCACCTGCGTGCCTTTGGGCTTTGGTTGAGCGACGTCGGAAATCCTCGCGCCTTCAGGGCCGTAGACGTAGGCTTTCATGCAATACTCTCACGTCTTGCAGTGATTATTCCGCCGCTTCGCGTTGTGACTGAACGATCATCCCCTCGAGCCGGCTGCGAATGATCGCCTCCGCCTCGCGCACGATGCGGGAGACGAGCTCGGCACAGCTCGGGATGTCCTGGATCAGGCCCTGCACCTGGCCGGCCGACCAGATGCCTTCGTCGGAATTGCCGGTGGCATAGACCATCTTGCCGCGGGCACCGGCGACGAGCTCGCGGATGTCCTCGAACTTGGCGCCTTCCTTCTCCATCGCGACGACCTTGGTCGAGACCGCGTTCTTGGCCACGCGCGAGGTGTTGCGCATGGTGCGGAAGATCAGCTCGGTCTCGCGCTCGTCATTGGCGACGATCTTCTCCTTGATGAGCTGATGGATCGGGCTCTCCTTGGTGGCCATGAAACGGGTGCCCATGTTGATGCCCTCGGCTCCCAGCGCCAGCGCCGCGACCAGGCCGCGGCCATCGGCAAAGCCGCCCGAGGCGATCATCGGAATCTTGATCTTGTCGGCGGCGGCCGGGATCAGGATCAGGCCGGGCGTGTCGTCCTCGCCGGGATGGCCGGCGCATTCGAAGCCGTCGATCGAGATGGCGTCGACGCCCATCCGCTCGGCCGAGAGCGCGTGACGGACGCTGGTGCATTTGTGCACGACCTTGACGCCGTGTTTCCTGAATTCGTCGACATGCTCCTGCGGCTTGTTGCCGGCGGTCTCGACCACCTTGATGCCGCTCTCGATGATCGCGGCGCGGTATTCGGCATAGGGCGGCGGCTTGATCGCCGGCAGGATGGTGAGGTTGACGCCGAACGGCTTGTCCGTGAGGTCGCGGCAGCGCGCGATCTCCTTGGTCAGGTCCTCCGGCGTCGGCTGGGTCAGCGCGGTGATGAAGCCGAGCGCGCCGGCATTGGCGACGGCTGCGACCAGCTCGGCGCGTCCGACCCATTGCATGCCGCCCTGAACGATCGGGTGCTGGACGCCGACGAGCTTGGTGAACCGTGTCTGCAACATGATCTGTTTCCCCCCGCGCCCCGCGTGGCGCTTTGTTCTCGGTTGATGGCGGCAGGATGCCGCTGGGGGTGGGAAAAGTCTATTGCGCCGCCCGGCGGGGCGACCATGCGGAAGGCGAGGAGATTCCGCGGGGCGGATAATTGGGGTGCGCTGCTGCCTGATGAGGGCAAGCTCTTTCCTCAAACTCCGCCGTCATACCCCGCGAAGGCGGGGTATCCAGTACGCCGCGACCTCTCGGCTCTACCCTCGCAGTCTCTGGAATACTGGATTGCCCGCCTCTGCGGGCAATGACACCGAGTATGGGGCGAAGAGCTACTTCGCCGACAGCCGCACCATCTGGCGCCCGCCGTTGATTTCCTTGAGGCTGTTGACGAAGTTTTCCGGGCGCTGCCAGCGATGGGGGACCTTCAATCCCATGAACTCCGCGATGTCGCCGATGAAGCCGGTACAGTTTATGGTCTCGGCATTCCAGACTGGCGAGCTGGCCTGCAACTCCTTGATGTAGGCGAACACGCGCTTGGCGTCGGCTTCGTTGAGATAGACCCGATAGCTCGCGGTCAGATATTCCGGATCGAGATCGCCGTAGCTGGCGCCGGTCTCGGATGGCACAAAGGTAATGTGACCGAGCACGTAAGCGAGCGTATCGCCGGCCGGTGTCAGGCCCGCAACCTCGACGGCCTTCTCGCTGGTCTTGCCGTACCAGACGAAGGCATGGCCCCAGCTCGCGGCCGTGCGGGCGCGGAAGTCGACGTAATAGGGGCCTTTCTCTGCACGCGCGACGGAGCGCCGCGTCGATTGCGGCTGTGGCCGCGAGGCAGTGTCGGTCGTAGCAAGCGCGTTCGCATCGGCAACGCGCCTGTCGGTCTGCTTGTCGGTCTCATGGGCCGAGGCCGAGGGCGTCGTGCATGAGAGCATAGCTGCAAGAGCGAAGCCCGCGAGGATGCAGGATCCCGATCGACCAGCTTTGTTCGTCACGCTATTCCCCCTCGACCATCGAGCGCAAATGTCTGACGCGTATTTCGCTGCGCGTCAGTAGCGCGCGGCGACCGGGCCCGGCGCCTTGCCGATCGGGGCCTTTCCAATCGGGCTCTTGCCGATCGGCATCTTGCCGATTGGCGCCTGCTCGCCCGGATAAGCTGGCACCGGCTGCCGGCGCGGCAGATCCGCAGCGTTTGCAGCCGTCGCAAAAGCAAGCGTGGCACCCAGAGCAAATACAATCTTCTTCACAGTGATACCCCTAGAAGGTTTGGTCCAAACACGGTCATGCCGTGCCCCCAGACACGCCTCCCAAAAGGGCGGCCGAATGCGTCCAAGTTGCGGCGCGCACGGGACATGTTGGCGGCATTGCTCGGGCGCGCGAAGATGTGATGTGTCTGGATGTTTCGGAGCGCGACCGACCCTTGGTGCCGACAGGGGCCCGCTGGGCTTGCCGGGAGCGCGCAGCACCGGGATTCCGTCAACGCCAGGCGCTGCGGGAAGATGCGAGGTGGCGCCCACGTCCCTGTGCCGGCCCGCTTGCACCCAGGCCAGCCGCCAGCGCTAGGACGAAGCAACGTGCCCTGGGGCTATCGCTTCCCGAGCAAGTTCGACCGAATCCTATCGGCGAACCAGACCACGAAGATCGCGGCGAACGAGAGAGCGAAGTACAGCACGGTCCACAGCAGTGCGTTGCCGGCATTCGACATGTGCGTCCTCCCTTGCATCAGAAATCAATCTTTTGCCGGGGAGGGTAGCCTTGGCCGCGACGGCGGGTTTGCGCCAGATCAATTTTGCTGCTCTGCGGCGGCGAAAAAGTCTACAGCCGAAACTCGTTGGTGAGCTCGCCGATGCCGTCGATCGCGACGGTCACCGTGTTGACGGGCTCCTTCATCACGCCGACGCCGACCGAGGTGCCGACCGCGATGAGGTCGCCGGGCGAGAGGGTCATGTCGTGGGAGATCCTGCTCACCAGCTCCTGCGCGCTGAAGATCATGTCCGAGATCGGGTAGTTCTGCCGCTCCGCGCCGTTGAGGATGGTGCGAACCGTGAGTTTTGCTGGATCGAGACCGGTCGCGATCACAGGGCCGAACGGACCGTAATCGTCGATGCCCTTGGCGCGGGCCCATTGGGCGAAGGTGGGGTCGCGCGTCAGGATGTCGTTGGCGGTAATGTCGTTGACGCAGGTGTAGCCGAAGATGTAGCCGTCGGCCTCATCTGGCGAGACACGGGCGCAGGTCCTGCTGATGACAATGCCGAGCTCGCCCTCATAGGTGGTCTTGCCGTCGTAATAAGAGGGGCGGCGGATCACGGCGCCGGGTGCGGCGATGCTGGTGGTGGCCTTGAGCAGGTACAGCGGCTCCGGCGGTTCAGGCTGGTTCAGCTTGGCCGCGAGCGCGTGGAAATTATTCCAGAGCGCGACGATCTTGCTGGGCACGCAGGGCGCAAGCAGCTCGACCTCCGAGAGCGCCAAAATCTTGCCCGTTGCGGCGTTGCGACCGAACATGTCGCCCTCGTGCACGGTGATGCCGGAGGACGTCAGCGTGCCGAAGCCCGTCGTCCCGGCATGGCGGAAGCGCAGCCATTTGGTCACGCTCGTCATCACGCCACCGCCAGTGCGCGCGGATCAGCCGGTGTCGAGACGCCGTCATAGAGGCCGGCGATGCGGGCGCGCTGCGTCACCATGGCCAGCACCGAATCGAGCGCGGGCGTGGCGATGCCGGTGAGCCGGCCCATCTCCTGCACCACGGTGACGAGCGGATCGATCTCCATCGGGCGGCCGCGCTCGAGATCCTGCAGCATCGAGGTCTTGTGCGCGCCAACCTTGCGCGCCCCCTCGATGCGGCGCTCGACGTCGACGCGGAACTTGACGCCGAAGGTCTCGGCGATGGCTTGCGTCTCCACCATGATCGCGCGCGACAGCGCGCGCGTGGCGGGATCGGTGCAGATCACGTCGAGCGTGGCGTGGGTCAGCGCGCTGATCGGGTTGAAGCAGACATTGCCCCAAAGCTTCAACCAGATCTCGTCGCGGATGCGGTCGAGCACGGGAGCCTTCAGGCCGGCGGCGGCGAAGAGATCGGCGAGGCGCTGCACGTCGGAGGTGATCTCGCCCGAGGGCTCGCCGAGCGGAAAGTTGTTGCCGTAGACGTGGCGGATCACGCCGGGCGCCTCGATCTCGGTGGCGGGATAGACGATGCAGCCGATGGCGCGCTCGGCCCCCAGCTCACCCCACTGCCGGCCGCCGGGATCGATGCTCTCCAGCGTCGAGTTCTCGTATTGGCCGCCGTGCTTGTAGAAGTACCAATAGGGAATGCCGTTGACGGCGGTGACGATGCGGGTGTGAGGCCCGAGCAGCGGCTGCATCTTTTCGATTACGCCGGTGATCGAATGGGCCTTCAGCGTGATGATGATGAAGTCCTGCACGCCGAGCTCGGTGGGGTCATCGGTGCAGCGCGGATGAACGGTGTGCTTTTCCTCGCCCGCGAGCAGCGTCAGGCCGCGCTCGCGCATGGCGGCAAGGTGCGCGCCGCGTGCGATCAGGCTGACGTCGGCGCCCGCGCGCGCGAGCTGAACCCCGAGATATCCGCCGATCGCGCCGGCGCCGTAGATGCAGATCTTCATGAAATCCTCGCGAGCAGAGACGGATTTTGGGACGAAAGATCCGGTCCGGCTCGGAAGGATCCGAGCCGGGGCCGGCAGTCGCAGGGGGAAGTTTTGCCGCTCTAAAGCGCGATGCGCTTTAGTCTATTGTTTGAGCATGATCTTGTCGGAAAACCGCTGCGCGCTTTTCCGGATCATGCTTTAAGCCGCCGCTTGCGGCGTGCCGTTGAGCGCCTCGTCCATCGCCGCGGCGATGTCGCGCATGCTGATGACGGAGACGAGGCTGTAATCGTCGATCACGGGCAGATGGCGGATATGATGACGGTTCATCAGATGCCGGACGTGCTCGATCGTGTCGGTGGAGGTGCAGGACACCAGCTGCTGCACCGAGACCAGCTGGGAGACTTTGACGTTGACGGCGCCCGCGCCGTGCTCGGCGACGGCGCGCACCACGTCGCGCTCGGTGAACATGCCGACCGCGGTGTTGCCCTCGGAGCGGACCACATCCTTGACCACCAGCGCGCTGATATTGTTGGCGCGCATCAGCTTGGCCGCGATCCCCACCGTTTCGTTCATACGCACCGTGACAACGCGCGGCGTCTTCTTGCGCAGAATGTCTCCGACCAGCATTGCAACCTCCCTGGGTGAGTGGTGAGGAAGTGTGGTATACATAATGCCAATCGTCAAGCGCTGGATTTGGCGGATCCGAAAAATCTTGCGACAGGCGTACTGACATTATCGCCGTGCCCCAAAAAGAAAGGGGCGCATCGCTGCGCCCCTTCGCAAGCCGGCAAGGTTCAGCAGCTCACGCCGTCTCGGTCTTGGCAGTGCCGGTCGCTTTGTCCGTGCGCTCGGCTTCCTGGCCGTGGATGAAGGCGCGGCGCAGCGGCTTGATCACGAGCAGCGCCATCAGCGCCGCCATGGCATTCAGTGCCACCGCCAGCACGAACACGGCCTTCCAGCCATAGGCGGTCGAGATCACGCTCGCGAGCGGGACGAGCAGGGAAGCCGTGCCCTTCGCAGTGTAGAGCATGCCGTTGTTGGTGGTTGCGAACTTCGCACCGAAGGTATCGCCGCAGGTTGCGGGGAACAGCGAATAGATCTCGCCGAACACGCCGAAATACACCGCGGTCGCCAGCACGAAGACGACAGGCACCCGGCCATAGGCCGAGAGCGTCAGCAGCATCAAGGCGGCGGTGCCGAAGGCGATGAACATGGTGGGCTCGCGGCCGATCGTGTCGGAGACCCAGCCGAAGAAGGGTCGCCCGAATCCGTCGAAGATGCGGTCGAGCGAGATCGCGAAGGTCAGCGCCGCCATCTGGAAGCCGGCGAGCGTCACCGGCGTGTTGGCAATCCCGAAGTCGCGTGCGATCGGGGCGATCTGCGCCGCAGTGATCAGCCCGCCGGAAGCGACCATGACGAAGACGAGATACATCGCCCAGAAAACAGGGCTGCGCAGCACTTGCGGCGGGGTGAAATCGATCCTGGTCTGCGGCAGGTTGATCTGCTTCTTCTTCGGCGGAATGGAGAGGCGCGGCGGCTGGATGAAGAAGGCGAGCACGAACACGACGAGGCCCTGGGCGATGCCGAAGGTGAGGAAGGCGTGCTGATAGCCGCTCGAGGCGATCATGCTCGCGATCGGCACGATGGTGATCGCGGCCCCTGCGCCGAAGCCGGCAGCGGTCGCGCCCGCCGCGAGGCCGCGGCGGTCGGGAAACCATTTCAGCGCGTTGCCGACGCAGGTGCCGTACACGGCACCCGCGCCCATGCCGCCGACGATCGCCGCCGCATAGAGCAGGGTGAGGCTGTCAGCGGAGGCGTTGAGGATCCAGGACAGTGCGATCATCACGCCGCCGAACATGATGACGATGCGCGGGCCGTATTTGTCGACGAACCAGGCCTCGACCGGCACCAGCCAGGTCTCGGTGACGACGAAGATGGTGAAGGCGAGCTGGATCGCGGTGCGCCCCCAGTGGTGGGCGGCATCGATCGGATCGACGAACAGCGTCCAGCCATATTGCAGATTGGCGATCATCGCCATGCAGACGATGCCCATGCCGAGCTGGAGCCAGCGGAAACCGGTGCGAAGCGGCGCGGCGGTGACGGCGCCGTCCGGGCTGGAAATCATCGAGAACCTCCCAGCGCCTGATTGTCCGTGACACAGGATCGCAAGACGACCTGGTGTCGCGAGTATTGTGGCTTATCGTCGCAGGCGCGACGCGGAGATTGGTATACGATATTCCACATTGCAAGCCCTAACTTGTCACTTCTTGGTGGCTCCGCTCGCGCCCCGGCGAGGCGATGCGACGATCGCCAAAGAAAAACGCCCGGCCGTGAGGCCGGGCGTCGTGCTTGCTGAATTGTATCGCCGGTCAGATCGTCGATTTCGCGACCACGACCTTGCGCCAGGGCTTGAGCACCGCGATCGCCAGCACCGAAGCCAGGATGTTGGCGCCGGCCGCGATGATGAACACGCTGTCCCAGGTCCCCGATGTCTGCTGCATGTAGTTGGCGATCGGCACCAGCAGCGCGGCGGTGCCCTTCGCGGTGTAGAGCAGGCCGGCATTGGTGGTCGCGAACTTGGTGCCGAACGTGTCGGTGCAGGTCGAGGGGAATAGCGAGTAGATCTCACCCCAGGCGAAGAACACGAAGCCCGAGAGCAGCACGAACCAGACCGGATCGTGGCCCCAGAGGTAGAGCATCCAGATGCCGAACCCTTCCATGCCGAAGGCGATGAACATCGTGTTCTCGCGGCCGATCATGTCGGAGATCCAGCCGAAGAACGGACGCGTCAGGCCGTTGAGCACGCGGTCGATCGTGGCCGCGAAGGTCACCGCCGTCATCGTCACCGCCATCAGCGTCACAGGGACGCTGTCGACCTTCCAGTCAACCGCGATCGGCTTCAGGTTCGCGGTGACCATCAGTCCACCCGCGCCGACGATCACGAACATGAAGTACATCAGCCAGAAGATCGGCTGGCGCAGCACTTCGGTCGGCTGATAGTTGCGCCGGGTCTGGATGATATTAGCATTCGCCACCACGTGCGGCACCTGGCCCGCTTTCGGCGCGAGCAGGAAGAAGGCGAGGAGGCAGATGATGATGCCTTGCCCGAGGCCGAAATAGAGGAAGGTGGTCTGGAATCCGCTGTCCTTGATCATGGCCTGGATCGGCGCCACGGTCAGCGCGGAGCCTGCCCCGAAGCCGGCCGCCGTGATGCCGGCCGCAAGACCGCGCTTGTCCGGAAACCATTTCAGCGCGTTGCCGACGCAGGTGCCGTACACGCCGCCGGCGCCGATGCCTGCGATGATCATGCCGAGATAGTAGCCGTTCAGCGAGGTCGCCTGCGCGTTGATCGCCCAGCCGATAGCGCAGAGCACGCCGCCGACCAGCACCACGATGCGCGGGCCGTATTTGTCGACGAACCATCCTTCAACCGGCACCAGCCAGGTCTCGAACAACACGAAGAGCGTGAAGGCCCATTGGATCGAGGCACGATCCCAGCCGAACGTCTTCTGGATGTCGGGGACGAAGAACGTCCAGCCATATTGGTAGTTGGCGATCATCACCATCGCCGCCACACCGATCGCCAATTGCGCCCAGCGATAGGCATCGCTTACGCGCGCGGCACTCGGGGCCGCTGCTGCCGACTGCACCATGTCCGTCATCAAAAACCCTCCCAAACGCGCCCATCATTTTTATGCATGCGCTGGCGCGCACTCTGGTATGCAATATGCCAAGATTCAAGCGAGGACGGGAGGGTGCGGCGAAATAGCGCGGGCTTGTTCACATGCGCTATGAGCGCGGAAATGTAAAGCCCGATCGCGTCGGCGTGATGGCGGCGATTGCAGTTGATTAAAGCTAAGAGGCTGTTTTTACAGCGCTTTATCTCGGATCGTCGACGTCGCGGGGCGTTGTTGAAAGCCTATGCACTTGGCGTTCTTGCAGGCCTGCATTGGTCGCGTGCGCCGAGGCGCCGTCGGCGGGGACGGCGCAATCTCTGGAATTCTATATTCCAGAAGTCTGGAGTGCGGCAATTTGGCGTCGGTACCGATGCGGATTGCGCAGATCCCGCCTCACGCCATCGACGTGCGCAGCCGGCTGTAGCCTTCCTGGATCGCGGACCAGAACAGGGCGACCAAGCCGAGCGCCATGATGGTGCTGACGAGGCCGTTGGAGAAGAACACCCCGAGCGATCCTTGCGAGCCCAGCAGCGATTGTCGGAAGGCTTCCTCGGCCTTGTCGCCGAGCACGATGGCGAGCACCAGCGGCGCGAGCGGGTAATTGCACTTCTTCAGGAGATAGCCGATCACGCCGAACACCAACATCAGCATCACGTCGAAGGTGCTGTTGTGCACCGAATAGGCGCCGATCGCGCAGAGCACCAGGATCAACGGCGCGATGATGCCGAAGGGTACGCGCAGGATCGCGGCGAAGATCGGCACGCAGGTGAGTACGACGATGAGCCCGACGAGATTGCCGAGATACATCGAGGCGATCAGGCCCCAGACGAATTCCTTCTGCTCGACGAACAGCATCGGGCCAGGCTGCAGGCCCCAGATCAAGAGGCCGCCGAGCAGCACGGCGGCGGTCGGCGAGCCCGGCACGCCGAGCGACAGCATCGGCAGCAGCGCCGCGGTGCCGGCGGCGTGTGCGGCCGTCTCCGGCGCGATCACGCCCTCGATCTCGCCCTTGCCGAAATTGTTGCCGCGTCGCGCCAGTCGCTTGGCGATGCCGTAGCTCATGAAGGAAGCAGGCGTCGCGCCGGCCGGGGTGACGCCCATCCAGCAGCCGATCAGGCAGGACCGCAGCGATGTCATCCAATAGGCGGGCAACTCGCGCCAGGTCTGGAGCACGACACGAAGGTTGATGCTGGCTTTGCCGCCGCGGAAGGCGAGCCCTTCCTCCATGGTCAGCAGGATCTCGCCGATGCCGAACAGGCCGATCACGGCGATCAGGAAGTCGAAGCCGTTGAGCAGTTCGGTGATGCCGAAGGTCAGCCGCAATTGTCCGGTGATCGAGTCCAGCCCGACCGCCGCGAGCGCAAAGCCGATCATCATTGCGGCGATGGTCTTGAACGGCGGCTCCTTGCTGAGGCCGACGAAGGAGCAGAAGGCGAGGAAATACACCGCGAACTTCTCCGCCGGCCCAAATCGAAGCGCAAAGCCCGCGACGAGCGGCGCAACCAGCGTGATCATGACGACGGCAAACAGCGCGCCGACGAAGGAGGAGGTAAAGGCCGCCGTCAGGGCCTCGCCGGGCTTGCCCTGCTGGGCCATCGGATAGCCGTCGAAGGTGGTCGCCACCGACCATGGCTCGCCAGGGATGTTGAACAGGATCGAGGTGATGGCTCCCCCGAACAATGCGCCCCAATAGATGCAGGACAGCATGATGATGGCCGATGTCGGCGGCATGCTGAAGGTCAGCGGAAGCAGGATCGCGACGCCGTTGGCGCCCCCGAGCCCCGGCAGCACGCCGATGAGGACGCCGAGCGTGATGCCGATCACCATCAGCATGATGTTGTAGGGCTGCAGGGCGACCGCGAAGCCGTGAAACAGATTGGCCAACTCTTCCATGTCAAAACGTCCTGCAGCAGCAATTGAATGGGTGGATGGGTCTCACAGGCCGAGCCATTCCTCGAGCGGCCCCTTGGGCAGAGGGACGAGGAACCAGCGCTCGAAAACGAGGTAAGTCACGACCGGCATGCCGACCGCCACCGCTGCGACGGTCAGCCAGCGATAGCCGCCGAGCCAGCGCATGAACCAGGCGATGAAGAGCATTGAGCCGACGTAAAGGCCGATGAACGGCATTGTGCCGACGTAGATGGCGGTCGGCACCACGACGCTCATGACCTGGCGCAGCTGCCCCCATTCGGCGAACAACCGTCCGTCGTCGTCGCGCTGCGCGTTCCAGACGTTGATCGCACTCGCCGCGACGATGGCCGCGCCGATATAGAACGGGAAAAATCCGGCGCGCGGCCCCTCCGGGCCCCAATTGATGCCGGCCTTGAGGCTGCCGAAGATCACGATGAGGCCGAACACGCCGATCAGCAGCCCCATGCCGATTTCCAGCGTCTTGTGGGCGGGGCCGGATTCGGCTCGGGATCGTTCAGTCATGAGGCCTCCAGGCGGAAATGCAGTCTTTCGCAGTCGCTGCCGGCGCGAGGACGCACAGCATCCTCGGCCGTCATCGATGCCAGGCTCAATTCGATGCGAGGAAGCCGGCTTCCTTCATCAGGCTTTCGTGCCGCTTCTCCTCCGCCTCGATCCACTTGGCGTAATCGGCGCCGGTCAGGAAGGTCGTGTTGAAGGCGCCGCTCTTCATGAACTCCTGCCACTCCGGCGTGGCGCGGACCTTCTTGAACAGCTCGACGTAATATTCGACCTGGTCCTTCGTGGCCTTGGGCGACATGAAGATACCGCGCAGCATGAGATATTCCATCGCAAGGCCCTGCGACTTGCAGGTCGGAATGTCCTTCCAGGCCTTGCCGTCGGCGATCGGCTCGTCATAGGCCATCGGCTGGGCGTCGAACACGCAGAGCGGACGGAGCTTGCCGCCGCGCCATTGCGCGACCGCCTCGATCGGGTTGTTGACGGTCGAATCGACGTGGTTGCCGACCAGCTGCACCGCGACTTCGCCGCCGCCCTTGTAGGGAATGTAGGTGAACTTGGCGTCGATGGCCTTCTCGATCCCGACCGTGATGATCTGGTCTTCCTGCTTGGATCCAGTGCCGCCCATCTTGAACGTGCCGCTTGGTGCCTTCTTCGCGGCCTCGACATAGTCTTTCACGGAGCTGTACGGCTTCTCGGCATTCACCCAAAGCACGAACTCGTCGAGCGCGAGCATCGCAACCGGAGTCAAATCCTTCCAGTTGAAGGGGATGCCCGTCGCCAGCGGCGTCGTGAACAGGTTCGACAGCGTGATGATGATCTTGTGCGGATTGTTCGCCGACGTCTTCACATCGAGGAAGCCTTCACCGCCTGCGCCACCGGCCTTGTTGATGACGACCAGCGGCTGCTTCATCAGATTGTGCTTGGTGACGATGCCCTGGATGGTGCGCGCCATCTGGTCGGCGCCGCCGCCTGTGCCCGCGGGCACGATGAACTCGACCGGACGGACCGGCTCCCAGGCGGCACGGCTAGCGGTGCTGCTCGCGCACGACATCACCATTGCCGCCAACGCGACATTCAGAACGAATGGCTTCATCTTGTTCACTCCCTGTCGAACCCTCAACGCAGCCGCTCTTTGTCGGCTTGCGTTAGCCCATCCCGAGTCACATGCCCCGGGATTACCCTTGCGGTCTAGCACCCATGGCAGTCCCGATAGAAACTGTATGAGCAGGGATAACGCGCGGCATCCGCATCTTTCGGCTAAGGCTTCGCCAAGGGCGCGGCAAAACTTGCCACTCGGCCTTCCGTCCTGCGTTACGCTTCCCCGTCCTTACACTTTTGAATCGTGCAACCATTCTTGTTTGAATGGATGGTATGCGAAATGCCAGTAGACAAACAACCGGAATCGTCGGTTGGCCTCGGCGGACTAATCGTCGCAGTTCCGCTCGCCTGCGAGGGAGGGCGCTGCCAAACAGAAATGGCCCCGACAGGCGGGGCCATTTGGTCAAACACCGTGTTTTTGGCTTCTGTGCCGTCGCCCGTTCGGTGAGGCAGCGAAGGCCTTCTTACAGGCCGAAACGCGGCAAGTCCCCGTTGCGATTGGAGATTTCGGCGCTCGCCAGCAGCAAGCCGTCGATCGCGGCCATCAGGCGCGCGAACAGCGAGGAGGAGGGCGCAAGAGCGACGGAAGCGGTCTTCGACATCGGAAATCCCTTTCTTGAGAACAGTCAGTCTTGCTGTCTCATTTCTGGGAACAATCTATGTATGCCAGATGCCAGCGTCCATGCTCTTGTTTGCATAGCAGCATTCTTTCTTCCGCATTGCGGCATAGGCGGTGAACCGAGCGCCTTGACAGGGTCAGGTCGTATAGCGAATGTAATGTTATAACATTACATAGTGAGATGCCGTGTCTCGTCGTCCTCGGCCCATCCCCCTCAAGAGGCTGTTCGATCTCCATGCCCAAACTCCCCGTTACCGTCTTGTCCGGCTTCCTCGGGGCTGGAAAGACCACTTTGCTGAATCACGTCCTGAACAATCGGCACGGCTTGAAAGTGGCGGTAATCGTGAACGACATGAGCGAGGTGAACATCGATGCGGACCTGGTCCGCGATGGTGGTGCCAACCTCTCGCGGACTGATGAGAAACTGGTGGAGATGACCAACGGTTGCATCTGCTGCACCCTGCGCGACGATCTCCTGAGGGAAGTACGTGCGCTCGCCGAAAGCGGGCGCTTCGATTATCTGCTGATCGAATCGACGGGCATTTCGGAGCCGCTCCCCGTCGCAGCGACGTTCGATTTCCGCTCGGAAGAGGGCGAAAGCCTCTCCGATATCGCCCACCTGGACACGATGGTGACGGTGGTCGACGCCGCCAACCTGCTGAAGGACTATTCCTCGACCGAGTTCCTCGGCGAGCGCGGCGAGGCGCTGGACGGCGACAAGCGGACGCTGGTCGATCTCCTCGTGGAGCAGCTCGAGTTCGCCGACGTGATCGTCCTCAACAAGGTGGACGATGCCTCGCCGCAACAGCGCGAGGCGGCACGGCAGATCATCCGCTCGTTGAATCCCGAAGCCGACATCATCGAGGCCAATCACAGCCGCGTGCCGTTCGACCGCGTGCTCAACACCGGCCGGTTCGACTTCGAGAAGGCCCAGCAGCATCCGCTCTGGTACAAGGAGCTCTATGGTTTCGCCGACCACGTGCCTGAAACGCAGGAATATGGCGTCAAGAACTTCGTCTACCGCGCCCGCCGGCCGTTCGATCCGGCGAAGTTCGACAAGTTCGTCAAGGCATCCTGGCCAGGCGTGATCCGGGCGAAGGGTCATTTCTGGCTGGCGACGAGGCCGCAATGGCTCGGCGAGATCAGCCAGGCGGGAGCGATTGTGAGGACCGAAGCGCTGGGGTTCTGGTGGGCGAGCGTTCCAAAGGAGCGGTGGCCGAACGATGAGGCCTGGCGCAAGCGGCTCGGCCAGTATTGGGACAAGCTGTACGGCGATCGTCGCCAGGAGATCGTGTTCATCGGCACCGGCATGGACGAGGCCGAGATCCGTGGCAGGCTGGACGCATGCCTTGTCCCTGATACGTCCACCATGGACATCGCCGCATGGTCCGCTCTCGCCGATCCGTTTCCGGCCTGGCGTCGAGGCGATCAGTCCAACTGATCGACGTGCCTGCCAGCCACGCGACGTGAGGTCCGCGCTCGACCATCTCGGACCAGGTCTTGCAAGGGGACGGTAAAGCCGTTAGTGCTCTGCCCCCTTTCCAAGCATCATTCAGAGTGGTTCATGTCGAGCGCCTCGCCCGCCGTCTCGATCGGCATCGATTTTGGCACCAGCAACACGGTCGTTGCGCTGGCGGCGGACGACCGACGGGTCGAAGCCATTCGCTTCGACCATGGCGGGCAGCGTCACAGCGTCTACGTGTCGGCGCTGTGCTTCTGGGAGGACCGGCCGGGCGCCGGTGCCCAGGCGGAGGGCGGGCCATGGGCGATCGAGCAGTTTCTCGAAGGACGCCACGTCTACCGTTTCCTGCAATCGTTCAAGACCTTCGCAGCGAGCTCGAGCTTCAACACCACGCAAGTCTTCCGGCAGCGCTACAAATTCGAGGACATCCTGGCGGCGTTCCTGCGCACGCTGGCGCGCCATGGCGGGGACAAGTTCGGCTTCGAGGCGGCGAACATCACGGTCGGTCGCCCTGTGCGCTTTGCCGGCGGCAATCCCGACGAGGCGCTGGCGATGCAGCGCTACCGCGCCGCGTTCGAGCGCTTGGGCGCCGGCCACGCGCGCTATGTCTACGAGCCCGTGGGCGCGGCATTCTCGTTTGCCCGCAGGCTGGAGCGCGATGCCACCGTGCTGGTGGCCGATTTCGGCGGCGGCACCAGCGACTTTTCCGTGATGCGTTTCTCGCGTACGGGCGGCGTTCTTCGCGCCGAGCCGCTCGGCCATGCCGGCATCGGCGTTGCCGGCGACACCTTCGACTATCGCATCGTCGACCACATCGTGTCGCCGCGGCTCGGCAAGGGCTCCAGCTTCCGCTCGTTCGACAAGGTGCTGCCGGTCCCGACCGGGCACTACACGAACCTGGCGCGCTGGCATCAGCTCGCGATGATGAAGAGCAACGGCGATCTGCGCGAGCTCCGCGAGCTCGCGCGCACCGCGCTGAAGCCCGAGCTGCTCGAGGACTTCATCACTATCGTCGATCTCGACCTCGGCTTTGCGCTTTACCGCGCGGTGTCCGACGCCAAGGTGGCGCTCTCGGCGCAGGACGAGGTGGACTTCCGCTTTAGGGGCGGCGGCGTCGACATCGGCGCGGCCATCACGCGGAAGAAATTCGAAGCCTGGATTGCCGACGACATCGCCCGGTTAGGTGCCACCGTCGACAAGGTGCTGGCCGAGGCCCGCATCGCCTCGCGCGAGGTGGAGAAGGTGTTTCTGACCGGCGGCACCTCGTTTGTGCCTGCGGTCCGAAAATTGTTCGCCGACCGCTTCGGCAACGAGCGCCTGATGTCCGGCGACCAGTTCGAGTCGATCGCCTATGGCCTGGCGCTGATCGGGCACAGTCCGGATCCCGAGCGCTGGACGGCAGGCGGTGCACCTGCCGCGAAGGCATAGCAGGCGGCGTTCGGCGTCTGTGCGGCGACGCTGTTCGATCGCTATTTCTGCTGAATTCGGTTCAGGTAGTCGATCACGGCGAGAATCCGAGTCCGCACGACGACCTCCGGGTTCTGCTGCGGCCCTGCCTTTTGCCAGTAATAGGAATCCACGGCGTGAGGCAGGTTGACGATGGGGTTGAACCGCTCGCCCCAGATCGGCATTTCACGGGTGCCGTGCGCCGGGACCGATTTCGACCCATACAGGGTTTCGTAGACGGCGTTGGTGGGAAACACCCCGTTGTTGTTCTTGGTCAGCACGGTCAAGTCGGAAGGCCGGGTCTTGAGCTGGCTGCCGACGGGTCCGTTGCCCCTCGCGTCAGTGCCATGACAGCTCGCGCACGAAGACTGAAATTCCGCCTTGCCGATATCGACGTCTTCGCCCTTGGCGGCGGTGGCGAAACCGGCGGCAAGACCGGCAATGATCAACCATTCGACAGCAGATCGCATCATTTCGCCTCCGACGCGCGCAGGGAAGACGTCTGCTCCTAGCCGCTTCGCCGTCTTGACGGCTTGATGCATATCAAGACTGCACACCAGTGCCGCCGCGTGGGCAAAGGCGCGCTCCGCCGTGCGCGCCATCTGGCAAGTGCCGTTGGGTGGGCAAAGGCGCGCTCTTCGCGCGCCGTGCCCACCATCTTTGCGAGGTTGAGAGACCGTTGGTGGTGGGCACGCTTCCGCCTTCGCTCGTCGAGCTACGGCGGACAAGTCGCTTGGCCCACCCTACCATACTGACCGCTATTCATTGATCTCCGGCTCGACGAGCCTGGCCAGATTACGCAGCGATTCCTGCCAGCCGAGATAGCACGCCTCCGGTGGAATGACGTCGGGGATACCGGCCTGCGTGATGTCGATCTCGGTGCCGACCGAGACTTTCTTCAGGATCACGGTCACCTGGATTTCGCCGGGCAGGTTGGGGTCGTCGAATCTGTCGGTGTAGCGGAGACGTTCGCCCGGCACGAGCTCGAGATATTCGCCGCCGAACGAATGGCTGTTGCCCGTCGTGAAGTTCCGGAACGACATCTTGAACGTGCCGCCGACCTTGGGCTCGAAATGTTGCACGGTGCAGGTAAAGCCGTTCGGCGGAAGCCATTTCGCCATCGCGTCGGCTTCCAGGAAGGCGCGATAGACTTTCTCCGGGCTGGTGGCGAGAACGCGGTGCAGGCGGACGGTATTGGGCATGGTTGTTATCCTCAGTGTTGATGGGCCCGAGCTGGCCTCTATGGCCCATTCATGTCACGAGGACGACCGGGACGTCGCTGATCCGACAGGACTTTGCGGATTTTTTGTCGCGGGTGCCGGGACCGCGAACCCCTCATATGCGAGAACCCTGCCTGCGCAGGGACCGCAGAGCGCAGAAGCTCTCTCCTGGTTTAACCGCGCACGTGAGGAACACGGAGCGTATCGGCTTGTTGTTCGCGATCAGAACAGGAGACAGTCAGATGATCAAGAAGCTCATGCTGGGCGCAGTGATCGCCTCGATGATGGGATCCACCGCAATGGCGCAACCCAGTCAGCAACAGGGAGGCGCGCAATCCGGGGTGGGCGGAACAAGCGACACCACGAAGAACAATGACAAAACCAAAGGCGGCATGACGACCGGGACCTCGTCGACCGGCACCACGGACGGCTCGGGCAGCAGCACCCCTGGCGGACAATCCTCCAAGAAGAGCTCGACGCCCAAATGAGTTCAGGAGGCGCTCATTGTCGGTCTACGACCAAACGATGGGCGCAAACTTCAAGCCGCGGCAAGGAAGTTCTTTGCGGAGCAGCGGCGCGCTCTTTGATCGGCTCGGCCTAGGCCCCAACGTCATTCGGTGTCATTGTGAACGCCAATCTGTAACGACCTGGCGTCGGACCATCCTGCGCGCCCGCTCTTTGAAGCGATGGCGGCGAGAGCTGTCCGGCGATGACAGCGTCAACCGCATCGATATCGTAACCTGACACCAGAATGATCCAGTCGGCGGCACCGTCATTGCCGCGGATTTGCTGTTCAGTGGTGGGCGAACTCGTCTTGGGCGTATCGGTCAGGAGGAGGTGGGCGCCCGTCAGCCCCGGCTTGGAGGCGAGAGCGCCAAGCGTATCGAGAAGGTGGGCCTGTAGCTCGGCGGCCCGTCCGTTGAGCGGCGACAGCCTGATGGTGGCGAGCGCGCCTGCGATGCCGCCGCCAAAGCTCGCGGCGATCCGGCACTGGCTGCGCACCATGCCGAGATGATGTGGCATCATCTTCGTCGACCACGGCGTCGGCGCATTGAGCCGGTCGAGATATCCCTTCGACGTGAGAACGCCGTAGTGCTCGAGCTCGTAGAGCACGAAGAAGCCCTCGGCATCCGTCGCGCTGGTCCAGCGCGAACCCCGGCGAAAGCCGGGAATGCTCATCCGCTCGGGAAAGTGCTCGTGCGAATGCCAGTCACCGAACTCGCTGCGCTGCTCCGGGCGGACACTCCACCACATCGCGACGGCGGCCTTGCCGAGCAGTGACATGCTGACCTCCCTGCCTTGCGCGGGGCTATCGCATTTGAAAGCTTCTCCTTGCGGCCATCCTTCGAGATGCCCGCTTTAGGCGGGCTCTCAGGATGAGGGCTGAGTGCGCGCAGGCCGCCACTAGTCATATGCGATAGCCCTGACTTTCTTGCGGACACTTTGCCTCAACACCAACAGCGGCGGCAAGGTGTCTCCGCCTGGCAAGCCGCAGCCACGACACGATCGGAGGCGATCATGGTGCGTGGTGGACGCGAGCCAGCCGAGCGCCGGACTGCGCGTCCGATCACATCGGCTCGCCGACATCGCGGCGATAATGCCTCGGCGAAGTTCCGAAGCGGCGGCGGAAACAGCGGTTGAAGTAGGACACCTCGTTGAATCCGCAGGCATAGGCGATATCGCTGATCTTCGATCGGTTGTAGCGGGAATCGAGCAGCATCTTCCGTGCCTTCTGCAACCGCAGCTCGGTGACACGTTCGGTAAAGCTCGATCCGGTCTCCTGCAGCAGTTCCTGGACGTAACGCGGCGAAAGCCCTAACTTGCGTGCAAGTTCGCTCGGCGAAAACGACGGATCAGCGAAACGCCCCCTGATATCTGCGATCACGTCCTGCAGCCGCGCGGCACGCAACCCGCGCCGCGTCGCAAGCTCGGCTGAATCGCCGCGGGCGCCGAGGGCCAGCGCGACCAGATCGATGAGATGCGTGCCGATGTTCTCCTTCAGCACGAGGTCGGCATCGATGTCGGAGTCGATGACGATGGCGAGATAGCGCTCCAGGTGACGCAAGGCCGGCGATGCAGCCAACGGCGTCAAGGCAAGGTCCTCGAAATTCGGCAGCCGCTCGGCCAGCAGCGCGCGCGGCACCGTGATGCCGCGAAAGGCGATCGGCCCATCAAGTTGCGACGCGATCGGCGCGGCGTTGGTATAGAGCATCGCCTCCCCCGCGCCGCGAATGGCTTCGCGGCCTTCCTGCCTGATCAGCGTACTCACACCGTTGAACGTGGTGCCGATGATGTAGTCGCCGCGGGTATCGGCTTCGACGTGACGCTGGGTACGAACTGCCGTCTGAATATTAGCCTCAAGCTGGGTGACCGCGATATCGCCGAGTTTCAGGAATTCGGACCGCGAGTAAAACGGCGCATCGGGAAAGAACGAAATGTCCGCCGCGCACAAATGGTCGGTGAACAGGTCGAGCCACAGCCGCTGGCGCGCACCTTCGTCAAGATGCGCGGGAAGCTGATCCGAAGCGAATACGACCTTGGACATCGTTGCACGGCAAAGTTCAGGTGTAACTTGATACCGCCGCAGAGTTTATCGCGGCGCAAGCGCTACGTGTGCGGTAAAGCGCCGCATTCTCTGCGAGAACCAATTGGCTGCGCGCGCCAGTCTAAGTCGAGCACGTCGCTGTCAAACTTCGTCATGCTTTGAACGGGCGAATGTATCCACCGAGCAACATGGATTCCGAAAAGGGCAGACGATGCGGAATCGTTCAACTCGGGTGCAGGCCAGGACAAGAAGCCGATGGCCATGACGTGTCAGTAACTTAGCCATCAAACGACGGCGGCAAGGGCGTGGTGCGCTACGCCTTTTGACGGGGCGCGTTCCTGTGGTTTTGGAGCGCCTGCTTTGGAATTGGAATTGGGGGGTGGAGTGAAAAAGCTGACATCACTGACGGGCGCTTCATTGGCTGGCGCCTCGATCATGGTTTCTGCAGGAGCTCTGGCCGCCGACCTCTCTGTGAAGGCGCCACCCCGACCCGCTTGGGTGGATAGCTGGGCCGGGCCTTATATCGGCGCCTATTTCGGCGCGGGTGCCGGACGTGTGACGGAATCCTCGACGGGCCGTTTCGGTAACAGTTCTGTCTCGACAAACGCCGGTGTTGTGACGTCGAGCTCGACCCTGGCCGGAACGACTGCGAGCAATCTTGCGGGCGATGTGACCGGTTCGATGGTCGACCTGTTCGCGGGGTATAATTGGCAGGCCGGGAGTATCGTGGCGGGCGGACAGGTCGAAGGCACGGTCTTTTCCGATGTCGCGTTGAAGCCGTTCGGCAACGAGACGCTCAACAGCGTCAGCACCAACGTGCTGCTCGGGGCGGTGACCTCGACGGGTGCCCGCACGGCGATCGTGCAGAGCAACCAGCAGCTGCGCTCGCGGGTCGGGCTGATCGGCCGGGTCGGTTTTCTCGCGCGTCCGGATCTGCTGCTGTATGGCCTCGGCGGCCTCGAGCTCGGTCACTTTACCTTTGCCGACGGCGCCGATCCTTTCGGCGGTGACAACAACAAATGGGTGGCCGGCTACACGGTCGGCGCCGGCGGCGAGCTGAAGCTGACCGGCAATTGGTCGCTGCGCGGCGAGTATCGGTATCTGAACTTTGGCTTCAACCGGAGCGCAGCCGCCAGCTCAACGGCCAACTCGGCGACGGGCGCAACCACGTCCGTCTCGACTAGCAGTCAATCCTTTTCGTCACGCATAAATGCTGATTTCCACCTGGCCAAGATCGGTCTGGTCTACCAATTCGGTGATTCCGGGCCGCTGTCCGCAATGGCGGCGATACCTTCGGCAGCACGCGGGTCTTCATTCGCAGGCGCCTGGGGTGACAGCTGGGCCGGCCCCTATATCGGTGCTTACGTCAGCGCCGGCGCCGGACGGGCAAGGCAGACCTCCACGAGAATCGACGACGAAGGCAATGCCAGCAGTCTCGGCGGGTCGTCGGCGTTCACGCGATCAGGATTCGGCAATCTCGCCGGCGACATGACCGGTTCGATGGTCGATCTGTTCGCGGGCTACAATTGGCGAACCGGCAATGTCGTGGTCGGCGGGCAGATCGAAGGCACCCTGTTCAGCGACGTCACCACAAGGATGGTCGGCAACGAGGCATACAGCTCGGTGTCGAGCGACAACGGCGTCGTCACCTCGACAGAATCGGGGACGAACAGCATCGAGGACCGGCAGCAATTGCGCTCGAACGTCGGCGTGATCGGCCGGGCCGGTTATCTGGTGACACCGAATGTGCTGCTGTACGGCCTCGGAGGCCTGGCGCTGGGGCACCTGACCTATCCCGACAATTATCCCGACCCGGAAGCGCAGGTCAGCGACAAGAACGGCAAATGGGTGGCCGGTTATGTCGCGGGCGCGGGCGGCGAGGTCAAGCTGACGGACAGCTGGTCGCTGCGCGGCGAATACCGCTACATGCATTTCGGATATGACCGTAACGAGCCGTCAGGCAACTCGTCGACGTCCGTATCGGGCGGCGGCACCAACACGTCCACCAACAGCACCGTCCACCGGCGGCATATCGATGCCGATTTCCACGTCGGCAAGGTTGGACTGGTTTACCAATTCGGCGCGTCAGGCGCGCGGTCGGCGATGGCGGCACCGCCGGGCCCGGCCTGGAGCGACGGCTGGGCGGGACCCTATATCGGTGCCTATTTTGGTGCCGGTGCCGGACGTGCGGCGGAAACCATCGCAACGAACAACAGCAGGACCAGCACGACCACCAGCGTCGGGACCACGACCTCCACCAGCACTGAATCGGCGCGCGGCCGTCCCGTCGGGGACGTGACGGGCTCGATGGTCGATCTTTTCGCGGGCTACAATTGGCGCGCCGGCAATGTCGTGGCCGGCGGGCAGATCGAAGGCTCGGTGTTCTCCGACGTTACGTTCAACACCATCGGTCCTCAGACATTCACCTCAGTCGACACCTCGAACGGAGCTGTCACCTCGCGGTTCTCGGGCTCGCAAACCGCCGCGAGCCAGGCTCCGCAGCAGCTGCGTTCGAATGTCGGCGTGATCGGCCGGGCCGGTTATCTGGTGACACCGAACGTGCTGCTCTACGGCCTCGGGGGTCTGGCGCTGGGGCATTTCACTAACGCAGACGGGGACTTCAGCCGCGGCGATTCCAGCGGCAAGTGGGTGGCCGGCTACACATTGGGCGCCGGCGGCGAAGTGAAGCTGACAGGCAATTGGTCGCTGCGTGGCGAGTATCGCTATGCGCATTACGGCTTCGACCGCGACGAATCCAGCAAATTCGCATCGAACTCGCAATCGACCGGATCCTCCAGGACCTCTGTGTCCACCGACAGCACCCATCGTCAGATCAATGCCGATTTCCACACCGGGAAGATCGGCATGGTCTACCGGTTCGGTGAAGGCGGACCGCGTTCGGCCATGGCCGCGATGCCTGGCGCGCCCAGCGACCACTGGGCGGGCCCCTATCTCGGCGCCTATTTCGCTGCCGGCGCAGGCCGCGCCCGACAGAACCTCGCCTCGACGGCCGACTCCGCGCAGCAGAATTTCAATGGCGCCGTGCTAACGACGAATGGCGTCGTCAGCACGACGACCCGCGGCAATGCCGTCGGCGACACGATGGGCTCGATGGTCGACCTGTTCGCAGGCTACAATTGGCGAGCCGGCAATGTCGTGGCCGGCGGTCAGATCGAAGGCACGCTGTTCTCCGATGTCGCGTTCAAGACGGTCGGCGAGCAAACGAGGAATACCCGGCAAGTTTCCAACGGTGTCGTGACGACAGGTGTCAATCAGGTGGCGATGCAGGCCAGCGAGCAATTGCGCTCGAACGTCGGCGTGATCGGCCGGGCCGGCTATCTCGTGACCCCGAACTTGATGCTTTACGGTCTCGGCGGCCTGGCGCTGGGCCATTTCACTTTTCCCGATCCCGGCAATTTCGAAGGGCCCAACGGCAAGTGGGTGGCGGGTTATACGGCCGGCGCGGGCGGCGAGTTCAAGCTGACGCAGCGATGGTCATTGCGCGGCGAATATCGCTACATGCACTTCGACATCGACCGCAACGAGACACGGACCAGCTCGAGCACGCAGACCCTGGGCACCACGACCATTTTCAGGTCGAACGCAGACACCACGTCGCGAAAGACCAGTGCGGATATTCACATTGCGAAGATCGGTGCCGTCTATGGCTTCTGCTATTGCGACTAGGTGCACGGTGGCAAACGCGCATGCAGATGGTGGTTGCGATCACCTCTGTGAAATAGGCAGGCGAAAAGCCGCTACTGAATCGTTCCATGGGTGCGCCGCCTCTCGGCGCAATTTGAGGGAAGTCATGAAATCCATTGTCTCCGGTACTCTCCTGATCTCGGCTCTCTGTCTCTCCCACGCCGCCTCCGCGGCCGATCTCGGCAGGGCTTACACCAAGGCGCCGCCCGCGCCGGTCGCATTCAGCTGGACCGGTTTTTACGCCGGCGTGCATGGCGGTTATGGCTGGAGCGATCCGACGGCGACCTTCGATCCCGGCGCGCTCGCAACCGGGACGG
>NZ_JADYVQ010000019.1:0-150550 GCF_020193895.1 Bradyrhizobium sp. NBAIM14 | reverse complement strand
GGCAATATGGACGTCGTCACTTTTGACATAGTGAGTGGCCGGGATGTCAGCCATGGTGGCCTACTGCGTGACAAACCGCGGGCGCGAGTGTCGCACCTCATTCCGCGTCAGGCTAGCGAAATTCGGTAGAGAATTTGGCTGCCGCCCACCCGTAAGTACCGGCGCGACTGGGGAACCAGGTGCGGCCGCGATGTGCGTTTCGGGTCAAACGCGACCGGTCCGGCCGATCTTGCTCACCAATGTGACACGATGGGCCATGAACGGACTCATGCACCGCAGCAAACAACAGCTCTATTCGATCACTTCATCTGCGCGGGGCAAGCATCGACGGCAGCAAAGCTAGGCCGAGGGCCTTGGCGGTCCTCAAGTTTACGACGAAGTCGAACTTGGCCGGCTGCTCCACCGGAAGATTAGCGGGTTTTGCTCCACGCAAAATCCTGTCGACGTATTCGGCAGCGCGGCGATACAAATCCATAAAATTCGGCCCATAAGACATGAGGCCACCCGCTTCGACGTGCTCTCTGGCGTTGTAGATTGTTGGCAGTCGCGCTCCCATTGCTAAAGTCTGGATCCGATCGCGGTGGGTATTCACAAGCGGATCGGCAACTATATACAATGCCCCTGCACCACCTTTTAGCGCCTCGAAGGCAGACGGGATGTCCTCTGCTTGACGAATTGTGAGGATGTCGGTCTCAAGACCAAGCCTCGCCGCCGCCGCTTGCACTTCACTAAGCTCCAGTGCGGACAAGGAATTGCCAATGTTCCCAATAGCTGCCAAACGCCGAAGACTTGGAATGGCCTCGCGCAAAAGTTCTAGGCGCTTGCCGGCAAGATCGATTGCTACCGTCGAGAGGCCCGTGACGTTGCCGCCAGGTTTCGCCAAACTCGCAACCAGTTTGTTTGCAACTGGGTCTCCCGCCACCGCGAACACGATCGGAATAACCGATGTTGCCTGCATCGCCGCGATAACGTTTGCGGTCCCCGAGGTTACAATGACATCGACTCTAAGCCGAACGAAATCCGTCGCAAATTTAGCAAAGCGTTCACTGTTTCCTTCGCCCCACGCATATTCAATCGCGACTGTTCGCCCCTCGATCCATCCGAGTTCACTCAGTCGCTTCAAGAATTCAGCAAGCCGTTGGCGCTCGACCGAAGGGGTGCTCTGACCCAAGAACCCGATGGTTGGCAATCGAGGGGATTGCTGCGCGCGGCCCGTTACCGGCCGCACGGCCACCAGACCAGCAAGAGCACCAAGCAAATCCCGGCGCCTCATACCTACCTCAACCGCAGACGACGGCATCATATGACTGAGGCCAGCGTTTTGGTAGGGATGAAACCGGCTTCGCCGCGGTCCGATGTCCGAGTTGGGTCAAAAGCTGCCCTGCGCACTTCAAGAGGCCTCTCCGCTCAGCTTTCGAAAGCAGACCATGCGAGGCCAATCCCCGTGGCGCATTTCCGCGCTCAGATCGCGATGCGAACTCGCGGGAAGCAAGGAATGTGGGCACCGTCACTGGACGCTGAATACCGGATGTTGACCCGCGCGACGGTGCTCGCCAAGACAACCAGCCTCCATTCGGAGTGCTGGTGTCAACGCGCAGGCCAAAGCCGCTCGCTCAGGCGGCGCTGACAGTCTCGAGCTCAGCCGCCAGGAACTGTCTCTCAAATGCCTCGGCGGGCATCGGACGGCCGAAGAAATAGCCCTGCCCTTCCTCGCATCCCATGCTGACCAGGAAGTCGGCCGTTGCGCGGTTCTCGATGCCTTCGGCCACGACGGTGAGACCGAGCTGCTTGCTGAGGCCGATGGTCGAACCGACAATGGCAGCGTCGTCGGAATTCGACAGAAGACCGAAGACGAACGACCGGTCGATCTTGAGGCCGTCGAGCGGAAACTTCTTGAGATAGCTCAGGCTCGCATAACCGGTGCCGAAATCATCGAACAGGATCCGGACGCCGAGCTCCTGAATTCGCTTGAACATTTCAAGCACGCGGCGCTCGTCATGCAGCAGGATGTCTTCGGTGACTTCGATCTCGAGCAGCGACGGCGTCAGCCCGGTCTCTTCGAGCAGCGCTGCAACGGAATGCGCGAGGTCGCCGGACTGAAGCTGCGAGGGTGAGAGGTTGATCGCCACGCGCACGTCGTTGCCGGACAATTCCCAGGCTCGCGCCTGGCGGCAGGCGGTCTCCGTCACCCAGTTCGCGATCCGCTCCGACAGCGCAGAGGTGTTGACAACAGGCATGAATTCGGCCGGCGAGACGTAGCCGCGCACCGGATGCCGCCAGCGGATCAGCGCTTCGGCTCCGACCAGGCTGCCGTCGATCAGACGAACCTGCGGCTGGTAGAACAGCTCGAATTCGCTGCGATCGGCGGCAAGCGCCAGCTCGCCCTCCAGCCTCAAGCGGTTCTCGAGCTCCTGCCGGATCGCGGCTTCGAATACGACGTGGCCGCCGCGCCTGGTCGCCTTGGCTTTCGTCAGCGCGAGATGGCCGTTGCTCAGGAGATCATCGGCGTTGCTCCCGCCTTCAGGATAGACGGCGACGCCAACGCTGGTCTTGACCCGGTGCTGGCGCGTGCCGGTTGCGAGAGGGGCTTCGAACGCGCGCGCGATTCGCTCGGTCACCGCCGCGACCGGTTCGGTGATCTCTGCGCAATCGATCGCGATGGCAAATTCGTCGCCGCTGAGCCGGGCGACGATCGCCTTGCCACCGACTTCGCTCCGCAGCCGCTCGGCGACCGCGCGCAGCACGAGATCGCCGGCGGAGTGCCCTAGCATGTTATTGATCTCTTGGAAGCCGTCGAGCCCGAGCACGAGCAACGCGACGCTCGAAGACCGTCGCTCCGCCGCGGCGATCAGATCGGTCAGGCCCACATGCAGCATGTTCCGGTTGGCCAGCCCCGTCAGCGCGTCATGTTCGGCGAGATATCGAATGCGTTCGGCTTCACGTTTGCGCACGGAGATATCGCGCAGGATCGCACCATATTGAAAGCCGACCGTTCCCTGCCAGCCCGAAAAGCTCGCCTCGACCGGGAAGGTTTCGCCGTTCTTGCGCCGGCCTTCGAACTCGACGACGACGGCGCCGCCCGGAACCAGGAGCGCCTGGCGCGCGGCGTCGTGCATGGACGGTCTTGCACCGGCGTGTGCCGGCAAAGCGCACAGCGTTTCGAACGGGCGGCCGATGATCTCGGCCGGCATGTAGCCGAAGATCGCGCTGGCGCCGGGATTCCAGACCGTGATGCGGTGATCCTCGTCGGTGCAGACCAGCCCGTCGCCGAGCGACATCGCGATGCGATGAAAGCGGCTCTCGGCGATGCGTCCGAGCAGGCTGCGGAAGTCGATTTCGTCGAGCGCAATCGCGGTCAGGTAAGCGACGATGGCGATGTGGAACAGCGACGTATCGATGACCAGGGGCCATCTTGCCTGCACAAGGATTGCGGCCAGCTCGACCACCGCCCCGGCTGCGAGGAGGATTGCGACGCGAAGTCCTGGCGCGATACGGCGCCACGAATACAGCATCAGCAGGCAGATTGCGCCCAGTCCGACCACCATGCCGACATCGGAGGTCCAGCGCAGGGTCCGGTTCTGAAGGATCGATTCAGCGGCGAGCGCCTGGAGGACTGGCCCCGAGATGATACTGCCGTTGGGAACGCTGAAACGGTCGCCGAGCTCGAGCGCCGTGGCGCCAATGATGACCTTCTTGCCTTTCAGCTTGTCGAGCGTGGCGCTATCGCCGCGCAGCACGTCGACATAGGAGACGGCGGGAATGGAGGGTGCGCGAATGCTGAAATCGATCAGAAAGGGCGGTCGCCGATTGGCGTCCTGTCCCGCCAGCACGACGGCCATCGAAGGCATGAAGGCGTCGCCGAGCTTCTCGCCGAACGGATAGCGGCGAACCAGCCCGTCGGATTCGATTGCGACATTGACGAGAGCCGGCCACGACTGGTTGCTGAACGACTTCAGCGGCCGGTTGACGTGAGCCGGGCCGCCCCTCGGTGTCGGCTGCTTGAAAGATGGCAGGATCGTCGAACCGCCGACGTCTCGCAATGCCTTGGCGAAGGCCGCGTCGGAGGCGGGATCCGACGGCGTGCTGAAATCGACATCGAAGGCAACGTCCTGCGCGCCTGCCGCTTCCAGCCTTTGCAGCATTTCGGCATGGAGACGCCGCGGCCAGGGCCACACCCCGATCTGGTCGATCGACGGCGCATCGATACCGACCACGACGATGTCGCCGGTGGCCGCACGCGTTTGCCACTTGAATCGAAGATCGGTGAGCGCATTGCGAAGCGCAGCGTGCCAGCCCGTGGACAACACCACCGCGAGCGCGATCACGACAAGAATATGCGGCCGATAGCGTTTCACCCGAGCCTCCCCCCACACCCGCCCCGACGGACGCGTCCACCTAGAGTTCAGCGTCTGCCGTGCCCATTGCTGCCATTTCCGTGGCCGTGGCCGTTGTTGCCTCTGCCATTGCCGGTGGCGCCGTTGTCGGCATGGCTGCTGTTACCGTGACCGTTGCTGCCGCCGTTACCGCTATTGTTTGGATTGCCGCCGTTGCCGCTGTTGCCGCCGTTGCCGTTGTTATTACCCGAATTACCGTTGCCGCCGGCATTTCCGTTGTTTGCTCGCGGGGCATCGCTGGATGCGCCGGCCGTCGTTGCGGCGATCGTGGCGTTCGCGCTGGCGGCACCGCTGCTTGCCGCACCGTTGGATGCAGCCGGGCTCGTCTGGCCATCGTTCCAGATCGTCTGACTGTCGCCCCTGGCATTCGCGTTACGTGCCTGCCCCGGCGGAACGCCGCCGTGCGCAAGGCCGCGCGTCGCCTTGTGGACGTTCAGCTTGACCTCTCCCAGCGCGGCCGAAATGCGCACGGCTCCTGCCTTGGGGGCATGCCCCCCGGCCGCCTGCCCCGAGGCCTTGGGTGCGCCGGCCGCCTTGCTTCCCTTGTCGACTGGGCCGAGCGCATGGATGGCATGGCCATTGGCCGCATGGCGCGGCGCCGACAGGCCCGACTTCGGCACTGGGACACGGTCGATCGTGGGTGCACGGGGCTTGCCCTGCTCGATCGGAGTGAGCGTCCCCGCACCGCTGAGGCTGAGACCGGGCTTGCCGTGTTCGAAGACGGTGGCCGCTTGTCCGGGCATCACTTGCGCAATCTGTCCCGTCTTGAAATCGGAGACTTCGACCTGGCCGCGGAGCACGCCGACCTTGGTGCTGCCGGCACCGACCGTGACGCTGAACTGCGTTCCCTTGACCACGGCGGCGAGATAGGGCGTCTCGACCTCGAAATGCTTGACGTTGCGCTTCTCGACCTCGAGCAGGATCGAACCCGCCTGCTGGATGATGGTGGTCGACAGGCCGTCCTTCTTCTCGGCCGGCAGGCCCACCACCGAATTGGGAGAGATCAGGATCGTTTCCTCGCCGCGGACGAGGAGAACGCGCCCGTTGCGACCGGTGCGAATGGTATCGCCAGGTTTCAGCGTTCCTTCTGACGTCAACGACACCTGCTGGGCGCCGCTCGTGGCAAGCCAGACCTCGCCCGAGGATTTGCTGACCGACCACACACCGTCGTCCGCCGCGAATGCGCTGGAAGCCATTCCCAGGATCAGCGCCGCCGCCAGGGCGCGCCGCATTCCAACTCTGCCGAACATGACGATCCTCAGCCCGCGTTTACAGCCAAGCCTGAGGGGTATCCGAAATCACTCAAGATAGGATTATCGGAAAGCGGCCAGCGGAGCGGCCGGATTAACCAATCGTTGACCATAAAAACCTATGAAAAATCATGCGGCTAACGAACCCTTACCGTCCCGTGGCAGATCCTCCGTTGAACTACGGAGACAAAGTCGACGCGCGCGGTGAGACGCGGCATCGCCTTACCGCATTGGTATCGGCGGCAGTAATTTTGGCGGCAACTCCAGCGGCATTTGCTCAACAGGCGAACCAGCCGGGTTTCGACCCGCGCCAGCCCGAGAAATATTTTGATAACCAGACCGAGCAGGAATCGCTCGGTCGGCCGCCGGTTCGGTTGCCGAGCGTCGGACAGCCCACGACGGGCGGCGATACCAAGCCGCAATTCGTGCTGCGCGGCGTCAGCGTCAGCGGCGCCCATGCGGTTTCCCCTGATCGCATCGCCGCTGTCTACCAGCCTTATCTCGGCCGGAAGGTCTCGCAGGCGGATCTGGCCGCGATCGCAGGCGCCATCAGCGACCTCTACCGCGAAGCCGGCTTTCATCTGAGCCGCGCCATCGTGCCACCACAAGACATCGCCGACGGCCGTGTCCGGATTCAGATCCTGGAAGGTGCGATCGTGCAGGCCGAGTTGAAGGGCGACGGTGCCGAACAGTTCGGCGTAAGGCCGATGCTGGCGCCGGTTCTGACCGAACAGCCTTCGCGACTGGCAACGCTCGAACGCCAGCTCTTCCTGATCAATGGCAGGCCGGGCGTCCGGATCACCGACACTGCGCTGGAGGAGATCGGCGGTACGACGGGCCGCTTCCGCCTGACCATCTACTTGAAAACCTGGCACGTCTTCACCTCGTTCGGCCTCGACAATCTCGGATCCTCGTCGGTCGGTCCCTGGCAGACCTACGCCACCGGCGCGTTCAACTCCTACCTCGCGCCCGGCGATGCATTGGCGGTCAACCTGTCGACCATTGCCAACGACCCCCGCCAGCTCGGCTTCGCACGGCTGTCGTACGATGCGCCCGTCGGCGTCGACGGTGTCCGCCTGGGTGCTTCCGTGCTGTACAGCGCGGTAAGGCCGGGCGATATGCGCCGGCTCGATAGCGACATCACCACGACCCAGGCGTTCGAGCTGCGTGCCAGCATGGTCCCGTTGCAGTCGCAATCCTCCACGCTCACGCTGACCGCCGCCACGACCTTCAGCAATGTGTCCGAGCATGATCTTTACGGGCCCTGGTACAACGACCACATCAGGACGGCGAGCCTGACCGCCGACTACCGGCTGTTGGATCCTTTTGGCGGCACCAATTTTGCGACTCTGACCTACCGTCAGGGGCTCGACGTTTTTGGCGCCTCACATTTCGAGGACAATCTGTTGTCACGCGACGGAGCCTCCTCGAACTTCTCGGTCCTGAACCTCTGGTTCACGCGCTACCAGACACTCAACGATGTCTGGTCGCTCAAGCTCGCTGCCGCGAGCCAGACGGCGTCGCGCCCGCTGTTCACTTCGCAACAATTCTATCTCGGCGGCGCGGCCTTCGGCCGTGGCTATGGCGCAGCCGAGATCAGCGGCGACAACGGCCTTGCCGGCTCGCTCGAGCTGCGCTTCGACCAGAAGCTCAATTTCCGCTATTGGACCGGCTACCAGCTCTATGCCTTTGGCGACGCTGGCGCAGTCTGGAACCACGGTTATCGCCTGAGCGACGGGCTGTCGCTGACATCGGCCGGAGCCGGTGTGCGCTTCTTCCTGCCGGACGACCTCCAGGCCGATTTCGGCGTCGCCGTCCCCTTAAGCTACCGGGCGCCGGACAACGAGCGTCGCAGCCCACGCTTTCTTTTCACGCTGTCGAGCGCGTTCCGGCTCTGCCCCGAACGCGGCCGGGCGAGCTGTCTCTAGCCGCCCGGTCCTTCGGGCGGGATGTCGCATCCTGACAGCTTTTCCCCGCGGCCATCCTTCGAGACTCCCGCTTGAGGCGGGCTCCTCAGAATGAGGCCGGAGTGCGCGGCCGGAGTTTCCACGGGCACAGACGCTGATGAGCCTCATCGTGAGGAGACGCTCGACCGCTTCCTGCGTGACAGCGCCAGCAGCGCGCTCACGCCTGCGGATACGAAGAGCCCAATGATCATGAACCCGGGCGACTATTGGCCGGGACGCTTTGCGGCAGATCAAGGCGGCTCCGACACGGCACGCTAAGAAACCACATGCTGTCGGAGAGACACGTGTCGCACTATACCGGAAGTCTTGGTACGAAAAGCCTTGTTCCGAAGGGCCTGCCCGCGGCGAGGGTGCCGGCATTCATGCGGCATCTCTATCGTTCGACCCGCAGGCTGCTGCGCTCGATCGTCGCTCGCATCGATCTCTCGCAATTTCCAGGATCCTGCTGCGGATGAGCGCGGCAGCCGCAAGCGAATGCAGAAAGATTGCCCTATGCTCCGACATGTGAGACGGATTTTCCTGCTGCTTGGCCTCGTCTCTGGCTTCGGCTCGTCGTCCGCTCTCGGTGCTGATGCCGGTCACGGCGCCGAACTCGCCAGGCGCTGGTGCGCGAGCTGCCATGTCGTGGCGAACGGACAGGCTCAGGCGAGCGCCGACGTCCCTTCCTTTGCGTCAGTCGCGCGCAGGCCGGATTTCAGTGCGGAAAGGCTCGCATTCTTCCTGCTCGATCCGCACCCGAAGATGCCGAATTTTCCCCTGAGCCGAACCGAAGCCGGCGATATCGCGGCCTACATCGCATCGCTGCGTTAGATGCCTGATCGGCCGCCGAAGGCCGCGCTCGCGCAAACCGAGCGGCGCGCTTTTCCGAAGGTCATACTTCAGCAATAGTCTGAGCTTCATCCCGGATGGTCACGCCGGGCTGCACGAAGGCTGCAAATGCAAATCCCTGCCGGTGGACCGGCAGGGATCAGCAGAAAGGATGACAGACGGCGAATGAGATCATTCGGTGGCCCATCATGGACCTGCACCGGTATCGAAGCGCGGATCTTCACGTCATACAAGATCAATTTGTGGGCACGCTGTACACAGACCGAAAATCAGGACTTGCCCTTGCCGGGTTGCATGAGACTGCCGGTCATCTGACGCATGTGATCTCCGGCGCTGGTGAACTGACTGCGGAGGAAATCGGATTGGATTCGCATCGCCTCCTGGAGGTCGGTGGCATGCACCAGCTTGCGCGCATGCTCGAAGGCCGACTTCATGTTCTGCTCCGTGAAAGCCAACGCCTGCTTCGACACCTCTGTCCCCGCCCCCGGAACGGACGACATCGATTTGGTCGCCGCTTCAAAGAACATGCCGAAGGCCTTTTCGGCCTGGTCGATGGTCTTCTCGGCCAAATCACGCAGTTCGGCCGGAACTTCGATTTTCGGTTCGATCATGGTCTCACTCCTCCCTTTTTCCGTCTGAATACCACATTTGCCTGACCGCCATCCAGCCGCCAGCGCTCCGGCGAACGATGCCGGGGAGCCTGCTCTGGCAGGAAAATGGGCAGGATGGGCGCGCGGCCGGGCTCTAGGATAAGGGGTGCTCGGGAAGAGCTTCGTCGGTGGCGAGATCTTCGACCAGCTTGATCACCTCGAAGCGCTGTCGCGGCGCGAGCTTCAGGAAGGCCCGGAGCAGGCGCAGACTTTCCACGGTGCTGCCTGCAGGCACACCGAGCTTGAGATGCAGCTCAGCCGCGAAATTGAGGTTTTTCATCTCGCACCTATGACAAGCATCGGTCGTGATCCGCTCGAGAACCGAACGCCGCAACAGAACTATGGCGACGAACGTTCGGCCGAAGGGACCCGCCGGGTTGCAGGCTGAACCGCGTCCAAACGACGGCCTCCATCTGGTTGCAACTATGCCAAGCAACAACCCATCCGGCAAGCCCAACCGTGGGTATAGCGATGCTAGGTCTGCATCGCGCCACAGCGTTTCCGGATAACAGGAATATCGATCGCCGTCACCCACCTGCGTCAAGAAGCGTCATCAATCACGCGCACAGCCCCTCTTGCTGTCAATCAACACGGGGTTTCGTCGTGTTTCCGATGTCAAATGCACGTTAGCGCGCACGAATTGGCGATTCTTCAGCAAGATACACGCATTTGTTGAATCCGTCCCGGCGGTTGCATTAAGCGCGTGAAAGTCGATCTCGCGGCCGGTCCACCGTGAACCGCCGTCCTCGCGCGAGCGACCAAGCCGTTGCGGCACGGCCACGCAGACACGGGCGCCATGGCTGAAAACTCTTCGATTTGGGCGCGCCTCAGCACCAAAAGGACGACGGCATGCTTTCTCGCTGCGATCTCATCAAGGGCGCCGCAATCGCGCTTCTCACCCTCTCGACACAAGGCGCATGGGCGCAGGAGACCAAGATGAACCTGTTCAAGATCGTCACCGTCAAGGACGAAATCGTCGTCGGACTGTCGGCGCAGGAGCTTCAGGCGCTCGGCGGCAATGATGCGAGCGCCGTCGCACACGCGCTGGCACAGAAGGGCGATCTCACCGTCTGGCAATACAAAGTGCATCGTGGCCCCAACGGCGAATTACAGCAGGCACCGACAGCCAAGATCGGGCTGCTGGCCCATGCCTCGCTGCGCGTCGAGCCCTACACCACGCCTTACCAGATCGTCCCTCACCCGTAAGCAATGGGCGGGACGCCGGCGGCCGAGACCGCCGGCGCTCCGCAATCATCCACGTCGGCCCCCGCGCGCCGTTCCCGTCTCCGTCGCGAAGCCGTAGATCAGCGCCAGCCGGTCCAGGCATTCGCGGAAACGCCGCGCGAAGTAATCGTTCCAGCGTTGCGTGCGGACGGCACGACGCTGCCCAACCTGATCCATGGTCAGACCCAGCACCAGCACGTCGTGCACCAGCGCGGCGCCGTCGGTGCCGAGCTCTCGTTCGATCCTGTTGAGCCGCAGCACCGCCTGGCGCTGGCTTTCGGTGACGACCTCACGCGTGCCCGTCCCATCGACATATTCGCGCGTCGTATCCACCGCCTGCGGGCCGCGCTCCGCCCGCTCCCAATCGTTCTGGAAGGCGCGGCCGCCGCGGTACTGCGCCTCGTCGATCTGATGGTGCGCGTGCAGCCGGCCAAGCGGATCGCCGCGGACCGACCGGATCGCCAGGATCTTCTCGCCGGAACCGAGCGCGAGCGGATTGTCGACTTCCACCTCCGCGATCTCGGCGTTGAACGGCACCTCCCGCGACCGCCGGTCGTAGATCTGCGCCAATTTGTAGGACTTGTTGCGTCGGGCACGAGCCACTCGGATCTCCTTGCAAGACTGAGAGTTGAACGGAGGGCGGCACCGTCAGAGCGCCGAGACCAGCTTCAGCACGACCGGGCCTGCGGCACGGGCCGCCGACGCAGCCTCGGAACGGCGCGTCAGACGGCCATGCGGCGCGCAATAGCTCGAGCCCGGCTGGCGCGGGTGGCCGCAGAAGGTGATCTCCTCACCGTCCTTGTCGCCGCCATAGGGATAGCGGCAGTCGGCCGGCTCGAGCTCGACCAATTGGATCAGGCGCGGCTGGATGCCGACACAGCGCAACTTCACCCGCGCCGCAGGCTTCATGGCGGACTTCGGCGGCAGATTGAGGCTCGGCCACGCCACCCGGCGCGGCGAAAGCAGGCTGGGTTCACCCGGCAAGGGCGGCGCGAGCGCCGGGCTCGTCATCCATTGCGGCACGATGAGCCCGAGCCGCTTGGCGCGGCCGACCACCGCGCTGCGCGTATAAGCCGTTCCAAACCTTGCGTTTATCTGTCTTCCGATCTCCGCATAAGACATGCCTTTGTGAAAATAGTCGCGAAGCGCGTCGGAGTGCTCCGACGGCCAATGGCCCGGTTCCATGCTGCTGTCCTGTGATGCGCCTCCACCCGGGAGGCGAGACGCACATTCCGTTATTCCGAATACAGAGTCAAGCCGTATTTCTGATATTCATAATTGCATCAATTCCGAATTTCGGATTACAAGAGGCGAGACGGTGCGCAATCGAGGGAATCACCATGTTGGACGTAGCAATGATCGAGCGGGGCCTGGAGAAGACGGGCAAGAGCAAGGGCGGCCTGGCTGCGGCCATGGGCGTGCGGCCCGGCGCGGTCTCGGAGATTCTCGGCGGCGAGCGCCTGGTGAAGGCCTCGGAGATCATTCCGATCATGGAATATCTCGAGCTCAATCTCGCGCCGATCATGGGGCGCGTCGGAGCCGGCGCCGTGATCGAGCCGGACTACGAACAGGTTCCGCCGGAAGGTCTCGGCGACGTCGCGTTGCCCTTCCCGATCATGGAAGAGACGATCGCATTCGAGATCGTGGGCGATTCGATGCTGCCCAAATACGAAAGCGGCGACGTGATCGTCGTCTACAAGGACCAGCGCCACCCGCTGTCGAGCTTCTACGGCGAAGAGGCAGTGGTCCGCCTCAAGACCGGCGAGCGCTATCTGAAGACCATCGAGCGGGGCAAATCTCCCTCAGTGGTCAACCTCACGAGCTTCAATGCCAAGCCGATCGTCGGCGTCAAGCTTGACTGGGTCGGGGAGATCTGCCTGTCCATGCCCAAGGGACAGCTTGAGCGGCTGCGCGCGAAGTCGGCGCGGCCGCGCAAGAAGGGCAAATGAGGGCTGCCACTTCTGATTAAAAGAAATCACACTTGACATAGTTCCGATTTTCGGAAATAATCTGCCGCGTCCCGACCATGGGGCGCGGCAGGGTCGTTTCATGCAATACTTCGTCGTGATGATCGATTATGGACGGCGGGGCCGCGAGGCGGTCGTCGATCCCGAAATCACCCGGCGCGAGGTCATTTCCCGCCTCGCCTCGGGTGAGTATCGGAACGTCTCGTTCATCCACGAGATCGTGGAGAACTCGGTCGAAGATGTCACCGCGGCCATCCTGGCCGAGGCGGCCCTCCCACAGATCGAGCCCGAGGACGTCGATCTCCAGGCAATCCGCCTCGACCACATCCACGACCTGCGCAAGCACGAGAGGACGTGACTCAGGCCTAGAGCATGATCCAGACCTGAAGGGCCGCGTTAGCGCAAAGTGTGCAGCGGTTTTCCGAAACGATCATGATCAATCAACAGCCTAAAGCGCGATGACGTGACGATTCATCCTAATCGCATCGCGCTTTAGAGCGCGCCACCGTCCCGTTGGGCATTACACCAGGAGAACGGTCGATCCCGTGGTCTTGCGTGCCGCAAGATCGGCATGCGCCTTGGCGGCGTCCTTTAGCGGGTAGGTCTGGTGCACCTCGATCTTGACCGCGCCGGACTTGACGACGTCGAACAGCTCATTCGCCATCGCCACCAGATTTTCGTGCTTGGCGGCGTAGGTAAACAGCGTCGGACGCGTGACGTAGAGCGAGCCCTTCTGGGCGAGCAGGCCAAGATTAAGCGGCTCCACCGCGCCGGAGGACTGGCCGAACAGCGCGGCGACGCCGAGCGGGGCGAGGCAATCCAGCGATTTCAGGAACGTGTCCTTGCCGACGGAGTCGTAAACCACTGGCACTTTCTTGCCGCCGGTGATCTCGTCGACCCGCTTCACGAAATCTTCCCTTGTATAGATGATGACATGGTCGCAGCCATGCGCCTTGGCGAGCTTCGCCTTCTCGTCGTTGCTGACGGTGCCGATCACGGTCGCGCCGAGATGCTTGGCCCACTGGCTCAAGATCAGGCCGACACCGCCGGCGGCCGCATGCAGCAGGATGGTATCGCCGGCTTTCACCCGATAGGTCTGGCGGATCAGATATTGCGTGGTGAGCCCCTTGAGCATCATCGCCGCCGCCGTCTTGTCGTCGACGCCGTCGGGCAATTTCAACAGCCGGTCGGCGGGGATCAGCCGCGCCTCCGCATACGCCCCGAGCGGCGAGGCGCCATAAGCGACGCGATCGCCCGGCTTCAGATCGCTGACGCCAGGCCCGACCTCTTCGACGACGCCAGCCGCCTCGCTGCCTAGCCCGCTCGGCAGTTGCGCCGGATAGAGGCCGGAACGGTTATAGATGTCGACGAAATTGAGGCCGACCGCGGTGTGGCGGATGCGCGCCTCGCCGGGCCCAGGTTTGCCGACGCTGACCTCCTCCCAGACCAGGACTTCCGGACCGCCGGTTTTGTGAAAGCGAATGGCATGCGTCATGGGCGTGCTCCTTTATCGTTGAAATGAAAGTTCGAACACCGGATCGGCCTGTGAAATAGGCATTTGGTCCGCCCGTTACAGTATAGAAGCCGTAACAAGAATGTCACAGCGAACCACAAACAGCCGCCGTTCCGCCTCCGTTCGAAAGAGTTGATGAGGGCCCCGCGGCGACCCGCAGTAGCCTTGCGCGGGGTTTGATGGTCGCCTGCGAAGGAGAGCCGAGATGCCAGCTTACGTTCAGCATCATCAGGACGTCGAAATCGCGCCAGTGAATTGCCCTACCTGTATGGGGTTCCTGCCGATGTATGTGCGCGAGGTCGAGCCGCATTGGAGCCTAGCCAAGATCGACTTCGTCTATGAATGCGCCGATTGCGGCGCCGAGCTGAGGCAGACGATCCGCAAGCCGGAGCTGCTGCGGCACTGATCGCGCCAACAGCGAAGCGCTCAACTATTTGCGCTTAGCGGAAAAACGCCGTTCACGCGGGTCAGATGTCTCCCAAACGTGGCTTGTTCTTTGCCTGGAACGCAGGCAGAACAAGCCTCAAGCAAGACCTTTGGGAGCGCCCTTTCGTGGCTGATCAGAAGGCCTCGACCTCGATCGAGGCAGTGGAGAGCGGCCTCGCCGCGCAGGGCTACATCGCGAGCCGGCAGATCGCGACTGCCGTCTATTTGTCGCAGCAGATCGAGAAGCCGATCCTGGTCGAGGGCCCCGCGGGCGTCGGCAAGACCGAGCTCGCCAAGGCGATCGCGGCTTGGCGCGGCATGAAGATGATCCGCCTGCAATGCTATGAGGGCCTCGACGAGGCCAAGGCGCTCTACGAGTGGAAATACGCCAAGCAGCTTCTCTACACGCAGATCCTCAAGGACAAGCTCGGCGAGGTTCTCGGCGGCGCGCAGACGCTGCATGCCGCGCTCGACCAGCTCCACGATTTCGGCGACGTGTTCTTCTCCAAGGAATTCGTCGAGCCGCGGCCGCTGCTCCAGGCGCTTGAGCAGCCGGGCGGCTGCGTGCTCCTGATCGACGAGATCGACAAGTCGGACGCCGAATTCGAATCGCTGCTGCTGGAAATCCTGTCCGACTTCCAGGTCACGATCCCCGAGCTCGGAACCGTTTCGGCGATCACGCCGCCGACGGTGATCCTCACCTCCAACAGCGAGCGCGACCTCGGCGATGCCCTGAAGCGACGCTGCCTGCATCTGCATATCGGCTTTCCCGAGCAGCGGCTCGAGGAGCGCATCGTCGAAAGCCGTGTGCCCGGCATCTCGCAGACGCTGCGCCGGCAGATGGTCGGCTTCATCCACGAGATCCGCTCGCTGGATCTGAAGAAGCTGCCCTCGGTCAGCGAGACCATCGACTGGGCGCGTGTGCTGGTACTGCTCCAGGCTTCCGAACTCGATACTGAGATCGTCAAGGACACGCTCAACGTGCTCCTGAAATACGAAGCCGACATCGAGGCCGCGACGCCGCAGGTGACGACCTTCATTGCCAAGGCGGCCCGGTCCAACGTCTTCGGTTGACGCCGATGCGCGAAAATCTCCATCGCTTCTTTCGGGCGGCACGCGGGGCTGGCGTTCACGTCTCGCCGGCCGAAAGCATCGATGCGATGCGCGCCGTCGCGCAGGTCGGCATCTCCGACCGCGCCGTGCTACGCGATGCGCTGCTGCTGACGCTCGCCAAGTCGCAGGACGAGAAGCTCGCGCTCGGCGACTGCTTTGATCTGTTCTTCAGCCAGCCGGAGCCGCGACAGGAGCAGCCTGAGGCTGCCGGCGAAGACGATGCTGCGCAAGGCGAGGATCAGCCGCCCTCCGCCGGCTCGGCGAGCGAGGCGGGCGAAGGTCAGCCTTCCCAGGGCCTGGGTCCCTTGGCGCAGATGCTATTGTCGCAGGATCGCAACGCGATCGCTGCCGCGATTGCCAGCGCCTCCGGCGCGGCCTCCCTGTCCGACATCCGCTACTCCACCCAGCGCGGCATATTCTCCAGCCGCATCCTCGACGCCATGGGCCTCCAGCGCCTGCGCGACGATCTCGACCAACTGACCGCGACCAACCCGTCGCTGGCCGAGCGCCTGCGCGCCGCGCTCGATGCCTTGCGCGAAGCCGTGCGCGATACGGTCTCGCAAGGGCTCGCACTCTATGCCCGCGAGGAGGCCGAGAACCTCCGCAACGAGATCCTGCGCAACGCGCCGCTTGCCCGCATCGAGCGGCGCCAGGTCGCCGAGATGCGTGCCCTCATCCGCCAGATCGCACGCCGGCTGCGCGAGCGCTATTCCAAGCCGCGCAAGCGCCAGCGCCGCGGCCATCTCGACGTTCGCCGCACGCTCCGCCGCAACGCAGCCTGGGGCGGCGTGCCCTTCCTCACGGCATGGAAGCGCAAGCATCGCGACAGGCCGAAGATCGTCGCGCTGTGCGACGTCTCGGGCTCCGTTGCGCAAGTCTCGGACTTCTTCCTGCTGCTGATCCACTCGCTGCACGAGGTGGTCGACGACGTCCGCTCCTTCGCCTTCTCTTCGCACCTGATCGAGGTCAGCGAGATCCTGGAGACGAAGTCGCCGGAGGAGGCGATGTCCGAGATCATGTCCAAGGTCGGTTTCGGCTCGTCGGATTACGGCGCCTCGCTGGTCGATTTCGAGAAGGAGTTCATGAGCGCGCTGACGCCGCAGACCACGGTGATCGTGCTCGGCGATGCCCGCAGCAACAATCTCGACCCACGCGCCGACATTTTGCGCCGGATCTCCGAGCGTTCGAAGCGGTTGGTCTGGCTCAATCCCGAGGGGCGGCTCGCCTGGGGCTTTGGCGATTCCGAGATGCCGCGCTACGCAACCTTTTGCAGCGTCGTGCGCCAATGCGCCACCGCGCAACAGCTCGAACGCGCTGTTTCCGATATTGTGGCGACTTATCAATAAGCAATAACAGCCGCCTCCGTCAGGCGGCGTTCAGCTCGGCCTGATTGCATTCCCGAAAGTGACGCGCGATTTCGTCGAGCGCGCGCTGCTCCCATTCTTCTGCCTGCGCCAGCCAGAACGGCCGGCGCTTCGAATCGAGCGCCGCGCGCTCTCGGCAAAGGAATTCCTGCCTGCGAATTTCCACCAGCCTGTTCATGCACTCCACTCCGGCCGTGTGAAGCCATTCCCCGCAGGCCAAGGTAACAGAGTCCTCAATCTCCCGCCTCATCATTTCTGTGCATATCGCGACGCCAAATAGGACAGTGATGCTTGCCGTGCACTGCGGCAGCTCGCATCGCAACATCAAGTGCGGATCATCAATTAGTGATCGGAGAACGTGACGGTAGTCGTGCACTAACGACGTTAACTCTTGTGGCGCAACGAAGTGCCGCAATTTGTGAAGAGATGTTCTAAACAGCTGACCGAATTCCCGACTCATTGTCGTCGCATGGTCTTCATGCGGCGCCGCTAACAGGGGCACGCGAACCGGACGATCGGCTGAGGCACCATGAGCAACGATTTCGAGTTTGATCTATCGACCGACCAGTGGGAAGCGCTAAAGGCGCTTCGCAACCCGGTGTCGAACGGTCGCCTCGCGAAGGCCTATCTCGTCGAAAGCCTCGCCAAGCTCGGCCTCGTTGTCATGAATGACGGCGTGCCTGCGATAACATCCACAGGACGCAAGGTGCTGGTGCGCGGCTCATGCCGGCTGCTCGATCTCGTGGCGTGACGAGATCGCCTGCTGCCGCGTAACTGCGCCATCGCCTGAAAAATAACCTTTAGCTCTTCATCGAAATCGGATTTGCTTCTTGCGACAAGATCTGGCGCGCAACGACGCTGCGCCAGACAGGCAAGGGAGCTGATCATGAACGGGCTTGGCGGGCTGAACAAATCCCCCAACGGTGTGGTTATCGGACTTGTGCAGCTGCAGCTGCCTAGCGTGGTGAGCGCGGCCGATCTCGCCAGGCAGACCGAGCGCATCGTCTGGATGGTCGGCAAGGCCCGCCGCAATCTCTCCACCATGGATCTGGTGGTCTTCCCCGAATACTCGCTGCACGGCCTGTCGATGGACACCAATCCGGAGATCATGTGTCGGCTTGACGGACCGGAGGTTGCGGCCTTCAAGCAGGCCTGTGTCGATAACAAGATCTGGGGCTGCTTCTCCATCATGGAGTTCAACCCGCATGGCAATCCCTATAACTCGGGCCTGATCATCGACGATCACGGCGAGATCAAGCTCTACTATCGCAAACTTCATCCCTGGATTCCGGTCGAGCCGTGGGAGCCCGGCGACATCGGCATTCCCGTGATCGAGGGACCGAAGGGCGCGAAGATCGCGCTGATCATCTGCCATGACGGCATGTTCCCGGAGATGGCACGGGAATGCGCCTACAAAGGCGCGGAGATCATGATCCGCACCGCCGGCTACACCGCGCCGATCCGCGAAGCCTGGCGCTTCACCAACCAGGCCAATTCGTTTCAGAATCTGATGATCACCGCAAATGTCTGCATGTGCGGCTCGGACGGCTCGTTCGATTCCATGGGCGAAGGCATGATCATCAATTTCGACGGCACGGTCCTGGCGCATGGTACGACCGGCCGTGCCGACGAGATCATCACCGCAGAGGTCCGGCCGGATCTCGTGCGCGAAGCCCGCATCAACTGGGGCGTCGAAAACAACATCTACCAGCTCTGGCACCGCGGCTATGTCGCGGTGAAGGGCGGCGCGATGGACTGCCCCTACACCTTCATGCAGGACATGGTCGCCGGCACCTTCCGATTGCCGTGGGAAAATCAGGTTAAGGTCACCGACGGCACCTCGTGCGGCTTCCCGGCCCCGACGCGGATGTTCGGCAAGACGGCGAAGGCGGCGGAATAAGCCGGTTTCTCGGGTGAAACCGCGACAATCTGGCACCGTGGCCTGCGCGCTCGGCAACCTCGTCGGCAATTGCGTCGCAACCGTCGTGGTCGCGGCCCGGGAAGGCGATCTCGACCGGCCAAGGCGGCCAAGGTGCTGGAGGGCGGCGAGGTGGTCGACGTGACGGCGGGATAGACGTTCGGCGATCAATCGTTCCACTGGAGGAGTGGCGTGCCGTAGGCCCTCCTCCAGACCGACAGAAAGCGCGGAAACCACGAGTGGGCCACGGCACCCTTATAGGCCCAGGTGCGATACTTCAGACCTTGCTCCGAAATCAGCTCCTGATAGCCGCCGTGGAGTTCGGTCGCGGCGCGAATGTCCTTCAGGATTCCTTGCGCGCAGGCCCGATAGGTATCGCCACCCGAGAACTCATCGTAATCCAGCATGCGGTCGGCAAATTCGACGTTGAACGTCGGCCAGGAGGAACGCCCCTGATATGCGGGAGCTGCAATCTTGTGGATCATCTTGGTCCGCGGGTTGTCCGCCGAAACCAGGAAGTGGAACGTGCTCGGAATGCGAAACCGTGGCTCGGCGATGATCACATCCGTCGTGGCCGCGAACAGCGCGCGCTCGCTCGCCTCGCTCATATCCCAGAAGCCGCGATGCACGCTGACGAAATCCAATGCGACCGACGATGCCGGTGAGCTCGCCGGGCCGTCCAGGGAATGCCTGATGTAGCCGTTCTTGCCGAAGAGGCGGAGCAGATCCCTCTTGTACTGCGCAAGGTCGCGCCCGAGCAGCCGCTTCAGCTCGTTCTCGCCGACGATCCCGAGCTGCACGCCCCACACGAAGGTCGTGCAGACGCAGGCATTGGTGACGAAACGCCGGCGCTCGGCGCGGGTATCCGTCGCCGCGGAGCGCGGGCCGTTGGCGTCGCACAGCAAATATCTGGTGCCGTCAGCGTCGAAGGACTCCAGCTCGCTCGCAAGCTTCAGGATCGCGCGCTTCAGGTCTCCGCCATATTCGGCCAGCAACAAGCGGCCGGCGTGCGCGCATTGCGACATCTCAAGGTAAGACGACGCCCTCTCCTCGGCAGAGATCATCTGCTGCAGACCGGCGAGAATGCCGAGCAGCGTATCCGAGGGTCGCGAAAAATAGTTCACGCCGAGATACCGGCCGCGCCCGGCCGGTACGATGGTCGTGGTGACCACGTCGGCGCGAACGGCCTCCAGCAGCAGGCGCACGCTCTTCTCGAGCAGACGGACCCGTCGCACGGCGTCCTGCGCATCCATGATGGTTTCAGGATCGAGAACGTCGGGATAGAACCAGGCGAAGTCGCGGGGGTAATAGGCCGAGGCGTGCGGTGCGCCGGTGACGAGGAAGGCCTCGGTCACCGAAAAGGCGCTGTCCATCGAGTGCCGATAGAGGTCCTCGATCGCCGACAACGAATGATGCGATTGTCTCAGGAATCGATCACCGAGGAAATTGACCGCCTGAAGGGCGTTGGCGACGAAGGTCGCAGCCATCCCCTGATAGAACCGGTTTTCACGATGTGATGGAAAAGAGATGTCGCTGTTCATGTCCGTCAATCGGCTGATTGTCTCGTGACCCTCGTGATGATGGCCGCCACTTTAAACATGACTGATTCGTATCTCTACCCGGTGACTTGCGGGTTCGTGACGCTCGCCTAGGCCTTACGCGGCCCGAAATTCTCGATCACCCGCAGCAGCACACGCGCGCCGGCGTCGGCATCGGCGAGCGCGACATCCTCGTCCGGGTGATGGCTGATGCCGCCGCGGCAGCGGACGAAGATCATGCCGACATCGGCAATGTCGATCATCGCCATGCCGTCGTGCCCTGCCCCGCTCGGCAGCTCGAACACGGAGAAGCCTTCGGCTTCGATCGCTTGCGCGATCTGCTGCTTGAGCCAGGGCGCGCAGGGCGCGGTGCGGTTCTCGTGGGTAACGTCGAGCTGAAGCGCCAGCTGTCGCCGCTTGGCGATCGCCTCGATCTGGCGGACGACATCGGCCACCGCGCGCTTGCGATGCATGTCGGTCGGTGCGCGCATGTCGATGGTGAAGGATACCTCACCCGGAATGACGTTGGTCGCGCCGGGCCTCGCCTGGATGTAGCCCACGGTGCCGACGAGGTCGCCCTCGTCGGTGCGGCAAAATTGCTCGATCGCATTGATGCATTCGGCCGCGCCGGCGAGCGCATCTCGGCGCAGCGCCATCGGCACGGTGCCGGCGTGACCGGCCATACCCGAGAGCCGGGCCGCAAGGCGCGTGGCCCCGGCAATGGCGGTGACGACGCCCACGGGCAGGTTCTGCGCTTCCAGCACCGGCCCCTGCTCGATGTGCAATTCGAGATAGGCAAGCAGCTCGCGCCGCGCGCGCGCGGCCGCACCGATATGGTCGGGATCGAGGCCGAACTGCACGAGCGCCTCGCGCATCGACACGCCGTCGCGGTCGCGCGTATTCAGCACGCTCTCATCGAAGGTGCCGGCCACCGCACGGCTGCCGAGCAAGGTCGAAGCGAACCGCACCCCCTCCTCGTCGGCAAAGCCGATCACCTCGATCGCAAATGGCAGGCGCTTGCCGCGGCGGTTGAGATCGGCGACGCAAGAGATCGCCGTGATCACACCCAGCGGTCCATCCCATTTGCCGGCATCGCGCACGGTGTCGTAATGCGAGCCGAGCATCAGGCAGGGCATGTCCGGCCGGTCGCCTTCGTACCGTCCGCAGACATTGCCGATGGCATCGAGATGGGCGCTCATGCCGGCCTCGCGCATCCACCCCATGATGAGGTCCGCGGCCTTGCGCAGCTCCTTGCTGAGGAAGATGCGGGTGAGCTTCTCGGGCTCTTCCGAGATCGCGCCGAGCTCGTTGATCCGGCGAACGATCTCATTGCCGAGCGATGCATCGTGAACGGTACCAGCGCCCATCTCGGCGAGCTTTCCATCTTCTGAGGACACGGAGGTCCTGACGACAATCGATACAAGTTCGGTGCCAGCGGAAATCCTCCGGCCCCGTCCCAGTCAGCGCGTGGTTAGCATGAATGCGCCTTGCCGGCCGACCGTCCGACGCGGGTCATGCACATGCGCGGGCAGGTTCTGGCTGCTCAACTCCTCTGCATACAATACCTCTATATTGCCCATAAATTAGCCTGCCACTTTCCTCGCCAAGTTCAGAACAAACATTATTCCATGTTTATTTCAATGGCTTATAACTAACTGCACGCTTCATAGTCTCTGGCACGAAGCTTGCGACGCCTGATCCCGGCTCCGCCAAGCCGGCGCAGCCGTGAGATCAAGGCGGGGCATCCGCCAAGGGGAGCGAGCAATGGATTCTGGCAGGATTTCACGACGTCATGTGTTGCAGGGCGGCGCGGCCCTCACCCTCGGCGCGGCAGCGGGCCTCCACCCGGCTTTCGCGGCCGAGACCACCATCGGCTTCATCTATGTCGGCTCGCGCGACGACTACGGCTACAACCAGGCGCACGCGCAGGGCGCGGCGGCGCTGAAGAAGATTCCCGGCCTCAAGGTGGTCGAGGAGGAGAAGGTGCCGGAGACCGATGCGGTCGAGAAGACGATCGAGTCCATGATCAATCTCGATGGCGCCACCCTGCTCTTCCCGACCTCGTTCGGGTACTACAATCCGCACATGATCAAGATGGCCAACAAGTACCCGAAGCTCCGCTTCGAGCATTGCGGCGGCCTCTGGAGCGAGAAGGACCCCAAGAACGCCGGCAGCTATTTCGGCTATATCGACGAGGCTCAGTACATCTCCGGCATCGTCGCCAGCCTGACATCGAAGAGCAGCAAGCTCGGCTTTGTCGCGGCCAAGCCGATCCCTCAAGTGCTGCGCAACATCAACGCCTTCACGCTTGGCGCCAAGTCCGTCAATCCAAAGGCCACCACGCAGGTGATCTTCACCGGCGACTGGTCGATGCCGGTCAAGGAGGCCGAAGCCACCAACAGCCTGATCGATCAGGGGGTGGACGTGCTCACCTGCCACGTCGATGGGCCCAAGACCATGGTCGAGAACGCGGCGCGGCGCGGCGCCTTCGTCTGCGGCTATCACACCAACCAGTCGGCGTTGGCACCCAAGGCCTATCTCACCGGCGCGGAGTGGAACTGGGAAGCGCTCTATCCGAAGTTCGTCAAGATGATCGCCTCCGGCGAAGGCATCCCGAATTTCTACCGCGGCGGCCTGAAGGAAGAGATCGTCAAGACCTCGCCCTATGGCGAAGCGGTCTCGGCCGAAGCGCGCAAGGCGGCCGACGCGGCCAAGGCAAAATTCCTGTCGGCAGAAGGCTTCGCCATCTTCAAGGGTGGGCTGGTCGACAACAAGGGCAAGACGGTGATCCCTGCCGGTACCGACCGCGGCCAGAAGGATCCTGAACTGGAGAAGATGGACTACCTGGTCGAGGGCGTGCTCGGAGCCACTTCGTGACGACCGAAGCGGCGGATTCCACGGATGCGGTCGGGACAGTCGCCCCGGCCGCCGATCCCGGTTTCCTCCAGCGTCACGGCGGCACGATCGAATATGTCCTGATCCCGGGCGCGGCGCTGGTCGGCGCGCTCGCGGTGTTCGGCATCTTCGTCGCGATGTTCGGCAAGAATCCGCTCGATCTCTATTTCTACATGTATTACGGCGCGTTCGGCACCTGGTTCTCCTGGCAGAACACGCTGACGCGCGCAGCGCCCCTGATCCTCACCGCACTCTGTACCGCGCTGCCGGCGCAGCTCGGCATGGTCATCATCGGTGGCGAAGGCGCGCTGTTGATCGGCGCATTGTCCGCAACCAGCGCCGCACTCGCGCTTCAAGGCATGCCGCCGCTCGTGGTGCAGGTCGCCATGGTCTGCGCCGGCGTGATCGGCGGCGGGCTGTGGATCATGCTCGCGGGTGGCTTGCGGCAATATCGCGGCGTCAACGAGACCATCTCGAGCCTGCTGCTCGTCTACATCGCGCTCGCGATCCTCAACCATCTCGTCGAGGGGCTGATGCGCGATCCTGCCAGCCTCAACAAGCCGTCGACCCGCGAGATCGGCGCCGCCAACATGATCGGCTCCATTCCCGGCACCGACGTGCATTGGGGCCTCGTGTTCGGCCTGATCGCCGCGATCGCCTCTTACATCCTGATCTATCACACCGTGTTCGGCTTCGCCGCGCGCGTGGCGGGCGGCAACATCCGTGCTGCGAAGATCGTCGGTCTCGGCGTCGACAAGCTGATCCTGACCGTCTGCTTCCTTGCCGGCGGCGCCGCTGGCCTCGCCGGCATGGTCGAGGTCGCCGCCGTGCAGGGACGCACCAACGCCAACCTCGCCGCCGGCTACGGCTTCACCGGCATTCTCGTCGCCTTTCTGGCGCGGCAGAATCCGCTCGCCATCATTCCCGTCGCGATCCTGCTCGGCGGCATCAGCGCCAGCGGCGGCCTGCTGCAACGCCGCCTGGGGCTGCCCGATGCGTCCGTGCTGGTGCTGCAGGGCATCATCTTCGTCTTCGTTCTCGCCAGCGATGCGCTCTACGGCCGCATCGGATTCCTGAAGGGAAAATCCTGAGATGGCAGACGGATCGATTGGCCTCTGGACCGTCCCGCTCGCCGTCCTCGGCGGCGCCATTCGCGTCTCCACCCCCTTCCTGTTCGTGAGCCTGGGCGAATGCATCACCGAGCGCGCGGGCCGCATCAATCTCGGCCTGGAAGGCACGCTGGTGATGGGCGCGATGAGCGCCTATGGCATCTCCTATCTCACCGGCTCTCCGTGGCTCGGGGTGCTTGCCGCCGGCATCACCGGCGCGCTGCTGGGTGCGCTGCATGCCGGCATTTGCTCGCTGCCGCGCGTCAACGACGTTGCCGTGGGCATCGCCTTGATGCTGTTCGGCACTGGCCTTGCGTTCTATCTCGGCAAGCCGCTGATCGAGCCGACAGCGCCGCGGCTGCCCGCCGTCGACTTCGGCTGGTGGAGCGACATCCCGCAAGTCCAGGCAGCGCTGCGCATCAACGTGCTGTTCCTGATCGGCGTGGCGCTGGCGCCAATCCTCTATTGGGCCTTCCGCACCACCCGCTGGGGCTTGCTCATCCGCACCGCCGGCGAGAGCGCGGATGCCGCACGCGCGATGGGCCATTCCGTGCTGCTGATCCGCCTGCGCGCCACCATGGCCGGTGGTTTCCTCGCGGGCATCGGCGGCTCGTTTCTGTCCCTGTTCTACCCCGGAAGCTGGAACGAGGGCCTTTCCTCGGGCCAGGGCATCACCGCCGTGGCGCTCGTGATCTTCGCGCGCTGGGATCCCCTGCTCTGCCTGTGGGCCTCGCTCGCCTTCGGCGGCGCGGCGGCGCTGGGTCCGGCGCTGCAATCGGTCGGCGTCACCTCTGGCTATCACCTATTCAACGCCGCGCCCTACATCCTGACGCTGGCGATCATGATCATCACCTGCTCGCCGAAGCGGACGCTGACCGGCGCGCCCGCCGAACTCTCGATCACACGGTAACACGCACGAGGTCGTCCATGCCCGAGCGCTACATCAAGTCCGAGCCCTATGCCTGGCCCTACAATGGTGATCTCCGCCCCGAGAACACGGCACTGATCATCATCGACATGCAGACCGATTTCTGCGGCGTCGGCGGCTATGTCGACAAGATGGGCTACGACCTCTCGCTGACACGGGCACCTATCGAGCCGATCAAGCGGCTGCTCGCAGTGATGCGCAAGCAAGGCTTCCATATCATCCATACCCGCGAGGGCCACCGCCCCGATCTCTCCGACCTGCCCGACAACAAGCGCTGGCGCTCGCGCCAGATCGGCGCCGGCATCGGCGATCCCGGCCCGTGCGGACGCATCCTGGTGCGCGGCGAGCCCGGCTGGGACATCATCGAAGAACTCGCGCCGCTACCGGGCGAGCCGATCATCGACAAGCCCGGTAAGGGCTCGTTCTGCGCCACCGATCTGGAGCTGATCCTGCGCGTCCGCGGCATCGAGAACATCGTGCTGACCGGGATCACGACCGACGTCTGCGTCCACACCACCATGCGCGAGGCCAACGACCGCGGCTTCGAATGCGTCCTGCTTCACGATTGCTGCGGCGCGACCGACAAGAGCAACCACGACCACGCGCTGAAGATGATCAAGATGCAGGGCGGCGTGTTCGGCGCGGTCTCGACGTCGGACGCCTTTATCGGAGCGATTTCGTGATCATCGGCGAAACGCCACCGCCCTCGGGCGCCTTCGGCGTCGACGCCGTCGCCATGACCATGCGCTTCGGCGACTTCCTGGCGCTGGACAATGTCGAGCTGAAGGTGCGGCCGGGCTCTTTCCACGCGCTGCTCGGCGAGAATGGCGCCGGCAAATCCACTCTCGTCAAATGCATCATGGGCTACTACCACGCGACCGAAGGCGACATCATCGTCGGCGGCCGCGAGCAGGCGATTGCCAATCCGAAGGATGCCCACGCGCTCGGCCTCGGCATGGTCTACCAGCATTTTACGCTGGTGCCGGCGATGACGGTTGCCGAAAACCTCGTGCTGGCGCGGGACGACGTGCCGGCCGTGGTGAACTGGCCGAACGAGATGAAGGAGCTCGAGGCGTTCTTGGGCCGCATGCCGTTCAGGGTGCCGCTCGGCGCGAAAGTTTCCGACATTTCCGCCGGCGAACGGCAGAAGTGCGAGATCCTCAAGCAGCTCTACCTGAAGCGTCGCTTCCTGATCCTGGACGAGCCGACCTCGGTGCTGACCCCGGCGGAAGCCGACGAGGTGCTCGGCATGCTCCGCGATATGGTCGTGAAGAGCGAGCTGACCATCCTGATGATCACGCACAAGTTCCGCGAGGTCATGGCCTTCGCCGACGAAGTCACCATCCTGCGCCGCGGCAAGCTCGCAGGGGCCGGGAAGGTTTCCGAGCTGACACCGGATGAGATGGCGCGCACCATGATCGGCGCCGAGGAGCTGACGGTGCAGCCGCCGCGCACCGGCGAAGCCGGTCAGGCCAGGCTGGAGCTGCAGAAGCTCCGGGCCCTGGACGATGCGGGCGCCGTTGCCGTGCACGATGTCTCGCTCACCGTTCGCGCCGGTGAGATCGTCGGCATCGCCGGCGTCTCCGGGAACGGCCAGCGCCAGCTCGTCGAGGTGCTGGCCGGCCAGCGCGAGGCCGAGAGCGGGGAGGTGCGCGTCGCCGGAGATCCCTATCACGCCAGCCGCGAGGAGATGCGGCGGCACAGGATGTCGCTGCTGCCCGAGGAGCCGCTGAAGAATGCCTGCGTCGGCGGCATGAGCGTCGCCGAAAACGTCGCCTTCCGGGAATTCGACCGTGCCCCCTTCGCCCGCGGCGGCTGGTGGCTCAACCCTCGCGCCTTTCGCGACGACGCGAGGACGAAGATCGCCCGGTACAAGATCAAGACCCGCACGCCCGATACGCCGATCTCGGCGCTGTCGGGCGGCAATGTGCAGCGGGCTGTGCTGGCCCGCGAGCTCGGCGGCGACGTCGAGGTGCTGATCGCCGCCAATCCCTGCTTCGGCCTCGATTTCGCGGCGGTGGCGCAGATCCATGCCGAGATCATGGCCGCACGCAACCGCGGCGCCGCCGTCCTGCTCGTCAGCGAGGACCTCGACGAACTGCTCGAACTGTCAGATCGGCTGGTGGTGATGTTCCACGGCGAATTCGTGTATGAAGCGCGGACCAGCGAAGCCGATCTCACGGTGGTCGGCCGCCACATGGCAGGGCACTGAACGGAGGATCGATGGGCGACGCATCCGGGCGGGACGAGCACTTTCTGCGCCTGTCTTTCGCGGTCGCCGGCCGTTCCCTCACCCATGGCAACCATCCCTTCGGCTGTATCGTCGTCGATGCCGACGGCAAGGTGCTGATCGAGACTGAGAACGGCTACATGCCGGATCGCGACGGCACCGCGCATGCCGAGCGTCTCGCAGCCACCCAGGCCTGCCGTACGCTCGATCGCGAGGTGCTGGCGAAGGCCACGCTCTATTCCTCAGCCGAACCCTGCGCGATGTGTGCCGGCGCGATCTACTGGGCCGGTATTGGCCGTGTCGTCTATGGCCTCAGCGAGCATCGCCTGCGCGGCATCACCGGCAACCATCCGGAAAATCCGACGCTCAACCTGCCATGCCGCGAGGTCTTTGCCAGCGGCCAGCGGCCGACGGAGGTCGTCGGCCCACTGCTCGAAGACGAAGCCGAAGCGCTGCACGACGGCGTTTGGACGAAGTAGCAGCACATCCCAAAGGGGACGACACCGTGGAGTGCCGCATTGAGGCAGCCATTGCGGCCGCTGCGCTCCCCGCGATGGACGACCGACGCGTCCGTTGCTCAACATGGCGTCAGGTCTGCGCAGCGGGTTCCGATTTGCCTTGGACCGTCACAAATTTGCAACAGGCACCGCTCGCAGACGCGATCGCCCCCAACCGTCCGGGTGCTGTTTGCGGGATATGATTGCTCGGAATCGATGACCGGCGCTGGGCCGAGAGCCTGCCGACGCGTTGAGCAAGGGATGATGCTTTTTCACATCTTACGCCGGGGTCCAAACTGGCCCAGTATTGAGGCACGTCACCCATGCAAGCGCATCAACGAATGTTAGATCCGACATCCAACGGCCAGCATTCCGGCGAGTCCCCGCTCCTGAGGACCATCGGCCTCACCAAACGCTATGGCGATTTCCTCGCCAACGATTGCATCGATATCGAGATCCGGCCGAGGGAAATCCACGCCCTGCTGGGCGAGAACGGCGCCGGCAAGTCGACGCTGGTCAAGGCGATCTACGGACTGATCCAGCCCAGCGCCGGCGAGATTCACTGGCAGGGCGAGCGGATCGTGCTGTCCGGTCCGTCCGAAGCGCGCATCCGCGGCATCGGCATGGTGTTCCAGCACTTCTCGCTGTTCGACAATCTCACGGTTGCCGAGAACGTCGCGCTCGGCCTCGACGGCAAGGAATCCTTCAAGGACATGTCGGCCCGGCTGGAACAGGTGTCGAAGACTTACGGTCTGCCGCTCGATCCCAGGCGTGAGGTGTGGCAACTCTCCGTCGGCGAGCGTCAGCGCATCGAGATCGTCCGCGCCCTGATGCAGGATCCGAAATTCCTGATCCTGGACGAGCCCACCGCGGTGCTGACGCCGCAGGAGGCTGACCAGCTCTTCATCGTGCTGGATCGCCTCAAGGCCGAGGGCCGCGCCATCCTCTATATCAGCCACAAGCTGGAGGAGGTGAAGCGGCTCTGCGACACCGCGACGATCCTGCGTGGCGGCCGGAAGGTCGAGACCTGCAACCCTCGGCTCGAAACCGCCGCCTCACTTGCGCGGATGATGGTCGGCGGCGAGGTCAAGGAGGTGAAGGGCGCATCCGGCCGCAGGACCACCGTGCCGCGGCTCGTCGTCAACGATCTCTCGCTGGCTCCCGTCGAAGCGCACGGCGTACGGCTCGAGCACATCTCATTCGAGCTGAAGGGCGGCGAGATTCTCGGCATCGCCGGCGTCGCCGGTAACGGCCAGGACGAATTGTTCGCAGCGCTCTCCGGCGAGCGCCTCGCGAAGGCCCCCGGGACGGTGGTGATCGAGGGCATCGCCGCCGGTCACCTTTCGATCACCCAGCGGCGCAAGCTGGGGGCGGCCTTCGTTCCCGAGGAGCGACTCGGCCACGGCACCGCGCCGCGGATGAGACTGTCGGAGAACGCGCTGCTCACCGGCCATGCCGCCAGCGGCATGGTCCGTCGCGGTTTCATCGATACGGCGGCTACGCTGAGAACGGTCGACCGCGCCACCGAAACCTTCGACGTCCGCAAGGCCAAGCGCGATCCCGAGGCCGCCAGCCTGTCCGGCGGCAATCTGCAGAAGTTCATCGTGGGACGCGAGATCCTGCGCAATCCCGCGGTACTGGTGGTGAGCCAGCCGACCTGGGGCGTCGATGCCGGCGCCGCCGCCGTCATCCGTCAGGCGCTGCTTGATCTCGCCACCGCAGGCGCCGCGGTACTCGTGACCAGCCAGGATCTCGACGAGCTCGCCGAGATTGCCGACCGCATCGCCGTGATGTTCCACGGCAAGCTGTCGGCTCCGCTCTCGGCACGCGAAGCAAGCCGCGAGAAGCTGGGCCTTCTGATGGGCGGCAGCAGCCTGCAGCCAAAGGAGATCGCGCATGCAGCTGGTGCTTGAGAAGCGTGCCGAGCGCTCTGGCACGATCGCGCTGGTGTCCCCCCTGATCGCGATTGGCCTCACGATCGTGACCATGGTCATCCTGTTCGCGATCCTTGGCAAGAATCCACTGCTTGCCCTGCACGCCTATTTCATTGCGCCCCTCACCGATGGCTATTCGCTCCAGGAGATCGCGGTGAAGGCGACGCCGCTGGTGATGATCGCGATCGGCCTGTCGCTGTGCTATCTCGCCAACGCCTGGAACATCGGCGCCGAAGGGCAATTCCTGATCGGCGCAGTCGCGGGAAGCTGGATCGCGGTGAAGACGCAAGGTACTGATGCCGGCGCCTGGGTGCTGCCGGCTATGCTCGTCCTCGCCGCCGCTGCGGGCGCGCTCTATGCGCTGATCCCGGCGATCTGCAAGGTGAAATTCGGCGCCAGCGAGATCCTGACCAGCCTGATGCTGGTCTATGTCGCCGACCTTTTCCTCGACTATCTCGTGCGCGGCCCCTGGCGCGATCCGCACGGCTTCAATTTCCCGACCACGGCCGAGTTCGATCCGGTAGCGACCGTGCCGTTGCTGATCGAAGGCGGCCGGCTGCATCTCGGCTCGATCATCGCCCTGCTCGTCGTCGCAGCAGCCGCGATCCTGCTCGGGCGCACCATCAAGGGTTTCGAGATCCGCGTGGTCGGCGCTGCGCCGCGCGCCGCGCGGTTCGGCGGCTTCAACGCCAACCAGCTCATCATCCTGACCTTCGCCGTCTCCGGGGCGCTGGCCGGGCTTGCCGGCATCATCGAGGTGGCGGGTCCAGTCGGACATCTCCAGCCCGGCATCTCGCCAGGCTACGGCTTTACCGCGATCATCGTCGCTTTCCTCGGCCGACTGAACCCGCTTGGAATATTAGTTGCAGGCCTCTTCCTCGCGTTGACCTTTATCGGCGGCGAGCAGGCGCAGATCGCGATGAAGATTCCGCTTGATGTCACCAAGGTCTTTCAGGGCATTCTGCTGTTTTACGTGCTCGCCTGCGACTCCCTCATTCTCTACCGCTTCAAGCTGGTGTTCCCGAACCGAAAGGTGGTGGCCCGTGGAGCTGGTTGAGGCCATCATCCTGGCGGTACTCGCCGCGTCGACGCCGCTGTTGCTGGCCGCGACAGGCGAACTCGTGGCCGAGCGTTCCGGCGTGCTCAATCTCGGCGTCGAGGGCATGATGATCGTCGGCGCGGCCTGTGGCTTTGCCGGCGCTTGGCTGACCGGATCGATCTTGATCGGCGCGCTGTTCGGCATCGCCGCCGGCACGCTGATGTCGCTGGTCTTCGCGCTGATGGCGCTCGGGCTCGCCGTCAACCAGGTCGCCACCGGCCTCGCGCTGACCATCCTCGGCGTCGGGCTCTCGGGCCTGATCGGCGCCGGCTTCGTCGGCGAGCGCATCACGCCGGCCGTGCACCTCTCTATTCCCGTCCTGACGGATATCCCGCTGATCGGCCGCGTGCTGTTCGGCGAGAATGGCTTCGTCTATTTCTCGATCGCGCTGATCGTCGCTGTGTGGTGGTTCCTGTACCGCACACGGGCGGGATTGATCCTGCGAGCCTGCGGCGACAATCACGCTTCCGCGCATGCGCTCGGCTATCCCGTCCTGCGCATCCGCACCTTGGCCGTGATGTTCGGCGGCGCCTGCGCGGGTCTTGCGGGGGCCTATCTGCCGCTCGCCTATACGCCGTTCTTCATTCCGGGCATGACCGCCGGACGCGGCTGGATCGCGCTGGCGCTGGTGGTGTTCTCGTCCTGGCGGCCGGGCCGGCTCGTCGTCGGCGCCTATCTGTTCGGCGCGGTGACGATCCTGCAACTACATGCGCAAGGATGGGGCGTCGGCATTCCCTCGCAATTCATGTCGGCGCTGCCTTATCTCGCGACCGTCATCGTGCTGGTCCTGCTCTCCCGCGCGCGCACGGGCGGCTCGACCGCACCGGCCGCGCTCGGCACGGTGTTCGTGCCCGACCGCTAGATTTCGTTTCCGCAGTGTGCACGATGGGGCGCGCATGCTGCGGATCGTGGCTTCCCCCGAAGTTTGGAGATCGATGATGAGGAAATCACTTCTTGCACTGGCTGCCGGGCTCTTGCTCGCTGGGAGCGTCAGTGCGGCCTCCGCCGCCGACAAGCTGAAAGTCGGCTTCGTTTATCTCGGTCCGATTGGAGACCTCGGCTGGACCTATCAGCACGACCTCGGTCGCCAGGCGCTGGTGAAAGAATTGGGCGACAAGATCGAGACCACTTATCTCGAGAACGTGCCCGAAGGCCCGGACTCCGAGCGCGCGATCGAGCAGCTCGTCCGCGCCGGCAACAAACTGATCTTCACCACATCGTTCGGCTACATGGATCCGACGCTGAAGGTCGCCAAGAAATATCCGAACGTGCATTTCGAGCACGCCACCGGCTACAAGCGCAACCCGAACATGTCGACCTACTCGGCGAAATGGTATCAGGGCCGCTACATTCAAGGCCTGATTGCGGCGAAGATGTCGAAGTCGGGCGTGCTCGGCTATATCGGCTCGTTCCCGATTCCGGAGGTCGTCTCCGGCATCAACGCGACGATACTGGCGGCGCAGACCATCAATCCGAACATCAAGGTCAAGATCATCTGGGCCAACACCTGGTTCGACCCAGGCAAGGAGGCCGACGCCGCCAAGGCGCTGATCGACCAGGGTGCCGACGTCATCATGCAGCACACGGATTCGCCCGCCGCCATGCAGATCGCCAGCGAACGTGGCAAGCTGGCCTTCGGCCAGGATTCCGAAATGATCCAGTTCGGGCCAAAGGCCCAGCTGACCTCGATCATCAACAACTGGGGGCCCTACTATATCGAGCGCGTCAAGGCCGAGCTCGCCGGCACCTGGAAGTCCGAGGACACCTGGGGTGGCCTCGACAGCCGCATGTTCGCGATGGCGCCCTACACCAACATGCCTGACGATGTGAAAAAAATGGCTGAGGATGCCCAGGCCGCAATCACCGCGGGCAAGCTGCATCCGTTCAAATGCCCGATCGTTGGGCAGGACGGCAAGCCGGTCGAGTGCAAGGGCGGCGCTCACCTGGATGACGGCCAGATCCTCGGCATGAATTTCTACGTCAAAGGCATCGACGACAAGCTGCCGGGCAAGTAGCACGCTTCTTGCATTGACTAAATCACCTGCTCCTCCCGGAGGAGGTTCGGAGGGGGTGGCCAGAAGCACCCGGCACTTGTGGCTGCCCCCTCTTTCTCTATTTCGCCCGGCTATCCAGCCTGCATGGCCCGCGCCGCGGAACTGTGGCGGCGGATGAGGTCTGCCACATCGAGACCCGGGATCGCACCGTCGATCACCGCCCATTTTCCAGCCACCATCACCCGGTCGGCGCGATGCGCCCCGCACAGTACGAGCGCAGCCAGCGGATCGCCGTGGCCGGAGAAGCGCAGCTCGTCGAGCCGGAACAGCGCAAGATCGGCGGCCTTGCCGACGGCGATGTCGCCGAGTTCCGGCCGGCCCACACATGCCGCCGAGCCCTTGGTGGCCCAGCGCAACGCATCCTTGTGGCTGACCTTCGTGACGCCATAACGCGCGCGTTGCAGCAGGAACGCGGCCCGCACCTCCTGCATGAGGTTGGATCCGTCGTTGGAGGCCGAGCCGTCGACACCAATGCCGACCCCCACGCCGGCCTCTTCCATGTCGCACACCGGGCAACAGCCCGACGCGAGCAGCTGGTTGCTGCACGCACAATGGCTGACGGTCGTGCCGGCCTTGCCGAGCCGTCTCATCTCGTCCGGATTGAAGAAGATTCCATGGGCGAGCCAGGTGCGCGCATTGAGCCAACCGCATTGCTCGAGATAGTCGAGCGGACGGCAGCCATACATCTGCTGGCAGAAGCTGTTCTCGTCCTCGGTTTCGGCGAGATGGGTGTGCAGGCGCACGTCGAGCTTGTCGGCGAGATCGGCCGTGGCGCGCATCAGCGACGTCGTCACCGAGAACGGCGAGCATGGCGCGAGCGCAATCTGCACCATCGCATCCGCGCCGCGCTGGTGATGCTTGGCGACCACGCGGGCGCTATCGGCGAGAATGGTGTCCTCGTCCTGCACGACGCTGTCGGGCGGCAAGCCGCCGTCGCGCTGCGACAGGTTCATCGAGCCGCGCGTGAGCAGCACGCGCACGCCGAGTCGCTTCGCCACCGCCACCTCGATATCGACGGCGTCTTCGAGTCCGGCCGGAAAGACGTAGTGGTGATCCGTCGTGGTGGTGCAGCCGGAGAGCAACAGCTCGGACATCGCCACGGTGACGCCGAGCTCGAGCGCTTCCGGCGTCAGCTTCGCCCACACCGGATAGAGCGCCTGGAGCCAGGGGAACAGCTCGCGGTCCATCGCGGCCGGCAGCGCCCGCGTCAGCGTCTGGTAGAAGTGATGATGGGTATTGATCAGGCCCGGCAGCACGACGTGTTCGCCCGCATCGAACACTGCGACATCGGCGGTTGCGGGCACACCGCCCGCCGGCACGAGCTCGACGATCCGGCCGTCCTTCACGACAATGCCGCGCTCGGCCCCGTCGGCGAGGATGGCCAGGGGATCCCTGATCCAGGTCGAACTTGCCTCAGTCATGATCCTGCTTCTCCTCGCCCACCCTGACGGCGGACCTGCAAGGCCGAGGACGATTGCGTCCTTGCTTCGACTTGTTGTTGCCACTTGGCTCCCGTCTTGCAACACTTCGCTCGGACCATTCAACCGTCGGAAGCGTTGGCGCAGCCATGGACTTGAATACCATCACAGCCGTCGCCCATCCGCAAACGCGCGCGCAGCTGCCCGTTTGGACGGCAGGTGATGCTTGGCTCGCGGGCGGCACCTGGCTGTTCTCGGAGCCGCAAACGCATCTGACGCGACTGATCGATCTCACCGATCTGAAATGGCCGGCACTTGCGATCACAGAGAGCCACCTCTCGATCGCCGCCACTTGCACCATCGCAGAGCTCGATGGACTCGCCTGCCCCTCTGATTGGCTCGCAGCGCCGCTGATCAACCAGTGCTGCCGGGCCTTCCTTGCCTCGTTCAAGATCTGGAAGACCGCGACCGTCGGCGGCAATCTCTGCATGTCGCTGCCGGCGGGACCGATGATCTCGCTGACGTCGGCACTCGACGGCGTCTGCACCATCTGGAAGGCCGGCGGCGGTGAACAGAGGCTTCCGGTCACCGAATTCGTCACCGGCAACCAGCGCAATCGCCTGACGCCAGGCGACCTGCTCCGGCAGATCGACATCCCGCTTCCCGCGCTGAAGCGCCGCACGGCCTTCCGCCAGATCTCGCTGGCGCCCGTCGGCCGCTCCGCGGCGCTGCTGATCGGCAGTCTCGAAGCCGATGATACGCTGACACTCACGGTCACCGCGTCGACGGTGCGGCCGATCCAGCTGCGCTTCCGCAAAGCCCCGGACGCAGGCGCGCTGCGCGCCGCGCTCATGCAGGAGATTACCGATGATCTGTACCACACGGACATCCATGGCGCGCCACTCTGGCGCAAGCACATGACGATGCGCCTGGCCGAGGAGATTCGCGGCGAGCTGCTGGGAGCGCCCCCCGCATGAGCCTGGAGGTCAACGGCAAGGCGTTCTCCCAGGAGCCGCGCGCCGGCCAGTGCCTGCGCACGTTCCTGCGCGAGCTCGGCCATTTCGGCGTGAAAAAGGGCTGCGATGCCGGCGACTGCGGCGCCTGCACCGTGCTGCTCGACGGTGAGCCGGTGCACAGCTGCCTGATCCCGGCGTTCCGGGCCGAGGGCCGCAGCGTGACCACGATCGAAGGCCTTGGCGGCGATCACGGCACGCATCCGATGCAGCAGGCCTTCCTCGATGCACAGGGCTTTCAATGCGGATTCTGCACCGCCGGCATGATCCTGACCTGCGCCTCGTTGAACCAGGCGCAGCGCACCGATCTCGGCACGGCGCTGAAAGGCAATATCTGCCGCTGCACCGGCTATCGGTCGATCGAGGACGCGATCCTCGGCAAGACCAATGTCGAGACGAGCGTCGAGGCCGGCGCCGCCTTCGGCCGCAGCCTGCCCGCCCCCGCAGGCCCCAATGTGGTCCGCGGCACGGCACGCTACACCTTCGACACCGCAATCGATGGCTTGCTGCACATCAAGCTGCTGCGCTCGCCGCATGCGCACGCCAGGATCGTCGCTATCGACAAGTGGGACGCGCTGAGCATCCCCGGTGTACACGCCGTGCTGACGCACGAAGATGCGCCGTCCGTCCTGATCTCGACGGCACGGCATGAGAAAGACTGGATGGACCCGGAGGACACCCGCGTCCTGGATGACGTCGTGCGTTTCGTCGGCCAGAAGGTTGCCGCCGTCGTCGCCGAGACCGAAGCCGCCGCGGAGGCTGCGTGCCGCAAGCTGAAGGTCAGCTACGAGATCCTGCCGGCGCTGATCGATCCCGAGCAGGCGATGGCCCCGGGTTCGCCGGTCGTTCATCCCGACCGCACAGCTGCGAACCGCGTTGCCGATGCCCAGCGCAACCTGGTCGCGGAGACGCATGGCGAGTTCGGCGATGTCGCATCGGCGCTTGCAACATCTGCCGCCACCTATGAGGCCACCTTTCACAGTCACCGCGTGCAGCACGCGGCGCTCGAAACCCATGGCGGCCTCGCCTGGCTCGATGATTCCGGCGTTCTCACCGTCCGCACCTCGACGCAGGTGCCGTTCCTGACCCGGCGCGCCCTGTCGGACATCTTCCAGCTTCCCATGGACAAGGTCCGCGTGTTCTGCGAACGCGTCGGGGGCGGTTTTGGCGGCAAGCAGGAGATGTTCGTCGAGGACATCCTGGCGCTTGCCGCGCTGAAGACCGGGCGGCCGGTCAAGCTGGAGCTGACACGCGAGGAGCAGTTCATCGCGACCTCGACGCGGCATCCGATGCGGATCCACGTCAAGGCCGGCGCCGATGCGGGCGGCAAGCTTACCGCGCTCCAGCTCGACGTGCTCTCCAACACCGGCGCCTACGGCAATCACGCCGGCCCCGTGATGTTCCACGCGCTGGCGGAGTCCGTCGCCGTCTACAATTGCCCGAACAAGCGGGTCGACGGCGTCGCCGTCTACACCAACACGGTGCCGGCGGGCGCGTTTCGCGGCTATGGCCTGCCGCAGGCGCTGATCGCGGTGGAAGCGGCGATCGACGAACTGGCGGAGCAGCTCGGAATCAGCCCCTACGAGATGCGCCGGCGCAATATCGTGAGGCCTGGCGATCCCATGCTGTCGCCGCCGCCGCCCGAATATCACGACGTGCTCTACGGCTCCTACGGGCTCGACCAGTGCCTCGATCTCGTCGAGCGCGCGATGCAGGCCGATACCCCGCAGCCGGAGCTGTCGCCGGATTGGCTGATCGGCGACGGCATCGCGCTGACCATGATCGACACCGTGCCGCCGGCCGGCCACTTCGCCGATGCAACGATCGCGCTCAACGACGACGGAGGCTTCGACCTCACCGTCGGCACGGCCGAGTTCGGCAACGGCACCAGCACCGTGCATCGCCAGATCGCGGCGACCACGCTGGCGACCACCGTCGACAAGATTCGTCTGCGCCAGTCCGACACCGCCCATGGCGGCCACGACACCGGCGCGTATGGCAGCGCCGGCACTTTCGTTGCGGGCAAGGCGACGCATGCGGCAGCCATGCAGCTTGCGAGCGAGCTGAAGGCGGCAGCCGCCGGCGCCTGGCTGTGCGATGTGGAGACTTGCGCGCTCGATGCGGACTCCGTCGTCAGCGGCGTCCGCCGCATGCCTTTTACGGAGCTGGCGAAGCTCGCCCGCGAGCGCGACCGGCCGTTCGCAGGCAGCGGCACGTCCGGCGGCACGCCGCGATCGGTGGGGTTCAACGTGCAGGGCTTTCGCGTCGCGGTGAACAAGGCGACCGGCGAGCTCCGGATTCTCAGGAGCGTGCACGCCGCGGACGCCGGCGTCGTCGCCAATCCCATGCAGTGCCGCGGACAGGTCGAAGGCGGCGTGGCGCAGGCGCTCGGCGCTGCGCTCTACGAGGAGATGGTGATCGACGCGAGCGGGCGCGTCACCAATCCGAAATTCCGCGACTACCACCTGCCCTCTTTCGCCGATGTCCCGCGCACGGAGGTCCTCTTCGCCCAGACGTTCGACACGATCGGCCCGCTCGGCGCGAAGTCCATGAGCGAGAGCCCTTACAATCCGGTCGCCGCCGCGCTCGGCAACGCGATCGCGGACGCCACCGGCATTCGCTTTACTGCGCAGCCCTTCAAGCCGGACCGGCTGTTTCCGGCGCTCCATGACAAATTTGGCTAGATAGATGTTTCGGGGGATACATCCATGAGCAACGACGTCCATCCCGTCGACGAGGTCCTGCCGGTCCCGCGCCTGCTCGCGCTCGGGCTCCAGCACGTGCTGGTGATGTATGCCGGCGCGGTCGCGGTCCCCCTCATCATCGGCCGCGCGCTGAAGCTGCCGCCGGAGGACGTCGCCTTCCTGATCAGCGCCGACCTGTTCGCCTGCGGACTTGTGACGCTGGTCCAGTGCCTCGGCTTCCCCGGCGTCGGCATCCGCCTGCCCGTGATGATGGGCGTGACCTTTGCGTCGGTCGGCCCGATGCTGTCGATGGCGGCTTCACCGGAAATCGGCCTGCTCGGCATCTACGGCTCCGTGATCGCCGCCGGCCTGTTCGGCATCGTCGTTGCGCCGTTCGTCAGCCGGCTGCTGCCGCTGTTTCCTCCCGTCGTCACCGGCACCATCATTCTCATCATCGGCATATCCCTGATGCGCGTCGGCATCAACTGGGCCGGCGGCGGCCTGCCGACGTTGACGAAGGTGGTCGACGGCGTTTCCGGCAGCTTTCCCAATCCAGCCTATGGGCAATTGCAGGGGCTCGGCATCTCGCTGTTCGTGCTGCTCGTCATCCTCGGCCTGATCAAATGGGGCAGCGGGTTTCTCGCCAACGTGGCCGTGCTGCTCGGCATCATCGCCGGCGCGGTGCTCGCGAGCATTCTGGGCGTGATGCATTTCGACAAGGTCGCCGCCGCCTCCTGGGGCGCACTCGTGCTTCCCTTCCGCTTCGGCATGCCGCAATTCCACCTGGTGCCTGTCATCACCATGTGCATCGTCATGATCGTGGTGATGATCGAATCGCTCGGTATGTTCCTGGCGCTCGGCGAGATCACCGGCAAGGCCGTCGACCGCGAAGCCCTGAGCCGCGGCTTGCGCGCCGACGGGCTCGGCACGCTGCTCGGCGGCATCTTCAACACGTTTCCCTATACCTCGTTTTCGCAGAACGTCGGCCTCGTCTCGGTCACGGCCGTGCGCTCGCGCTGGGTGACGGTGACGGGCGGCTGCATCCTGCTCGTGCTCGGGCTCTTGCCGAAGCTCGCTGCGCTGGTGGAGGCGGTGCCGCTGGTCGTGCTCGGCGGCGCCGGCCTCGTGATGTTCGGCATGGTGGCGGCCACCGGCGCACGCATCCTGGCCGCGGTCGATTTCCGCAACAACCGCTACAATCTGTTCATTGTAGCGATCTCTATCAGCTTTGGACTGATACCGCTCGTTGCTCCCGGTTTTTTCCGCAATCTGCCGCACGATCTGCACCCGCTGCTGGAGTCCGGCATTCTGCTCTGCGCGGTCGTGTCGGTGCTGCTCAATGCCTTCTTCAACGGATTGAGCGGTGGCGCTGCCGCCGAGGCCGACGCGGCGTCAGCCGCCGCATCGGCACAGCATGTCTAAGGCGCGATGCGACTAGGATGAATCGTCATCGCGCTTTGGATTATTGTTTAAGCATGATCTTGTCGGAAAACCGCTACGCACTTTTCCGGATCATGCTCTAGCTGCCGCGATAGGTCGAGTAACTCCAGGGCGTGACCAGCAGCGGCACGTGGTAATGGCTTTCCGGCTCGCTGATCGCAAAGCGCAGCGGGATCTCGTCGAGAAACGGCGGATCGGACAGCGGCACGTTGCGCGCGGCGTAATATTTGGCGACGCTGAAGCGCAGCTCGTAGCGGCCGATCGGCAGCGGACGGCCGCCGATCAGCGGCTGGTCGGTGCGGCCGTCGGCATTAGTCACCGTGCGCGCGATGACGCGATTCTCGCCAAGGCTCGCGAGCTCCACGAGCTCGATCGGGATGCTAGGTGCGGGCTTGCCGATCTGGTTGTCCAGCACATGGGTCGAGAGCCGGCCGTGCACCTTCAGCCTGTCGTCGGCGGCGACCAGCTGGTCGAGCCGCAGCGCCGAGATGCGGCCGATCTCCTCGATCGCACGCCTTATCTCGGTCTTGGCGATGTTGAGCAGCCGCGCCTCGAAGTCGAGCAGCACGGAATCCTTGGTGTGACGGCGCACACAGACGATGTAGGGGAAGCCGAACTTGTCGCGGTAGGCGTTGTTGGCCCGCTCGAACGCGGAATATTCGGCATCCGACAGCCGGTCGAGCCCGGCGCTGTTCTGCTCGTCGGTCGATTCCGCGGTGAGGCCCGCGGCGCGCTGCGTCTTGTTGGCGAGATCGGGATGCGCCCGGATCAGCGCCAGCTGCACGTCAGGCTCGGCACTCTGGATCGCGGCCATCAGCGCGGCGTGCAGCTCGTTGATGCCGGCGAACGGCCGCTTTGCCGCGAGCTGCTCGGCGATCCACGGCGAATATTCGACGACGTTGGCGAGCGCCGCGACGAAGTCGGCCGTGCTTGCAGCGTTGAGATCGGCGAGTGAAATCTGCGACATCATCTCACCCGATCTCGAATGCGTCGGCGGCAAGATGGGCGTGCTTCTCGTGCCAGTGCTGCGCGATCTGAAGCCGCGTCGGCACCCAGACGCGCTCGTGCTTGCCGATATAGTCGAGGAAGCGGATCAAGCCCGCTGCGCGGCCGGGCCGGCCCGCGAGGCGGCAATGCAGACCGACCGACATCATTTTTGGCGCGGTTTCGCCTTCCGCATAGAGCACGTCGAAGGCGTCCTTCAGATAGGTGTAGAACTGCTCGCCCTCGGCAAACCCTTGCGGGTTGATGAACCGCATGTCGTTGGCATCGAGCGTATAGGGAATGATGAGCTGCTTGCCGCTGGCGCCCTTGACCCAATAGGGCAGATCGTCGGCATAGGAGTCGCAGAGATAGAGGAAGCCGCCCTCCTCCATCAAGAGACGGTTGGTGTTGATCGAGGAGCGCCCGGTGTACCAGCCGAGCGGACGTGCGCCGGTCGCCTCGGTATGCACGCGGATGGCCTCGGCGATCTCCGCGCGCTCCTGCGCCTCGGTCATGTCCTTGTGCTCGATCCATTTCAGGCTGTGGCTGGCGATATCCCAGCCCGCCTCCTTCATCGCAGCGACAATCTCGGGATTGCGCTTGAGCGCGGTGGCGACGCCGAACACCGTGGTCGGCCAGCTCCGCTCCTTGAACATCCGCCACAGCCGCCAGAAGCCGGCGCGCGAGCCATATTCGAACATGGATTCGATGTTGGCGTGGCGCTGGCCGGGCCAGGGCTGCGCGCCGAGCACGTCGGACAGAAAGGCTTCCGAGGCGCGGTCGCCGTGCAGGATGTTGTTCTCGCCGCCCTCCTCGAAATTGACGACGAACTGCACCGCGACCCGCGCGTCACCAGGCCATTGCGGATGCGGCGGGTTGCGGCCGTAGCCGCGGAGATCGCGCGGGTAGCGGGGCTCGGTCACTCAGACTTCCTCGAAGCGGATCGGCAGCGCGCCCTTCCACAGCACGCTCTTGCCCAGCGTTGCGAGGTTCTCCAGGCCCGAGGTCAGCGTGATGAAATGGTTGCCGGCGAGCTGACCCATCTTGCTCGCGAAATGCACGCCGCCATAGGCCAGCAGGATCTCGGTTTCGCTGATGCCGCCGGGATAGAGGATGATCTGGCCGGGGGCGGGATAGCTGGTGTGGTTCTCGTAGCCGACGCCGAAGTCGAGGTCGCCGAGCGGCATCCACACGCCCTCGCCACTCCAGCGCACATGGATGATGTGGCTTTCGAACGGCAGCGCCTTGCGGAAGGCGGCGACGGTTTTGGGCGCCGCCTGCTCCTCGAAACGGGCATCGAAGGTGAAGTCGCCGGCGCGGATAACGAGTTTGCTCATCTCATCTCTCTGGATCGGGGGCGATGCGCCCACGGGGAACTTTCAGCAAAAAGCACTCCCGACCGTTTCGCGCAAGTGGCGCGGGAGGCTCTCGTATAAGTTGGGGCACGCCACCCGGCGTGCCCGATCGCCTGAAAGCTCGGTGCCATTGAACCGGATTGCAGGAGGTGAGTCCACCGGCAGAATTGCCGGGCAAAGGGGCGCCGGCGCGGATGCGCTGCGTCCGGGCCACGAGAGCTGAGCGTGGTGCTGCGTTCGGAACGACGAAGATGAGGCGATGGTGCGTTCTCCAAGTAACACTGTCATTCCCCGCCTTGTACGCAATCGCGCACTGGAGCGGGGAATCCAGTACGCCGCGGCCTCTCGATTCAATCACTGGCGTCTCGGAGTACTGGATCGCCCGGTCAAGCCGGGCGATGACACCGAATGTGTGGACGCAGACGTGCGTACTCGGCCTCGCGGCTGCTTCGCCCGAGCTTTGCTTCGTCTCGCCGCCCTCATAGCCAAGAGGGCGCAGGGAAGGCCGGGTGCCGGCGGCACCCGCGGTCCGCTGCGCTAGAGCACACGCAGGAAGAACCGCACAGCAGCATACAGGTGAAGCCCAACACACGGCCTTCCCTGCGCGATGGTCGGACGGCTTATGCCGCGCTCTCCCGGGAGCCGAGTTCCCTCTGGCCTCCCTCACTCCCGCGAAAGTCGCCGGCACCGCGCCGGTTGACGCGAGGGCCGCATTCGCCAGAGCTTGGCCGTAGCAACGACGGCCAGGACCACACGGTTTTGCCGTACGCGCGGTTCGTTGGCGCCGCAGGGTTCGACGGCGTTGTGCACGTTGCCATCGAAATGCCGGCGCGACGAACCTGACGGCGCCGCTCGTCCGTACGAAGCCTCGGGCTCACGGAGAGCAATCCGCCCTGCCCTCAGCTCTCGTACACGACGCTGCCGCGTCCACCGCAAGCCCGGCTCGCGACAATGACGACCTCATGATCGCCCCTCGAGATTGAGCCGGGATGGGCGATACATACGCCATTTCCGAATTTCGGTAAAGTGGAATATTTTCGCGCGAGCGGGTTGACAGCGCCGCGACACACCTCGGTCCCGTAGCCTGGATGGAGCGCCAGCGTAATCCGGGACAGCGCAAGATGCCGAGCGCGCAGCCCCGGATTACGCTTTCGCTCCATCCGGGCTACGAGAGACGGGATTGAGCTCGTCGAGACCTGGAGCGCTCAGTACGGTGCGTAACGATAGCCCGGATCGTAGTAGTAGCCGGAACCGCCGTAGTAACCAGGGCCGCCGTAGTAACGCGGGCCATAGCCATAATAATAGCGGTTTTCATAATATTCGCGGCGGCGGCTCTCGGCGATCGCGCCTCCGATCAGACCTGCGGCCATGCCCATGAAGGCGAGACCCGCGGCATTCGGCCCGCGTCGATAGTAACGACGCCGGTGTGCGCTGAAATCGGTGACGTCGGAGGCAGCCTGGCCGGCAACGGCCGCCTTGACAGCCGGGCTCCCGGCCGACGCCGCTGCGGACGGGGATGCGGAAGCCGCAATCAGGGCGAGGCCAGCGAGCGCGACCACGATCGTGTTGCGGCCGGCTCCGGAAATCACGGGTCCAATACTCATGTTCGAATTTCCTCTGTTCTCGCCCAAAGAAACATAAGCAAACGATCTATAATCCGCAAACCACTGAAATGGTTTCATGATCGCGGCGATCTGCCACGCTTTGAACGATTGTAAATCCCGAACGATCAGACCCAGCTTGAACCAGCCAACCTGAGCGGTTAATGAACGGCCGCGCCGTTTTCGGTCGCCGTAAGCGTTTACGTGAACCAACGCATCAACCGACGCCGTCGGGATCGATGCCATTTTCCAGGTTCAACGTGATCGACGCGTCCTTTCGTAGAGAAACCAGATGATCGTGGTTCGCAAACTGCCGGCGCGCTATGCGCCGATCGTGATGCCATTCGTGCTGTCCACCCTCATGACGGCGGTGGTATCGGTCATTTCGACGCTGCGGAGCCTGGGGGCAACGCTGGCGTTCCTGGCGACCTGGCCGGGCGCCTGGGGACTGTCCTGGCTCGTCGCCTTCCCGACCCTGCTCGTGGTGCTGCCGCTGGTCCGCCGGATCGTGGCCTGGCTCGTCGATGCGCCACCCGCCCGGTAACCTCGCCTAGGACAGCGCCCCCAGCACGCCTCTCGTCGCCTTGTCGATCTCCTCGACATAGCGGCGGCGGGCGAAGCTCTCGGTGAGGAAACCGACCACCTTGCGGCTGTCGGTGGAATCGACCACCGCCAGCATCTCCGCCTCGGCTTCGTCGAACACCGCCATCGCCGACTTCACGTTCATTTCCGGGATCAGCACGATGTCGATGAGGCGGGCGAGCTCGATCACCTGGATGTCGTCGGCGATGGTGTCGAGGTCGCTGGAGAACAAATCGGGCAGCAGGACGAGGCCGATATATTCGTCAGCATTGTTGACGATGACGATTCCCGGCCGCGAGCCGAGCGCGAACTCGCGGCGCGCGGCGGCAATCGTCGTGGTCGAGGGCACCTTGCCGACGTCCGAGCGCATCAGGCGCTCGACCGTGAGATTGCGCAGCCAGCCGACGTCGTTGGCGCTGCGGATGGTCTCGCCGCGCAGATGCAGGCGCCAGGTCGAGAAGGAATGGCCGAACATGAAGCGAACGCAGATCGAGGTCACGATGCAGCCGGCCAGCACCACGGCGGTGACGTCGACGTTGCGTGTCATCTCGAGCACGAGGAACGACATCGTGAGCGGGCCGCCGACGATGGCGACGCCGAGCGTCGCCATGCCCGTCAGCATCGCCACCAGCGGATCGATCGCGAAGTTCGGGCTGATGAGCAGCAGCACCGCGGCAAAGAACTTTCCGATCAGGCTGCCGACGAACAGCGAGGCGAAGAACAGGCCGCCGCGGAAGCCCGAGGCGAGCGAGATCAGGCAGGCCGTCACCTTCAAGGCGATGATCAGCGCGATCAGGCCGATCGTCATGTCGTGGAAGAGATCTAGCACCATGGCGCCATGGCCGGCCGCGAGAACCTGCGGCGTGATGATGGCGAAGCCGCCGACGATGAGTCCGCCGATCACAGGACGGAGCCAGACCGGCATCCACGCGAACAGCCGCTCGAACATCGGCGAGGAGCGCATCACGGCGATGCCGACGCCGCTGGTGATGAGGGCGAGCCCGATCAGCGCCAGATATTGCTCGACGCCGACGGCGCCGACCTTCGGAATCTCCAGCGAGTATGGCGCGCCGCCCAGCCATTGCGCGGTCAAGGCGCCCGCGAGGGAGGCGGCGAGGATCGGCGCGGCGCTGCCTACGGCATAGACGCCGACGATCAGCTCGCAGGCATAGAAAGCGCCGGTGATCGGCGCGCCGAACGCCGCTGCGATCGCCGCAGCAGCGCCGCAGCCGACCATCAGGCGCAGATCGTTGCGGCGGAGATTGAAGAACTTGCCGAGCTGCGAGGCGATGCCGGAGCCGATCTGAGTGTAGCCGGCCTCCAGGCCGACCGAGGCGCCGCAGCCGTTCGAAATCAGGGTCTGGCTGGACACCACCACGCTGTCGCGCATCGACAGATTGCCGCCGCGCAGCGCGTTGGCCTCGATGGGGTCGACCGCGTTCGATATCTTCATGCGCCGCCGCGACCATTCCATGATTCCGAGCGACAGCCCGCCAAGCGCAGGCGCGATCAATGCCGCCCAGGGACTGACGCTCGCGTGGGCGGACAGGTGGACATCAACGGGAATGCCGTAGATCACGACATGCGCGATCTGCGCGATGTGGGCCATCAGCGTCACGACCGCGCCCGCGAGCGTGCCGATCACGAGCGCCAGCGGGATCAGGTAGAACTCGTTGCTGCGCAGCAGGGCGCGCAGCCGAACCATGGTGCGGTTCGTCTTCTTGCGATCCACGAGATGTTTGATCCGCACTAACACCGTCTGGCCCGCCCTACCCTTCCGACAGGCCGTAGCCGGCCATGCGCTGACGCACCCGCTCGATCTCGTCGCTCGGGAGCAGCGGCGGTTGTCCGATCTGCAGACAGCCGTGATATTGCCGCGCCAGCGTCTCGACCTCGACCGCCAGCCACATCGCCTTGTCCAGGGTCTTGCCGATCGCGATCATGCCGTGATGATCGAGCAGGCAGGCGAGCCGGCCCTCCAGCGCCCGCACCGCGTGCTCGGACAGCTCCGCCGTTCCGAACGTCGCGTAGGGCGCGCAGCGGATGCTGTCGCCGCCCGCCGCCGCGATCATGTAATGCACGGGCGGGATCTCCATGCCCATGATCGCCAGGATGGTGCAATAGGTCGGATGGGCGTGCACGACGGCGTTGACGTCGGGCCGCGACTTCAGGATGTCGCGATGAAAGCGCCATTCGCTCGACGGCTTCTGGTCGGGCGCGTGCGAGCCGTCCATGGCCATGAAGACAATCTGGTCCGGACGCATGGCCTCATAGGGCACGCTGGTCGGCGTGACCAGGAGGCCGTCCACATGCCGGACGCTGATATTGCCCGATGTGCCCTGGTTGATGCCGAGCGCGTTCATGCGCCGGCAGGCGTCGATAATGGCCTGTCTCTTGCCGAGCTCGTTCGCTGTCATCGACATGTCGATTTCCTGTCGAGGGCTTATTGGACCGAGTTACGTCAAAGCAACATGACAGTGCAAGCGAAAGCGTCCCGGATCCCGTGACACTCCGGCCGAACGGGATAGCGACAGGTTAACAGATTGTCGCAGCTACTGGGGCAGGCCGATCCGGGCCGACCCGTTGATGGCGAACTGCACGGAATAGGCGGCGAGCAGCATGCCGAGGACGCGCGAGAGCCATAACAAAAGTTAAGGCTGGTGCGGAGGCAATGAGATCGAACGGTGCAATCGCAAAGCAACCATTCCCGACGATTGCCGTTTCACTGTGCATCGATACACGAACAGAAGCAGCCGAAGCAATTGCACGAGCCCCGTTCCAGAATTGATCCGCACGATCCCGTTGCCTGCAGCCGTTGGGCACTTCGATTAGGGACAAACGTCAGAGAGCTCAAGGCGGCGATTCATCAATTCGGCAGCGCAGCGGATGCCGTGGCGTACGGCCTTCAGCAGTGGCGGCGTAGCGCCTCGCGCGGGCAGTGGCAGGGGCGCAGCGGCGCACCGCAGATCGGCATTCTCTCCGATTCCATGGTCGCGCGCGGCGAACAGCTCGCCGCCGTTTCGATGGTCTGCGTCAATGCGATCGGCCTCGTCGCCGGCGCCGTGCCGCGGATTCTGCCCGCGGCGCCGGAGGCTGACATCGATGCCTATCTGGACAGGCTCGACGGCCTCTTCGTCGGCGGCGGACAGACCAACGTCCATCCGTCCCCCTATGGACAAACGGTCGACGAGAAGCGTGACGGCCCGTTCGACGAATTCCGCGACGAGGTCGCGCTGCGCCTGATCCCGCGGGCGCTGGCGCGGGGCATCCCCGCTCTGTTCATCTGTCGCGGCTTCCAGGAGCTGAACGTCGCTTTCGGCGGCACGCTGGCGAAAGAGCCAGACGATTTGCCCGAGGAGCAACGCCATGGCACGCCCGACGCGGACAACGAGGATGCCCGCTATCGGCTGCGGCAGAAGGTGGCCTTGCGCAAGGGCGGCGTCCTGCAGCAGATCTGCGGCGCGGATTCGATTCTAGTGAATTCGCTGCACAGCTTCCTGATCGCCGATCTCGCACCGGGTCTCGTCGCGGAGGCCGTCGCTGACGACGGCTCGATCGAGGCCGTCAGCGTCGAGGGCGCCAGCGATTTTGCGCTCGGCACGCTTTTCCATCCCGATTATTGGGCGAGCTCCGACCACGCCTCGGCGCGCATTCTGGCGGCTTTTGGAGACGCGGTTCGCCGCCACGCCAAGGCACAAGGGGCGGCGTAGGCGATGCACCGCTACCGCTTCGGCATCGAGGAGGAATATTTTCTGGTCAACCGCCAGTCCGCGGCGCCGCGATCCGAGCTGCCCAAGCCCTACATGGCCGCGGCGCAGAAGCGCCTCGGCGAGCGGCTGACCACCGAGATCCTGCAATCGCAGATCGAGGTGGCGACCCCGCCGCTGACGTCTTCGGCCGATGCGTTGGCCGAGCTCACGCATTATCGCGCGGTGCTCACCGAGGTCGGCAAGGACCACGGCGTCGGCATCATCGCGGCCGGCACACACCCGCTGGCGCAGCCGCAGCAGCAGCGCATGACGCGCAAGCGTCGCTACAGCAAGGTCATCAGCGATCTCGGGATGGTCGGCCTCGGCAACCCGATCAGCGGACTGCACGTCCATGTCGAGGTCCCCGAGCCCGATTTGCGCGTCGAGATCATGCACCGCCTGGTGCCGTTCCTGCCGCTGCTGCTGGCGCTCTCGACCTCCTCACCGTTCTGGTGCGGCTACCCGACAGGATTGCTGGGCTACCGCAATGCCGCCAACGATGCCCTGCCCCGGACCGGCTTTCCCGAGATGTTTCGGAACCTTTCCGAATACGAGACCTACGTGAAGACCTTGGTCGATGCCGGCATCGTCCCCAACGCCACCTATGTCTGGTGGGCGTTGCGGCCCTCGCTGCAGCATCCGACGCTCGAGCTGCGCATCACCGATTGCTGCACGGCGATCGCGGATTCGGTGGCGATCGCGGCGCTGTTCCGCGCGCTGGTCCGCCACGCCGTCCACCATCCCGAGCTGAACGCCACCTATTCGGCCGTGCACCGCGCGCTGGTGGAGGAGAATCGCTGGCGCGCCCAGCGCTACGGAACCGACGGCACCTATATCGACCTGGTCTCGTTCGAGCCGGTCTCGTTCAGAAGCTGGCTCGATTCGGTGATCGCCATGGTGGCACCCCACGTCGACCATCTCGGCATCGAAGACGACATCCAGCATCTGAAGTCGATCCCCAAGCGCGGCACGTCGGCCCACCTTCAGCTCGAATATTTTCGCGGCTTGCGCAAGTTCGGCCACTCGCCGCGGGAAGCAATCAGCGACGTGACGAAATGGCTGCGGACTTCCACCGAAGCCGGAGACTTCACCGCCCGGGGCGGCGAGCCGAAAGCGCAAGCGGTGCGGCAACCGCTGACCGACCCGGTCTGACGTCTCCGGCTGCGGTCGCATGGAACGAGGTTTCGACCGCCGACTTAGCTCAGCGTGATAGCAATGGACAATCGTGGAGACCAATCATGAGCGACAGCGGCATTAGCATGCTCCTGGGCCACGCCTCGGCCCAGATGCTCTGGCTCTGGTTCATCGGAGCGTTCGTGCTCGGCGGGGCGCTCGTTTACGGCGTGATGAAGGCGGGCAACTTGCGCCGCAGCGAGCGGGCGCAGCTCGATCGCAACACCGAGGCACGGCAGCGCCAGGAAGATCCCTACAAGCGCCCGACCTAGCTCTCGCGGGTGGCAGTTTGGAACTTTCGTTCATGGAGCGGCTTTGATCGCCCGAGGATTGAGGAGGGCGAGGCCTTCCCGTGTTACCTCATGAGGAGGACGTATGGCTAAACGAGCGAAGAAACGCACGACAAAGAAGACCGCGGCGCGCCGGCCGCGTCAGGCGCCGAAGATGCTCAGCGACCTGTTTCTGGAGACGCTGAAGGACATCTATTTCGCCGAGAACAAGATCATCAAGACCCTGCCCAAGATGGCCAAGGCCGCGAATTCCAAGGAGCTTACGGCCGCCTTCAACAAGCATTTGCGCGAGACCCAAGGGCAGGTCAAACGGCTCGACCAGATCTTCAAGATGCTGGGCAAGCCGGCGCGCGGCAAGCCCTGCGAGGCCATCAACGGCATTGCCGACGAGGGCGCCGAGATCATGAAGGAGTTCAAGGGCGCGCCGGCGCTCGATGCCGGACTGCTCGCGTCAGCGCAGTCGGTCGAGCATTACGAGATCTCCCGCTACGGCACGCTGCGCACCTGGGCCGAGGAGCTCGGCATGCAGGACGCCGCAAGGCTGCTCCAGGAGACGCTGGACGAGGAAGAGGCAACCGATCGCACGCTGACCGAGCTCGCCACCTCCGTGATCAACCTCGAAGCGGAACAAGAGTACCGCGCCGCAGCCTGACCCCCTGCCAATGAACGGAACGTCGCGGCCACGCCGCGGCGTTCGCTTGCCTTGATCGCACGGCGGCGCATAACACGTCAGCGCCACTGCACTGGATTTCCGCACTGGATTTCCTTGGAACCGGCCCCATATGCAGGCTTTCCCACCCCAGAGCCTGCATCATGCAACCCAAAAATCCCCTCGACTGGATGCTGTCCGAAGCCCTGGACTCGCTGACCCGCGCCGATCGGCTGCGCCAGCAGTTCGGCCGCCAGGAAGCCTGCTGGGAGCCGCCGATCGACGTGCTCGAGACCGAGCGCGAGCTCCTGATCCTGGTCGCGCTTCCCGGCGTCAATCCGGACAATGTCGAGACCGTCATCCATGACGGCGTGCTCGTCATCTCGGGTCAGCGCACCCTCCCGCCGGAGCTTCGCAACGCCCGCATCCATCGGCTCGAGCTGCCGCAAGGGCGTTTTGAGCGCCGCATTGCATTGCCCCTCGGCCGTTACGCCATCAGCCGCTTCGTGATGGACGGCTGCGTCGCACTGCGCCTCGCGAAATCCTGAGGTCGATCATGGCCACCGAACAGATGAACAACGAACAAAGCAATAACGACGTGAAGATCCCCGACGACGCGCTGATCATCGTCCCCGTGCGCGAGATGGTGCTGTTTCCCGGCGCGATCGCGCCGATCACGATCGGCCGGGCGAAGTCCATTGCCGCCGCGCAGCAGGCGCTGCGCGAGCAGCGGCCGATTGGCATCGTCCTGCAGCGCAGCCCCGAGACCAATGACCCCGGGCCGGACGACCTCTACAGGGTCGCAACCATCGCCAACATCGTGCGCTACATCACCGCGCCCGACGGCACCCATCACATCGTCTGCCAGGGCGTGCAGCGCGCGCGCATCCTCGACTTCCTGCCGGGGACGCCGTTCCCGGCCGCGCGCTTCCAGCAGATCCCCGAGCCGACCACGACCTCGCCCGAGATCGAGGCCCGCGCGCTGAACCTGCAGCGCCAGGCCATCGAGGCGATCGAGCTGCTGCCGCAGGCGCCGCCCGAGCTCGCCGCGATGTTCCAGGGCACCAGCGCGCCCGGCGCGCTGGCGGATCTGGCAACGTCGTTCATGGACATCAAGCCGCAGGACAAGCAGGAGGTGCTGGAGACCATCGACCTGGCTCTTCGCGTGGAGAAGGTGTCGAAGCACCTGGCCGAGCGGCTGGAGGTGCTGCGCATCAGCAACGAAATCGGCCAGCAGACCAAGGCCTCCTTCGACGAGCGGCAGCGCGAGGCGATCCTGCGCGAGCAGATGGCGACGATCCAGCGCCAACTGGGCGAAGGCGACGGCAAGCAGGCCGAGGTCACCGAGCTGACGGCTGCGATCGCCAAGGCCAACATGCCGCCGGAGGCGGAAGCGCATGCCAAGAAGGAGCTGCGCCGCTACGAGCGCATGCCGGAGGCCGCCGGCGAGGCCGGCATGGTCCGCACCTATCTGGACTGGCTGATCGAGCTGCCCTGGGCGCTGCCCGCGGAGAAGCCGATCGACATCAAGGAGGCGCGAGCCATCCTGGATGCCGACCATTTCGGCCTGGAGAAGATCAAGAGCCGGATCATCGAATATCTGGCGGTGCGCAAGCTCGCCCCGCAGGGCAAGGCGCCGATCCTGTGCTTCGTCGGCCCGCCCGGCGTCGGCAAGACCTCGCTCGGCCAATCCATCGCGCGCGCGATGGATCGCCCCTTCGTGCGCGTCAGCCTCGGCGGCGTGCATGACGAGGCCGAGATCCGCGGTCACCGCCGCACCTATATCGGCGCGTTGCCCGGCAACATCATCCAGGGCATCAAGAAGGCGGGCGCGCGGAATTGCGTCATGATGCTGGACGAGATCGACAAGATGGGCCGTGGCGTGCAGGGCGATCCGTCCGCCGCGATGCTGGAGGTGCTCGACCCCGAGCAGAACGGGACGTTCCGGGACAATTATCTCGGCGTGCCCTTCGACCTGTCGCGCGTCGTGTTCATCGCGACCGCCAACATGCTCGACCAGATCCCGGGTCCGCTGCTGGACCGCATGGAGCTGATCAGCCTCGCCGGCTACACCGAGGACGAGAAGCTGGAGATCGCGCGGCGCTATTTGGTGCGGCGGCAGTTGGAGGCCAACGGCCTCTCGGCCGAGCAGGCCGAGATCGAGCCGGAAGCCTTGAAGCTGATCGTCAAGGGCTACACCCGCGAGGCTGGCGTGCGTAACCTCGAGCGCGAGATCGGCAAGGTGCTCCGGCATGCCGCGGTGCAGGTCGCCGAAGGCACGGCCGCGAAGGTCACGGTGACGGCAAAGGACATCGCCACCGTGCTCGGCCAGCCGCGCTTCGAGGGCGAGATCGCACTGCGCACCAGCGTTCCGGGCGTTGCCACCGGCCTTGCCTGGACGCCGGTCGGCGGTGACATCCTGTTCATCGAAGCCACGCGCGTGCCCGGCAAGGGCGGGCTGATCCTGACCGGCCAGCTCGGCGACGTCATGCGCGAGAGCGTGCAGGCTGCGCTGACGCTGGTGAAGAGCCGGGCCTCTCAGCTCGGCATCGATCCGCAAGCGTTCGAGAAGAGCGACATCCACGTTCACGTCCCCGCGGGCGCAACCCCGAAGGACGGGCCGAGCGCGGGCGTTGCGATGTTCACGGCGCTGACCTCCCTGCTCACCAACCGCACGGTGAGGAGTGACACCGCGATGACCGGCGAGATCTCGCTGCGCGGCCTGGTGCTGCCGGTCGGCGGCATCAAGGAGAAGGTGGTGGCTGCGGCTGCTGCCGGCCTGAAGCGGGTGATGCTGCCGGCGCGCAACAAGCGGGACTATGACGACATCCCGAAGAGCGCGCGGGACACCCTCGAGTTCATCTGGCTGGAGCGCGTCGACGAAGCCATCGCCGCGGCGCTCGAGCCGGCTGAAGCCAAGGAAGCGGCGGAGTAAAGGCGATGAAGAAACTGCTGGAAAGAGCGAAGCGGTCGCGGAAGACGCAGCGGCTGCGCCAATTGCTCGATCGCGCGATCGACCGGATTCGCGATACGCTCGCAGGACCCGAGCCGCGGCTTCAGCCTGCTACGGTCCGAGTGAAGCGCCGCAAGGGTTGAGCCCTCCGTCTCGAACCCTCGCGGCAGCCCCAGACAAAAGGCCCCCTCGTTCGAGGGGGCCTTTGCGTTGTTAGCCCACGGCGTCCTTGGCGGCCTTGACCGGGCGGGCGCGGACGATCTTCCGGGCCGGCTTGGCCTTGAACATCATCTCTTCACCCGTGAACGGGTTGGTGCCCTTGCGCGCCTTGGTCGCGGGCTTCTTGATGACCACGAACTTGGCGAAGCCCGGCACCAGGAACAGGCCGTTCTTCTTGAGCTCCTTGTGGCCGACGTCGGTCAGCGTCTCCATGACGTTCTTGACGTCACGCTTGGAAAGCTCGGTGGCGGTCGCAATCTTTTCGATCAATTGCGATTTGGACATCTGGGTCGGCATCGTGTCTCCTCTGATTCGTTGCCGGTTGCATATTAGACCAACCGTTGAAGGCCTATAGCCTTCTGCACAGTTTTGTCGCGAAATTACGGGCTTTTCTGGCCTGCTGTGACAAAAAACCCTGCTTTTTAGCTACTTCCAGAGCGGAGGAAGCCTCGGGCAGCGGTTTTTGCCTTGTTTCAAAGGCCCGCACGCAACCTTGCTAGAACTGATTCGCCGCTTTCGACAAGCGACGACCGGCCTCTTTATGAGAGGCCGGTCGTGTTTCACCCTGAAAAATAAGGGTCGGATCGCTGGTCGCCGGTCTTCTTCCCCGTAAAAATGGGGAGAAAGTCAGTGGGCGATTGGCTAGACGCGCTCGATGATGATGGCCGGCGCCATGCCGCCGGCGGCGCACATGGTGACAAGACCGCGCTTGAGGTCGCGCCGTTCGAGCTCGTCGAGCACGGTGCCGATCAGGATCGAGCCGGTGGCGCCGATGGGGTGGCCGAGCGCGATCGAGCCGCCGTTGACGTTGACCTTGGCCCGATCGAGCTTGAGGTCGCGGATATATTTTTCCGCCACCACGGCGAAGGCCTCGTTGATCTCGAACAGGTCGATATCGTCGATGGTGAGCCCCGCCTTGGCCAGCACCTTGCGCGTTGCCGGCACCGGTGCGTTCAGCATGAGGGTCGGCGAGTCCCCCATGTTGGCCATCGCGACCACGCGGGCCCGGGCTTTAAGGCCATGCGCCTTGGCATAAGCGGGCGAGGCCAAAAGGATCGCAGCAGCGCCGTCGACGACGCCGGAGGAGTTGCCGGCGTGATGCACGAAGTCGATTTCGAGATCAGGGTACTTTTGCAGGATCAGGCCGCGATAGGTCGTGCCCTTGTCGTCGAGCGCGTAGTCCGCGACGGCGGGGAATGCCGGCTTCAGGCTGCTGAGGCCTTCCATCGTGGTCTGCGGCCGTGGGTATTCTTCATGATCCAGCGCCAGACTGCCGTCCTCGCGGTAAACAGGCACGAGGCTGTTCTTGAAGTGGCCGTTCGCGATCGCATGCGCGGCGCGCTTCTGGCTCTCCAACCCGAGCGCGTCGACGTCCCTTCGGGTGATGCCCTCCAGCGTCGCGATCGCGTCGGCGCAGACGCCCTGATGCGACTGCGGATGCCGTGCCCGCAGGCGCAGATTGCCGCCGTCCATCATCATCGGACCGCCGCCGCGGCGTCCCTCCATCGACATCATCTCGCAGCCGCCGGCGATGACGAGATCCTCAGCACCGGCCATGATCGAGTTTGCCGCCATGTTGACGCTGGTGATGCCGCTGCCGCAAAAACGATCCAGCGTCACCGCGCTGGCACGCACGTCGTAGCCGGCATCGAGCGCCGACATGCGGCCGAGATCGCCGCTTTGCGTTGCCACCTGCGCGCTGCAGCCCCAGACGATATCATCGACGTCGACGGTATCGATGCCGGTGCGGTCGGCGAGTGCGCGCAGCACGGTCGCCCCGAGCTGCTGCGGATGAATGCCCGACAGGGCTCCCTTGCCGGCCTTGCCGATGCCCCGCGGCGTGCGGCAGGCATCAATGATCAGCGCGTCAGGCATTGGCGTCGTCCTCTTGTTTATGGGTGTTCAGAACGGTTTTGAATAAGGGGAAGAAGAGAGTCAATGCGCGGCGCTACACGGTTTCTCCCGCCCTCACCCAGATTTTCCGCTACACGAAAGCCTCAGCGACGTCATGGCCGGGCTTGTCCCGGCCATCCACCCTTTGCTCCGGGCAGGAAGAACGTGGATGCCCGGGACAAGCGCGGGCATGGCGATCTCTCAGGATATCTCGGACGGCTCGATAGGGAAGAAAGCAGCTACACCCCCGCCGCGTTCTTCGCGATCACGTTGCGGTAGAAGCTGGCGCTGAGTTTTGCGGTGCGGACCTGGTTGTCAAAATTGACGTGGTACAGCCCGAAACGCTTGTTGAGGCCATACACCCACTCGAAATTGTCCATCAGGCTCCAGAGGAAATAGCCGCGCACCGGCACGCCCTCGTCGGTGGCGCGCTGGAGCTGGGCGAGATAGTTGCGCAGATACATGATGCGGTCGGTGTCGTAGATCTTGCCGTCGGGCGACACCACATCGTCGCCGGAGGTGCCGTTCTCGCTGATATAGATCGCATCCGTCTTCCAGATCTTCGCCGCCAGCTTCGGCACCCAGTAGATCGTCTCGGGCCCGACGCGCAGCCAGTCAGAATTCATGTGCGGGAACGATTTCGGGATCGGCAGCGGCTTGAAGCCCGCGCCCTGGTCGGACGCCACCACGTAGTTCTGCGGCGCATAGATGTTGAGACCGAGAAAATCGACCGGCGAAGAGATGATCTTGAGCTCCGCATCGGTGTATTTCGGCGCGTTGGACCCGGCGTATTTCAGGAAGGCGTCGGTATAGCGGCCCGTCATGATGACGTTGAGATAGCCGGCATTCATCTCGCGCAGCGCGGTCTCCGCGGCCCGCACGTTTTCCGGCGTGTCGAAGGCAGGCGCGCAGGCATCGATGTTCTCCGCCGGCCCCACCCTGGTGCCGCGGCGGCCATGGGCTCGCACCGCCTGCACCGCGAGCCCGTGCGCCAGCGCACTGTTGTGCCTGATCTGATTGACATCGGCTTGCGGCAGCTTCAAGCCCGGCGCGTCGATGCCGACGCCGTAACCGAAATAGACGAAGCGCCCGCTCTCGTTCAACGTGAACACGTTCCTGACGCGGTCGGTGAGGTGCGCGGCGACATAGGCCGCGTAGTCGCCGAAGATCTTGCAGGTCTCGGTCGAACGCCAACCGCCGAACCGGTCCTCGAGCGACTGGGGCAGATCCCAATGATAAAGGGTCAGCCACGGCTCGATGCCGTTCTTCAGGAGCTCGTCGACGAGACGATTGTAGAAGTCGAGCCCCTTCGGATTGGGCTTGCCGTCGCCGTCCGGGAACAGCCGCGGCCAGGCCACCGAGAAGCGATAGGCCTTGCAGCCGAGCTCCTTGATGAGGGCGATGTCCTCCTTGTAGCGGTGATAGTGCTCGTTGGCGCGGTCGCCGGTGGTGCCGTCCTCGATCTTGCCGGGGATGCGGACGAACTTGTCCCAGATCGAGGCCCCTCGCCCGTCCTCCTCGACCGCGCCCTCGACCTGATAGGACGAGGTCGCCGTGCCCCAGAGAAAGCCCGCCGGAAAACCGCCTGCATTGCGCGGCGGCCGAGCCGGCTTGGCTTCGGCGACAAGGGGACTCGCAATCCCAGCTGCGGACAATCCCGCCAGCTTGGCAAACCGGCGGCGCGAGACCCCCTCCGTCATTGATGCTGCTCCACTTCTTTTCGTTTCGGGCCGGCACAATGAACAGTTCCGGGCGATTTGAGAAGCGGGTGCAGGAGGTCCCAGATCCGCCACCGCAGGCGCGGCAGCAAAATGCCGTTCCCTTGCCGAGATGAACGCCTATTGAGTTCAAACCGGATTCTAGCGTCGGCCTGCTCCGATTGAACCGACCACAATCTGCATCAGCCACGCGATGCCCGCGTCTTTCATAGCCGCTTTGGTCGCGATGGCCCGGATCGTATCCGGTTTGCGCGCGAAAGGCAGCTCGACCAACACGAGGCCGAAACGGCTGGCGTACTGCTCCACCAGTCGGCGCGGCAATGCGGCGATCAAATCAGACCCGGAAAGCTGGGCAAGCGCCATCATGAAATTCGGAACAGTCAAAGCGATGCGGCGTTCGAGGCCGCGCTTTGCCAACATCTCATCAACGAAACCGCGCGGTTCCCCACTGAGAGAGACCAGCAGGTGCTGTGATCGCGCGAACGCAGCATGGGTTGGCGCTTTTGCGAAGGGATGTCCCTTGCGCATGGCCAGCACGAACTCCTCCTCGTAAAGCCTGCGCGCCTCGAAACGCGGTGATACCGCCGGCAGCGGCAGCATTGCGATATCGAGCTCGCGTCGTTCGAGCATGTCTAGGCTTTGCTGCCAAGGCTCCCCGATTGCGCCACCGCGCGGCGCAGGCATCAGGTGGATCAGCCCGATATCAATGTGGGGCGCCGCAGTCGCGATCGATTGCAACAGCGGACCGATCGCTGAGACCAGTACGGCATCGGGAGCGCCAATCGTAAATCGACGGCCACTTTGCTCCGGGTCGAACGGTGTGGCCGAGCCGATCAGCTGTTCGACGCGCGCGATGATCTCGGCCACCGGCTCTCCAAGATCCAAGGCCCGTTCCGTTGGAACGACCCCCTTCGGGGTCCGCAGAAACAGCGGATCGTTCAGCAGAAGACGGAGCCGGCCGAGCGCATGGCTGACAGCCGACGGCGTCAGGCTCAGCCGAGCGGCTGCACGCGCGACATGGCGCTCTTCCAGGACCACGCGGAAGAGCACGAGGAGATTCAGATCAATCCTGGATAGATCAATTTGGTTCAGCATGTTGCTGAAATCATATCGCTGGATTCATTAGGATCAAGGCTTCATGCATGGGCCTAGTCGTTCGATCAGGAGCTGAGAAATGACCAACAAACCGTCCGGGCTGAACAGGTGGCCATGCGAGCAGGAAAAGATATCGCGGCGCTCGATGATGGCCGCTACCGCAGCAATTCCCCTGTCCGGTCAGCTTTCGGCCGATGCGGCCGCTGGAAGCGACGCGATAGCAGGCCTCATCGAACGCGCCCGCGAGAAGAATGCCGCCTTCATGCGTGGCGATGTGGACCGCTGGTCCCAGCTTGTCCGCATCGCGCCCGATTTCACGCTGATGCAGCCCTTTGGCGGGCCTACGAGTCGGGGATTCGACGCTAGTCCCCAGCGTCTGGCTGCCCTCTCCCGATACTTCAGGGAAGGCCAAACCGAACTTGAGGTTTTGCAAACCTATGCATCCGACGCGCTCGTCGCTCTCGTCATGGTCGAGCGCCAGCGCGCCGAGGTGGGCGGGTTGCCGGCTCAAGACTGGTCGCTGCGCGTGACCGAAGTCTACCGCAAGGACGGCACGGATTGGCAACTCGTGCACCGTCATGCGGACCCGCTGGTCCGAAGCATCACCTTGCAACAGGCGGCGATACTCGCCCGGGGATGGCCGGAGGAAAAATGACGAAGCGCTGCAGATGAGCTGGATTCGGAGCCGGCCGGCGGCCAGTCGAGACGACGTGCGATTTCGTCGCGATGATCAGCGCGAGCGCTTCGGCAATTTCGGCAGCTTGTCGGGATTGAATGCCGGCATCTGCCCTGGTGGTTCAGGTGGGGGCGGCTGTTGTTCCCTGAGGATGAGCGTTCCGTGGAGGATCATGCCCGGCGCCTGAGGTGCTGTCGCGGTGTAGGTCGCGATCTTGCCAGGGCAGCTTCCCTCGATCGTCAACGTCAGCTCTTGATCGTTGCCGAACACGGTGGCGCGTCCGTCGGTGTGACGCTTCGTCAATACGGTTGCGGTGAAGCGATCTCCATCGATCTGGCAGGTGCCGTGATAGGTCATCAGGCTGTCACGGCCCCAGATCTGGCCGTCTGCGACATGGACGATCCCGGTACCCTGGTCGATGGGCGTCTTGTACCAAGCGGCGTAGGTGCCGTCCTTCAGCATGGGAGCAGCCTCCCCTGGTATTCCCACGCCGACAATTGGCATCATTAGCGCCAATAAACGGTTAATGATCGGGCCCGTGCCAATCCGGTCTTTGCTTGCGCAGCTCGGCCTCGAGCTCCTCGATGATGCTGTGAAGCAGACACGCTGCAAGCGGATCGGTCACCTCGCGTTCCAGATGCCGGTACCGCGCAATCTGGAATTCCTGCTCTCTCAACTGCTGCTCAGTCATCACGGGCCCTCCGGCGAACCGACGCGGAGACGGCCGGAGAGTTTCGTTACAATTTTCAGATCATTTGCGATGGTTTCCAATCGGTTAAAGGCGCGGCCGGCTTGCGGATTGCCCGAAAAGGCTGCCGTGGGACCGGCGACACCAGCCTGAGCGCGGCGGTTGACGTCCAGACCGTTGCTTCCAATTGCGTGCGCGGCGGGCTTCTGCTAGCTTGAGGTACGTGCCTCATTTCACCTCGCCGGCCGGGTTGGTGACCCGCCTCTGCCGCAACGATGCGGGTAGCGGCTGATTGCCGTGCCGCTGGGGGTGAGGCATGCGCCCAATCTGGGTTCAAGCAGAGTTGGCCATCAAAAAGGGCCGACCGCCTTAGGGGAGGAATGATATGCAGCGTCTCTTGGTTGCAGGTGTGTCTGTTGCCTTCGCGATCGCAGCGGGTGTCGGCCCGACGGATGCGGCGGACAAGAAGGTTCTGGCCTTCGTCGTCAACGGGGCGTCCGACTTCTGGAAGATCGCCGAGGCCGGGATGAAGAAGGCGCAGGGCGAGCTGCCCAACTACGAGCTCCAGTTCAAATATCCGGAACAGGCTGCGGCCGCCGTGCAGCAGCGCGTGATGGACGACCTCGTCGCCGCCGGTGCCGCCGGCATCATGGTCAGCGCAGTCGATCCAAAGAACCAGACCGAGCATCTCAACAAGGTTGCGTCCCAGACCGTGCTGTTCACCACCGACAGCGACGCGCCGAAATCCAAGCGCGTGGCCTATATCGGCTCCTCCAACACCGACCTCGGCAAGGAGGCAGGAAAGCTGATGGTCAAGGCGCTGCCGAACGGCGGCAAATGCGTCGGCTTCGTCGGCCTACCCGGCGCCGACAACGCACGCGAGCGCATCGAAGGCGTGAAGGAGACGCTCAAAGGCTCGAAGGTCGAGCTCGTCGACGTTCGCGGCGACGAGATCGACCAGACCCGCGCCAAGCGCAACGTCGAGGACATCCTCGCCGCCATGCCCGATGTGAGCTGCCTCGTCGGCTTCTACTCCTACAACACACCGCGGATCTACGAGGTGCTCAAGGAGGCCGGCAAGCTCGGCAAGATCAAGATCATCGGCTTCGACGAGGATCCGATTACGCTCGGTGGCGTCAAGGAAGGCAGCATCGTCGGCACGGTGGTGCAGCAGCCGTTCGAATGGGGCTATCAGGGCATGAAGCTGATGGCGAACTACATCGGCGGCAACAAGTCCGGCATTCCGGCTAACGGTATCATCATCGTGCCCGGCAAGGTCATCGAAAAGGCGAATGTCGACGAGTTCATGGCCTCGATGAAGCAGATGCTGAAGAAATAGGAGAGATCCGCGCTGCCCGCCGTGCAGCCTGCCATGCCAGAACCGTTTCTCGAACTGGTCGACATCAGCAAGAGCTATCCAGGCGTGGTCGCCCTCGACCACGTCGGTCTCCAGGTGTCGCCCGGCGAGGTCGTTGCGCTGATCGGCGAGAACGGCGCCGGCAAGTCGACGCTGATGCGCGTGCTCGGCGGGGTCGTGGAGCCCAGCGGCGGCTTTATTCGTGTCGATGGCGCCGCGCGATCTTCGCTCACCGTGGCGGATGCGATCAAGGCGGGCATCGCCTTCGTCCATCAGGAACTGAACCTGTTCGACAATCTCGATGTCGCCGGCAACGTCTTCATCGGCCGCGAGCCCGTGCACGGCGGGCCCTTGCGGCTGATCGACCGCAAACGGATGTATGCCGATGTCGCGCCGCTGCTGGAGCGGCTGGGCTGCGATTTCGCGGCCGATGCGCCGCTCGCCGACCTGTCGCTGGCGCAGCGCCAGCTGGTCGAAATCATGAAGGCGCTTTCGCTCGACGCTCGTCTCGTCATCATGGACGAGCCGACCTCGAGCCTGACGCTCGCCGAGACGGACCGCCTGATGCGCACCGTGGCCGGCCTGAAAGCCCACGGCGTCAGCATCATCTTCATCACGCATCGGCTCAACGAGGTGATGCAGTGCGCCGACCGTGCGGTCGTGCTGCGCGACGGTCGCGTGGTCGGCGCGCTGACGCGTGCGGAGCTCTCTCCGGCGGCGATGATCCGCTTGATGATCGGCCGCGACCTGAAATCGCTCTACGTTCCGCCGGCCGCGCCGCCCGGCGCCAGCGTGCTGGAGATCGTCGATGCCGTCACCGACACCTATCCCGGCCGGGCCGTGAGCCTGTCGGTCCGCCGCGGCGAGATCCTCGGGCTTGCCGGTCTCGTCGGGTCCGGCCGCACCGAGCTCGCCCGCGCCGTCTTCGGCATCGACCCACTGCGTGGCGGCACGATACGTCTCGATGGCGAGCCGATCCGTATCGCAAGCCCACGGGCCGCCATCGAGCAAGGCATCTATCTCGTTCCGGAGGACCGCAAGGGCGCCGGCCTGCTGCTCGACGTCTCGATCGCCGAAAACATCTCGCTGCCGGATCTGGCGTCCTATATGCGCTTCTGGCTGGTGGATACGGATCGCGAGAACGAGAACGCGGTGCGTCAGCGGGAGCGCCTAAAAATCCGCGCGCCCGACGTCAAGACCGCCGTCGGCTCGCTGTCGGGAGGCAACCAGCAGAAGGTCGTGCTCGCCAAATGGCTGTCGATGCGGCCGAAGGTGCTGATCGTCGACGAGCCGACGCGTGGGGTCGACGTCGGAGCCAAGCAGGAAATCTACGGCATGCTGCGCCGCCTGACCGATGCCGGGGTGGCGATCCTGATGATCTCCAGCGACATGGAGGAGGTGATCGGGGTCAGCGACCGGCTCGCGGTGATGCATGAAGGCGCGATCTCGGGCTTCCTTGATCGCAGCCAGTTCAGTGAGCACAATGTGCTGCAGCTTGCCGTTGGCCACACAATCACGGCGGAGGGACCTTGAGCAAGAAAGACCTGAGCCTTCTCGTTCTGATTCTGGTGGTCGGGACCGTTGTCGCCCTGATCAATCCGAGATTCCTGTACGTCGGCAATCTCTCGAACACCGCCAACCAGATCGGGTTGTTCGGCATCTTCTCCATCGCCGAAGCCTTCATCATCATCATCGGCGGGATCGAGCTGTCGGTGGGTTCGGTGATCGCACTGCTGGGCGTCCTGTTCATCGACCTGATCGTCAATCACGACGTCAACTGGGTCGTAGCCCTCGCGATGATCGTCGCGGCCGGGCTCGTGATCGGCCTGGTTCATGGCACGCTGGTGACCAGGATGCGGATCCAGGCTTTCGTGGTCACGCTGTGCGGCCTTCTGATCTATCGCGGCGCGGCGCGCTATTACACCGAGGACGCGACGGCGGGCTTCGGCTTCGGCGCGAGCTTTCCGATGCTGGAATGGCTGGCCGCCGGCCGCACAAACGTGCTCGGATTCCCGCTGCCGCACAGCGTGGTGGCGCTCGCCGTGGTGGCCGTGATCGCCTGGGTGGTGCTTCACCGCTCGGTGTTCGGCCGCTATCTTCTTGCCGTCGGCAAGAACGAGGAAGCCGCACGCTACTCCGGCATTCGCACCAACCGCGTGATCATCTCGGCCTATGTCATCTGTGGCGGGCTGACTGCGTTTTCGGCGATCCTGATCGCGATGTACACCCGTTCGATTTCGCCGGCGGTGCACGGCTCGTTCTACGAGCTCTACGCCATCGCCGCCGCCGTGCTCGGCGGCTGCTCCTTGCGCGGCGGCGAAGGCTCGATCATCGGCGTCGTGCTCGGCACCGTGCTGCTCCAGGTGCTGCAGAATCTCGTCAACCTGCTGGGGATTCCGAGCTCGCTCAATTTCGCGGTGATGGGAACGGTGATCCTGGTCGGCGTGCTCGGCGATCAATATCTGGTGCAGCGACGCCACCGCGCGAGTGCGGCCAAAGGCCGGGAGCAGGCGAGCGTCGCTGCGGCTCCGCTCGAGCGCGTGAAGGTGGAGTGAAAATCTAGAACGTCACCCGCAACCCCGCGTAAAACGCGCGCGGCCTTGCCGGGCTCAGCGAGCGCGGGTCGGTGAAATCCGCGCCGCCATTGGTGAAGTTGGGCAAGGCGTCGCGGTCGAAGAACTGGCCGTAGGTCACGTAACGCTTGTCGAAGATGTTGTCGACGCGGCCGTAGAGCTGGACGTTCTTCGCGACCTGATAGGAGGTATGGAGATTGAACACCGTGTAGGACGGCAGCTTCGCGAACTGGTTCGACTCGTCGCCGACCAGATACTGGCTGGAGACGAACAGCGCATTGCCGCCGACCTTCCAGACGTCGGTCACGGCATAGTCGACGCCGACCTTGACGCGGTGGCGCGGGATTGCGGGGATCTGGTTGCCGGGCCTGACCTGGATGGTCTCGGAGGTGTCGTCGGCAAACGGGCTTTCCGAGCCGAGCTCGAGCGGATCAAGGAAGCGCGCATCGACGAAGGCGTAGCTCGCCTGGAACTGCAGCGTGGGCGACTTGATGTTGACTTCGGCTTCGAGCCCCTGCCGCCGGGTGCGGCCTACGTTCGAAAAATAGCCGAAACCAGTCCGGCCAACGACCGGCACCGCCATGATGTCGTCGTGGTTGGTGGCGCGAAAGCCGCCGATCTTCCATCCGAGGGTGCCGATGTTCAACTCCTTGGTGCCCCGGAAACCGGCCTCCACGGTCTTGGAGACGACCTGCTTGAGCGGCGGATCGGAGACCAGAAACGCCGCGATCAGACAGGGACGGGCCGGATCGGAGCAGCCGAGCTCGAGCGGCGTCGGGACGCGGTTGGCCTCGGAGTAGCCGGCATAGGCGGTCAATTCCGGCGTGATCCTGTAGGTGCCGCCGATGATCGGATTGAAACGCGTGAAGGTGTGATCGCCGTTGAGCGCAGTCCCAAGCTGATCTTCCAACGTGATCCGCGCCGCATTGAAGCGGCCGCCCCCCGTGATGGCGAAGGCATCCGTGACGTTGAACGTATCCATCGCGTAGAGGCCGTTATACTGATTGACGGTCCGCAGCGAGACCGGGCCGGCGACGGGGTCCGCCACAGGAGTCGCTCCCAGGAAAACGCCGCTGCCGCTGACGACGTAGTTCTCTCCCATCGAGCCGATTTCGGAGGAGGCGTTGTAGCGCGTGACGCTGGCGTCATAGGTTGCGCCCACCACGAAGCGGTTGTCATGACCGAACAACTGGTCGGTGTTGGTGGCCTGCCCCGACACGCCGAACGTGGTCGAACGGATCGAGCCGCGGTCGATCGCGCCGAGGATCGTGCCCGGCGCAAATGGGTTGGCAAGCTGCACGCCGCCCGCGCCGTAGGCGGGTGAGGTGTCGTCGCCAAAGCAGAGCAGCGCCGGATCTGCAGCGCACTCCTCCACGTCGGTCGGGTTGCCGTCGACCACCTTTTGCTCGTACCTGCGCACACGCGCGGTGCCTTCGAGCGTCCAGGTCGGCGTCGCGTCGACCTTGCCGGTCAGGTTGAGATAGCCGACGCGATTGGAGGTGGTCTGCGGCGTGGTGTAGGTCGCGCCCCAATATCTGTCGAGCAGCTCGGCCGGGACCGTGGCGCTGGCGCCGAAATCGTTCTTGGCCACGCCCATATTGGCGTGGAATTCGCTGTCGCCGGCCCTGTAGCCGACATCGCCGTAGAAGCGCCGCACGGTCGATTGGGAAAAATTGCGGAAGCCGTTGTCGCGCAGTCCTTCGAGCGCACCGTAGACGGCGAAGTTCTGGTCGACCTGCTTGCCCCATTGCGCCGAGCCCTGGATGCGGCCGAACGATCCGCCCATGAGGTCGAGTTCGGCGCCCTGATAGGTGAAGCCGTCCTTCATTTGCAGGTTGATCGCGCCGCCGAGTGCATTGAGGCCGAAGGCCGGATTGTTGGTCACCAGCGTCACCGACCTGATCGCGGCCGTCGGAATCAGGTCCCAATTGACGGCGTCCGAGAAGGCCTCGTTGATGCGGACGCCGTTCTGGTACACCGCAAGGCCTTGCGGCGTGCCCGTCACGGGCGAAGCGACGAAGCCGCGGAATTCGACATCCGGCTGGAACGGATTGCCGGTGACTTCGCTGATGTTGATGCCGGCGATGTTGTCGCGCAGCGCGTCCGTGACGTTCAGCGAACCGGTGCGCCTGATCTGGTTGGCATCGACGGCATTGATCGCCGACGGAACCTTGTCGACATCGAGACCCCGGCCGGTGCCCGGCGAGGTCGGATAGACGTAAAGGCGTGTCCTCGGCGCGGCCGATCCCGGCGCCCCCACGCGCGCAACAGGTCGCGACGGCGCCGCGCGCCGCGCTGCCGAAGGTGGTGCGGTCACCTCGACCGGCGGCAGGTTCTGGACGTTGGTCTCCTCGTCCGGCGCGGCCCCGGCAGGGGTCGCATAGACCAAGCCCGATACCAGCCCGGTCGACACCGAAGCCATCAACAAAGCACGCTTGAACGAAACAACCTTGCCCATCCCCGCCTTCCCATCCGTGACCACCGACTGTTTTGATGTTCCGCCGATTGGTCGGGACGAGTTTATTCGGCCGCAATGGGGACGCCAGCCACAAAAGGTCGGACCCTATCCACACCCATTTTCCCGACCAAATCGGGAATTTTTCCCGATCGCTTTGGATGCGATCAGGTTGCCGCTGTCGGCACCAGCGCTTCCACGGTCACACCGCCCTCACCCGAGACCACATTGAGCGTGCCGCCGAGCGCCAGGATCCGCTCGCGCATGCCGACGAGGCCGAAGCCGAGCTTCTGGCCTGGCTCCATGCCGCGGCCGTCGTCGCTGACCCGCACCCGGGCGCAGAAGCGGCCGCCGGCCTGCTCGACCGGCTCGATGACGACACTGACCGAGGTCGCGCCGGCGTGGCGGAACACATTGGTGAGCGCCTCCTGCACGATGCGGTAGATGGTGAGATCGGCGGTCTCGCCGGTTGGGCCCAGCGCCGGCGAGATCGAAGTCTCGATCGCCACGTCGGGACGCGACTCCCGCCACAGCCGCGACAGGGATTCGAGCGCCTGGCGCAGGCCGAGCTCGGCAAGGCCCACGGGCCGAAGACGCTCCAGCACGCGGCGATTGAACTGCTGGAGTGCATTGATCTGCTCCAGCATGGCGCTGCCATGTTTGCGTACGGCATCGGCACTCGGCTCGCGTCCGTCCGCCTGCTTCGCCAGCGCGCTCGCATGTGCGCGCAGCGAGAACAGATAGGGTCCGAACTCGTCGTGCAATTCGCGCGCGATCTCCTTGCGCTCGATGTCCTGCAGCGACACCGCGCGCTCGGCGAGGCGCCGCTTGTCCTCGACCGCTTCACCAAGCGTCGCGGCAAGATGGTTGAGCCTGGTGCAGATCGCCGCGAGCTCCGGCGCGCCGCCCGGCGCGACGCGGGCCTCGTAATGTCCGCTTTCGAGCTTCCCCATGGCGTCCGCCAGCGACTGCAACGGTGCCAGGGCACGGCCGACCACCTTCATCATCAGGAAAAACAGCGCAAGCGCGATTACCGAGCCGACCTCGAGCTGGGTCACGATGCCGTCCCAGATCTCGGCGATCTCGTCGTCGGGATGCGAGGTGATCACGAGCGAGCCGGGCTTGCCGCGAATCGAGACCGGCACGCTGACCGCGGTCTGCTCCGGATGGACCAGGCTGACGAACCAGGCCGGCGGGGCACGCGTGTCGACATCGGAGCCAAGCCGGCGGGGCGTCAGCGGGTTCCCTCCGGAATCGTGCAGCGCGATGCTGACATGGCGCAGGCGGCTGAGATCGCGGGCGATCTGGTTCAGCCTGGCATCAGGATCGGGTGCCTCGTTGAGATCGGCAACGATCATCTCGATGAATTCGCGCGCGAGGCGGATCACGCTCTGGTCCTCGGCCTGCACGCGCGGGCCGGCCTCGGCGATCTGCCGGCCGATATTGACCGCGAGCCCCAGCGCCAGCAGCAGCGCCAGCAAGAGATTGATGCGCCCGCGCAAGGAAAGATTCTGCCACATTGGTCTCGCTCGTGCCTCGCGAAGGGTTGGCGCCTGTCCGACGACGTTGACAGAGGCGAACCGCCCGATATCTAATCGGAAGCGTACAGCAATCCCAGCCGGGTTGCATGAGCCGACACGAGACGCGCGTCTTGCCTGGTCAGTCTCATGCGGCGCAGAACAGGCAAGCTCCAAGGGAACGGGCTGTCGCGGGGAACGCCTATGCGCATTCTGATCGTCGACGATCATCCCATCGTCGCCTCCGGCTGCCGTGCCGTGCTGGCCGACGAAGGCGAGATCGAAATCTTGGAAGCCGCCGACGCCGAGGACGGCGAGTGCGTCTTCATCGTCGAACGTCCCGACCTCTGCATCATCGACATAAATTTGCCAACCGTCTCCGGCTTCGAGCTCGCGCGCCGCATCCTAGAGCGCGCGCCCGAGGCGCGCATCATCATGTTCAGCATGAATGACGACCCCGCCTTCGCCGCGCGTGCGATCGAGTGCGGCGCCAAGGGCTACGTCTCCAAGACCGGCGACCCCGACGACCTCGTCGAGGCGATCCGCGCCGTCGGAAGCGGCGGCACCTATCTTCCGACCGCGATCGCGCGCAGCATCGCCTTCGCCGGACCCACGCTGGCGCAAAACCCGCTGTCGAAGCTGAACGCGCGCGAGATGGAGATTCTGCGGCTGCTCAGCGCCGGCAAGAGCCTGTCCGAGATCGCGTGGCTGGTGCAATCGTCCTACAAGACGGTGGCCAATACCTCGTCCATCATGCGCCAGAAGCTCGGGGTGAAGACCTCGGTGGAGCTGGTGCGGCTGGCGATCGACAGCGGTGTCGCCTGACCACGCCACGAATTCGGTCACACAAGCGTTGCAATCTTGGTGTGGTGAGATGCCACGGAGCTCTTAGGCATGACGATTCAGACTGTCTCGACCAACAAATCCCATGGCGGCGTGCAGGGCGTCTATCGCCATGCCAGCCAGGTGACCGGAACCGACATGGTGTTCTCGGTCTATATCCCGCCGCATGCGGACGGGGCCAAGCTGCCCGTGGTCTGGTATCTCTCCGGTCTTACGTGCACGCATGCCAACGTCACCGAGAAGGGCGAATTCCGCAAGGCCTGTGCCGAGCTCGGCCTGATCTTCGTCGCGCCCGACACCTCACCGCGCGGGCCCGATGTGCCGGGCGATGCCAACAACGCCTATGATTTTGGCCTCGGGGCCGGCTTCTATGTGGACGCCACGCAAGAGCCGTTCGCGCGCAATTATCGCATGTGGAGCTACGTCACGGACGAGCTGCCGAAGCTGGTTGCGGAGAGCTTTCCGGTCGAAGCCAGGCGGCAATCGGTGATGGGCCACTCGATGGGCGGCCATGGCGCGCTGACGGTGGCGCTGCGCAACCCGCACCGCTTTCGCGCAGCCAGCGCCTTTGCCCCGATCGTGGCGCCCTCACTCGTGCCCTGGGGCATCAAGGCGCTGACCGGCTATCTCGGACCGAACAAGGAGGCCTGGCGCAATCACGACACGGTGGCGCTGATCGAGGACGGCGCCAAGTTCTCCGGCTTCCTGGTCGACGTCGGCGAGGCCGACAATTTCCTGAAGGAGCAGCTCAGGCCGGAGCTGCTCGAGGCCGCCTGCGCCAAGGCCGGCATCCCGCTGACGCTGCGGCGCCAGGCGGGCTACGACCACAGCTATTATTTCATCTCGACCTTCATGAGCGATCACCTGCACTGGCATGCGGAGAGGCTGAAGGGGTGATGTCTTTCTCCTTCTCCCCTTGTGGGAGAAGGTGGCGCGAAGCGCCGGATGAGGGGTTCTCTCCGCTCGCACGACCATTCGTGGGGATGGAAACCCCTCACCCGTCTCGCCGCTACGCGGCGAGCCACCCTCTCCCACAAGGGGAGAGGGAAAACCCCTTCACGGCTTCCCGTAGTTCGGCGCCAGCAGGCGGTTGCGGATGAGATAGCTCATCGTGCGCGACCAGGATTCATCCGTGTTGCCGCGCATGTCGGCGCTGGCGACCGCGACCATGTTGCCGGTCTTCACGTCGCGCAGATAGATGTTGAGATTGATGATCAGGTTGGAGACCTTCTGCACGAGGCCGGTGATCTCCAGATCGGCGCCGAGCTGGCCGGCGAGCTTGAGGTCGCAGCCGCCGCAGGCCTGCAGGTTCGCGCCACGGGCGGCCTCCCGTACCGGCGCGATGTCAAGCACCTGGAACCGGCCCGACTCTGCCAGCTCCTTGCGCAGCTGCTCGCTGATGCGCATGAGCCGCGCCTCTTCCGGCTTGGAGCCGTAGAACTCGCCCGGCAGGCTGGTGTCGACCAACTCGAAATCGAACACCGCGAGCTTCGGTGGATCGGCGAGCGCGCCCGCCCCCGTCCACAGCAATGCTGCGGTTGCCAACAATGCTCGCATGATCGTGATGCCCGGCTTCGCGCGCGCGGGGACGAAATGCGGGGTTGCACGGCCTGACAAATTGGTCATGCTTGAAGCAGAGACAATTCTTCACCGGCGGTCAAGCCGGGGAGATCGTCTGGAGGAAACATGATCCGATGGTTGGCCGGCCTGATCGGCTTTGGTCTTGCCGCGAGGAGCGCGCTTGCGGCCGATCCCGTCACGATCGGCGTCGGCTATCTCGCAATCGCCGGCACCCGATCAACGCTGTCGCTGGCCGAGCAGCCTGCCGAGAACGACGGCCTCGCCGGCGCGCGCCTTGCCATCGAGGACAACAACACCACCGGGAAATTCACCGGCCAGCGCTTCACGCTGGAGGAGCGCCGCATCAGGGAAGGCGAGGACGTGGCGCAGGCTGCGACCGCGCTCGCCGAGAAGAACGGCTTCATCATCGCCGACCTGCCCGCCGATGCGCTGTTGAAGGTCGCGGACGCCTTGCGCGACCGCGGCACGCTGCTGTTCAACGCCGGCGCGATCGACGAGCGGCTGCGCGAGACCGATTGCCGCGCCAACGTCATCCACACCGCGCCGACGCGTGCGATGCTCGCCGACGCGCTCGGCCAATATCTGGTGTGGAAGAAGTGGTCGCGCTGGCTGCTGGTGGTCGGCTCGCACGACGAGGACAAGCTGTTCGCGGATGCTATCAGGCGCACCGCGGCGCGGTTCGGCGCCAAGATCGTGCAGGAGCGAACCTTCGAGGACAAGGGCGGGGCGCGGCGCACCGATAGCGGCGTGGCGCAGATCCAGCGTCAGATCCCCGTCTTCACGCAGCAGGCACCGGCCTATGACGTGCTGGTCGCCGCCGACGAGAGCGAGGTGTTCGGCGCCTATCTGCCCTATCGCACCTGGGATCCGCGCCCGGTCGCCGGCTCCGCCGGCCTCGTGCCGCGCAGCTGGGACGCATCGCAGGATCAGTGGGGCGCGATCCAGATGCAGAACCGCTTCATCAAGCTGAATTTGCGCCGGATGACCGCGCGCGACATGCAGGCCTGGACGGCGGTGCGCATGATCGGCGAAGCCACCTCGCGCACCAATTCCGGCGAGGTCAGGAAGGTCACCGATTTCATCAAGGGCCCGGATTTCTCGGTCGCCGCCTTCAAGGGCACGCGGCTGACCTTGCGCGACTGGAACCTGCAGCTGCGCCAGCCGATCCTCCTGGTCGACGGCCGCATGGTGGTGTCGGTGTCGCCGCAGGAAGGATTCCTGCACCAGGTCTCCGAGCTCGACACGCTCGGCTACGATCGCCCGGAGAGCAAATGCAAGCTGAAATGAGGATGCAGATGTCGCGGATGTGGCGTGTTGGACTTCTCTCCGCATTGGCGCTGGCGGCAGCCCCAGCGCATGCGTTCATCGCCTATGTCTCGAACGAGAAGAGCAATACGGTCTCGGTGATCGATACCGACAGCTGGACCGTGACCAAGACCATCAAGGTCGGCCAGCGTCCGCGCGGCATCGACCTTACCCGCGACGGCAAGTTCGTGATGGTCGCGGTCGGCGACGACGACACCATCCAGGTAATCGACGCCAAGACGCAAACCGTGGTGGACAGCCTGCCCTCCGGTCCCGACCCCGAGCTGTTCGCGCAGGATGCCGCCGGCAAGATGCTCTACGTCGCCAACGAGAACGACAACACGGTGACGGTGATCGACCTCGAGAAGCGCGCCCGGCTCGGCGACATCCAGGTCGGTGTCGAGCCCGAGGGCATGACCATCAGTCCGGACGGCAAGACGCTGATCAACACCTCGGAAACCACCAACATGGCGCATTTCATCGACACCGCCTCGCGCCAGATCGTCGCCAACGTGCTGGTGGACGCGCGGCCGCGCTACGCCGAGTACAAGCATGATTCTTCCGAGGTGTGGGTGTCCTCGGAGATCGGCGGCACTGTCTCGATCATCGACCCCAAAAAGCACGAGGTGATCGGCAAGGTCACGTTCGAGATTCCGGGCTTGCGCAAGGAGGCGATCCAGCCGGTCGGCATCGGCATGACCAGGGACGACAAAACCGCGTTCGTCGCGCTCGGCCCCGCCAACCGCATCGCCGTGGTCGACGTCGCCTCGCGCAAGGTGACGAAATATCTCCTGGTCGGGCAGCGGGTCTGGCACATGGCGTTCACGCCGGACGAGAAATATTTGCTCACCACCAACGGTGTGTCGAACGACGTCTCCGTCATCGACGTCGCCGCGCAGAAGGTGATCAAGACCATTCAGGTCGGCGAGCTGCCCTGGGGCGTTGCGATCGCGCCATGACCAGCCCCGCTCCGATCGCCGAAGCGCAGGAGACGCCGAGACCCGAAGGAGCCACGGTGCCGGCGTTGTCGATCGACGGCGTCAGCCATGCCTATGGTCCGCGGCGCGCATTGATGGACGTGTCCTTCAATGTGCAGCCCGCGAGCTTCACGGCGCTGCTGGGACTCAACGGCGCCGGCAAGAGCACGCTGTTCTCGCTGATCACGCGGCTGTTCGGCATCCAGTCCGGCCGCGTCGGCATTTTCGGGCATGACGTCAGCAAGAGCCCCGGCGAGGCGCTGCGGCTGCTCGGGGTCGTATTCCAGCCGCGCACGCTCGATCTCGACCTGTCGCTGACGCAGAACCTGCTCTACCACGCCGCCCTGCACGGCATTGGCCGCCGCGAGGCCTCGGCGCGCAGTGCCGAGCTGCTCGGCCGCATCGGCCTTGCCGATCGCGCTGCAAGCAAGGTGCGCGACCTCTCGGGCGGACAGATGCGGCGGCTGGAGATCGCCCGGGCGCTGCTGCACCGGCCGCGCCTCCTGCTGCTCGACGAGCCGACCGTCGGCCTCGACGTCAAGGCGCGCGCCGACATCATCAGCCACGTGCGGCAGCTCGTGACCGAGCAAGGCATCGGCGTGCTCTGGGCCACGCACCTGTTCGACGAGATCATGCCCGATGACGATCTCGTGGTGCTGCACCAGGGCAAGGTGCTGGCGCAGGGACCGATGAACCGCGTCGTCGCGGAAGCCGGCGCGCAGGACGTCAACACCGCCTTCATGCGCCTGACCGGCGCGCAAACCATGCCTGGAGGCGGCGCATGAGCAGCATCACGACGCGCGAGGCGCCGCGCGGCTTCTCGTTCGCCGAGTACATGACCTGCCTCAGCGGCATCGTCTGGCGCGAGGGCCTGCGCTTCCTGCATCAGCGCGAGCGCTTCGTCTCGGCGCTGGTGCGGCCTCTGGTGTGGCTGTTCATCTTTGCCGCCGGCTTCCGCCAGGTGCTCGGCATCTCCATCATCCCGCCCTACGAGACCTACATCCTCTACGAGGTCTATATAGCGCCGGGACTGATGGCGATGATCCAGCTCTTCAACGGCATGCAATCCTCGCTTTCGATGGTCTATGACCGCGAGATGGGCAACATGCGCACGCTCCTGGTGAGTCCGCTCCCGCGCGGTTTCCTGTTGTTCTGCAAGCTGCTCGCGGGAACCGCGGTATCGCTGCTCCAGGTCTATGCGTTTCTGGTGATCGCCTGGCTCTGGGACATCACCCCGCCGCCCCAGGGCTATCTCGCCGTGCTGCCGGCGCTGATCCTGTCGGGGCTGATGCTGGGCTCGCTCGGCATGCTGATCTCGTCCGGCATCAAACAGCTGGAGAACTTCGCCGGTGTCATGAACTTCGTGATCTTCCCGATGTTCTTCGCCTCCTCCGCGCTCTACCCGCTCTGGCGCGTGCAGGAGGGCAACCCCTATCTCTATTATCTGTGCGAGGCCAATCCGTTCACCCATGCGGTCGAGCTGATCCGTTTCGCGCTGTATGGCCAGATCAACTGGATCTCGCTGGCGGTGGTCGCGGTTTGCACAATCGTCTTCATGATCGGTGCGATCCTGGCCTATGATCCCTCGCGCGGGCTGGCGCGACGCGGGCCTGCGGGAGGCGAAGGATGATTGTTCGGGTTCTGGTCACCTCTCTACTGGTGCTCGCTGTCGCGAGCACGACGGCGCACGCCGCCGATCCGCGCTATCCGGACTGGCCGTGCACCCAGGCGAAGGTGCCCGAGATCTCGCTGGCGGCCGTGTGGGGCGGTCCGCCGCTCGACGACGTCCAGAACAAATGGAAGGACGACGCCAAGATCAGCGCGCTCGTTGCGAAACTGGCGGCGCGCAAGACGCCACTGGATGAGGCGGAAAAGCTGGTGAAGGAGTTTCTCGCGGGTTCCGCTGCCGACAAGACCGCGAACGCAAAGCTGCTGTTCGCCGGCCTGTTCGACACGCTCAACGCCCAGCGCTCCCAGGTCATGAACGGACTCGAGCGAGTCAGCCGCAAGCAGCGCGATGCCGCCGACAAGATCCGCGAGGAGGCAATTCAGCTCCAGGCCCTGCAAGGGGCCACACCGCGTGACGAGGCCAAGGTCCAGGCGCTCAGCAACGAGCTGATCTGGAAGACCCGGATCTTCGAGGACCGTAACAAGGTGGTGCGCTTCGTCTGCGAGGTTCCAACCTCGCTCGACCAGCGCCTGTTCGCGCTCGGACGCGTCATCCAGCAGGAAATGGAATAGTGTCAGTTACGCTGACCGCTCACGAAAAGTTCCCGCAATCGCTCCGGCAACGTTAACCTTTCGCCGCGCTATGTGCCGGAACCAAATCGATTTATGATGGCTTGTCGACGTGAACTCAAGACGTCGGGAGGCCTCGATGGGAACCACAAGAATCATGTTTGCGGGCGCTGCGGTCCTCAGCATGCTCGCAACCAGCGCCTTTGCTGACGACATGACCGGGATGATCACGCGGATCGATCGGCTCAACGGAACGATTTCGATCCAGCAGACCCAGAAGGGCACGGTCGGCGCCAGCACAGGCAGCGCCGGCGCGCTCCAGGAGTACAAGGCCAAGGATGCGGCGATGCTGGATGCCGTCCATGCCGGCGACAGGGTGAGCTATTCTGCGACCGAGACCAACGGTACGGGCACGTTGACGAAGTTGCAGAAGCAGAAGTAACGGCGCTGGCGCCTGATCTCTCCTGCTTGCATCATTGTTGCTCCGGCCGCGGCTCCGGCTGCGCCTCTTCCGTCGGCAGCTTCGCGCCCTCCCAGCCGTCGGTGCCGTCAGGATACCAGGCGATGTTGGCATAGCCGTAAGCGAGCGCACGCTTCGCCGCGTTCCAGGACATCCAGCAATCGGCGAGGCAATAGATCACCAGCAGCGCGGCCTTGTCGCCGCGTGAGGCGCGCGCGAGGCCACGCTGAAGATAATCGTCCATGGCGGGCGGCAAGTTGCCGTAGCCGGTGTCCGGCAGCCAGAAGCTGCCCGGAATGTTCCTGCGCGGCGCGTCACGCCACACCGTGCTCACAGGAAGGTTCTTTGGTTTCGGCGCGCGCGGCATCACGTCAACGAAGGTGCCGCTGTTCGCACGCCAGATCGCCTCCGCCTCGCCGGTCGTGAGCACGCGCGCGCCAGCGAGCGTCGCCGGCACCGGCGCGCGATAATTGTCGGTACGATATCCCTCGGGCTCGAACGGCTCCTGCTGCTGCGCCGACGCCGGGGCCACGAGCAAGGCAACGACGAACGCAGCGGCAAGCGGCCGGCTCATGGCGCCTTCTTGGCCGTCTCCGCGCCGAGCGGCCGGTTGCTCTCGTCCAGCAGCGGCACGCCGAAATCGAGCAGGATCTTGTTGATCTCGCCCTGGTTCTCCTGGATCACCCGGTTGAGCTGCCGCTTCCAGTTCTGGTCGGCGGGTCGCACGCCCATGCCGATGCGATAGACCAGCTTGGACCCGGTGGTCTCCTTGACCAGCGGCATGACGTGCAGCGAGGGGCCGGCTTTCTTCGCATAATAGCCGGCCATCGGTCCCCAGAGCACGCCGGCGTCGATCTTGCCGGCAGCGAGGTCGTCGATCATCGCCTGCGCGGAATTGTCGAAGCGCGTGTCGATCATCAGCTGATAGGGCTTTGCATCGCCCATCAGGCCTGCCAACGCCATATTGGTCGCCGGCGGCGTGCCGGCGACGATGCCGATATGCTTACCTTTCAGGCGTGCGTCCTCCAGCGTGTCGACGTCCTCGAGCCCGCTACCGGTCTTGGCAACCAGTGCATAGGTCGTGCGGTAGTAGGGATTGGTGCCCTGCACGAGGTCGTCGCCCTGCGGGTAGCCCATGATGACGTCGCAGCGATGCGCACCCAACGTCATGCGCACGAAGCCGGCGGCCTGCGGGAAGAACACGTAGTCCAGCTTCTTCTGCAGCTTGTCCGCCAGAAACTCGGCGAGCTTGTTCTCGAAGCCCTCGCCCTTCTCGTTCGAGAACGGCAGGTTGCGCGGGTCGGCGCAGACGCGCAGCACCTTCGGGTCGACCAGCTCGAATGAGAGATCTCCGGTCTCGTTGGTCTGCGCGATGGCGAGATCGCCATAGGCACACGATGCGATCACGATCCAGAGTGAAAACCACCAGCGACGATGTCGTCCGGCCTGCGTCATCGCGCTTCCTCCTCGTTTTGTTTGAATGTTATCCATGCAACGCATGACGCGCCACGTGTGCCAACTTTTGCCGGCTTTGCTTTGTTGCAGTGCAATGAGGCCAATCCTTTGAACTGAGGCGGAAAAGTGTCTCGCATCGCTCTCGTGATCGCAGCCTTGTCCCTGGTAGCAGCTACGCTAGCACGCGCTGGGGCGGCCGAATTGCCTGTGAGCGAAGTCGCGCCGGGAATCTTCGTACACTCCGGGGCCATCGCGCTGATGAGCCGCGAGAATGAAGGCGGCATCGCCAATGTCGGCTTCATCGTGGGAGACGACGCGGTGGCCGTGATCGACACTGGCGGCAGCCTGCGCGAAGGCGAGGCGCTGCTGGCGGCGGTACGAGCGCGCACGCAAAAGCCGATCCGCTATGTCATCAACACCCATGGCCATCCCGACCATGTCTTCGGCAATGCTGCCTTCATGGGGGAGGGAACCAGCTTCGTCGGCCACAGCAAGCTGCCGCAGGCGCTGGCGAGCCGCGGGCCCTTCTATCTCGACAATTTCAGGCGCCTCATGGGCCCCGAGCTGATCGATCCCGTGAAGATCGTACCGCCGACCCTGCTCGTAACGGACACGCTCACGCTCGATCTGGGCTCGCGCCGCTTGACCTTGCGCGCTTGGCCGGCCGGGCACAGCGACAACGATCTGACCGTGTTCGACGAGAGCACCAAAACCCTGCTTGCCGGCGATCTCGTCTTTCTCGGCCACATTCCGGTGATGGACGGCAGCATTCGCGGCTGGCTCGCCACGCTGAAAGAGTTGGAGACGATCCCGGCGCTGCGCGTTGTTCCCGGTCACGGTCCTGTGAGCGACTGGCCAGCGGCGCTGAGCGATCAACGACGTTACCTGTCAACGTTGCTGTCCGACGTCCGCGCCCTGAACAAGAGGGGCGCGCCGATCCGCGCCGCTGCGGACAAGGCGGCGGCGGACGAGCGGCCGCACTGGCAGCTGTTCGAGGACTACAACGCCCGCAACGCAACTGCAGCATTTTCGGAAATTGAATGGGAATAGCGGGCGCGCTACGCTGGCAGGAGATCAGCTTCACCTAAACCGAGGAGCATGACCATGACGGCATGCACACGCCGCCTGCCCCTGATTGCCCTGCTCCTCGGCATCGCCTTTGCCGTGCCGGCGCAGGCGGACGAGGCCTACGATCCCTGGCCGGGCCTGGTGCAGGACATCTTCAGCAACCGGCCGATGAACGACGGCGCCGAGGTCATCGGCATCGAGATGCCCTATCGCGCCGAGGATGCCGCCATCGTGCCGGTGACGCTGCGCAGCAAGCTGTCGCCCGGCGACAGCAGACGCATCCGTTCGATCACGCTGGTGATCGACCGCAATCCCGCGCCGATGGCCGCGAAGTTCGAACTCGGCCCGGACGCCAATGTCACGGAGATCTCGACCCGTGTGCGCGTCAACAACTACACCGACGTGCATGCGGTGGCCGAGCTCAGCGACGGCCAGCTCTACGTCTCCAAAGTCTATGTGAAGGCCTCCGGCGGCTGCTCGGCGCCGGCTGCAAAGAACGTGGAGGAAGCCAAGAACCGGCTCGGCCAAATGCGCTACCGGCAATTCGCCCGTGAAGAGGGTCCGGCAAGCCGGCTGCGCGAAGCGCAGATCATGATCGGCCATCCCAACAATTCCGGCCTGCAGATGGACCAGGTCACGCAGCTCTATATCCCCGCCTTCTTCATCAACCAGCTCAGATTGACGCAGGACGACAGCCCCGTGCTGTCGATGGAAGGCGGCATCTCGATCTCGGAAGATCCCAACCTGCGCTTCACCTATGTCTCCAACGGCGCCAAGCGCTTTCGTGCGGAGGCCCGGGATACGGACGGGCATGTGTTCCGCAATGAATGGGATGTGGAGAAACCGGGGACTTAGTTTCGTCAGACTTGCGCTGAAGCCCCCTCTCCCCTTGCGGGAGAGGGTGGATCGCCGCGTAGCGGCGAGACGGGTGAGGGGTATGTTTCCGCGCCCACCTGCCTCTCATGCTGGAATATGCCGATAGAACCCTCATCCGGCGCTTCGCGCCACCTTCTCCCACAAGGGGAGAAGGAAGATCGCACCGTCTGTGCCGCGATAGCTAAAAACACCTCACCTCGGCTTCCGCCTGCGCGCGCCTTAAGTCATTCACCGCCGAGTTGGCCTGCTCCGAGGTGCGAAACTGCACGCCGAGATCGCCGCGCACTTGCGACATGCTGAGCGCGGTCTCGGCGGTAACATAGCGCTCGTAGGGTATGATCGAGGCGACCACGTCGATGGAGCAGGAACATTGCTCGATCGCGGAGCGCGTCTCGCCGTTGGCCTTCATGCAGCCATAGACGTATTCCGCGCGCGCCGCGGTGGGATAATCATTGGCCTCTTCGGCCCGTGCCACGCATACGCTGGCAGCGAGCGCCGTCAATGCGGCGACAATCGGTCGTAGCCGTCCGGCCAGATCCATGCGCGTCCTCCCGCTGGTTGCGACCAAGGCTATGCTATGCGTATTGTGCTGAAAAGCACTCTGTCAGAGGAAACGGCTCACAAGGTGATGACAGTTTTGGCGCGAATTTGGGCGCTCGCAACGGTGCTGGCGCTAGCCGCACCTGCCGGCGCTGCGGACACAATCCGCCTTGCGGTGCAGAAGACCGGAACATTCTCGTGGGAGCTGGCCGCGATCCGAAGCGCCGGCCTCGACAAGGAGGCCGGCCTGGCGCTGGAGGTCACCGAGCTCGCGAGCACCGAGGCCGGCAAGATCGCGATGCGCGCCGGCAGCGCCGACATCATCCTGTCGGACTGGCTGTGGGTGTCGCGCGAGCGCACGCTCGGTGCGAAGCTCACCTTCTATCCCTATTCCAGCGCGCTCGGCGCCGTGATGGTGCCGGCCTCATCGCCGATCAAGACGCTCGCCGACCTCAAGGGCCGCAAGCTCGCGGTCGCCGGCGGGGCGATCGACAAGAGCTGGCTGCTGCTGCAGGCGCGGATGAAGCAGGACGGCATCGACCTCAAGTCGGAAGCAACCATCGTCTACGGTGCCCCGCCGCTGATCGCCGCCAAGGCGCTGGACGGCGAGATGGATGCGAGCCTCAACTTCTGGAATTTCTGCGCCCAGCTCGAGGCCAAGGGTTTCAGGCGCCTGACCGGCATCGAGGACATCTTGCCGAAGCTGGGTGCCAAAGGCGCGGTCGCCGCGGTCGGCTATGTCTTCGATGAGAGCTGGGCCGCGAGCCATAAGGAGGCCGTCGCGCGCTTCATCGCGATGACCCGCAAGGCCAAGGAGTTGCTGGCGACCTCGGATGCGGCCTGGGACAAGGTCGCGCCGCTCACCGGCACGACGGATCCCGCCCTGCTCAGGACCTACCGCGAGCGCTACCGCGACGGCATTCCGCGCCGGAGCATCGATGACGAGGAAAAGGACGCGCGCGTACTCTACCGCGTGCTGGCCGAGATCGGCGGCCGCGACCTCGTCGGCCCCGCAGCCGAGCTCGACCCCGGCACCTTCTATCATGCAGTCCCCGGAGACTGAGGTGCTGCGCCTGCTGTCGTTCGCCCTGTTCCTCGCGATCTGGTGGATTGCCGCGCTCGCGGTCGGCGGCGCAAAGCTGCCCTCCCCGCCGGCGGTGCTTCAGGTGATGATCGCGGAAGCATCAAGCGGCGCGCTGTTCCTGCATCTCGGCGCCACGCTGGCGCGCGTCGCGCTCGCCTTCACACTCGCGATGTCGCTCGGCAGTGCCATCGGCTATTTGATGGGCCGGGTGAAGCTCGCCGACCGGCTCGGCGATCCCTGGCTGATCCTGCTGCTCAACCTGCCCGCCTTGGTCGTGATCGTGCTGGCCTATATCTGGGCTGGCCTCACCGAGGCCGCCGCGATCGCGGCGATTGCCATCAACAAGTTGCCGACCGCCATCGTCACCCTGCGCGAGGGCACGCGCGCGCTCGACCGTTCGCTCGACGAGATGGCGAGCGTGTTCGCAATGCCGCGCTGGCGCGCCTTCCGCCACGTCGTGCTGCCGCAACTGGCGCCCTATATCGCGGCCTCGGCCCGCTCCGGCCTGTCGCTGGTGTGGAAGATCGTGCTCGTCGCCGAGCTGCTGGGGCGGCCGAACGGCGTCGGCTTCGAGATCGGCGTCGCCTTCCAGCTGTTCGACACGCCGCGGCTGCTGGCCTATTCCCTCACCTTCGCCGCCGTCGTGCTCGTCATAGAAACCTTGCTGGTGCAGCCGTTCGAAGCCCGCGCAAACAGGTGGCGGCCCCGTGCGGCTTGAGGTCGATATCACGGGCAAGACTTTCAGGAGTGCCGCGGGCGGAACGCACGAGGTGCTGGCGCCCGTCACGTTCGCGCTGCAATCCGGCGAGGTCGGCGTGCTGATCGGCCCCTCGGGCTGCGGCAAGAGCACGATGCTGCGTATCATCCTGGGACTGGACCACGACTTTGCGGGCCACGTCGCGCGACCGCCGGAGGCACGGATCGGCATGGTGTTCCAGGAGCCGCGCCTGCTGCCGTGGCGCTCGGTCGAGCAGAATGTGCGGCTGGCTGCGCCCGATGTCGCTGATGCCAAGCTCGCCGAGCTCTTCAGGATTTTGGAGCTGGAAGCGCATCGCGACCACTATCCCGGTGAGCTCTCGCTGGGTTTGGCCCGGCGCGTGGCGCTCGCCCGCGCCTTTGCCGTCGAGCCGGATATTCTGGTGCTCGACGAACCGCTGGCATCGCTCGATGACGCTCTCGCCGGACGCTTGCGCGATGAAATTGCAACGCTCGTCGCGAGCCGGCCGGTGATGACGCTTTTGGTGACACACAGCCTGGACGATGCCGTGCGCCTGGGCGACCGGCTGTTCTTCCTATCGCCGCGACCAGCGCGGATCGTGGCCGAGGTGCCTATCGGCATCCCGCGCGACACACGCGGCGAAGCCGAAATTGCGGCGATAAAGGCCGGCCTCGCGCAACGAACTCAAGGCGACCGCACTGAGCGAGATGCCTCATAGCCGGTCGCCTGGCGGACGTGCTAGATTAGCGGGCGGCGGAGCTGATGATGACACGAACAGTCGCCTTCGCAACGCTTGGTCTTGCAGCGCTTAGCCTCGCACTCGTTGCGGTGACGGCGGGCGCGCAGGACATGATGCGTGGCGTCGACCTCACCTCCCCCGCGATGGTCTCGGCTGAAATGACGAGGCCGGAGGTCGAGGCCATGTTGGCCAAAGCGAGCCCAAAGCAGCCTGCCGATTTCACCGGCAAACGCCTGTCGGGTCTCGATCTCTCGGGGCTGGACCTGTCCAACACGGTTCTCCGCGCCGCGCGGCTCAACAAGACAATACTTCGAGACGCCCGGCTGGACGGTGCGATCCTCGATCAGGCGTGGCTGCTGGATGCGGATCTTACCGGCGCAAGCCTGAAGGGCGCCAATCTGTTCGCCTCGCAAATGGCCCGCGCGCGTCTCGACGGTGCGAACCTGTCAGGAGCGCGCATCGCTGCCGACCTCACCGGCGCAAGCCTGGTCGGCGCCTCGATCGCGGACGCGAATCTCGGCGCCGATATGCGCAACCAGTCGATGGGACTGATGCGCGCGGTGCTGAGATCCGCCAAGCTGGAACGGCTGAACGCGCGCAACGCCGATTTGTCGCGCGTCGACCTCGAATTCGCAGTCCTCAGGGGCGCCGATCTGAGCGGCGCATCACTGAAAAACGCCCAGCTCGGCGGAGCCGATCTGACCGGCGCCATCGTCATCGACGCCGATTTCGACGGCGCCGATCTCGTCTCGGCAAAGCTGATCGCACCAAACGGCCTTGACCGCGCCAAGAATTTCGACAAGGCAAAGAACCGCGAGCGCCTGATCAGGGAATGACGGCGCCCTTTGGGAGGACTGGCTGATGCGTGGGGTTCTTGCTTTGATCGCGTTGTTGACGCTTGCCGGCGAAGCCGCCGCGCAGACCAAGGGCAAGGGCATCAGGCTCTGGAATCTCACGACGGAGACCATCTCCGGCTTCCAGCTCGCACCCGCCGGCAAGACCGACTGGGGTCCGAACCAGTGCCTGAATGACAAGGACAAGGAGGTCGACCACGACGAGCGGTTGCGTATCACCGGCGTCGAGCCCGGCCGCTACGACGCCAGGGTCAGCTACCCCAATGCACGGCAGTGCGTCGTCCGCGATATCGAGATCAAGGCGGATGCAGTGTTCTCGATTGCGGACAAGGATCTGAAGGACTGCACCAAGTAGCGTTCGAACCGATTCTGGCAGCTCACGCCTTGTCGTTCGGGTGCGGATATTCGCAGCGCCACTTCACCGCGTGCCACTTCGGATGCTCACCGACCCATTGCGCGATATAGGGCGGCGCGGCCATCGCGCATTGCCGCGGCGACCCGGAATAGTGGAACACCAGATGCCGCTCCTCGCAGGTCGCAGGCGAGAGCACCGCGCACACAGTCACCACCAGGTCAATCGGGTTCATGCCGGGATCCTCTCGCAAGGGGGCGATGGAGAGATTAGCACATGAAGCTACGCGCGAAGGAGGGGGAAGTTTCATAGCGCCGAAGCCTCGTCATGGCCGGGCTCGGCCATCCACGCCTTGCCTCGTGGAACAAAGAACGTGGATGCCCGGGCCGTCGCCTCGCCGAAGCGGCTTCGGCCGCGTAGCCGGGAGAAGCCCGAGCATGACGACCTTCCGTGCTAGAAGTTCACGCCAAACACCAATCGCGCCTGATGCCGCTCGAAATTGACGAGGTCGAGATTGCCGCCTGAGCCGGCCGGGCGCCCCCAGGCCTGCATGCTCCAGCTTGCGGTGAGCCGGGAACGCTCGGAGAGCTGGAAATAGGCGGTGGGGCCGACAAACAGGGCCTGGCCTGAGAACTCGCTAAGGCCGATGCCCTCATATTGCCGGAAGTAGCGCATCTCGCCGCCAAGCAGCACATTGGGCCGCACGCGAACCAGGCCGGCAAACGCGGCCCCGATCGTCGAGCTCTTCTCGGATGCCCCTCCAATCTCGAAGCGCGCCCATTCCGGCTGGTAGATCAGGTTGAGGGCGCCGATCGCGAAGTTCGGAATGAGTTCGCGGTCGAAGGCGAGCGTGAATTCGGTGCCGTACATCCGCCCTTTCGCGCCGCTGGTCTCGTCGATGCGGTCGCCGTGGAGCTCGGCCGCAATCGTGAAGCCGAATGGTGCGCGCTCGCGGTCGAGCAGGCGATAGCGCAGGTCAAGCGAGATGCCCTGGAAGTTGAACTGGCGGCGGTCGTCTATATCAGGGACGCCGGTGATGTGGTGCAAGCTGGCGGTGCCGCCGACCTCGACACGAAAATTCGGCAGCGGCACGACCTCGATCTCGACCTCATGTTCAAGGGCGCGATAAGCGCCCCCGCCTTTGCCGAAGCGCCCCGTCGTCTGGGTCTGGAATTCGCGCTCGCCGACATTGCCGATATCGGTGCCGATCATGAAGCCGAAGATGTGCTCGGTATCAAAACCTGCCTCGGCGCTGCTGCGCGCCGGCGCCAGCACGATCGCGCACACGATCACCGTCCAGAACTTGCAGGCTCTGCCGCCCATCCCGTGCCCCAAAGGCGCGCGCCGCTGTGATGCGGCAGCAGCGCTGACCGGGCGTCAGCGTAACACACTGCCGCAGAGCACGGTCGAAATTTTGCGGGGAAAGAATTGAAGCCCCTCCACGTGCGGCTTTCGCGCGATCCGCAAAGCATGGAGCACGGCGAGGCGCAGATCCGACACTGCCACGGCTCCGACGGCGTTTGCCATCGAAGCCGCGGCAGGTCGTCGGTCTTACTTGCGCGAGGCGCAGGCGTACATGTTGATTTCCATGCCGACCGGCACTTCCACGATCTTCGGAGCTTTCCAAGCCATTCGGGTCTCCCAAGGTATTGAGCGCGACATCGCGCGGCGAAAAACCTAGGGCTGCGTCGAGTGCAGTTCAAGCCTCGATTCGACTGCCGTCACGTCTGTGCCGATACTTCGCGGCCGCAATTTCTCTCTCGGACAAAGCAAGTTCCCTCCTGGTCAAACACGACCAGCGAGACACCGCCTTGTGCAATGCACCGCGCGTCCAATCGACAACGGTGCCGTCAGCAGTCCTTGTCGGCCATTTCGGCATTCGGCTTGGCGCCCGCGGCGCGCTGAGCCGCCGTCGGCTCGCTCTGCATTTGCCGCTGCGCATCCTCGGACGACGCCGGCGATTCACCGCTGGCCCGGTTCATCGTGCTGGTCGGCGGATGCTGGCTGCTATCGCTCGCCGAACCGGACGTGTGCGATTGCGCGGAGCCCACGGTGACAGGGCCAGAACCGGCATCCTTGTCGGTCTTGTCGGTGCTGGCGCTGCCGGTGTTGCAGGGACCGGCGACCGCAACCCCGGCGCTCAGCGTCAGGATTGCGCAGGCAGCAAGAAGGGAACGCTTCGTATTCATTTGCATCTCCTTTTCTCCCGCAGCGCAGCCCCGGCGCCGGCAGGACATGCGGAGAAACAGGCCGAGCAGCCCGATGTTCCCGAGCGTCAGGCCGGAATGATCGCAAACGTTACGCCCGTCATGCCCGTTCCGCTTGCGGCGCTTCACCGGAGCAATCGTACGAGCGCGCGCCCGGCACGCGAATTCAGCTCCTTCGCATCCAGCGTTCCATCCTTGTCGGGATTGGCTGCGTTGAAACGCTGCTCGACCACCGACAGATATTCGTCGAGGGTGAGGGTCCCGTCGCGGTCGGGGTCTGCCGCGGCGAGTTCTTTCGCGCTCAACCGTCCACGCAATTCGCGCGCATCGAGCGTGCCGTCGCGATCGGGATCGAGCTTTGCGAACGAGGCGGCGGCCACCTTCTTCACCTCGGCAAGATCGAGCGTGCCGTCATTGTCGGTGTCGAACAACTTGACCGCATTGCCGGAGGCCGACCACGCCGGACCGGCCGAAAGTGCAATCACAAGTGCAAGGGCAATCGAGCGAGCCGAAATCATCGAGACCTCCCTGACATAGCCCCCAGATCAATGGGGCAGAGCCGAGATAAACCCGCAAGCGGCTCTCGGTTCAAGTCCGGACCTGCAACTTGCGCGCGCCACAACCGGTAGAGATGCATTGCCCTGCTCCCAATAGTGCTTCGCGTCGCGGAATTTCTCAGCGTCTGCGCACAAGTTGGAGTTGCCTTTGTCAGGTTTCCGTCAGGTGACCGCCGACGATATCGGCACGGCAGTTACGACTTTCGTATTGACGCGTTTTGGTTTCCGACGGAGTGTTGCAGCCGCAGCGTCAAAAGGCGCGCATTTTGGGAGGAACGGATGAAACGCTTTGCGATGGCCGCGAGCCTCGTCATGCTTGCGTCAACCTGTGCAAATGCACAAACCACCGAGCAGCTGGTCAAGGGTGCGACCGACACATCGAACGTTCTCAATTACGGAATGGGCTACAATCTCCAGCGCTTCTCGACGCTGAAGCAGATCAACAAGGATACGGTCAAGAATCTCGTCCCAATCTGGAATTACAGCTTCAATGACGATCGGAGCGAGGAATCACAGCCAATCGTCTATCAGGGCGTCATCTACGTCACCTCGCACAATGCCACGATGGCGGTCGATGCCAAGACCGGCAAGCAGATCTGGAAGAGCAAGATCGAATATCCGGCGGAGACGCCGCGAATCGTCTGCTGCGGCATCATTAACCGCGGCGTCGCGATTCACGAGGGCAAGCTGTTCCGTACGACGCTCGATGCCCACGTGATTGCCATCGACGCCAAGAACGGCAAGGAGCTGTGGCGGCAGAAGGCTGCCGACATCAAGGAAGGCTATTCGATGACGGTGGCGCCGCTCGTTGCCGACGGCGTCGTCATCACCGGCATTTCCGGCGCCGAGTTCGGCACAAGGGGCTTCATCGACGGCTGGGATCCGGCAACGGGCAAGCATCTCTGGCGGACCCATTCGATCCCCTCGCCGGACGAGCCCGGCGGCGACACCTGGAAGGGCGACACCTGGAAGCTCGGCGGCGGCTCGACCTGGATCACCGGCTCTTATGACCCCGAGCTGAACACGATCTATTGGGGCACCGGCAATCCCGGCCCGTTCAACTCGGCGGTGCGCCCCGGCGACAATCTCTACACCTGCTCCGTCCTGGCGTTGGATCCCAAGACCGGCAAGATCAAGTGGCACTACCAGTTCTCGCCGAACAATCCGTTCGACTACGACGCCGTGGCCGAGATGGTGCTCGCCGACGTGAACATCGAGGGCAAGCCGACCAAGACGCTGATGAATGCCAACCGCAACGGCTTCTTCTACGTGCTCGACCGCACCAACGGGAAGCTGCTCGCGGCTAATCCTTACGTGAAGGTGAATTGGGCGACCGGCATCGACATGAAGACCGGACGTCCGATCGAGACCGACATCTCGAAGGACGCACGCGAGGGCAAGAAGGTGACGGTCTATCCCTCGATCCTCGGCGGCAAGAACTGGGAGCCGATGTCGTTCAATCCGCAGACCGGCCTTGCCTATGCCAACACGCTCGCGTTCGGCGGCAGGTACAAGACCGAGCCCGTCACCTACAAGCAGGGCGAATGGTACCTCGGCATGGACCTGACCGACCTCTGGGAATACGGCGACGGGCCGCGCGGCCATCTCAAGGCTATCGATCCCATGACCGGCAAATCGAAATGGGAAGCGCCGAGCGACATTCCGCGCTTCTCCGGCGTGCTCTCGACGGCCGGAGGCGTCGTATTCTCTGGCGCGCTGACCGGCGAGTTCGAGGCCTTCGACGCCGACACCGGCAAGAAGCTCTGGCAGTTCCAGACCGGCTCCGGCATCGAGGGACAGCCGGTGACTTGGCAGCAGGACGGCGTGCAGTATGTCGCCGTGACGAGCGGCTATGGCGGCGTCTACTCGCTGTTCTCCGGCGACGAGCGGCTTGCCAACGTGCCGCCCGGCGGCTCGCTGTGGGTCTTTGCGGTCAAGCAGTAAACACGGGTACGATGCTGAAAGTGATCTCTCACAAGACGGCGGCGATGATCGCCGCCGTCGCGGTGCTCTCGGTCGCGCATGCGGCGACCGCCCGCGCCGATGACACCACCGGCAATACCATGCAGGCGCAGATCGACCATGGTAAGTCGACCTACGCCTCGAAATGCTCCCACTGCCACGGCCCCAATCTGATGAATTCCGGCACCGTCACGCCGGATCTGCGTGCCATTCCCGACGACAAGACGCGCTTCGTCACCACGGTGAAGAACGGCAAGAACAACAAGATGCCACCCTGGGCCGACATTCTCAGCGACGACGAGATCGGAAACCTCTGGGCGTTCGTCTCCAGCCGGAGGAAGCCATGAGGGGCCGGCGCGTTGCCTGGAGCGTTGCGGCCGTTCTGTCCGCGATGGCGTCGGTCGCTCTCGCAGCCGACGATCCTCTGAAGGTCTGTCTCGACGAGGACCGGCCGCCGCTCTCGGTGCATCGCCACGACAAGCCGGATGCCGGCTTCGACGTGCTGCTGGCGCAGGCGATCGCCGAGCGGATGGGACGCCCGCTGAAGATCCAGTGGTTCGAGAGCAGGCTGGATGAGGATTCGAGCCCGCAGCTCGAGGCCAATGCGTTGCTCTCGGACGGGCGCTGCTCGCTGGTCGGCGGCTACGCGCTGACGCAGGATTCGCTTGTCGCACCCGGGATGAAGACGGCGCGCTTGCCGGGTTTCGCCGGCGCCACGCGCGACGATCGGCGGCGCCGCGTCCCGCTCGGCGTGCTCGCGCCGAGCCAGCCCTACATCTATTCGCCGATGACGGTGGTGCTGGGGCCAAAGGCCCGTGGGCGCAAGGTCGGCGACATCGGCGATCTCGCCGGCCTTCGTCTCGCCATCGAAAGCGGATCGCTCGGCGACGCCATCCTGATGACCTTCGACAAGGGGCGCCTGATCGACAACATCACCCATCTCGTCCCCGGCCGCGACGATCTCCTCGGCGGACTCGAGCGCGGCGACCATGACGCGACGCTGATCGATCTTGCCCGCTTCGACGCCCATCGCGCCGCGCACCCGGACACGGCGATCACGGCGTCCGGCTACTATTATCCGATCGGAGCCAATCGCGGCTATGTCGGGCTCGCCAGCGATGGCGCGCTGATCGCGGCCGTCAACAAGGCGCTGACGGAGCTCACGGCTTCGGGCAAGATCGCCGAATTCGGCAAGCAGGCCGGCCTCACCTATCTGCCGCCGCGCGAGCCCGCGATCCTCGGCGATGTCTGGACGAAGATCATCCAGCGGTGAGGCTCCCGCGGCCCGAACGCAGTGCGAGCCAATGCGCCAATCTGTCTCGCCTGCGGCCCATGGCAGCGACGGCCTGATGCAGTAGGTTCGGCAAAAATCAGGGAGAGAATCATGTCCGCCAAGCTCGATCGCCGCCACTTCATCGCCGCCGGTACCAGTGCACTGGCGATGCCGTTCGTCGCGCGCGGCGCATCGGCGCAGGGCGGCTGGCCGGCGCGGCAAATTCGCATGATCTGCAGCTATCCCGCCGGCGGCCAGACCGACCTGCTCGCGCGCGCCTATGGCGAGTTCATCTCCAAGCAGGTCGGCAAGACCGTCGTCATCGAGAACAAGCCCGGCGCCTCCGGCGCGATCGGGACGGCGGAAGTCGCCCGCGCCGAGCCCGACGGCCACACCATCCTGTGCTCGATCTCGACCACCTACATCATGAACCGGGTGGTGATGAAAAATCCCGGCTACGACATGGACAAGGATCTGACGCTCGTCAGCGTCATTCCCGGCGCGGGCCTGTTGCTGGTCGCGAACCCGAAAACCGGGGTCAAGACGCTGGAGGATTTCGTCGCCTTCGCGCGCAAGAGCGGCAAGGTGAATTTCGGCACCTACAGCGCGGGCTCGGCCCCGCACATGACCGTCAACGAGCTCAACAAGCAGTATGGTCTCAACATCGAGCCGGTGCATTATCGCGGCGAGGCGCCGATGTGGACGGGAATGCTGGAAGGCACCCTCGATGCCGCGATGGGCAGCTACACGGCCGCGCAGTCGGTCCTGCAAAGCGACCGCGGCACGGTGTTCGCCGTGCATTCGAAGAAGGTCGATGCGATCCCCGCGATCAAGACCCTTCCCGAGCAGGGCGCGACGTCGAAATTCTTCACCGTGAGCGGATTTACCGGCTGGGCCGTGCCCAAGGCGACGCCGCAAGCCGTCGTCGACCGCCTGGCCGAGCTCTGCGTCGCCGCCAACACCGATCCGAAAGTGAAGGAGGTTCTCTCGACTTTCGTGCTCGAGCCCGCAATCGGCTTCAAGGAGACTAATGCGCTGTACCAGCGCGAGCTGCCGATCTGGATCGAGAGCGCGAAGTCGTTGGGCCTCGAGCCGGCCTGATCAGAAAGTTGGGCGCATCGGAAGGACGGCCTCGCCGCTTCTGGAAAAACCGCGTCTAATGCTCGCCCGAGCTCGCAGCGCCCTGCTGTGCCTTGTGGATCGAGGACGGCACCACGCCGAAGTATTTCCGGAACACCCGGCTGAAATGCGATGAGCTGGAGAACCCCCAGGAGAAGGCGACGTCGGTGATGGTCTTGCCGGCGTGGGCCTCGAGCTCCTGGCGGCAGTTCTGCAACCGCGCCTGCCAGATGTAGTCGCTCACTGTGGTGCCGCGCTCCGAGAACAGCATGTGCAGATAGCGCTTGGAGCAACCGAGCTCGGCCGAGATCTGGTCGATGCACAGATCCGGGTCGCGCAAGTGCTCCCGGATGAAGAACTGCGCGCGCACATACATCGCTTCGGGCCCGACACGATCGAACATCGTGTCGGCTTCGCGCAGCGGCAGCAGCAACAGGTCGATCAGCGAATCGGCGACGCCGACCGCGCTGTTGGCCGACAGCTTTGCCGCCTCGTCGAAGGTGGCATGGACGAAATCGTGGGCGATCCGCCCGGTCCCCGTCTTCGCCGTCAATTTGCACGCCGGCATCCGCTGCGACGGGAATCCGCGGTCGCGCAGCAGCGCCTTCGGCACGATCACCACGTCGTGACGGGTAAAGGCGGGACTGATGATCGAATGTGGACAGGAGACGTCATAGGCGATGATGTCGCCCGGATTGATCTCGATGTGACGGCCTTCTTGTTCGAAATAAGACACGCCGTAGGTCTGGAAGTGGATTTTTATGTACGGGTGTTCATTGGCCTTGGCGCGCGCCAGCGTGTGCGCGATGCGATGCTGGCTGACCTCGATCTGGCAGAGCTTCAGGCGCGAGACCGTGGTGTAATCGATGCGACCTTCGAGCGAGGACGCTTCCAGCGGATCGACGTCGAAATGCCCGCACAGGCTCGTGAGCCCGTCGATCCAGCTCTGGATCTGCCGCTTCGGCGTCATTCCGGTCGTCGAGAGCGTGTGAATGGTGTCGGACATTAATCCAGCCACTGATTTGATCCGGAGGTTCGGCGCGAATCGCAACCAGCGCTGCCGGAGCCCTCAGCCGTGATTGCGTGACGTTTACCTCGCATTTGAGCGGTCTCTTGCAACGAGCGCCATCGTTCCATTGCCACTCTTGAAACTTAATCCTCCGCCTTAGTTGCAGCGCCGTCAAGGGGAACCTGAGCGCCGAGGCCGGCCTCGAGGGCGCACCGAAGCCGCTGAATTCGCTACTGCAAAATCAAAATCTTCACCTCCGTGCGCTGTCGAGCAAACCGCCTTCGCTCTTGGGCAAGTTTCCCGATGGCGAAGCCGTTAGGGATTGCGGCAGGAACAACAAGAACGGGCCGCTCCTGCACGTGGACCCGTGGCTCTCATCAGGAGGAGGAAACAGCACAGCATCGTTTCTGGTCCCCATCGTGACCGCCCTGCACGAGCAGACGCCGGACGAGAAGCCCGGCGATTGAGCAATGCTTCGGAAATAATAAACGAGACCAACGGAGGAATGACTATGCGCAAGGTGCTTCTGGCGACCTGTCTTGGTTCGGCGGCGGCTCTCGCCGTCGGCAGCGCTTCAGCAAATGACGAGCTGATCAAGATGTCGCAAAACCCGAAAGACTGGGTGATGCCGGCGGGCGACTACGCCAATACCCGCTATTCGAAGCTAAACCAGATCAACGCACAGAATGTCGGGAAACTCCAAGTTGCCTGGACCTTCTCGACCGGCGTACTGCGTGGCCACGAAGGCGGCCCGCTGATCATCGGCAACATGATGTACGTCCATACGCCGTTCCCGAACAAGGTCTACGCCATTGACCTTTCGCAAGAGAACAAGATCGTTTGGAAATACGAGCCGAAGCAGGATCCCAACGTCATCCCCGTTATGTGCTGCGACACCGTCAACCGCGGCCTGTCCTATGGCGACGGCAAGATCATCCTGCATCAGGCCGACACCAACCTCGTCGCGCTCGACGCCAAGACCGGCCAGGTGGCCTGGTCGGCGACCAACGGCAATCCCGCGAAGGGCGAGACCGGCACGTCGGCCGCGCTGGTCGTCAAGGACAAGGTCCTGGTCGGCATCTCCGGCGGCGAGTTCGGCGTGCAGTGCCATGTCACCGCATACGACCTCAAATCCGGCAAGCAGGTCTGGCGCGCCTATTCCACGGGCCCGGACGATCAGATCAAGGTCGATCCGGCGAAGACGACCTCGCTCGGCAAGCCGGTCGGCCCGGACTCTTCGCTGAAGTCCTGGCAGGGCGATCAGTGGAAAATCGGCGGCGGCTGCACCTGGGGCTGGCTCTCCTACGATCCCGCTCTGAACCTTGTCTATTACGGGTCGGGCAATCCCTCGACCTGGAACCCGAAGCAGCGTCCCGGCGACAACAAATGGTCGATGGCGATCTTCGCCCGCGATGCCGACACCGGCATGGCGAAGTGGGTCTACCAGATGACGCCCCACGACGAATGGGACTATGACGGCGTCAACGAAATGATCCTCAGCGATCAGCAGATCAACGGTCAGAACCGCAAGCTGCTGACGCACTTCGACCGCAACGGCCTCGCCTACACGATGGACCGCGAGAGCGGCGAACTGCTGGTCGCCGAGAAGTACGACCCGAAGGTGAACTGGACCAGCGGCGTCGACATGGACAAGAACTCGCCGACCTACGGCCGTCCCAAGGTCGTCGCACAATACTCGACCGAGCACGGCGGAGAGGACAAGAACACAAAGGGCATCTGCCCGGCCGCGCTCGGCACCAAGGACCAGCAGCCGGCAGCCTACTCGCCGGACACGCAGCTGTTCTACGTTCCGACCAACCACGTCTGCATGGACTATGAGCCGTTCAAGGTGAGCTACACCGCGGGTCAGCCCTATGTGGGTGCGACGCTCTCGATGTATCCGCCGCAGGGCGAAAGCCACATGGGCAACTTCATCGCCTGGGACAACAAGACCGGCAAGATCGTCTGGTCGAACAAGGAGCAGTTCTCGGTCTGGTCGGGTGCGCTCGCAACCGCCGGGGGCGTGGTGTTCTACGGCACGCTCGAAGGCTACCTGAAGGCGGTCGACGCCAAGACCGGCAAGGAGCTCTACAAGTTCAAGACTCCCTCGGGCATCATCGGCAACGTCACCACCTATGAGAACAATGGCAAGCAATACATTGCCATTCTCTCCGGCGTGGGCGGCTGGGCCGGCATCGGACTGGCGGCAGGCCTGACCGACCCGACCGCAGGCCTCGGTGCGGTCGGCGGCTACGCGGCCCTCAGCAACTACACGGCGCTCGGCGGTACCCTGACCGTGTTCTCGCTGCCGAACTAAACCCGTCAGCATCGCTCCGGCGCGTGGATCGCTCCACGCGCCGGCTCGTCTCCACCGAATGCCGACCGAGGAACAATCTCTTGCGTCAAATCTGCTCTGTCATTGCTGTGATGATGATCTTCGTTGTGTCCGGAGGAAGCGCGGTCGCAGAGGGTCCGGGCGACCCGACCGCCGTGAAGAAGGAAGACGACGGAAAGTGGCTCGATAAGGACGGAAACCCGACCTACAAGATTTCGGCCGACGGCACCGTGGACTGGTTCACCTATTCCGGATACCGCCGCTATCATTCGGACTGTCACGTGTGTCACGGCCCCGACGGCATGGGATCGACATACGCGCCGGCGCTGAGGGATTCCGTGAAGTCGATGAGCTACGGCGACTTCCTCGGCGTGGTCGCCTCCGGCCGCAAGAACATCTCGGCCGCGCAGGAGAACGTCATGCCGGCCTTCGGCGACAACCCGAACGTCGCCTGCTACATGGACGATCTCTACGTCTATCTCCGCGCGCGCTCCACCGACGCCTTGGGCCGGCAGCGTCCTGCGAAAAAGGAGGAGAAGACGGAGGCCTATACCCAGGCTGAAGACGCCTGCATGGGCAAGAAATGAACGTTACGAGGGCTGCCAGGACTACTTCTTGGCGCCTGATGAGAATTTGAGGAGCTACCGATGAAGACACGTGCCGCCGTTGCTTTCGAAGCCAAGAAGCCGCTCGAGATCGTCGAGGTCGATCTGGAAGGCCCGAAGGCCGGCGAAGTCCTGGTCGAGATCAAGGCGACGGGCATCTGCCATACCGACGCCTACACGCTCGACGGCTTCGACAGCGAGGGAATCTTCCCGTCGATCCTGGGACATGAGGGAGCCGGCATCATCCGCGAGATCGGCCCCGGCGTGACCTCGGTGAAACCGGGCGATCACGTCATCCCACTCTACACGCCGGAATGCCGGCAGTGCAAAAGCTGCCTCAGCCAGAAAACCAATCTCTGCACCGCGATCCGCGCGACGCAGGGCAAGGGCGTGATGCCCGACGGCACCAGCCGTTTCTCCTACAAGGGCAAGCCGATCTACCACTACATGGGTTGCTCGACCTTCTCGAACTTCACCGTGCTGCCCGAGATCGCGGTCGCCAAGATCCGCGAGGACGCGCCGTTCGACAAGAGCTGCTACATCGGCTGCGGCGTCACCACCGGCGTCGGCGCCGTCGTCAACACCGCCAAGGTGACGCCGGGCTCCAACGTGGTCGTGTTCGGCCTCGGCGGCATCGGCCTCAACGTCATCCAGGGTGCCAAGATGGCCGGCGCCGACAAGATCATCGGCGTCGACATCAACGATTCCAAGGAGGAATGGGGTCGCAGGTTCGGCATGACCGACTTCGTCAACCCGAAGAAGATCACCGGCGACATCGTTCAGCACCTCGTCGGCCTCACCGACGGCGGCGCCGACTACACCTTCGACTGCACCGGCAACACCACCGTGATGCGCCAGGCACTGGAGGCCTGCCATCGCGGCTGGGGCACCTCGATCATCATCGGCGTCGCCGAGGCCGGCAAGGAGATCGCCACCCGCCCGTTCCAGCTCGTCACCGGCCGCAACTGGCGCGGCACGGCCTTCGGCGGCGCGCGCGGGCGCACCGACGTGCCGAAGATCGTCGACTGGTACATGAACGGAAAGATCCAGATCGATCCGATGATCACCCACGTGCTCAAGCTCGAGGAAATCAACAAGGGCTTTGACCTCATGCACGAGGGCAAATCCATCCGTTCAGTCGTCGTGTTCTAGCTCGAAAACGTCACACCAAGGAGGATCGACCATGACTGTTGCACTCCATCCCTCGATTGACAACGGCATCAAGCAAGGCAGCGGCAGCTTCGCCGGCGGCACGCTGGCCTGCAAATGCAGCGACCATCCGGTGAAGGTCGGCATCAAGGGCGACGTCGCCCACAATCACGCCTGCGGCTGCACCAAGTGCTGGAAGCCGCAGGGCGCGACCTTCTCCGTCGTCGCCGTCGTGCCGCGCCAGAACGTCACCGTGCTCGAGAACGGCGACAAGCTCCAGATCGTCGACCCCTCCGCGGTGATCCAGCGTTACGCCTGCAAGGCCTGCGGCACGCACATGTACGGCCGGATCGAGAACAAGAACCATCCGTTCTACGGCCTCGACTTCATCCATCCCGAACTGTTCCAGGAGCAGGGCTCGCAGGCGCCGCAATTCGCCGCCTTCGTTTCCTCCGTGATCGAATCGGGTGTGAAGCCCGAGCAGATGGCCGGCATCCGTTCGCGGCTGAAGGAGATCGGCCTCGAGCCCTATGACTGCCTGTCCCCGCCCCTGATGGACGCGATCGCGACCCATGTCGCGAAGGCCAAAGCCGCTTAGGAAGACTGCCTGGACGCCCGCCTGAACTGGCCGGCCGCCGGATCTTGGCTACACCATCTGGAGCTCGCTGGCGTTCGTTGCCGCCAGCGAGCCTCACGGGTCCCCGCTGCCGGGACCACCGCGGCGCGATGCCGCCGCTTCTGCACCACGCGTGGGTGAGGACCATCGGCTCCTCAGTCCTGGTCTCTGAATGACTGCGCAGGACCGTCCGCTTCCTGCTTGAAGTTCGCGGTGCTCTGCGTTCTCCCTCCCTCGACTGAGGCCTACTGCTTCGTCCGTTCGGTGCAGCCGGCGGACGAAGCTTTTTTCGTTGCGCCCATTTGATGCGCAACGTGGCGGATGACGCGCCCTGCTTTTGACAAACCGTCGATGCAATCTTTTCCCGGTGAGAACACTCGGCTGTGAACGCCGGGTCGGCGCGATCTCTGCTAGGGTCGCGCCGTCACGATGCCGCACGACGTACAATCAATTAAGAAGAAAACGGGAGGTATCGAGCACATCCAGACATCGCTACCTGCGTTCCTGCCTCCCTCCGGGATTTGCTCGCGCGGGACTACGGCGGGATGTGGCGAGACGACGCACGAGCGGTCGCCGACCGGCGTCGGCGGACTTTGAATTTGGCATGCTTATGAAGAGCGAGGCACGATCATGATCAAGGTGAAGATCAACGGCCAGGAACAGAGCTGGGACGGTGACCCGGATCTCCCGCTACTCTGGTTCCTGCGTGACGAGGCCGGTCTCACCGGCACCAAATACGGCTGCGGCCAGGCCCTGTGCGGCTCCTGCACGGTCATCGTCGACAAGCAAGCGGTGCGCGCCTGCATCACGTCCGTCAACGACGTCGCCGGACGCGAGGTCACCACGATCGAAGGCCTGCATCCGAACGGCGATCACCCGGTGCAGAAGGCGTGGCGCCAGGTCAACGTGCCCCAATGCGGCTTCTGCCAGGCCGGCCAGATCATGCAGGCCGCGGCGCTTCTGATGGAGAATCCCAAACCCTCGCACGACCAGATCCGCGAGGCGATGTCCGGCAACATCTGCCGTTGCGGCTGCTATCAGCGCATCGAGAATGCCGTCCATCTCGCATCGACGGGAGTGTGACATGAACTTCATCGACAATCCCCGCAAGCTTCGCGGCTTCGAAAAGCACATCAAGGTCGAGAAGGTGTCGCGCCGCAGCATCCTGAAGGGGCTCGGCGTCACCGGCGGCTTCGTGCTCGCCGCCCCCGTGATGTCGCGCCAGGCGCTCGCCTATGAGACCGGCGCCGGCAAGATGCCGCATGGCGTCGTGGTCGATCCGCGCGTGTTCGTTTCGGTAGGCGCGGATGGCATCGTCACCATCGTCGGGCATCGTTCGGAAATGGGCACCGGCGTGCGCACCAGCCTGCCGCTGATCGTGGCCGAGGAGATGGAGGCCGACTGGTCCAGGGTCAAGGTGCAGCAAGCCCATGGCGACGAGGTCAAGTTCGGCAACCAGGACACCGACGGCTCGCGCAGCACGCGGCATTATCTGATCCCGATGCGCCAGATCGGCGCTTCGGCCCGCACCATGCTGGAGCAGGCCGCGGCCAAGCGCTGGGGCGTGCCGGCGACCGAGGTCAAGGCGGTCAACCACGAGGTCGTGCACAGCGCCAGCGGGCGCAAGCTCGGCTTCGGCGAGCTCGCTGCCGACGCCGCCAAGGAATCGGTGCCCAGCATCGAGGGCCTCAAGCTGAAGGACCCCAAGAACTTCCGTTATCTCGGCAAGGGCCAGATCGGCATCGTCGATCTCCACGACATCACCACCGGCAAGGCGAACTACGGCGCCGACGTGCGGCTGCCCGGCATGAAATATGCCGTGATCGCCCGTCCGCCGGTGACCGGCGGCAAGCTGGTCAAGTTCGAGCCGGCGGAGGCGCTGAAGGTCCCCGGTGTCGAGAAGGTGATGCAGGTGCGCGGCTGGCCGTGGCCCTCGAAATTCCAGCCGCTCGGCGGCGTCGCGGTGATCGCGCGCAACACGGGCGCGGCGATCAAGGGCCGCGACGCGCTGAAGCTGACCTGGGACGACGGTCCCAACGGCAAATACGACTCCGTCGCCTACCGCAAGGAGCTCGAGGAGGCCTCGCGCAAGCCGGGGCTCGTGCTGCGCAAGGAGGGCGATGCGGACGCTGCCCTGAAGAGCGCCGACAAGGTGATCGTCGGCGAATACTACCTTCCGCATCTCGCCCATGTCGCCATGGAGACGCCGGTGGCGGTCGCGGACGTCAAGGGCGACAAGGCCGAGATCTGGGCGCCGGTGCAGAGCCCCGGCGGCACCCGCGAGGACGTCGCCAAGACGCTCGGCATTCCCGAGGCCAACGTCACGGTCAACGTGACGCTGCTCGGCGGCGGGTTCGGACGCAAGTCGAAATGCGACTTTGCGCTCGAAGCCGCGCTGCTCTCGAAGGAGCTCGGCGCGCCGGTGAAGGTGCAGTGGACGCGGGAGGACGACATCCACAACGGCTTCCTGCACACCGTCTCGGTCGAGCGGATCGAGGCCGGCCTCGACAAGAGCGGCAAGGTGATCGCCTGGCGCCACCGCAGCGTGGCTCCCAGCATCGCCTCGACCTTTGCCGCCGGCACGGTGCATCAGGCGCCGTTCGAGATCGGCATGGGCCTGGTCGATATGCCGTTCGAGATCGCGAACATCTCGTGTGAGAACCCGCAAGCCGCGGCGTTCACCCGCATCGGCTGGTTCCGCGCGGTCTCGAACATCCCGCGCGCCTTCGCCGTCCAGTCGATGGTCGGCGAGATCGCGCAGGCAACGGGCCGCGACCAGAAAGACATGCTGCTCGAGCTGATCGGCTCGCCTCGCATCGTCAAGCCCAACGTGAAGGACCTCTGGAATTACGGCGAGCCCCAGGACAGCTACCCGATCGACACCGCGCGCCTGCGCAAGGTGGTCGAGCTGGTCGCCGAGAAGGGCGAATGGGGACGAAAGGTGCCGAAGGGCCACGGTCTCGGCATCGCCGTGCACCGCAGCTTCGTCAGCTACATCGCGACCATCGTCGAGGTCGCCGTCGACGACAAAGGCAAGCTGACGGTGCCGCGGGTCGACACGGCGATCGATTGCGGCACCTATGTCAACCCCGAGCGCATCGCTTCGCAGATCGAGGGCGCGGCGATCATGGGGCTCAGTCTCGCCAAATACGGCGAGATCACCTTCAAGGACGGCAAGGTGCAGCAGAAGAATTTTGACGACTTCCAGGTCGTCAGGATGGACGACTCGCCTGTGGTGACCAATGTTTACATCGTGCCGCCCGGACCCGACACGCCGCCGAGCGGCGTCGGCGAGCCCGGCGTTCCTCCGTTCGCGCCAGCCCTGATCAACGCGATCTTCGCAGCGACGGGAAAACGCATCCGCGCGCTTCCGATCGGCAAGCAATTGGAGGCGTGAGACGGAACCGAAGTGCGAGGCGGAACACAAGCCGCCTCGCGCCGTTTCCATCGATCTGACAGGAGCAGATCGATGACCAACATCTCAAGTGCGCTCGCAGTCTCGCTGTCGGGCGCCTTTCTTTTGACCGCCGCGGGCGCATTCGCCCAGAGCAACACGACGCCGCCGACCACCGCGACGCGCCCCACCGGCCCCGACCAGACTTCGCTGCCGAACGCCAATGCCCCGCCCGCCACCACCAACCAGACCACCGGGCAGCACAATCCGGATCCCAAGATTCGCGAGATGAACCAGAAGGAGAAGGATAAGGTCGAGCGCGAGGGGAAGTAGCTATCTGGCGCTGCGCAAACAAATGCGGCGGATGTTGCCATCCGCCGCATTCGCCACCCCCCGCTGCTCCGCTTCTTTCGATCCGCCCGCGGAGCTATTTCTTCAGCGCGAAGACCCAGACGACGCCGCCCTGCGGCACGTTGGCTTCAATGCCGATATTGTTGGTCACGAGTGCATCCTGGATGCGCTGCGCGTCGACGCCCCAGCCCGACTGGATCGCGATGTATTGCGTGCCGTCGATCTCATATGACACCGGCATGCCGACGATGCCGGAGTTGGTCTTCTGCTCCCACAACAGTTCGCCCGTCTTGGCGTGGAAGGCGCGGAAATAGCGGTCGTTGGTCCCGCCGACGAAGACGAGATCGCCCGCAGTCGCCGTGACCGATCCGAACAGATGCGACTTGGGGAAGTTGTGCTGCCAGACCTTCTTTCCGGTTGCGGGATCCCAGGCCTGCAGCTCGCCAAAATGATCCGCACCCGGCTTTACCTTCAGGCCGATGTCTTCCGGCTTGGTGCCGAGCCAGAGCTCGCCCGGCTTGAGTGGCACTTTCTCGCCGGTAAAGCCGCCGCAGAAATTCTCGTTGGCAGGCACGTAGACGAGGCCGGTCCTCTGGCTGTAGGCCGCCGATGGCCAATCCTTGCCGCCCCACAGCGAGGGACAGAACTCGACGCGCTTGCCGATCACCGGCTTGTGCGCTGGATCCACGATCGGCTTGCCGGTCTCGTCGATGCCCTTCCAGACGTCAGTGAAGACGAACGGCCATCCGGCGACGTAATTGATCTTGGTCGGAGTCCGCTCCAGCACCCAGAAGATCGCGTCGCGGCCGGGATGGACCAAGCTCTTGATGGTGCGGCCGTTGCGTTGCAAATCGATCAGCATCGGCGCGTCGACCTCATCCCAATCCCAGGAATCGTTCTGGTGGTATTGGTGATAGGCCTTGATCTTGCCAGTGTCGGGATCGAGCGCGAGCACCGATGCTGTGTAGAGATTGTCGCCGGGATGCGAGTCGCCGGGCCATGGCGCGGCATTGCCGACACCCCAATAGATCGTCCTGGTCTCCTTGTCGTAATTGCCTGTCATCCAGGCCGACCCGCCGCCGTTTTTCCAGTCGTCGCCTTGCCAGGTGTCATGACCGGGCTCGCCTTCACCGGGGATGGTGTAGGTCCGCCACAACTCTTTTCCCTCCTTGGCATCATAAGCAACGATATAGCCACGCACGCCGAACTCGCCGCCGGAGCCGCCGACAATGACCTTACCGTCGACGATCAAGGGCATCAGGGTGAGGTACTGCCCCTTCCTGTAGTCCTGCACCTTCGTGTCCCACAGCACCTTGCCGGTCTTGGCATCGAGCGCGACCACGTGGTCGTCCGTGGTGGCGAGGTAGAGCTTGTCCTCCCACAGACCAACGCCGCGGTTGGTCGGATGCAGCTGGAACAGATCGTCAGGAAGCTGCCGCTTGTAGCGCCAGTATTCGTCGCCGGTCTTCGCATTCAGCGCGATCACCTGGCCCATTGGGGTCGTCACGAACATCACGCCATTGTTGACGATCGGCGGGGCCTGATGGCCTTCGACCACGCCAGTGGAAAAGGTCCAGACCGGTGTGAGGTTCTTCACGTTGGAGGTGTTGATCTGATCGAGCGGGCTATAGCCGTGCCCGTCATAGGTGCGCCGGTAAAGCATCCAGTTGTGGGGCTCGGGGTTTTCCAGCCGCTGCGCGGTGACCGGAGAATAACTCTCGATCGGCCCCGATAGAGCGGCGGTTGAGGCAAGACACGTGAAGGCGACCAAGCCGGACAGTAACCATTGCTTCCTGATCATGGAAGTTTTCATGGACGTTCCCCTTTTTCATCCGCTTGAATTCTTTTTGTGATTTCTTGTCGTTCGTCCCGTCTTCCGCCCTTCGGCGGTGGCGGCTAGTCGTGAGGCGGGCCCAGCCCGCAACCGTCCATCATCCTGGCTGTGTGCCACCTACCTTTCCCATGAAATTGCCGGCGACGCTGAGCGAACCGTCAGCGAGCGCCAGCGGCAGCGCTGCTAGCCGCCGCGGCGCCGGCCCGAACACGACCTGCGCGCCCGCGCGGGGATCGAATTCGGAGTTGTGGCACATGCACTTGAAAACCTCCTTGTCGCCGACATCGCTCTTCACCCAGGCGGTGACGGGACAGCCGGCATGCGAGCAGATCGCCGAATAGGCGATGATGCCGTCGACGGCGCGCGCGCGGGTCTTCTCGTCGAGGTCGGCGGGATCGAGCTTGATGATCAGGATTTCGTTGAGCCGCGAGGCGCTGCGCACCACCGATGTGGTGGGGTCCTTCGGCCAGGCATGGATCGGCGGTCCACCGACCCGTAGATCAGCCGCAGTGATGAGCTTTCCCTCCTGGTCACCTTCGGAGAAGACGAGCAGATCGCCTTTCTGCGGCCGCTCATCCGAGCCGGGCGGATCCTCACCTGCGCGGGCCCTGGTTGAACAGCCGAGACACGCCGTCGTGGCCATCGCACCGAGCAGCAGGGATCGCCGTGTCTGTTCGGTGCCCGCTTCGACGTCGGGTTCCGTAGCATTTTCGGAAGATGATGAATGGGTATCGAACGATGCGCGAGCCATGCCCGCTAGCAGGCGCTGGAACTCTGCCGAAAACAAGGCGAAGACTTGGCGCCGCAGTGCATCAATATGGCTTTGCTCGCGCTGATTGCGTCGGAGTAAATGCGTTCAAGCGCGTTTTCGCGATTTCTACATGGCGTTGCGCGAATGGCATGATGATTTCGCAGATCAGATCCGATGATGGAGGAATTGCTGCGACGCCACGATGCGATGCGGAATCCCACGCAGGCATCGTGTCCTTCACGACCTGAGCACGTGACGCGGCGAAGCGATGCGGCCCGCAAGTGTTGCCGAGGCCATCTCAAAGCTGTCGGCGATACGACGCGCCTTGTCGATGAAGAGTGCAGCCGCCGCCGGCGGGCAGACCTCGCGCGCGGTCTGCTCGAACAGGTCGAGCCAGCGATCGAAATGGCCGCCGGCCAGGCTGAGCGGCAGGTGTGCCCGCATCGGTGAGCCATGATAGCGGCCGCTCATCAGCACGACCGACGACCAGAAATCCCTGAGCTTGGCGAGATGCTCGTCCCAATTCTGCACGACGCCGAAGACGGGCCCCAACAGCGCGTCCTCGCGCACGCGTCCGTAGAAGCGGGTGACGAGTTCTCCAATCATCTCCTCGGTGATCCCGGTTCGCTCGATCGCATCCTGGGTCAACAGGCTCCGGCGCGCGGCCGCAGCTTCCCGCTCGGCCTTCAGTCGATCCGACATGTCCTTTGCTATCCGTTCAGTTATCCCCGCAGGCCGCCCGTTCGACATTGTCGGGCCTATCGCACGCGGCGTCTTTGTCGCAGCGCAAATTGCGGGATGTGGCGGCGGACGCTGGGCGCCCGCCGCCAATGCCTTCGTCAGGCGGAATAAGTGTAGAAGCCCTGCCCGGTCTTGCGGCCGAGATGGCCGGCATCGACCATCTCTTTCAGCAGCGGCGCTGGCCGATATTTAGGATCGTTGAAGCCCTTGTAAAAGACCTCCATCACCGAAAGCATGGTGTCGAGCCCGACGAGATCGGCAAGTGCGAGCGGCCCGATCGGATGGTTGCAGCCGAGCTTCATGCCCGCGTCGATCTCTTCCGCCGTCGCGATGCCCTCCTGGAGCGCGAAGATCGCCTCGTTGATCATCGGACAGAGGATGCGGTTGACGGCGAAGCCCGGGCTGTTCTTGGCCGTGATCGCCACTTTGCCGACGCGCTTGGCGAAATCCAGCGCCTTGGCATGGGTGTCGTCCGAGGTCTGCAGGCCGCGGATGAGCTCGAGCAGCGCCATCACCGGCACCGGGTTGAAGAAGTGCATGCCGATGAAGCGGTCGGGACGGTCGGTCGCGGCGGCGAGCTTGGTGATCGAGATCGAGGAGGTGTTGGTCGCGACCAGCGTGCGCGGCGACAGGGTGGCGCAGAGATCCTTCAGGATCTTGACCTTGAGCTCCTCGTTCTCGGTCGCGGCCTCGATGACGAGGTCGCAATCCGACAGCTTCGCCCGGTCCGTGGTGCCGGTGATGCGCTTGAGCGTCGCCTCGCGGTCGGCCGCCGACATCTTCTCTTTTTTGACCAGCCGCTCGAGGCTTCCGCCGACGGTCGAAAGGCCGCGGTTCACCGCCGCATCGGAAATATCGACCATTACGACCGAGAGGCCGGCGGCCGCGCAGACCTGCGCGATGCCGTTCCCCATGGTCCCTGCCCCGATGATGCCAACGGTCTGGATCATTGCGTCACATCCTTCATCCTTGCGGGCGCGCCAGTCGCAGCCCGGCTCCATTGTTCCTGCATTAGGGTCTAGCACCGCCATTGGGCCGGCGCGACCCGATCCTGTTCCTTAGCGCATCCGAGGCCGGAAGAAAGCCGCCCGCGGGGCCGGCCAGGTGCCTCGTTGACCGATCATCCTGAGCCCTTCTCCAACGGCTCCGGCGGGGCTGCCCACCCCCTGGCCCCTTGATTATGGCAGCGGCAGCAGCGAGAAGGGCGGCGCGGGGCTACCGCGGAACAGGGGCTTGCCCGAGACCGGATGAACGATTTCGCACGATCCATCGGTGCCGCCTTTGCGCTGATCGGCGACGCCGACACCGAGCTATTGGGCATCGTCGCCCTGTCGTTGCGGGTCAGCCTGACCGCCAGCATCCTGGCGCTCCTGATCGGCGCCCCCTTTGGAGCCCTGCTTGCGATCACCCGCTTCCGGGGACGCCAAATCATCATCATTCTGACCAATGCCCTGCTCGGGCTTCCGCCGGTCGTGGTCGGGCTCGCGCTCTATCTTCTGCTGTCGCGGTCCGGCCCGTTCGGGGCGGCGGGCTTGTTGTTCACGCCGGCCGCCATGGTGATCGCGCAGACGCTACTGGCGACGCCGATCGTGGTGGCGCTGGTGCACCGGCCGGCAAGCCTGTTGTGGGCGGAGTATGGCGACCTGGCGCGGATCGACGGGCTGTCGGCCCTGCGCAGCATGGCCCTGCTGTTCGCGCTCGGCCGGACCTCGTTGCTGACGGCCTTTCTCGCCGCGTTCGGGCGCGCCATTGCGGAAGTCGGTGCCATCATCATCGTCGGTGGCAACATCCGTGGCTTCACCCGCACGATGACGACGGCGATCGCGCTGGAAACCAGCAAAGGCGAGCTGCCGCTGGCGCTCGGACTCGGGCTGATCCTGCTCGCTCTCAGCGTCGCGGTCTCGACCGTCGCCTTCGTCCTAGTTGGGCGCGTTGGGGAAAAATAGCTGCTCGCCGCCGACCTTGTACCCGGCGATCGCTTGCTGCCCTTGCGGCGAAACCAGCCAGTCGACGAAGGCCTGTCCCTCCTTTGCCTTCACGTTCGGATGCTTTGCAGGATTGACCAGCATGACGCCGTACTGGTTGAAGAGCCGCTTGTCACCCTCGGTCAAGATGGCGAGTTCGCCACGGTTCTTGAACGACAGCCAGGTGCCGCGGTCTGACAGGAGGTAGGCGTTCGACGACGAGGCCATGTTCAGCGCCGGGCCCATGCCTTGGCCGATCTCCCGATACCAAATGTCCTTGCCGGCACTGAGGTCGACGCCAGCCTCCTTCCATAGTCTCAGCTCGGCCGCATGCGTGCCGGACTTGTCGCCGCGCGAGATGAACGGCGCCTTTGCGGTCGCAATCTTGCGCAGCGCCTCGGCCACGTCCTTGCTGCCCGAGATCTGCGCCGGATCGCTTTTGGGGCCGATGAGGACGAAGTCGTTGTACATGACGTCGAAGCGCTTCACGCCCTGCCCTTCGGACATGAACCTGTCCTCGGCGGGCCTGTCATGGACGAACACCACGTCGGCATCGCCGCGCCGCCCGATGTCCAGCGCCTGGCCGGTGCCGACGGCGACGACCTTCACGCCGATGCCTTCGGCCTTAGAGAACAGCGGCAGCAGATGACCGAACAGCCCCGACTGTTCCGTCGAGGTGGTTGAAGCCACGGTGATGGTGCGATCCTGTGCGGATGCGATGGTGGACCAGAGCAGAACCGCGATGGTGACAAGCTTCCTCATGCGACGACCTCGGCCAGACAATGACGGCTCTGAATAGCGGCTCGCGAGGATGGCGGGAACCCCAAGCTTCGGATCGCAACGAGAGTTGATGCGGGCGGTGCACCTCGCAGAAAAAGCGCGCCGGCGCGCGCTAGGCACGCCTGCAAAACAAGAAGTGAAAAAACAACCCCATGCACAGTAGCGATGGGGTTGAAAGGCTTGAGCATTTCGGTGTTGCCGAAGACACGCTTGCGGCGTCGGGCAAAACAGGGGTATTATTGCATCATCGGCTGCTGTGCGGGTTGCGTAACTCGGGCGGATGCGCACTGGATGCGCGGATGTTCTGCAATTGGTCCACCCTACATTGACACGGATGTGACGGCCGGGGCAGGTTTTCATATTGCTGACGAATCAGCGATTGCCTCACGCCGAGCACCTCTTGGACAACTCCCAGTGCTTTCGAGACTGATATCGTTGCTGCGCCGCATCCCTGCGGTGAATTGGGCGTTTTCCCGACTCCGGCCTGTGCCGCACAGCGGCAACATTGAGGTCGCGCCGACCGCCACGGACGCTTCGCCCGCCATCATCGAAGACGTCGAGGTCCGGGCTCAAGCTCCAAGCGCCGAGATCAGCACCGCCCCGGTGCGCGACGACGCTGCCCCCGGCACCAAGGCTCTGGTCGCGGAGAACGATGCGGCTGTGTCTGTCGTCGCGGAGAATCCGTCCGACGAAATCCGTATCAGCGGGGACGCCTCTCCGGAGACCGTGACGGAAATCGAGGCGCCCGCGACGCCGCCAGTCTCCGAGGAGGTGCTGACTGCATCGGTCGGTGCGGAGAGCGGGCCAGTTGCAGCCTCTGATCTCGCCATCGTTGACGACGATGCATCGCCTGCTGAGATTCCTGCAGAGATCGACTCCGCCGTCATAGAGCAGGTTGTGATTTCGTCAGCGGACGTCACGACCGCCTTGACTGATGTCCCTGATGTCATCATCGAGGCAGCCTCCTCGCCCGACGTTTCCGCCGCCGTCGATCCGGTCGCTGTCGAAGAAGTCGAGCTTCTCCGCGCCGAGGCCGATAGCGTCACGACTGATGCCTCTGAAGCCAGCGCCGACAGCGAACCGGCGCCCGTTGTCGAAAGCCCGCAAGTCCCTACAAACGATGTTCCGCTCGCTGCGGCAACTAACGACTCCTTGAGCGGCGTCACCGCCATCGAGCCGGTTCAGCCTCTCGCGTCTCCCCCTTCCGAGCTCCGCCGCGTACCGAAAGTTCGCGCGAGAGCCGCAGAGCCCGCCGACCGCGCCGCGCTGATCCGGCAGCGCTGGGCGGAGAGCGGAATCAGGATGTGGAATCCGCGGCTGCACGGCACCGGCGAAGCCGCGCTGAACATCCAGGGAAGCATCGGGCTGCTGCCCCCGGCACCCGGCGAGACAATGCCGCGCTACGACAAGCTGGAATTCAGGATGCTCGGCGGACAGATCGTCTGTGAGGGCGTGATCGTCGAGGCACCGGTTCAGGCGAGCCATCGGAGCTTCACGCAGCTTGCCGAGCCGCGGACCAGCGAGCGCGTCCGCGAACCGGCGCGCGAGCGCCAGGCCGTCCTCGCCTGATCCGACCGTGGCCATGTGCTAGGCTGATGTCGCGCATGGGCGATAGCAGGCGGTAGCTGCAGCGATTTCGGGCGACCTCTGCCTGAGACGTGCGCACGCTGCGGCCGGATATCCTTAACGGGACCTCACCAATGCACGCGATCGGAAAATCGTAAGGCAGCGCGCAACCAGTGCTGGCCTGCCCGGGCCAGAATTGATCTAACGGGCCCTTTACCCCTGCCGTGCAAGATTGCCCACGTTTTTCAGGGGATCTGGGGCTCGTATTGCAATGCCTGTTGCCGATTTGAAATCTCATCTTGCCGCCGCGATGCGATTGTTTCGCGTTCCCGCCGACAATCCGGACCTGACGCGGGCGCAGTTCGACGCCTTCTCCAAGCAGATCCCGCTGCTCTACTTCATCCTCATCAGCAACACGATTGCGGTCGCCTACACCTATGTGAACGTGGCGCCGGACTGGCTGACGATGATCGTGCCGGCCGTGCTGACGGTGCTCGCGGCCTTACGGACTTTCTGGTGGCTGCGCCAGCGCCGGCTGGTGCGCAGCGATGCCGACATCCTGCGCAATCTGCGCGCCACCAACTGGCTGACCCTGCCGATCGGTGCCGGCTTCACCGCCTGGTCCTTCGCGCTCTACCCCTACGGCGATCCCTTCGCCAAGAGCCAGGTCGCGTTCTACATGGCGGTCACCGTGATCGGCTGCATCTTCTCGCTGATGCATCTGCGCTCGGCGGCGCTGATCGTGACGCTGATCGTCGACGTGCCCTATGTGCTGTTCTTCTTCGCCACGGGCGAGCCGACGCTGAAGGCGATCGCGGTCAACAACCTCCTGGTTTCCGCCGCGATGGTGACGGTGCTGTTCATCTACTATCGCGACTTCGCCGATCTCGTCGCCAGCCGCAAGTCGCTGCTCTCGCAACAGGCGGCGACGCAGGCGCTCTCTGACGAGAACTTCCGCCTTGCCAATCTCGATTCACTCACCGAGCTGCCGAACCGCCGCCGCTTCTTCGCCGAGCTGTCGAGCGCCTTCACCGATGCCGAACGCAGGAAAGTTCGGATCGCGGTCGGCATCATCGATCTCGACGGTTTCAAGCCGATCAACGACAATTACGGCCATTCGGTGGGAGACCGCGTCCTGATCGAGGCCGGCCGGCGCATCCGCGAGGTCTGCGAGAGTTTTGGTCCGCAACGGGTCGAATTCGCCCGATTAGGCGGCGACGAGTTCGGCCTGGTCGTTTGCGGCGACCCCGACGATGCGGACCTGCTGCGGCTGGGCCAGCGCATCGGTGACCAGGTCAGACTTCCCTATCAGCTCGACACTGCCCATACCGGGCTGTCCTGCTCGATCGGCTTTGCCTCGTTTCCCCAATCGGCAACGACCGCGGAAGCACTCTATGAATGTGCCGACTATTCGCTCTATCATGCCAAGCGCCATCTGCGCGGCCGCACCGTGATCTTCTCGAGCGAGCTCGAGGCCGAGATCCGCAGTCGCGGAGTCATCGAGAATCTGCTGCGCACCGCCGATTTCGGCACCGAGATGGACCTGGTGTTCCAGCCGATCGTCGATGCCATGAGCGAGCACACCGCCGGCTTCGAGGTTCTCGCGCGCTGGCGCAGCGCCCGCCTCGGCCTGGTCTCCCCGGCCGATTTCATTCCGGCCGCCGAGCGCATCGGACTGATCCGGCCGCTGACGCAAGCGCTGCTCGTGCGCGCGCTCGCCATCGCCAGGACATGGCCCGATCACATCCGCCTGTCGTTCAATCTCTCAGCCCACGATGTCTGTGCGGCGGAGGGCATCCTGCCGCTGATCTCGATCATCGAGAAGAGCGGGCTGCCGCCGCGCCGGATCGATTTCGAGATCACCGAGACCGCCGTCACCTTCGACTTCGTCCGCGCACAGCAATCGATCGCAACGCTGAAGGCAATGGGCTGCGGCATTTCGCTGGACGATTTCGGCACCGGCTATTCGTCGCTGAGCCACGTGCACCGGCTGCCGCTCGACAAGATCAAGGTCGACCGCAGCTTCGTTTCCGACATCAACGAGAATCCCGTCAGCCACAAGATCATCAAATCGCTCACCGGTCTCTGCGACGACATGGAGATCGCCTGCGTCGTCGAGGGCGTCGAGACGCGTGCTCAGCTCGACACCCTGCGCCGCCTGGGATGCGACTTCATCCAGGGTTACTATTTCGCCAAGCCCATGCCGGCCGATGCGATTGGCGACCATCTTGCGAAGGAGAGCCGGCGCCTCGACGGCACCGGGACCAAGGTCGTGGCCTAAAGCGCGATGCGCACTTTAGGTTATTGTTTGAGCATAATCTTTTCGGAAAACCGCTACGCACTTTTCCGGATCATGCTCTAAAGCCTCGTCTACTCCGCCAGACTCGGCAGATCGAGCCCCTTGTCGCGCGCGCACTCGATCGCGATGTCGTAGCCTGCATCGGCGTGGCGCATGACGCCGGTGGCGGGATCGTTCCACAGCACGCGCTCGATCCGCTTCGCAGCCTCGGGCGTGCCGTCGGCGACGATCACCATGCCCGCGTGCTGCGAATAGCCGATGCCGACGCCGCCGCCATGATGCAGCGACACCCAGGTCGCTCCGCTGGCGCAATTGAGCAGCGCATTGAGCAGCGGCCAATCGGACACCGCATCCGATCCGTCCTTCATCGCCTCGGTCTCGCGGTTGGGGCTCGCCACCGAGCCGCTGTCGAGATGATCGCGGCCGATCACGATCGGCGCTTTCAATTCGCCACGCGCCACCATCTCGTTGAAGGCAAGACCGAGGCGATGGCGATCGCCGAGGCCGACCCAGCAGATGCGTGCCGGCAGGCCCTGGAATTTGATGCGCGCCTTTGCCATGTCGAGCCAATTGTGCAGATGCTTGTCGTCAGGCATCAGCTCCTTGACCTTGACATCGGTCTTGAAGATGTCCTCGGGATCGCCCGACAGCGCGGCCCAGCGGAATGGCCCGACGCCGCGACAGAACAGGGGGCGGATATAGGCGGGCACGAAGCCGGGGAAATCGAAGGCGTTCTTCAGGCCCATGTCCTGTGCCATCTGGCGGATGTTGTTGCCGTAGTCGAGCGTCGGAATGCCCTGGGCATGGAAATCCAGCATGGCCTGGACATGCTCGACCATCGACGTCTTCGAGGCGCGCTCCACTGCCTTCGGATCGGACGCGCGCTTGGCTTCCCATTCGGCAAGCGTCCAGCCCTTCGGCAAGTAGCCGTTGATGGGATCGTGCGCGCTGGTCTGGTCGGTGACGATGTCGGGCTTGACGCCGCGGCGCACCAGCTCAGGGAAGATCTCCGCGGCGTTGCCGAGCAGGCCGACCGAGACCGCCTTGTTCGTCTTCGCGGCGTCCGCCATGATCGCGAGCGCTTCATCAAGCGTTGCGGCTTGCCGGTCGAGATAGCCGGTCCGCAGGCGCATCTCGATGCGGCTCGGCTGGCATTCGACCGCAAGCATCGAAGCGCCGGCCATGGTCGCCGCCAGCGGCTGCGCGCCGCCCATGCCTCCCAAGCCGGCCGTGAGAATCCATTTACCGGCGAGGCTGCCGCCGTAATGACGCCGACCGACCTCGACGAACGTTTCATAGGTGCCCTGCACGATGCCCTGGCTGCCGATATAGATCCAGGAGCCCGCCGTCATCTGGCCGTACATCATCAGGCCCTGGCGATCGAGCTCGTTGAAATGATCGAGCGTCGCCCAATGCGGCACGATGTTGGAATTCGCGATCAGCACGCGCGGTGCATCGGCATGGGTGCGGAACACGCCGACCGGCTTGCCGGACTGCACCAGCAGCGTCTGGTCGGCCTCGAGCTTGCGCAAGGCCGCAACGATCCGGTCAAAACTCTCCCAGTCGCGCGCGGCGCGGCCGATGCCGCCATAGACGACAAGCTCGCTCGGGCGCTCCGCGACGTCAGGATCGAGATTGTTCATCAGCATGCGCAGCGGCGCTTCGGTCGACCAGCTCTTGGCGCTGATGTCGCTGCCGCGGGGAGCGCGGATGGTGCGGTCATTGTCCAGACGGCGGTTCATGCGGACCTCTTCAGACGAGTCTCGGAAACGGATCGGTGGGAAGCTGGGCGAGCGCGGCAGCTGGAAGCGCATCGGCTTCGATCAATGCAGCGGCCTTGGCGAGATCGCCGGCCATGTAGCGATCGGCACCCAGTGCGGGCACCTGCTCACGCAACGCGGCAATGACGGCGACCAGCGGCGCACTGGTTGCATGCGGCGCGCGCAGCGTGATGCCTTGGGCAGCGACCAGAAGCTCGATGCCGAGGATGGCGGCGAGATTGTCGGCCATGTCGGACAGGCGCCGCGCGGCATGCGCGGCCATCGAGACATGGTCTTCCTGGTTGGCGCTGGTCGGCGTCGAGTCGATCGAGCAGGCGAGCGCGCGCTGCTTGTTCTCGGCATAGAGTGCGGCCGCCGTCACCTCGGCGATCATGAAGCCGGAATTGATGCCGGGATCGGGGGTGAGGAACGGCGGCAGGCCGAAATTGAGCGCGGGATCGACCAGCGTCGCGATGCGCCGCTCGCTGATCGCGCCGATTTCCGACAGCGCCAGCGCGATGGCATCTGCGGCAAACGCCACCGGCTCGGCGTGGAAATTGCCGCCGGAGACGATCTCCCCGGTCTCGACCAGCACCAGCGGGTTATCGGTGACGGCATTGGCCTCCACGATCAGCGTGCGCGCGGCCTGCGTGATCAGATCGAGCGCGGCACCCGCAACCTGTGGCTGGCAGCGCAGGCAATAGGGATCCTGCACGCGTTCATCGCCCTCGAGATGCGACAGCCGGATGTCGCTGCCGTCGAGCAACGCATTCAGCGTCGCAGCCGCCGCGATCTGGCCGGCATGGCCGCGCAGCGCCTGGATTTCGGGGCGGAACGGTGCCGTCGAGGCCATCGCCGCATCCACCGACAGTGCACCGGTCACCAGTGCGGCGCGGGCGAGGCGATATGCACGCAGCACGCCCGATAGCGCGTAGGCGGTCGAGAATTGCGTGCCGTTGATCAGCGCGAGGCCTTCCTTGGGCCCAAGCGTCAGCGGCGTGAGGCCGGCGGCCGCAAGTGCCTCGCTGCCGGATACAGTCTTGCCATCGATGATCGCCTGCCCTTGGCCGATCATCACGGCCGTCATATGCGCAAGCGGTGCCAGATCGCCGGAGGCGCCGACCGAGCCCTGCTGCGGCACCAGCGGATAGACGCCACGGGCCAGCATGTCCTGCAACTGCTCGATCACCGCGCGGCGCACGCCGGAAGCGCCGCGGCCGAGCGAGACGATCTTCAGCGCCATCATCAGGCGGACGATGGGCTCCGGCGTCGGCTGGCCGACGCCGCAGCAATGCGAGACGATCAGGTTGCGCTGAAGCAGCGCGGTCTGGTCCGGCGGAATGCGCTTCGACGCGAGCTTCCCGAAGCCGGTGTTGATGCCGTAGACGGGGACGTCGGCCTGCGCGGCCTGCGCAACGATCAGCGCAGCCGCATCGACACGCGGCCAGAACGAAGGATCGAGCAAGACGGGAGCACCTTCGAGCACGCGCGCGAGATCGTCGAGGCTCACTGTTCCCGGCTTGACGACGATCGCTGTCTCCTGCTCCGTCATTGCCCCCTCCATACCCGCTTGTGCAGCGGATTGAAGCCGATGCGGTAGACCAGTTCGGCCGGCCGCTCGATCTCCCAGATCGCGAGGTCGCACCATTTGCCGGCATCCTGTGTGCCGGTCTCATGCAGGAGGCCGAGCGCCCGCGCGCCTTCACGGGTGACGCCGGCGAGGCACTCGGCCACATTCATCCGGAACAATGTCGCGCCCATGTTCATCGCGAGCAGCAGCGAGGTCAGTGGCGAGCTGCCGGGATTGCAGTCGGTCGCCAGCGCCATGGGAACGTTGTGCTTGCGGAACGTCTCGACCGGCGGCTTCTGCGTCTCGCGAATGAAGTAGAACGCGCCCGGCAGCAGCACGGCGACAGTGCCGGCCCTCGCCATGGCGGCGGCACCGGCTTCATCTGTATGCTCGAGATGATCGGCCGAGAGTGCCGAGAATTTCGCGGCAAGCGCGGCGCCGCCGAGATTCGAGAGCTGGTCGGCATGGAGCTTGACTGGCAGTCCAAGTCCCCTCGCCGTTTCGAACACCCGCGCGGTCTGCTCGGCGGAGAATGCGATGCCCTCCATGAAGGCATCGACGGCATCGGCGAGGCCCGCTTTTGCGACCGCCGGCAGCATCTCCTTGCAGACGAGATCGATGTAACTATCCTTGTCGCCACCCGCCTCGACCGGCAGCGCATGCGCACCCAAGAACGACGTGCGGATCGTAACAGGCCGCTCACGGCCGAGGCTGCGCGCAGCCGCGAGCTGGCGCATCTCGGTTTCTGTGTCGAGGCCGTAGCCGGACTTGATCTCGACCGTAGTGGCGCCCTCAGCCGTCAGCGCGTCGAGCCGCGGCAGCGCGCCTGCGACGAGCTCGGCTTCGCTCGCCTGGCGCGTTGCCGCCACGGTCGAGACGATGCCACCGCCGGCGCGCGCGATCTCCTCGTAGCTCGCCCCCTTCAGGCGCAGCTCGAATTCATGCGCGCGGTTGCCGCCATAGACCAGATGGGTATGGCAGTCGACGAGACCAGGCGTGATCCAGCGCCCCTTGCAATCGATCCGCTCGATAGCGTCTGCATCGGCGGGAAAATCCGCTTTCGCGCCCGCATAGGCGATGCGACCGCCGCGTGCGGCGATGACACCATGCTCGATCTCGCCAAGATCGGGACGATCGACCCGCATCGTCGCGAGGCGGGCATTGTGCCAGATCCGGTCGAAGCGCTCTGCCATGCGGGTATCCCTTCGCCCTGGGGATGCTTGACTTATATGTCTAGACATATAATCGTAAGGCGGTTCTGTCCAGCCGGCGTGTAGATCATGACCCGACTGCATTTCGCTTCCGCGCTCCTGCCTTCCGGCTGGGCCAATGACGTGCAGGTGGTGATCGCCGCCGGCGCGATCGCCGCGGTGACGCCGGGCGTGGCGCCGTCCGCCGGCGACGAGCGCCATGCTATCGCGCTTCCCGGACTTGCGAGCCTGCACAGCCACGCCTTCCAGCGCGGCATGGCAGGCCTTGCCGAATTGCGCGGCGATTCCACCGACACGTTCTGGACCTGGCGCGAGACGATGTATCGCTTTGCGCTGGCGATGACGCCTGACGACGTCGCGGCTGTGGCGACGCTGCTCTATGTCGAGATGCTCGAGCAGGGTTTTACCCGCGTCGGCGAATTCCACTATCTGCACCACGACCGCGACGGCTCGCCCTACGCTGACCCCGCCGAGATGGCCACGCGGATTGCACAGGCGGCCGAAGCCTCGGGCATTGCGCTGACGTTGTTGCCGACTTTCTATGCGCATGGCTCGTTTGGAGGCGCAGCGCCGCATGCCGGGCAGCGCCGCTTCATCTGCTCGGTCGATCAGTTCGCCGCATTGATGACGGCCTCGCGCCAGGCGATCAGCGCCTTGCCCGGCGCCAATATCGGCATCGCTCCGCACAGTTTGCGCGCGGTCACGCCGGACGATCTCGCCGCGATCCTTCCGCTCGCCGAGGGCGGGCCGGTGCACATCCATGCCGCCGAGCAGGTGAAGGAGGTCGAGGATTGCCTCGCCTGGTCGGGCCGGCGTCCGGTGCAATGGCTGCTGGAGCACGCGCCTGTCGATCGGCGCTGGTGCCTCATTCACGCGACCCACATGACGAGTGAGGAAGTGACGGCTTTCGCCAAGACGGGCGCGGTCGCCGGCCTTTGCCCGATCACGGAGGCGAGCCTCGGCGACGGCACTTTCTCGGCGCGGGAGTTTGTCGACGCCGGCGGCTTTTTCGGCGTCGGTACCGATTCCAACGTGTTGATCGGCGCCGCAGACGAGTTGCGCCAGCTCGAATACGGCCAGCGGCTCAAGCACCGCCAGCGCAACGTCCTCTCCGGCGGCGCAGGTCGCTCTACGGGACGCTCGCTGTTCGACGGGGCGCTCGCCGGCGGCGCGCGGGCGCTGGCGCAGCCGACGGTCGGCCTCACACCCGGCGCGCGCGCCGATATCGTCACGCTCGACACGGCGCATCCATCGCTGGCGGGACGCGCGCAGGATGCCGTCATCGACGGCTGGATTTTTTCTGCCGGCGGCGCCGCCATCGATTGCGTCTGGGCCGGGGGCAACAAGGTGGTCGAGCGCGGTCAGCATGGATTGCGCCAAGCCGCACGCGAGCGCTTCAACGCATCGATGCGGAGGCTCGTTGCATGAGCCTCGTCACCGATGCCGACAAGCCGACGCTCTACAAGCGCATCCGCGCCGACATCGAGCAGCGCATCCTGACCGGCGAATGGCCGCCCGGACATCGTATTCCCTTCGAGCATGAGCTGGTGGCGCGCTATGGCTGCTCGCGCATGACCGTGAACAAGGCGCTGTCTGAGCTGGCGCAGGCCGATCTGATCGAGCGGCGCCGGCGCGCCGGCTCGTTCGTGCGACGGCCGCAGCATCAGTCGGCGGTGCTCAAGATCGCCGACATCCGCGCCGAGATCACCGCGCTCGGGCGCAGTTACGGCTACGAGCTGATCGGCCGCAAGCTGCGCGCGGCGACGGCTGCCGACCGCGACCGGCTCGGCGTGAAGAAGGCCGGCAAGGTGGTCGCGATCACCTGCCGGCACAGCGCCGACAAGGTCCCGTTCGCGGTCGAGGACAGGCTGATCGACCTCTCGTCTGTGCCCAATGCTGCGACCGCGGATTTTTCGCGCGAGCCGCCCGGCTCGTGGCTGCTTCACCATGTCCCATGGACCGAGGCCGAGCACACGATCAGCGCCATCGTTGCTGACGACCGCGCGGCGGAAGCGCTCGCGATCGCCGTCGGCGCCCCCTGTCTCGTGATCGACCGCTATACCTGGCGCAGCGCACGCACGATCACCGCCGTGCGCCTGCTCTATCCCGGTGACTCACACCGCCTTGTCGCGCGATTCAAGGGAGGCTGAGAGGATATGTCGGCACAAATCGTGCAACGCTTCGCGGAACCGCCCATATGGGCCGGCAGAGATCAACAGGACGTCAAACCATCGATCGGCAAGAGGACGATAATCATGCGTAGTTCGACAGTATTTGCGACAATCATTGCTCTCGCGGCCTCCACTCCGGCGCTCGCCCAGGACGTCAAGGTCGGCATCGGCATTTCCGGATGGACCGGCTTCGCACCCCTGACACTGGCGAAGGAGGCCGGCATCTTCAAGAAGAACGGCCTCGACGTCACCATCAAGAAGATCCCGCAGAAGGACCGCCATCTCGCCATCGCCTCCGGCGACATCCAGTGTGCGGCGACCACGGTCGAGACCTGGATCTCCTGGAACGCCAACGGCGTCGCCACCAAGCAGATCTTCCAGCTCGACAAGAGCTACGGCGCCGACGGCATGGCCGTGCGCAACGACATCGCCGCGATCAAGGACCTGAAGGGCAAGACCGTCGCCGCCTCCGCGCCGGGCACCTCGCCCTACTTTGCACTGGCCTGGATGCTGAAGAAGAACGGCCTCACCACCAAGGACGTGACCGTGGTGAACCTCGAGCCGGCGGCGGCCGCGCAGGCCTTCGTCTCCGGCCAGAACGATGCAGCGATGACTTATGAGCCATACTTGTCGACCGTGCGTGCCGCGCCGGACAAGGGCAAGATCATCGCCACCACGCTGGACTATCCGATGGTCATGGACACGTTCGGCTGCACGCCGAAGTTCCTCACCGACAATCCCAAGGCCGCCAAGGCGCTCGCCGACAGCTATTTCGAGGCGCTCGAGATGATCGCCAAGGACCAGGCCAAGTCCTACGAGATCATGGGCGCCGACGTGAAGCAGACCGCCGAGCAGTTCGGCAACTCGGCGAAATACCTGCGCTGGCAGGACAAGGCGGCGAACCAGAAGTTCTTCGCCGGCGACTTCCTGACCTTCAACAAGGAGGCCGCCGAGCTCCTGCTCGAGATCGGTATCATCAAGGCCGTGCCAAAGGTCGAGGACCTCTACGACGCGAGCTTCATCAAGTAACGTTCTCCAAGCTGCCGGTTCCGCCTCAAGCGGAGCCGGCGCACCATTCGGATACAGTTTGATGCGTCCCCTGGATCCCGTGACATCGAAGCAACGTGCGGCATATGGCCTGGCGTTCTTCGTGCTGTTCGTCGCCCTCTGGTCGTGGGCGACGTTCGGCGGCCATGTGTCGAAGACCTTCCTCGCCAATCCGCTCACCATGGTGCAGGAAGGCGTCGAGCTGCTCACCAAGCACGGTTTCCTGTTCGACATCGGCATGACAATCTGGCGCGTCGTCGGCGGCTTTGCGCTCGCGGCGGTCATTGCGGTGCCGCTCGGCGTGCTGATGGGCGCCTACAAGCCGGTCGAAGCCTTCCTCGAACCCTTCGTCTCATTTGCACGCTATTTGCCCGCCTCGGCCTTCATTCCGCTGCTGATCCTGTGGGCCGGCATCGGCGAGCTGCAAAAGCTGCTCGTCATCTTCATCGGCTCGGTGTTCCAGGTGATCCTGATGGTCGCGGTGACGGTCGGCGCCACCCGGCGCGATCTGGTCGAGGCCGCCTATACGCTTGGCGCCAGCGACCGCGGGATCATCCGCCGCGTGCTGCTGCCTTCCTCCGCGCCGGAGATCGCGGAGATCCTGCGGCTGGTGCTGGGCTGGGCCTGGACCTACGTCATCGTCGCCGAGCTGATCGGCTCGTCCTCGGGCATCGGTCATATGATCACCGACAGCCAGGCGCTGCTCAACACCGGCCAGATCATCTTCGGCATCATCGTGATCGGATTGATCGGCCTGATCTCGGACTTCCTGTTCAAGGCGTTCAACGCCTGGCTGTTTCCCTGGAAGCTGGCATGACCATTCTTAGGATCGAGCAGGTCTCGCGCACCTTCCCCGCGCGCCACGGCAACGCGCCGACCAGGGCGCTGGAGCCGACCGATCTCACCATCGGCAACAACGACTTCGTCACCATCCTCGGTCCCTCCGGCTGCGGCAAGTCCACGCTGCTGCGCATCGTCGCCGGCCTCGACCGTCCGACCGGCGGCCGCGTCACGCTCGACGGACGCGAAGTGACCGGCCCGGGCGCCGATCGCGGCATGGTGTTCCAGTCCTACACGCTGTTTCCCTGGCTGACGGTGCGCGAGAACATCGCCTTCGGCCTGCGCGAGCGCGGCGTGTCCGAGGCGGAGCGACACAAGATCGCCGATGCCTTCATCCGCCAGGTCGGGCTGTCCGGCTTCGAAAACCATTGGCCCAAGCAACTCTCCGGCGGCATGCAGCAGCGCACCGCGATCGCACGCGCGCTCGCCAACGACCCGAAGATCCTGTTGCTCGACGAGCCGTTCGGCGCGCTCGACAACCAGACCCGCGCCCTGATGCAGGAAATGCTGCTCGGGATCTGGGAGCGCGACCAGAAGACCGTGCTGTTCGTGACTCACGATATCGAGGAAGCCATCTTCCTCGGTAGCCGCGTCATCGTGATGAGCGCGCGCCCCGGCCGCATCAAGGCGGACATTCATGTAGACCTGCCGCATCCCCGCTCCTACAAGATCAAGACCACGCCGGAATTCGTCCAGCTGAAGGAACGGCTGGTCGAGGAGATCCGAACCGAGGCGCTCAAGGTTGCCGAACATGCCTGACACCCAGCCCCGCGCCGACGGACATCGCGTTCTCGCCGACCTCCATGCACTGCGCGCCTTTGGCGCCTACAAGACCGGCGTGCACAAACCGACCTTCTCCGAGCCGCACAAGCTGTCGCTGGAGTGGCTCGTCCAGAAGCTGCCCGAGGCCGAGCTCTCCGCGACGGTCGACGGCATTGGCAATGTGTTCGGGACGAGCTCGAAGCCCGGGCCGAAGCTGCTGGCGGGCTCGCACCTGGAAAGCCAGAACTATGCCGGCTGGCTCGACGGCCCGCTCGGCGTCGTCTATGCGCTGGAGGCGGCGCGCGTGCTCAATGCCGACACTTCGGTGAACGGCGCGGTCGAGGTCGCCGCCTGGTGCGACGAGGAGGGACATTTCGGTCATTTCCTCGGCTCGCGCTCCTATGTCGGACAGGTGACCGAGGCCGATATCGACGCCGCGCGCGACCGCACCAGCGGCCGCAGCATGCGCGATGCCCTTGCCGACATGGGGCTCGCGGGGCGCCCGCGCATCACCACCGAGCCGGGACGGCACGTCGGTTATCTCGAGGCGCATATCGAGCAGGGCGACACGCTCGAAAGCGAGCGCCTGGCGATCGGCGTCGTGACCTCCATCGTCGGTATCTGGCAGTACCAGATCAACTTCGTAGGCGAGCAGAACCATGCGGGCACCACGCGCATGGCGGTGCGCAAGGATGCGGGCCTGGCGCTGGCCAAGTTCTGCGTCGCGATCGACGAGCGTTTCCCCGCCGCCGCCGGCCCGCGCACGGTCTGGACCACCGGCCGCATCACGCTCGATCCGGGCGCGCCCAGCATCATCCCCGGTGGCGCCGAGATGCTGTTCCAGATCCGCGACGACGACCCGACCGTCATCGCCCGGCTGGAGCAATTGCTCCGGACCATGGCGGACGAGGCCAGTGCCAACGGCCCCTGCACCGTCAGCGTGACGAAGCTGCGCACCGGCGCACCTGCGATGATGAATGCGGGCTTTCAGGACGCGATCGAGGCCGCAAGCAAGGCCGTCGCCGGCGGCCGCTCCATCCGCATGCCCAGCGGCGCCGGCCACGATGCGCAGATGCTGGCGACCGTGATGCCCGCCGGCATGCTGTTCGTGCCGTCGATCGGCGGCATCAGCCATCACTGGACCGAGAACACGGCGGATGCCGATATCGTGACGGGCGCAGAGGTGTTCGTCGAGGCGTGCCGGCGGATCCTCGGGGGCTAGGTCGAGGCATGCAGCCGTTGAGCGCCTGCCACGACCATTCGAGCAGGGCTCTGCCATAAAGCCGCGGCAATCCTCGGGCCTGTCGACCGTCTCCTCCCCTGCTTTCCCGGAGTTCCCATGTCTTCTGCCGACCGGCCGGCGACCCGCCTCGCCACCCGGCTTGCCTTCCTCGTTGCGGGCTTCGGCATCGCGTGCTGGGCGCCGCTGGTGCCGTTCGCGAAGGCGCGGCTCGCGGTCGATGACGGCGTTCTCGGGCTGCTGCTGCTCAGCCTCGGCATCGGCTCAGTGATCGCGATGCTGCTGACCGGCGTGCTCAGCGCGCGCTACGGCAGCAAACCGATTATCATCGCGGGCGGACTTGGTCTCACGTTGGTGCTGCCATTGCTGGCCATCGCGGCGTCGCCCGCGACGCTCGCGCTGGCGCTGTTCGTCTTCGGTGCCGCGCTCGGCTCGATTGACGTCGCCATGAATATCCACGCCGTGGAAGTGGAGCGCGCCGCGCGACGCCCGCTGATGTCCGGCTTCCACGCCCTGTTCAGCATCGGCGGCTTCGCCGGTTCCGCGCTGATGACGGCGCTGCTCTCTCTGCAGCTCGGCGCGCTCGCCTCGACGTTGATCTGCTCCGTGCTGATGCTGATCGCGATGCTCGTGACCTGGCCGCGCCTGCTTCGATCGGTGCAGGTGCAGGAAGGCCCATTGTTCGTGCTGCCGCATGGATCGGTGCTGCTGCTGGCGCTGCTCGGCGCCATCACCTTCCTGGTCGAAGGCGCGATGCTCGATTGGGGCGCGCTGCTCGTGATCGGCGCCGGGCTCGTCAGCGAGGCCCAAGGCGGCATCGGCTACATCGTGTTCTCGATCGCGATGACGATCGGCCGGCTTAGCGGCGACGCCATCGTTGCGCGCATCGGAGACCGCACGACATTGCTGTGGGGCAGCCTCATCGCGATCGCCGGCTTCGTGGTGCTGCTCACCGCGCCCGTGGCGGCGGTCGCCATCGCCGGATTCCTGCTGATCGGGCTCGGCGCCTCGAACCTCGTGCCCGTGCTATTCCGCCGGGCGGCGCAACAAAAGGTGATGCCCACGGGACTTGCGGTCGCGGCGATCACGACGGCCGGCTATGCAGGCGTCCTGCTGGGCCCTGCCGGCGTCGGCTTCGTCGCACAGCTCGGCGGACTGCCGCTGGCATTCTGGCTGCTCGCTGCCTTGATGGGTCTCGTCACGTTGACCGCCCGGACCGTCACCGCGGAGCAGCGCCGGACCTTGCATGTCGATGCGTGACCGGACTCGCGTCGGCTTTGACCGATGAGGAGGTGGACCGCCACAGCCGGCGAGCCACCTTCTTCAGGCTCTAGCCTCCGACTGCCGCAGCGCGCCGCGGCAGCTTCCAGCCCGGCCGGATGAAGTGGCAGGTGTAGCCGTCAGGATAACGTTCGAGATAATCCTGATGCTCGGGCTCGGCCTCCCAGAACTCGCGCGCGGGCGCGACCTCGGTCACCACCTTGCCGGGCCACAGGCCGGACGCCTCGACGTCGGCGATGGTGTCTTCGGCAATCCGCTTCTGCTCCTCGCTGGTGTAGAAGATCGCCGACCGATAGCTCGTGCCGATATCGTTGCCCTGACGGTTGAGCGTGGTCGGATCATGGATCTGGAAGAAGAACTCCAGCATGGTCCGGAAGCTGGTCCTGGCCGGATCGAACACGATCTCGATCGCTTCGGCATGGCCTTCGTGATTGCGGTAGGTGGCGTTCTTGACGTGCCCACCGGTGTAACCGACGCGGGTGGAGATCACGCCCGGCTGCTTGCGGATCAGATCCTGCATGCCCCAGAAGCAGCCGCCGGCCAAAACTGCGCGTTCCGTCGTCATGTGATGTGCTCCCAATGATCGCTCAAAAGCTTGTCCATCATATAGGCTTTCGGCCGCCCGGCCGAAAGCCGCGCGTTGACGCCCACCCGGTCGCTAGGGCTCGGTGCAGCCTCTCCCGCTTACGGGAGAGGTCGCGCCGTAGGCGGGGTGAGGGCTTTCTCCTCCAGGAGACTATCCCATTGCGGAAACACCATCTCCCCAACCCTCTCCCGCAAGCGGGAGAGGGAGCGCACCTCCGCCTTTGCAGCGATTAGCCTCAGTCCATCGCCCTAGACCAGCTTGGCGTCGAGCGTGATGGCGGCGTTGAGCACCTTGGACACCGGGCAGTTCTTCTCGGCCTCGCCGGCGAGCCGGGCGAAGCCGGCATCGTCGAGACCAGGCACCTTCGCCCGCAGGGTCAGGGCGGATTTGCTGATCTTGAAACCCTTGCCTTCGGGCTCGAGCGTAACGGCGGCTTCGGTCGACAGCTCGTCCGGCGTGAAACCCGCCATCTGCAGGCCGAAGGCTAGCGCCATGGTGAAACAGCCGGCATGGGCCGCGGCGATCAACTCTTCGGGATTGGTGCCCTTCTCGTTCTCGAAGCGGGTCTTGAATGAATAGGGCGTCCCGGCAAGCACGCCGGATTCGCTCGACAGATGGCCCGTGCCATCGCGACCAGTGCCCTTCCAGACTGCTGTTGCCTTGCGGATCATCTAAAGGTCTCCTTGTTTGCCTAAACCGGATCGAACGCGCGGATCGGCGGTAGATTGCCGGTGAACTTCTCCACCTCGACGGTCGTCAACTGGCCGGTGCAGCCCTGCGCCAGGGACGAGGTGCCGACGTCGCGGGTCAGCACGTTCGGATTGCCGTGAACGCAGAGCGGCGCCTCGTCTTCCGGATCCATCGGATCGTACCACGCGCCGGTCGGCAGCTGAACCACGCCTGATACGATGCCGTCGGTGACGCGGACCGCGGCGAGACAGGCACCGCGTTCGTTGAACAGGCGGATGATGTCGCCGTCCTTGATGCCGCGCGCCTGTGCATCGACCGGGTTCATGCGCGCGACCTCACGGCCGCGATGCTTCGAGCCCAGCGAATGTCCGCCGAAATCGAGCTGGCTGTGCAGGCGCGTCACGGGCTGGTTGGCGACGAGGAAGCACGGTGCCCCCGGCTTGGGAACATCGGTCTTGTCGAGCCAGACCGGATGTCCGGGACAATCCGCATCACCGTGCCCCGCGATCTTGGCCGAGTAGATCTCAATGCGTCCGCTCGGCGTCGGCAAAGCGTGATTGATGGGATCCTCGCGAAAGCGGCGTAGCCGGCCGCCGTCATCGGGCTGCTGCGGCACGACCAGGCTGCCGCGCGCCCAGAATTCTTCGAAGCTCGGCGCTTCGAGGCCGCGTTTGGCAAGCGATGCGCGGGTCGGCTCGTAGAGATGCTCCAGCCATTGCCGCGACGTGCGCCCTTCGGTGAACGGCTCGCGCGCCCCAAGACGCTCGGCGAGATCGGCGAAGATATCGTAATCGTCACGCGCGAGCCCGAACGGCTCGGCGATCCGGTGCATCGCGACCATCAGGGGATCGTTGGTGGAATAGCCGATGTCCTCGCGCTCCAGCGTCATCGTCGCGGGCAGCACGATATCGGCGTGGCGGGCGGTGGCGGTCCAGGCGAGCTCGTGCACGACCAGCGTGTCCACCTTCGCGAAGGCCTTGCGCAGGCGGTTGATGTCCTGATGGTGATGGAACGGATTGCCGCCCGCCCAGTAGACCAGACGAATATCCGGATAGGTGCGCGTCTCGCCGTTGTAGCGATACGTGGTGCCCGGATTGAGCAGCATGTCGGCGATGCGCGCCACCGGAATGAAATCGGCAACGCCGTTGCGGCCCTGCCCCAGCGTCGGTCCCGGCACGTCGTTGACGCGGCGGCCGTAATAGCCGATCGCACCCAGCGAATAGGCATAGCCGCCGCCGGGAAGGCCGATCTGGCCGAGGGCCGCCGCCAGCACCATGCCCATCCACACCGGCTGCTCGCCATGCTCGGCGCGCTGCAGCGAATGGGAGACGGTGACGAGCGCGCGCTTTCCGGCGAGACGCCGCGCCAGCTTGCGGATCGCATCCGCACTGACGCCTGAGATCGCGGCGGCCCATTCGGCGTGCTTGGCTTGCCCGTCGCTCTCACCGTTGAGATAGCGCAGGAAGATTGCCCAGCCCTCGGTGTAGCGGTCGAGGAAGGCCTGATCGTGCAGGTTCTCACTGACCAGCGTATGGACGATGCCGAGCATCAAGGCAGTGTCGGTGCCGGGCACGCAACTCATCCATTCGGCGCCGGCCTCCACCGGCAGATCGTCGCGCAGCGGGCTGACCAGGATGAACTCGCAGCCGCGCGCCCGCGCCGCCGCCATGGCGCCGCGCTCGACATGCTTGCTGATCGAGCCGCCGGCCACCATGGAGTTCTTCAGCGCCATGCCGCCGAACGCCAGCACGATGTCGGTCTCGGCCGCGATCTGCTGCCAGGTGACGTTGCGCTTGGTGATGTCCTCGTAGCCGGCCAGGATCTGCGGCAGCAGCATCGAGGACGCACCGGACGAATAGGTGTTGACCGAGCGCACATAGCCGCCCAACGCGATATTGAGGAAGCGATGCACCTGGCTCTGGGCGTGATGGAAGCGCCCGGCGCTCGACCAGCCATAGGAGCCGCCGAACACGGCGCCGGGTCCGCGGGTGTCGCGAATGCGGCCAAGCTCGTCGCCGAGAAGATCCAGCGCCTTCTCCCAGCTGACGGAGACGAACTCGTCGCGGCCGCGGCGATCGTCGGGGCCCGGCCCGCGCTCGAGCCAGCCGCGGCGGATTGCCGGCTGGGCGATGCGCGCCTGGTGGCGGAGCGCGCCGGGAAAATTGTCGATGATGCCGTTCGGATCGGGATCGCCCGCATAGGCCCTGACCTCCAGCCCGGCCGCGCCCTGGCGCGCGGAGAACACGCCCCAATGCGAGGTGTGCGGCTTGAAGCCGTCCGACAGGTCAAGACCGGGGTCGGGGAAGCCAATCGTATCGTCCATCTCTGATCCTTATTCCGGCGGCGTCGGCATGGGTGGTAATATACCGATCCGCTCCGGACGTCGTCGAGATCAGGGTTGACGGGAACGCTGACCTGCCCCGCGCAAAGCCAGCCTCAAGGCCGTTGACACTCCCGAGCGTCGTCGAGCGCGTCATGTCGCTCGTTTTGGCGCCGACGCTGCATCATCCACGTGCGCAGCAATCGACCAGCAGATTCCAGATCCGCTGCGTCTCTTCTCTCTTGTTCGCCTCCGGCACGTTCTCCGCGCTCGACCGATCGAACGCGGCGATGGTGTGGGGTTGGCGAGGCACGATCCACCGCTCCGAAATCGGGTCGTACCATTTGCCGATATTTTCAGTCACGTCGGTCGACTCACAGGTTGACAGGCTCGGGCGATGCGCCCCGCGCGGTCCTCGTTGGAGCCCGTGTGGCGCCACCCGATTCACCAATCAGGAGATCGCATGTTCGTTCCCAGCCCGCCGGCGTCAGCCCGGCCGGGCCGGATGCAGCGTGCGCGGATGCCGCTCGTGCAGCAATCGCGCCAGCTCCTCACGCTCGGTGTCGCGGCCCTTCATCGCGGTCTCGAACAGTGCCTCCTGGATGTCGCGAGGCATGTCGCCCCATACGTCCATCGCCGCACGTCCGAGCAGGCCAACAAAATGATCCACTCCATCGCTCATTCGGCTCTCCCGATCTGCACACGGGAATGGAACAGCGGCGGCCGCTCCGCGTTCCACTGCCATCATTGTGAAAAGGAGACGTCTTTTATGGGATTCTTCACCAAGGACATCCAATCGATGGAAGACCTGCTGCTGCACGGGCTCCAGGACATCTATTACGCGGAACAGCAGATCCTGAAGGCGCTGCCGAAAATGATCGACAAGGCCACCAACAGGGATCTCGTCGCCGGGCTGAAGGCGCATCTGGAAGAGACCACCAAGCAGGTCGAGCGCCTCGACAAGGTCTTTGCCAAGCTCGGCAAGGAGCCGAGCGGCACGCATTGCCCGGCCATCGACGGCCTAATCAAGGAAGCCGACGAGACCGCCGGCGAGATCGAGGACAAGGCCGTGCTGGACGCCGCGATCGTCGCCAACGCACAGGCGGTGGAGCATTATGAAATGTGCCGGTACGGCACGCTGATCGCCTGGGCGGAAGAGCTCGGCCACGACGACATCGTGCGCTTCCTCACCACCAATCTGAACGAAGAGAAGGCCGCCAACACCAAGCTGAACACGGTGGCCCTGCGTAAAGGCGTCAACGCCAAGGCGTCCAGCGCTGCGTGATTGAAAGCTACCGATTGAGAGTGGGGGCGCCGGTAGTGCGGTGCCGCCACGGTGCTCGCCCGGATCAGATGAAAGGCTTGCCGCCGGTGACGGGCAACGTCGCCCCCGACGTGTAGCTCGAAAGCGGATCGGCCAGCATGACATAGGCCGTCGCGAGCTCGGCCGGCTGGCCGGCGCGCTGCATGGGCACCTGCTTGCCGAAGTTCTTGACCCTTTCCTCCGACATGGTCGAGGGAATCAGCGGCGTCCAGATCGGCCCCGGGGCCACCGCATTGACCCGAATGCCCTTCTCGGCCAGCATCTGCGCAAGCCCGCCAGTGAAATTCTGGATCGCACCCTTGGTCGTGGCGTAGGCCAGCAGGCTCGGATTCGGCATGTCGGAGTTCACCGAGGCCGTGTTGATGATCGCGGAGCCCGGCCGCATGTGGGGGACGGCGGCTTTGGCCAGATAGAACATGGCGTGGATGTTGATCTCGAATGTCCGCCGCCATTCGTCGTCGCTGATATCCGCGATGTCCTTGAACGTCGCCTGATGGGCAGCGTTGTTGACGAGGATGTCGATGCCGCCGAGCTCCTCGACGGTGCGGCGCACGATGGCGCTGCAATGTTCGGGATTGCTGATATCGCCCGGGATCAGGACGGCCTTGCGTCCCTCCCGCTCGACCAGCGCCTTGACCTCGGCCGCATCCTCGTCCTCGTTCAAATAGGAGATGACGATATCCGCGCCTTCACGCGCATAGGCGATCGCCACCGCGCGGCCGATGCCGCTGTCGCCGCCCGTGATGATGGCCTTCTTTCCGGCAAGACGGCCGGAGCCCTTGTAACTCTCCTCGCCATGATCCGGGCGCGGCTGCATGGCCCGCGTCGAGCCCGGCATCGGCTGCTGCTGCGCAGGATAAGGCGGCTTTGGATAATTGGTCATGGACAACTCCCGGCGTTTGCTGCGCTAACGGAGCGCCGCCGGAAGTGTTCCTGGCGTTGATTCCGTCATCGCACAGCGTGGCTGCACCCCAGAGATCCGATTACAGCGGCTTGCGGAACTCTCGGCTAGAAAAACTCCCAAGGATCGCTCACCATGGCGGCACCTTGGAGGGCCATGTTGCGGAGAGCATCTTGAAACTCGCAGGTGTTTTAAAGTGCGCTAAGATATCTCAAGCAATCGGACACGGGCTTGACACCTGTAGCCAAATCGAACGAGCGGATTTTCGGTCTCCTGAGCGCAGCTGGCGTGTTCTGCATCTGGTCCGGCTTTCTGGTCTTCTCGAGGGCCGGCATGCAATCCGGCCTGACACCCTTCGATTTGACCGCACTTCGGTTCCTGGTCACCGGCGCCCTGGTTCTTCCGTTCGCCAAGGCCTGGTGGCCGCGCCACCTGCCGCTGCACGCAATCCTGTCGATGTCAATTTGTGGTCCCGGCGCGCTATACAGCATTTTGATGTACTTCGGGTTGAAGGGGGCGTCGGCGGCATACGGGGGAGCGTTCGCCAACGGCTCGCTGCCGATCTTCACCATTCTGCTAGGATTGCTTGTCGCACGGCGCGTGCCGTCCCAGCGGCAACTCATTGCAGTTCTCATTCTGCTCGTCGGCGCAGTGCTCGTTGCCATTCCGGGCATGCGCGCCGGCGGCAACAGCGTGGCATCGGCCATCGGGTTCTTCCTCGCAGCGTGACGATGCCGTTCCGTTCGGATTCGTCGCGTCTGTGCGCTCAGTGCTGCCGCTCGCTACCTACCTCGCAGACATTTCACGGCGGCAGGCTGCGAGCATGTAGCGTATCGTCGAAACTTTCTGCAGGGCGGACCGCTAGATCAGATTGGTCATTCTCAGTAGAGCCTCGTACGGTATCCTTCTTCCATCGTCTTCTCGGCCTCTTCGACCGCGATGGCGACAGTCTGCTCGGCGATGATCCGGCCGAGCGTCGGGAAACTGTTGCGCTCGACCTGAGCAGCCGGATTCCAGAGCTTCGAGCGCATCAGCGCCTTGCCACAATGAAAATAGGTCTCCTCGACATGGATCTTCAGCCCGATGATTGGGACCACGTTCTGCACCGCGAGCGGCGTCAACAGCTCGGCATCTTGCGAAATCTCGGCGCGGCCATTGACGCGCAGGGTCTCGTTGATCCCCGGCACCAGGAAGATCAGACCGATGCCGGGGGAAGCGATGATATTGCCGAAGGTGTCGACGCGGTTGTTGCCGCGCCGGTCCGGGATTAACAGCGTCTTGTCGTCGAGCACGGCGACGAAGCCCGGCGCGTCGCCGCGCGGGCTTGCATCGGCATGACCGTTGCCGTCGCTGGTGGCAAGGACGAGGAACGGGGAAAGCGCGATGAAGTCGCGACAGAACCTGTCGAGATGGCTGAGAACCTTCTTCTCGGCGAGCGGGCTGAGCTGCCCGAAATGCGCGCGCAGATCCTCTTGCGTCTTGACCGGCGGCTTGCCGCCTGCACCCTGGCTGTCCATTCGCGAACTTCCCTTTTGCGGTGAGTTTCCTTCTTTCGGCTAATTGGCCTCGATGCCGCACCAGCTCGCGGTGAACAGCGCAAGCGCCTTGGTGACGCGCTTGACCGAGGCGAGATCGACGCGCTCGTTGAAGCCGTGCGCGCCTTCCATCGTGGCGCCGAAGCAAAACGCAGGCACGCCGAAATCGAGACCATAGAAGCGCGCATCGGTCAGTGCGGTTGACGAGAAGCTGGTCAGCTTGCGGCCGAACACATGCTCGTAGACCGGAGCGAGAACCGCCTCGCTTTCCTGAATCTCCGTCGCCTCGTAGCCCGGCGACAGGAAGCCGGACCAGACGATCTCCGGCGGATTGTTGGCGAGGAATGGATGCGAGCGCGCCGCCTTGGCGACGAAATCCACGATCTCGGCCTGGGCGTCGGCGATCTTCCAGCCGGGCAGCACACCAATGCGGCAATCGACATCGCACCAGGCGGGCACGCTGGAGGCCCAGTCACCGCCCTTGATGATTCCAGGATTGAAGTTGAGCGGATGCTCGACCGATTTGAACGAGGGGTGCGTCTTGGCGCGCTCGTTCCATTCGGCCTCGAGACCTTCGAGCTTCTGGATCAGGTGGATTGCAGCCTTGATCGCATTTGAGCCGGTGCCGGCGCGTGCGACATGGACTGGTATCCCGCGCACTTTCAGGCGGAACCAGATCACGCCGACCTGGGCACGCATCAGCTTCTCGTCGGTCGGTTCGGGCAGGATGCAGACATCGGCACGATAGCCGCGCTGAAGTGTGGAGAGCGCGCCGAGGCCGGTGCTCTCCTCCTCGATCACCGATTGCAGGTGGATGCGGCCCTTGGGCCTGTAGCCCGCGGCCTTGATCGCATCGAGCGCGTAGAGCGCCGAGATGGTACCGGACTTCATGTCGCCGGCGCCGCGACCATAGAGCCAACCGTTCTCGACCACCGGCTGAAACGGTGGCCGCTCCCACATGTCGAGCGGACCTGCCGGCACGACGTCGCAATGGCCCTGAAGGATCAGTGAGCGGCCCTCTTCCCTGGCCGGCCGGCAGGTGCCGACGACGGAGCGGGCACGCGAGAAATCGGTCTCGACCGGACCATAGCCCGGCAGCGCCTTCAGATCGTCCGGGTTGATGACCCAGTCATCGACCTCGTAGCCGCGATCGCGCAACAGCTTTGCGAACATGTCCTGACAGGGCGCCTCCGCCGCGCGCGTGCTCGGGATCGCCGTGAACGCGATCGTGGTGTCGATCTGCTCGTCGAAGGCGGCATCCACAGCGGCCTCGATGCGCTCGCGCGCGCCGGCTGGAAGGGGACGGCTGTCGGTCATGAACTCATCCTTGCTGTCGCTAGTGTGCCGGTCACGCTGGCAAAGCCCGGCTGGTCGAAGAAATCGCGGCCCGGGATCGCATCGAGCAGCTCGCGTGTGTAGGCGGCTTGAGGGGCCGTGAAAACGTCCGCGGTCGCGCCCTCTTCAACGATGCGCCCCTTCTGGAGCACGATGACGCGGTCGGCGATCTCGGCGGCGATCCGCAGGTCGTGGGTGATGAAGATCATGGCGAGCTTCATCTCCTGACGGAGCTCGGCAAGCAGCGCCAGTACCTGAGCCTGGACGGAAACGTCGAGCGCCGACACGGCTTCGTCGGCGATGAGCACGCGCGGCTTGAGTGCCAGTGCGCGCGCAATACAGATGCGCTGGCGCTGGCCCCCAGAGAATTCGTGGGGGTAACGATCGGCGGCGACGGCGTTGAGGCCAACTCGCACCAGCAGCTTCCTCGCCTGCTCCATCGCTTCCGTGCGCGACGTGCCAAAGGCCATTGGTCCGCGCGCAATGGCATCGCCGACCTTCTGGCGCGGATCGAGGCTCGCAAACGGATCCTGGAACACGATCTGGAGCTGTTTTCGCGCCTGCCGGAGCGCCTCGCCGCGGAGCTGGCGCAGATCCTGGCCGTTGAAGCGGATGGCACCGCCATCCGGCTCGGTCAGACGCATGATCATGCGCCCGAGCGTCGACTTGCCGGACCCGGATTCGCCGACGACGGCGAGCGTCTCGCCCTCGTACAAGGTCAGCGAGATGCCGTCGGCCGCGACGACCTCGCGCGGCGGCTGCAACAGGCCGCGCTTGACCCGGAATGTCTTCTCAAGACCGATGACTTCGAGCAGCGGTGTAGGATGGACCGCGGTGCGGCGGATCTCGTCGAGCCGCGCCTTCGGAACGGCATCGATCAACTCGCGGGTGTAGTCAGCCTTAGGACTGCGCAGGACTTCCTCGACCGTCCCCTGCTCCACCACCTTGCCGTGACGAAGCACCACGACGCGGTCGGCGACATCGGCAACGACGCCAAAATCATGGGTGATCAACAGCACGCCCATGCCGCGGTCGCGTCGGAGATCGTCGATCAGGCGCAGGATCTGACGCTGGGTGGTGACGTCGAGCGCTGTGGTCGGCTCGTCAGCGACCAGGAGTGCCGGACGGTTGGCCATCGCCATCGCGATCATGACGCGCTGGCGCTGGCCGCCGGACAGCTCGAACGGATAGCTCTTCTCAAGCAGCTTTGGATTTGGCAGCCCGACCTGCGTCAGGAGCTGCTGCACGCGTTCGTGCACCTCAATTGCCGACGGCATCGGCTTCTGGTGGGTGAGGATCATCTCCTCGATCTGCCTGCCAACCCGCTTGAGCGGATTCAGCGAGGACAACGGCTCCTGAAAGATCATCGCGGCTTCGCCGCCGCGCAGGCGGCGCAGCGCCTGCCGGTCGAGCTTTGCCGGATCTTGTCCTGCGACAGTCACGGCGCCCGCGGCAATATTGACGCTCTTCGGCAACAGCGACAGCACCGCATGGGCGATCATCGACTTGCCCGAGCCGGACTCGCCGACGAGACAGACGACCTCGTTGGGCTTGACCTGGAAGGAGACGTTCTCGACCGCGAACGGGCGATCGCCGCCTTCGGGCAGCGCGATCGAGAGCCCCTCGACGGACAGAACGGGTGCCTTGGCTTGCACGGCCTCGCTCATGACCGACGCCTCGATACACGCGGATTGAGCACATCGGAGAGACCTTCGCCGAACAGGTTGATGGCAAGCACGGTGATGAGGATCGCGAGCCCCGGAAACACGCTCATCCACCAGGCATTACGGATGACGGTGCGGCCGGCTCCGATCATGAAACCCCAGGACATCAGATTGGGGTCGCCGAGGCCCATGAAGGACAACGCGCTTTCGAGCAGGATGGCGGTGGCGACCGTCAGAGAGGTCACGACCAGGATCGGCGAAATCGCATTGGGCAGGATATGGCCGAGCACGATCTGCAAGGAGCCCTCGCCCTGGCACAGCGCGGCTTCGACGAACTCACGATTGCGCAGGCGCAGGAACTCGGCGCGGGTGAGGCGCGCCAGCGGCGGCCAGCTCACGGCGCCGATGGTCAGGATGATCGTCAGCAGCGACGGGTTGAAGGTCGCGACCAAGAGGATCGCAAGCACGAAAGCGGGGATGGTCTGAAACAGCTCGGTCACCCGCATCAGCACGAGATCGACCTTGCCGCCGAAATAGCCGGAAATTGCGCCGATCGTGACGCCGATCACCATAGCCGCCATGGCCGAGGCGATGCCGATGACGAGCGACACGCGGGCACCATAGGCAACGCCGGCCGCAACGTCGCGGCCGAGCGTGTCGCCGCCGAGCAGCAGGCCGTCCTCGCCGGGCGGCGTGAACGGCGCGCTGACCATTTCCCAGGGCGAGACCGGAAAGACGGTGGGCGCGATGAGCGCGATGACGACCACGACAAGCAGCACGACGAGGCCGACCATGCCGCTAGGATGACGCAGGAAGGCGCGAACCGCATCCATCACGCAGCTCCTGTCGTCATGCGGGGATCGATCAGCCTGTAGATCAGGTCGGTCAGCAGATTGAGCACGATGACCACAATCGACAGAATGAGAAAAATGCCGAGCAGCACGGGATAATCACGCTGGAGCAGCGCATCGAAGGTCAGCCGGCCGAGGCCCGGCCAGGCGAACACCGTCTCGATGACCACGGCGCCACCGACCAGCGCGCCGGCCTGCATGCCGGCCACGGTGACGACGGGCACCAGCGCGTTGCGCAGCATGTGGCCGACCACAATGCTGGGCCCGGACAGGCCCTTGGCGCGCGCGGTCTTGATGAAGTCCTGCTGGGCGACCTCGATGATCGAGGACCGCATCAGCCGGGCATAGATCGCGAGATAGATCGCCGCCAGCGAGGTCACCGGCATGATCATGTGCTTGGCGATGTCGAGCGCATGCTCCAGCGGCGAGAGCTTGACGTTGATGGTCTCGTAACCGAACGGCGGCAGCCAGCCGAGTGTCACGGAGAAGACCAGCACCAGCATCAGCCCCAGCCAGAACACCGGCGTCGCATAAAGCACCAGCGACAGCACGGTGAAGACCGTATCGAGCACGCTGCCCGCCGCCAGCCCCGCGAGCGCGCCAAGGGTCGTGCCGATCAGCAGCGCGAGGCAGAAGGCCGTCACCGTCAACAGCAGCGTCGCCGGCAGCCGTTCCAGGATGAGATCGACCACCGCGCGGCGCTGGCGGTAGGAATAGCCGAGGTCGAGCCTGACGACGCGGCCGAGATAGCTTGCGAGCTGCACGGCGTAGGGCTTGTCGAGCCCATATTCCTTGCGCAGATCTTCCAGCAGCTTCGGATCGGACGCGCCGGATTGGCCGGCCATGACCTGGGCGGGATCGCCAGGGGCGGCCCGCACCAGCACGAAGTTGAAAGTGGCGATGACGAGGATGACGGCGACGAGCTGGGCAATCCGGCTCAGTGCCATCAGCCCGATCGTCGCCGCGCTGCCGAGACGGATCACGATTTGTAGACCGACCCGAAGGTTTCGTGCGAGCCGATGCCGGTCGACACGATGTTCTTGAACGCCTTGTCGTAGATGATCGGATATTCGAGCTCCAGCGTCCAGGCGACCGGCACGTCCTCGACCAGGATCTGCTGCACCTTGGAATAAAGCTCCAGTCGCTTGGCCTCGTCGAGCGTGACGGCGGCCTCGTCGAACAGCCTGTCGACCTCAGGGTTGGAATAGCCTTCGGTGTTCGAGAACAGGATGCCTTTCTTGATGTTCGACGACACGTAAGTGCGGGAGACGCCGAGCGCGGGGTCGCCGAGCTGGTAGAGCAGGTTTTGGGTCATCTCATAGTCCCAGTTGCCGACCTTCTCGGCCCAGCCGGCCATGTCGGTGCCGACGAGGACGAGATCGATGCCGACGCGGGCAAAGCTCTGGCGGAAGAACTCGCCGGCGCGCTGATAGGATTCGCCGTAAGGCGGCACGATGTATTTGATCTCAGCGCGCTTGCCGTTGGTGTCGGGCTTCAGCCCCATCTCGTCGAGCAGCGCCTTGGCCTTGTCGATCGAATAGTCGTAGCGCTTGACCTTGCCGTCGTAGAATTTCGTCTTGGACGAGATCGGGCCGGTCGCGACCTTGGCGCTGCCGAAATAGACCCGCTTGGCGAGCGCGTCGCGGTCGATCAGGTGCATCACCGCCTGCCGGAAGCGCTTGTCGTTCATCGGCGCGATACGGTTGTTCATCTCGAGCCACTGGTGCGGCGCGAAATACTCATAGCCCTTGGTGGTGACTTCGAGGTTCTTCTGCGCCTTGAAGCGCTGCACGTCGAAGAACTCGACGTCGGTCCATTGCGCGAGTTGCACCGTGCCGTTCTCCAGCGCCAGCGCGCGCGATGCCGAGTCCGGGATGATGCGGTAGATGATCTCATCCAGGTACGGCTGGTCCTTCAGATAGTATCCTTCATGGCGCACCAGATGGACATGCGAGCCGCGCACCCATTCCTTCAGCTTGAATGGGCCGGTGCCGATTGCCTTGTCGTTCAGCGGGTTCTTGCGGTAGTCGGTGCCTTCATAGATGTGCTTTGGCACGATCGGCGCCGAGGTGCAGTCAAAGCAGCCGAGGAACGGCGCAAAGGGCTGCTTCAGCTTGAACACGACGGTGAGCGGATCAGGCGCCTCGGCCGAAGCGACGCGCGCAAAATTCTGCCGCGCGCGCGGATGCGTCTCGGTCAACACCTTCATGCAGCTGAACACGACGTCCTCGGACGTCATCGGCTTGCCGTCGTGGAAGGTGATGTTGGGAAACAGCTTGAACGTATAGGTCAGCCCGTCCGGCGAAATCTCCCAGGACTGCGCCATGCCCGGCATCGGCTTGAGGTCAGCGCCATATTTGAGAAGACTCTCGTAGATCTTGCCGCCGAGCGTCAGCGTCGGCTGCTGCTGGTTGAAGGCGGTGACCAGCAGCGGCGGCTCGGGCTGGATGATGGTGTTGAGTGTTCCACCGCGGGTCTGGCCGGCCGCTCGCGTGATGCCGAAGGGGATAGCGGCGCCGGCGGCCAGCATGGCCTGGGTGAATTCGCGTCTGTTCATCGAGCTCTCCGTGTCGCATATCGGCGTGAGAAGGACGTTGCCAGACGCCGTATTCGGCTTTGACGAATCTGGCCGGCGCGAGCATTGTTGCCAAACGCCCTGTCCCGCGCTACCTGATCGGGGACAAGAACCATCGCGATCGGGCCATATCTGGCCCGGAAGATGCATAAGAGCCTTGCAGAAAAGGACTTGGATCGGGAGTTCACGACACGTGAAAGTCGTAGCGCGGCGAGATGTGACTGGCGAATTGCGCACCTGCAGCAAACAGGAGGGCCCCGCAGCGGCCGCCAACTATGCCGGACAACTTCAGACGATCGCGCGGCCGGTCGCCGCGATGACCGCAACTTATCCGAACGAGAGCACCAGCACGCGGCACGCGCATCGGCGCGACCAGTTCATCCTGCAGATCACCGGCGTCACGGCGATGATGACCGAGCGCGGTCATTTCGTGGTTCCACCCGGCCATGGTTTATGGATTCCGGCTGGCGTTGTACATCAGTCGCGCGCCTGGGGTGAAGTCGAGGCCCAGACGATCTATGTCACGCCTGATCGCCGACGAGGAACGTCGGAGACGTGCCGCCTGATTCGTGCATCCTCGCTCGTCGAAGCCCTGATGGACGAGGCGGTGCGGATGCCGCAGACCTACGACCAGGACGGACGCGACGGCAAGCTTCTCGAACTCCTGCTCGCCGAGATCTCACTCATGCCGGAGGTGACGCTTCACGTGCAGGTGCCACCGGACCCCCGCCTTGCGGCGATCTGTAAGGCAGTGCTTGGCGACCCCTCCTCGGACCTCACGCTCGACGACTGGGCAGACAAATGCAGCCTCAGCCGGCGAACGCTGACGAGGCTGTTCCGCCGCGAGACCGGTCAGAGCTTTTCAGTGTGGCGACAACGCGTGCGGCTCTTGGAAGCTTTGGCACGCCTGGGCGCAGGCGAACCCGTCACATGCGTAGCGCTGGACGTGGGCTATGACAGCCCGAGCGCATTCGCCGCCATGTTTAAGCGCGAGCTAGGCGCTGCACCGCGGCATTATCTTCGCTGGACAGATCAAGAAGTCGTGCTGCGCTAGTCGCTAGCGACGACGCCGATTCGTCGAGATGAAAGCCGCGCCGAGACAGCCATTTTGTAGTAAAGGTGGTCGCGCCAGCGTGTGCGTTCGCCCGTAGCGGGGACCATCTTGCAGCAGAACCATGATGTGTCATCGCGTGCTGAAGCGTACAGGCGCCGTGATGGATCGCCTGGCGCCTGCCGGAGGTACCGGCGAGGCACGGTGCACCAGCGCGATCACCTCTCGTCGAGTTCAGCCGAGCCTGCCGAACCGGCGAGGCTTGCGGAGAGCACCTTGCCTCGAGGTCGTTCACTCCGTAGACGATGTCGTTTGATTGATCCATAGTATTGCAATCGAACGACTTGTGTTGCGCCTTCGCGTGCTTGCCGGCGCGGCGTCGAACTGCTGAAACAGCGTCCGGTGGTTCGGCGACATCGGGGGTAGAATGAATAGACTTTTCCGGCGAATGCGATGGTGTCGGAGCGGAAGTCGGTCGAGGAGGCTACGATGTTCGTCGGATTTGAGAAATAGCGGCGCGCGGCGGGCCGGAGGTACAGCAGTGATACGCGCCATGGTCCGACACGCAATTGTGCTGGCGGCGGCTTTTGCCGCTGCCTTAGCACCTGCCACATGCTTTGGCGAAAGCAGCAAGCCGTTGCCCGCCAAGGCGACGCAGGAATTGCCGGCCGAGCTGCTCGCGCTGCTCGAACAGAAGAAGATGCCGAAATACTCCCCTATCCTTGTGCGTCTTTTCAAGGACGAGGCAGAGCTCGAAGTCTGGAAGCAGGACACGGCCGGCCGTTTCCAATTGCTGAAGACCTATCCGATCTGCCGGTGGTCGGGCGATCTCGGGCCGAAATTGTACGAGGGCGACCGACAGGCTCCGGAAGGGTTTTATACAGTTACGCCTGAGTTGATGAACCCCAACTCCAATTTCTATCTCTCGATCAACCTCGGCTATCCGAACAGCTTCGACAGGGCAAACAAGCGAAACGGCAGCTTCCTCATGATCCACGGCGACTGCTGGTCGAGCGGTTGCTATGCCATGACGGACGAGCAGATCAGCGAGATTTATTCGCTGGCGCGTGACTCATTCCGCGGCGGCCGAACATCGTTCCAGGTCCAGGCCTATCCGTTCCGCCTGACACCGGTGAATCTGGCGCGCCATCGAAACAATCCCAACCTGCCCTTCTGGGAAATGCTCAAGGTCGGCAACGATCATTTCGAGACGACACAACTCGAACCCAAAGTGGATGTGTGTAACCGCCGCTATGTGTTCGATGCGCAACCTTCCCCGAGTTCGCCGCACCCTCTCGTGTTCAATCCGATCGAGAAATGCCCTCCCTTTGTCGTCAATCCGGAAATCGCGCGAAGGGCGCTGGAAAAACGGCGCGCCGACGAGCGCGCGTACGCGCAATTGCTTGAAGACAACGTGCCAGTTGCCCCGATCTACAGCGGATTCGACGGCGGAATGAACAAGGCTTTTCTCGCACGGTACCCGGGCAGGGTGACGCTTGCGAAAGTGATGCCATATGCATCCTACCTGCCGCAATTGCCACCGATCCCCTGGACCGACAATGATGGTTCGTTGACGAGCAAATGGTTTGGTACCTGGTCCTCCGGATCGTCTATGTGTGATACGGCGCGTGCCGGCTTCCCATCGCGCCAGTGCTGAACACCTGTTGCGACTCAACAGTCCAGAGTGTTGTCTCGCTCCCATTGGGTCAGATGGCGTGCGTCATCGTTCCACTCCTCATGCTTCAGCTTGAGATAGGCGGGTACGAACTCCCCGAGATGATCCCGCAGCACGCTTGAAATGTTCGAGCGCTCGCAAGGCATCGAGCAGATTCATCGGGAGCCGCTTGGCCGAGGTCACGGTGTGCCTGAAGGTCTCGCGGAACCTGCGGAGGCCCGACCGATTGGCCGGGCGCATGCATTAGCAGCAATCGCTCTGTAGGTACGGCAATCGCTCTGGCGCAGCAGCAGACCCGATCCGCTAAATCATCGGCCGACATCCAAGCGGACGGAGAAGAACGATGATCTGGAAAAACATTGTCAGTCCTCGTGTGATCGCACCGGCTTCTGCGCGCTGGTCCGCAAAGTCTGTTTTTTGTTCGAAGACGGCTGTGACCGTGTCCGACATCGCCAGCATTCTTCAGAACCTGTTTTTGGACCTACGCGATAGCTACCGGCCCGAGCTGCACTACATGCGTGGTCCTGGCCCGAAATGGCGGGCCAAGCATCAGCCTTGGCCAAAGTTCGCCGGACCAGAAGCGAACTGAGGGCCTGCGAACGGTACGCATCGGGGATGCTGCCGTCGGCAAGCTTTGTCGCAGAAACGGACAAGGCGGGAAGGATTCGGGAAAGACGCCCAAGTTGTCCTGCCCAAGAACTTTACCAACTCTAGATCACGAGGTCCCGTCCTGCCCAAGTTCCCCCGCGGCCTTGCCGGCTCCGCATCCATAGTCGCCGCCATGAAGACGGTTGCCGGCCTTCCGCCAAAGTCACGTGCGAGCTTTGCCAATGGCCGCTGCGTTCGCGGCACCTATACCCCATCGGACCAGGCCAAGGAGATCACGAAATCCTGTAGCTTCACCAAGCCTTCGCGCCTCCTGGCGCGCTTCTCGGTGGCGGAAGGCCCAGACACCAACTACCTGTTATTGCGCGGATTCAGCTTCCGGCTTGGCAGCGATGGCGAGCGCTCGGATATTTTAACCCAGAGTGCCCCGGTTCATTTCGCGAGGACCCCCGACCAGATGCTGGCTTTCCTTCGAGCACGTACTCCAGGACCCGACGGCGAGCCGGATCTGGGAATGGTCGAGACATTTTCAGTTGCCAATCCCGAGACGCTGCATCAGGCGAGCTACATCGTCGCGCATCCGCCTGCCGCAAGCTTTGCCTCAACAACCTATTGGGGCGTGCACGCGTTTCCCGCGACCAATTCAAGAGGCGAGACAAGGTTCATCAAGTTCAAGGTCACGCCAGTCGGCGAACAGGCGGCGAGGCGCAGGGCCGCAGCCAATGCAAAACCCACCGAGCTGCTGCACGACCTCGAATCCCGGATCGCGGCTCGCGATATGAGGTTCAGTGTGATGGCGCTGCTGGACCGTCCGGGCGACCCGGTCATGGACGTGACCGTCCGATGGCCCGATGAGGACGGACGCGAAGCGGTACGGCTGGGAACGATCGTGATCACTGGTGTCGAAGAAAATGATGCCTGCGACGAACCCATGTTCAATCCGGCAACTCTGGCCGATGGAATCGGTCATCCGTTGGACGAGATGTTTGCGGTGCGTCGCGCCGCTTACGCAATCTCGCAGGCAACGCGTCGCTGAGCGAAAAGGCTTCTGCCGGGGCTCCGATCACTTCTTGCTTTCCGGTGCACCCTGCGCCTCGCGGCGCCACGTTCCCGGGCTGACGCCGACCACAGACGAAAACACCCTCGTGAAGTGGCTTTGATTGGCGAACCCGGCCGATATTGCAATTTCCGACAGCGACAGGTCGCGAACCGTCATCAGTTGCTTGGCCGCCTTCACACGCTGGCGCAGCAGCCACTGGTGCGGCGGCAGGCCGGTGGAGATGCGAAACGCGCGCGAAAAGTGGCTGATCGAAAGATCGAACTCGGCCGCGATTTCCTGCAACGAAAGCTTTCCGCCGAGATCGGACTCCAGCCTTTCGCAGACGCGCTTGACCTGCCACGGCGCAAGGCCGCCGCGATTCGGTTCAGAAGGACGTAGCCCGCCGTAGGCCTGGGCGACGTGTGCGGTGAGCGCGAGCATCATGTGATCGATGAAAAGCTGGTTCGTCTCGTCTGGTCGACGCAGCGCTTGTTGCAATGACGCGCCGATATGACGGACGACCGTGTCGTCATGGCCTACGCCGAGTTCACAGGCAAGCTGACCGACGCGCGGCATGCGGGGCTGCTCAGTGAGAGCGTCGAGCGCCGAGCGCGGCAAATAGAAAAACAGGGAGTGGAACGGCTTGTCGATCACGTAGCGCGGATCGCGCTTGAGGTCGTACAGATAGGTCGCTCCCGCGGGAACATCCGCTTTCATCACGCACTTGCCATTTTCCCAGAGTTCGCAGTCGGGATAATCGTGAAGTTTGAGGCTGACGACGAAAGCATCCTCCGCGGTAAAGGAACCGGAAAGACCCGGCACTGGATTGTCATCCCGGGTTTCGGTGACCGCGAGCTCCACCCCGCGCAGCGAACTCGTTATCAGCGAGGGCGGCGCATCCTTCAGGTGCAAAAACCGCCCGAGCTTCCGGCCGAAGGCGCTCGCCTGGGTCATAGGATAACTCTCTCAGCGAAGTTGGACTGACAAGCGCCCGCACGTGATTTCGTGAACCATTATCTGACGCTAGCGCACGGTCGTCCAGTTTCGTCGTGGCAGTTTCGTGACACAAAGCTCGATGTCTGCTCGAGAACGTCAGCGATTTTGTCCATTCGCTGCCGCTTACGACGGCTCCCGGCGTCGATTGCCTATTTCGACAGCAGTTAACCGCCACCGTCCGCCGCGCTGATTGCGACTCTAATCGCGGCGCGGGCGCCTAGCATCAGCTTACAGCAGGATCAGGCAAAGCACGGGAGTTTTGAGAAAGACGCTGGGCCTGTACCCGCTTAGAACGCGCGCCGAACGCTCAACGATGCTCCTCGAAGCTAGGACAGGTTCATGAGCCAGCCAATCTTGCGCGATCATTCGCACCAACAAAACCAGTCAGACGCTTCCGGCGCGCAGCAGCGTTATTTGCAGGTTGCCGACCGCCGTCCTGCCGATGTTGAGATGGCACGCGTGCTTCACACCAAACCACTCAGCATGGCTTTGGACCCCTCTGGGAGCGCGATCGCTCACTGGAAACATGAGCCATTGCACGACGTCGTCGAGCCTATGAGCCATCACGTCATCATGGCTTACAACGGCTCGATGCAGCGCATGGAGCGTCGGACAGGCAGATCGGTTGCGATCGGAACGTTTCGGCCTGGTGTATTGATAATCATACCGGAAGGATCAAGCTCACGATGGGATATTCCGAAACCTGTTGATGTCGTCCAGCTCTATCTTCCTCACGCAGTGCTCAAGCGCGTCGCTGACGAAGCCAACACCGCCACACCGATCGACCTCGTGGAGCGAACGGCGCATCACGACCCCATTACGTCCCGATTGATCTTGAGCGCGACGGATGTCCTGGAGAGCAATGAGGCGCTGGATACGCTGTTCAGGCACCAATTAATAGACCTCCTGGCCACGCGTCTTCTGGCTGCGCACACCGGCTCGCCAACGACGATCCAGCCAACAATGGGCGGGCTTTCGCCGAAGGTCCTGCTCCGTGCCACCGACCGCTTGCGCTCGGACAGCGATTCGGACGTCTCGCTCGCGGCGCTGGCTTCGGATGCCGGTCTATCGCGCTTTCATTTCTGCCGTGCCTTCAAGGAAAGCACCGGGCTTTCGCCTCATGCCTGGCTGCGCCAGTACCGGCTCGAGCAGGCCATGAGCATGCTGCGCGATAGCGATGAATCCGTCGTTTCGATCGCGGCGGCCCTCGGCTACTCCTCCCAGACCGCCTTCGCCGCGGCATTCAAGAAACTGACCGGCGAAACGCCAAGCGACTGGAGACGTCACAAGCGTTGACGGCATTCGTTCTACCGTAACAAGCTTTTCCCCACAGCGGGAAATGTCCACGACGCAGTCGCACTTATGGCCGACCACGTCCATGGCTCTCCCCCACGGCATCACTGCGGTTCTAGCGGTGAGTGGGATATCGGCGGTGTTTGGAGCGGCGCGTTCTCGCACGATGACACTCATCGACCGGGCTCAACCTCGCGATGGGTATTCCCGGGTTCTTGAAACATGATGCTGTAATCCGCAGACAACAGTCGAGCGCGTTGTCCGGCACGGCATCATCCCCTGCGATCTCTTGGACCGCGATCCAGCCGGTCATTGACGCGTTGTCGCCGATGGCAATGCCGCCGCACCGGCGAACACTTGCGCGGACATCGATACCGATGTCTCACTCGCGAGGCGGGCCTGTCGAGCTTCCACTTCTGCCGAGCCTTCAAGGAAAGCACCGGGATCTCGCCGTCCGTTCGGCTGCGCCACAGTACCGCTCGATCACCATGAACATGCTGCAAGTCGCCGACGCATGGTTTTTTGTCGCTGGCGGCGGAGCTCGGCTACGCGGTCCTCGTACGCCCCGCCGTGGCGTTCAGCGATTGGCTGGGCGAAAGCCCTAGCGCAACGCCGCGTGCGTTAGCAGCAATCGCTCTGCAGGTACAGCAATCGCTCTGGCGCAGTCGCATCTTCGGTCCGCTAGATCATGAGGGTGCCCCACGCCCCAGCAGACGGAGACAACATGCTCAGGAAGAACTTGGTCGACCGGCTTGCAATCACTTCACGCCGAAAAGGCTTCGTGACCGCACTCGTGTACGGACTTTCATTGGGAGTTCGCTTCACTTCAGCAGCGGGGGAGGAGGTGGAAATTCCAGCGCAGGCCGTGCAACGGACCAGTCCCGTGATTTCCATCATGTCCAAAGTAGGCGCCCAGCTCCCCTACCAGAACTGGGGCCCGAGCCCAGCTTTGCCCGTGACCCTTAACCGTGGCTGGGCATCCCCTTTCGGAGGCTGCCGCGCGGCTTGTGAAAATCCCACGCCGATGTCTTCGGCACCGAACTGCCTACCATAGGGCCCGCCGGTCTTCGGTCCGCCTGTTCGCGTCGACGTCGATCGGAGGATGCTTGCCGCCAAAGAGAAGCGGCGGGCACTACCGAGAAAATCAAACCAAGGAGTAGATCACATGCGACTTGTTATCATAGGAGCCGGCTTCGCTGGCATGTACGCCGCACTTTCCGCAGCCCGCCTTCGCGATATCCAGGGCGTTTCGCCCGAGGAGCTCGAGATCGCGCTGGTCGCGCCAGAGCCAACGCTGGTGGTCCGGCCGCGGCTGTACGAACCGAAGCCCGAGACCCTGACGGCGCCGCTGCTGGATGTGCTCAAGGCCGTCGATGTTACTTACGTGCAAGGCAGCGCCGAAACCATCGACGCCAAATCCCGCACGGTGGGCATCGTCGCCACCAAGGGTGCGAAGAAGACCCTTTCCTACGACCGGCTGGTGGTGGCGACCGGCAGCCGGCTATTCCGTCCGAACATTCCGGGCCTCAGCGAGCACGGATTTAGCGTCGACTCGCTCGATGATGCAGTCGCCCTCGACAAGCATTTGCACGGCCTGGCGAAACGGCCGGCGGCGAACGGGCGTGACACGGTTGTCGTTGCCGGCGGCGGTTTCACCGGCATCGAGGCGGCCACCGAGATGCCCTCGCGACTGCGCGGAATCCTCGGCAAGGACGCCAAGACGCGCGTCATCATCGTCGACCGCAACAAGGCGATCGCGCCTGATATGGGCGAAGGCCCCCGTCCTGTCATCGAAGAGGCCCTGCGCAAGCTCGGCGTGGAGACCCGGCTTGGCGCCGGCATTACATCGCTGGACGAATCCGGCGTCACGCTTTCCGACGGCGAACACATCGAGGCCGCGACCGTGATCTGGGCGGCAGGTATTCGCGCGGCACCGTTGACCCAGCAGATCCCGGCCGAGCGCGACAATTTCGGCCGCCTACTGGTCGACCGGGATTTGCGCGTGCCATCAGTGCCAGGTGTCTTCGCTACCGGTGATGCCGCCAGGGCCGCAAGCGACGATATCGGCAATTACGCGCTGATGTCGTGTCAGCACGCCACGCGAATGGGCGCTTTTGCCGGCAACAACGCCGCCGCCGAACTGCTGGGCGTTCCGACCAAGCCCTATCACCAGAAGGGCTATGTCACCTGCCTCGACCTCGGCGAAGCCGGTGCCCTGTTCACCGTTGGCTGGGAACGCAAAGTGGCGATGGTCGGCGAGGTCGCCAAGAAGACCAAGCAGGAGATCAACACCGTCTGGATCTATCCGCCACAGCCCGAGCGTGCCGCCGCGCTGGCCTCTGCCGATCCGGAGCGTGTGACTGACGTGAGTGGCTTCTTCTAGGCTTCACGCGAAATGGGCCGCGCCTCTCGCTGGCTGCGCGGCCAACTCAACCGAGATCAGCCAGTACCTTGAACATGAAACAGGAGATCGAGCATGGACGTCGACACGAGCTTAGCCAACACCTCACACTCCGGCGGACCGGGGCCCAACGAACTGGTTCCGTCGCGCTACGCGGTTCAGGTCGGCGACATTGACGTGCTGGTGGTCAGCGACGGCGTGCTACCGCTCCCAACCGCGATGCTGGCACACAACATCGACCCGGCCGTCCGGGCGACCTGGCTGAAAGACATGTTCCTGCCGCCCGACGCTTACGATTGGGCGCTGAATGTGGTCGTGGTGCGCAGCGGCGACCGGACCATACTCGTCGATGCTGGGCTTGGGCTCGACCCGGACTTGCACTTGCCGCGCGCCGGGCAATTGATCAAGCGACTGGAGGCCGCCGGCATCGATCTTGCGTCCGTGACCGACGTGGTGCTGACCCACATGCACATGGACCACATCGGTGGGCTGCTCGTCGAAGGGGTCAAGGAACGGCTACGTCCGGACCTGCGGATCCACGTGGCGGCCGCCGAGATCAAGTTCTGGGAGGCGCCCGATTTCTCCCACGTCGCCATGCCGCCGGGTTTCCCGGACGCGCTTCGATCGACCGCCAAGCGCTTCGTGAAAGAGTACCGCAGCCAGCTACGGCCGTTCGAGGAGGAGTACGAGGTGGCACCGGGAGTGATCGTCACTCGCACCGGCGGCCACACCCCCGGGCACAGCGTGGTCCGCGTGGCGTCCGGCGGCGACCGGCTGACGTTCGCCGGCGACCTCGTGTTCGCGGTCGGGTTCGAGCACCCCGACTGGTACAACGGCTTCGAACACGATCCCGAGGAGTCGGCCCGCGTTCGTATCAATCTGTTGCGGGAACTGGCTGAGACCGGTGGACTGCTGGTGGCCACTCACCTGCCGTTCCCGTCCGTCGGACATGTGGCAGTCGACGGCGACGCCTTTCGCTGGGTGCCGGTCTTCTGGGACTACTGATCGTACAGTTCGATCGAGAGACGCCTCGTAAGCGCTTCATTCGATACGGGCCGCGCTACCAGCGCCGGAGCGCGGCCCGCTCACCCAAAATCCTTTTGGAGCTCTACCTCGATGAAACACGAGACCGTGCGCGCCTCGCAGGTCAACGGCTGCGCCTTCTGCGTGCACATGCATATCAAGGAAGCCACCCGCCACGGTGAGTGCCCGCTCCCGTTGATGACCCCGGCGCAACCTGAGTGTCCGCGCAAAGATGCTGCTGGCTTCACGGACCCTCCGCACGGCGATCGCGCCTCGAAGCCGCGCGATGGGAGAGTGTGATGAACGTCGTTGTCTTTGGCTCAACGGGGTCGACAGGACGGCTCGTCGTTGAGTCCGCCTTGTCCGCGGGTCACGTCGTCACTGCCTTTGTCCGTGACCCAAAGCGCATGCCCTTGACGCATCCGAATCTCAGGATCGTCAGGGGCGATGCAATGGATGCAGCCTCGGTGGCCTCTGCGGTCCAAGGTGCGGATGCGGTGATCTGCACGTTGGGGATGGTACCTCAGGCGAAGGAGGATCTGGGTCGACGCCAGCCCGGTGTCCCGGTTTGCTCGGTGGGAACCAAGAACATTCTGGCCGCCATGCCTCCAGGCCAGAGTCGACTCATCGTTGAGAGCTCGGTGAGTGTCGGTGAGAGCTACCACACCGGGAGTTTTGGCGCAGGCTTCATGGTCAAGCTCGCACTCAAGGAGGTGATGGCAGACAAGGAGGCGCAGGAGGCAGCTGTCCGGGAGAGTGACTGCGATTGGACGATCGTTCGACCGGCGACGCTGACATTCAAGCGTGCTCGCGGAAACCTGAAAGCCGGGACCGATCTGCGCTGGAATATCACCTCAACAGCCACCCGCGCGGACGTGGCCGAGTATTTGGTCAAGATCCTCGATGACCCCGCGACATACAAGAAGGCCATAACGGTGCGCAACTAGGTTTGGCGACGAATTGCGGTGAAACCGCGATCTCCGCCGATGGCGGCCGGAACGCGAGTGAATGGGCAGAGCTGTCAGCGACAACAACCGTTGCAGGAGGGTATTGTGGTGCATGCTAACAAGAAGGCGGTCGGCTTGGTGCTGTGCCTCGGCGCTGTCGTGCTTGTGGCTGGTGGCTGGGCGTATGCCCATTCGAACGAGACATTCACCGATAACGCCTATATTCGCGGCGAAATGACCTCGCTCGCGCCGAAGGCTGCAGGCTACGTCACGGCCGTGGAGGTTCAGGATAACCAGACCGTTCGTGCAGGCGACGTCCTGTTCCGGATCGACGATCGCGACTACCGCGCACGCCTGGCGCAAGCCGAGGCCAATGTCGAAGCCGCCCAAGCCCGCCTCACCAATGTCGATGCGGAGATCCAACTCCAGCATGCCCTGATACGGCAGGCCGAAGCTCAAAGACTTGCGAGCGTGGCCGAGATGAATCTGGCGCGGAAGTCCTCCGATCGCCGCCGCGAACTGATCCGCACCAACGCGGTCAGCCAGGCGCAGGTCGATGAAAGCGATGCGGCGTTATCGAGAACCGAGGCGGGCGTATCGGCGGCGGCGGCAACGGTGGAGGCCCAGCGGGCACGCATCGCCGTCCTTGCCAGCCAGCGCGAAGCTGCACTTGCTGCAGTGGCGCAAGCGCACGCCGCACGCGACCTCGCCCAGATCGATCTGGACCACACCGTGGTGCATGCGCCGGTCGACGGCGTCGTCGGCAACCGCCAGGTTCGCGTCGGCCGGCTTGTCGCGCCGGGCACCTCCTTGCTCGACATCGTTCCGGTCAAGGACGTGTGGGTGGTGGCGAACTTCAAGGAAAGCCAGATCGAACATATCCGGCCCGGTCAGCGCGCCCGCATCAAGGTGGACGGCTATCCGAACCAGACGATTGAAGGTGTGGTGGACAGCTTTGCGCCCGGCAGCGGTTCTGCGTTCACCCTGCTCCCCACTGACAATGCGACGGGGAACTTCATTCGTGTCGTTCAACGCGTGCCTGTGAAAATCCGCTTCGACAGAAATCCATTGCCCGGCCGCGTCGTGCCTGGCCTGTCGGCGCGTGTCGAAATAGATCGAGGAAGCGGCACATGACCGCGATCGCCGACGCCACGCCAGGCTACGACAGGCGCGCGGCGGGAAGCATTCTTGTCGCGGGCATCGTGCTCGCCACTCTGACGGAGGCAATCGCAAGCACCGTCCTGTCGCTCGGGCGCAACGACATCATTGGCGACACCCATGCGACTCCCGACGAGTTCGCCTGGCTGGACATCGGATACACCGCAACGAAGCTAGTCGGGTTCATGGCCGCCTCCTGGCTCATGACACGCACCACTCCGCGCCGCCTGATCATCGGTTCGACGCTGGTCATGGGCACTACCTGCGGCATCGCCGCCATCACGTATCGGTTAGATCTGCTGGTCGCACTCCGCATCATACAGGGCTTCTCCGGCGGCACCTTGCTTGTCGCGGGACAGTCGATCATTTTTCTCGCCTATCCGCGATCCTGCCAGCCGATCCTTCAGGCTCTGTTTGCGATGGGGTCCGTGGTCGCTCCTGCGACCATCGCTCCGGCGCTCCAGGGATGGTTGATCGAGAGCCAGTCGTGGGCATGGATCTTCTTCGGCGTTGTTCCGGTAGCCCTCGCCGCTATCGGACTTCTGCTGATCGCAGACGGCCCCAGGCCCGTTGCGGCTGCGCGCCTTCCGTTCGACTGGGTCGGCTTCTTGCTGATCTCAGTCACATTCTTCTGCTTCACCTATGTTCTCAACCAAGGCAGCCGATGGCGCTGGTTCGAGGAGCCTCGCATCGCGTGGCTGACCGTGATCGGCGCAGCCGCCTTGCTGGCGTTTCTCGGCCAACAGGCGATCGCCAAAAGCCAAGGCCTGTTCGATTTCACCCTGTTCCGGTCGAGCGATTTTTCCTTCGCCTTCATCGTCAGTTTCGTCGCCGGTGCCGCCTTGTTCGGCAGCGCGTTCCTGATCCCGTCGTTTGCCGTGTCCGTACTCGCGTTCACGCCAAGTGAGGCCGGCCAGCTCCTATTGCCGAGCGGCGCGCTTTTCGTCGGCGCGCTCCTCATTGCTGCCTTTCTCATGCAGGTCAGGGGCGCTCCCCCTATCGCCACGGTGCCGTTCGGAATCCTGATGATCATGGCCGCGATGTGGATGCTGTCCGGCTCGACCAGCGAAAGTGGCGCCGACGACATGATGGCCGCCATCCTGCTTCGCGGCTTTGGACTTGGCTTCCTTTTCCTGTCGATCACCCTTATCGCTTTCAGCGACCTCAACAACCACAATCGAGCGTCCGGCATCGGTCTTTTCAACGCCGGGCGCCAGCTCGGTGGCCTCATGGGGGTAGCCGGGCTCCAGACCATGATCGACCACAATGTCACCACCAATGCCACGGTGCTTGGCGCGAGTGTCACCGCAGGCCTTCCCGCGGTCAGCGAGCGGCTGGGAACGACGAGTGCCATGCTCGCAGCACGAGGAATGGACAGCGTGGCCGCCGGCCGGACTGCGATGGGTCTGTTGGGTCGAGCCCTCACCGGTCAATCCACGGTGATCGCTTTCGACACCGCGTTCGCTGCCATCGCTCTTCTTTTCGTCATCGCTGCGCCGGTTCTGGTCACCATCAAGATCGCGTTTGCCCTGCACGCGAAGAAGCGCGCGGCGCAGTTAGCCCGAACCGAGGAGCCGTACATGACATACCCCGCGTCGAAACCCTCCCGCCAAGCCAATGCCGTGTCGAGGCCAGACCCTCGCGCCGAGATCGTGCTGGCGGTCAGCGAGGCTCTCGCCAATCCGAGCGGCGCGCCCGCTGACCTCGACAATATCTTGGATCGAAGCGGATACTCCACGGAAGACATTCTATCGGCATTCGAGAGCGTCGACGATCTCATTGTCGCGATCGCCGAACACAAAGCCTTCCTCATATCGCAGCCATTGGTGAGGAGAGCGCGCCCCGGCACCGTAGATGATGCACGCGAAACACTCATCGCGTTCGGACGCGTCGCCTGGAAGGAATACTCGACCACCCTGGTCGGCTTCGTTCGGATGATGATGACCGAGGGTGCACGCAATCCTGCGCTGAAGAAGCGGGTGCACGAGGCGGGACAAGCGATTGTCACACTCAAGCTACGGGAGTTTCTGTCCGCAGCAGATGAGCGGGGGATCCTGTCGATATCGGACGCTCAGCTATACGCCGAGCAACTGCTGGGACTATTGAGAGAACCGCTCTACCAGGCGCTGATGCTGACTCCGGCAATGAGCCTGGAAGCCCCAGCCGCCGACCGCGTCAGAGCCAGTATCGAAAGCTTCATTCATGGATGCGGGAGCACGCGGAGTATGAAGCGATGAGCGCAGCCAATGATATTGGCCGGTCAAGATGGTCTGGCCCGAGCGAGAGCCCTTCAAGACTGAAGGTTGTCGGCGACGTCCCGGCGGACCTGGCGAACAGCATCGACGATAATGGGTCCCTGGTGACAGTCGACCCCGCCGACTGGATCGTCTGTTTCGTGCCCGGCCTTCGACGGCAATGGTGGCATCGCTTCGTCCATCACAGGCATAAGCATGTCTTTGCCATGCGGCCCACGAGCACGGGGAGTTGGCTGCTCGTTGAGCCGTGGTGGACGCGCATGATGGTGACGATCCTGCCACCGGCCGATGCCGTCAGATTTCTTCGGTGGGGTGCGACGGGCGATATCCTGCGGGTCCGCGAAGCGGTCCCGGGCAAGGCGAGCCAGCTTCGCGGTTGGTCGAACTGCGCGGTTCTCTCGGCGTTCTTGCTCGGCCGACCGAGCTGGACATGGACACCGCACGGTCTCTACCGGCAGCTACTGCGCGAAAGGTCAACGCGGCGCGAGAACGTGCAGCAACTTCTCGTCGACCAGTTCACCAAAGTCGTCAGCCATTACTCGTCCAACGCGCTGAGCGTCAGTGCCGACCAGCTTTCCTTGCCACTCAGGGAACTACTCATCATCATTGGGCGCAATCTCCTCGAAACGATGATGACGCCGTCGTTGCTGGAGGTCTGTTATACAGCCATACTTGAAGCGGACCGCTACCCCGATGCGACACGGGCCTACGCGCAACACGGACCTACGCCGGCCATCGCGGTCCTTACGAAAATTCTGGCAAAAGCGAAGCAGGCCGGAGAAATCGATCTAGCACATTGCGAAGCCGGCGCCCGTCAGTTTCTTGGGATGCTCCATGGAAACGTCCATCTGGAGGCCGTGCTTCAGCTCGGCGACCTACCAACGCTTTCCGACATCGATTTGCGCGCTCGCACCGCGGTGAAAGTCTTTCTCGACGGCGCCGAGCCTGACGAGAGGACAGGAATCGTTGCGCGAGCGGCATTGACGGCATGACTGGTGCCACTCGCAGCGACAATCCTACTGTGAGGTGGGGTTGCCATGGCCAGGATGCGCCGGTCTCTCTACATACTCGCAGCGCGGCGCAGCTGCCCCCATGCGTCGCCGACGACAAAGAAACGAAGTGGGAAGATGCCGGCTATGTCGGCCGGCTCTAATCCAGACAGAACGTTGAAAGCGGTTCTGTCGGGCGGCCTTCGAGTCGGCTTCGCCTCCGCCTCGGCGGGTAAAGTAGATCACAATGCCGAGAGTGGCCTCGCCGATTGGTCGCCAAAATCACCGTTTGAAAAACCGTTTCAGTTCGGTCGTCTCAAACGGTTCGCGAGGGCAAGTCCTTGAAGAACTTGGTGGGCGCACCAGGGCTCGAACCTGGGACCCGCTGATTAAGAGTCAGCCTTGGGTTGAGAACGATCAATGACTTGCTGGTCGCACGACCGGGCTAATCCGACTGAAAGTGGGCGTTCGTCGCACGATCAAAGTGCTGCATTTCACCGGCTAACATCCGCGCGGTCGGAGCATCCGCGGGGTAGACCCTGGCATCTGGTTGGCGCCGTGTCTCTTGCAAGCTACCGTTAGAGTGGCTCACGCGCGGATTGGAGCCTTTTCCGTTCCGATTGATCGAATCCTCGGGTACCCTCATTCCGCCGCGTCGGCGGAACTGGCGAAGTTGATAGATAGCTGCATGGAGAGCGGAGATGGGCCGGCTCGATAAGCAGATGGATCCGTTCCACCCTGCCGCGCATCTGACGACGGCGGATCGCGTCCCCGACAATCTTGGGCTTGAGCAAGTCGACACGTCGTCGTCCGTTGAACCGGCCCGAGAGAAAGCCGCCTCGTCACCCGCGCATTTTGGGTCGGGCCGGGCG